>CAZHFC010000021.1:62190-64085 GCA_964531985.1 uncultured Bacteroidales bacterium
GTCGAACGAATCCCCGATTTATCGGGATGGTTAAATGGTTAAAAACAATAATTTATCCAGGTTATCCAATTCAATGCTTTGAGTTTTGGGCTGGTAAAAATAAAGAAATTTTTTAAAATGCCGGAATCCGGTCCCGATTCCCGATTCCCGGGACATCCTGAATCTGTCAGAAACCTACATTAAACCCGAAATTTATGGTGGTGGTGTTTCCATGGAACATTTCGGGGCCGAACATGTCGAGGTAGTCCCGGGCGGTGAGGCCGTCTACGTCGAAGCCCTGTATGTCGGCAACATACAGACCGGCAAAAATGTATGCATTATTCACGAATTCGTAAACCGCTTTCAGCCCCACGGTGTTGTTCTGCCAGGTAATGTCTTTCATCACGGGTGCTTCGTCGGGAGGGGTGAACTGCCCGTAGATATAGTGGTTTCCGTGTCTGGCGAGCAGGTAGCTCAGGTCGATGCGCAGGCCGCGGACGGGCTTGTATATGAGGGCCAGGTAGAGGTCGGAGGCGTTGTCGCGCATGTAATGGCCCATATTATAGCTGTTCGACTCGAAGGTGGTGGTGGAGATGCGGTGCTGGTAGGTCATGGGCAGGGTCCAGGTAAATTCGGCAATGAGGCTGAGGTCTTTCACCGGCCAGCCGCTGAGGCGGGCTCCTCCCTTATAGCTCAGGAAGTTGTGCTTGTGGCTTTTGGTGACCCGCGTTATCGAGAACTCATCCACGAAGAGGGTAAAGAACAGGTGCAGGTGTTTGATGTTGCGGGAGCTGATGTCGAAGAACATCTGCGCGTTCTGCCCCGCATAATTGTTGGTGGAGTTGAGGGTATGGTCAACGGACTTGTAAAAGAGGAAGGGCACCAGGTAGGCGGCCTGCACGCCGATGTCGGAATAGATGATCGAATTACCGAAGGAGAGGTTCAGGTATTTGAAGGGGATGAAGGTGAACATGTTGGCGGCGATGTATTTGTTGTGCATCACCTCCCGGTAGGTGTTTCCGTCGTAGTACGAGCGGTTGCTGTCGATCACGTCCGACACCAGCCAGCCGTGTATATAGTTGAATTCAAACCACCTGGCCGGGGTGAGCTGCAGCCTGATCTGCCCGAAGGAAGGGTTGTGCCCCGACAAAATATTGGCCCCGTTGTAGTTGTTTCCCCACACGGCATGGTCTTTCAGCAGCCCGAAGGCGCCCCAGTTCCACGATACCATCAGCCCGCCGCGTGCTTCGCTATAGTCGATGCCGCCCTTCACACTGCCTTTTCCCGGGGCCCCGTGCCGTTGGTTCAGGTAACCGGGCCTTGTCAGGGTCTGGTTTTCGTGGTTATCGGCCAGACTGGTGTAGGCGCCGAAATTCTTGCCGATATACCCGAAAGCTTCCGCACCCCCGTAACGGTGAAAGGCCTCCCCATTGGCGTTGATGAAGTATTCAAGCCCGTAGAGCGGCCTGAGCGTAAAGCCAATGAGGCTGTCGCGGTAGGTTACGGCAACAGGGTTGAGGGAGGTGGCCAGGTGCTCCTTCTTGTGGAAGATGTTGAGCGGTTTCATGCCGGTGGTGTTGTAAACCGTTTCCAGGCGGTAGTCCTGCATGTAAAACTCAATCTCCGCAGCCTGCCGCCTGCTCAGTTGCTCCTTCTGCGCCAGGGCCTCCTGAAGCTTTTCGGCAATGAAGGCCCGCGAATATGGCTTTACAACGGAGTTGACGGAGATGAGCTGCTCATTGGCAAGCTCATCCAGCAAATCATAAATGTTTGTCCGGCTAACGGATTCGTAAACGATCTGTCCGCGGGCAGAAACGCTAATCAGTAGGCTCAGAATAAGGAGGAGTTTTTTCATGGGAATATCAGTGTTTCAGTGTTTCAGTGTTTCAGTGTTTCAGTGTTTCAGTGTTTCAGTG
>CAZHFC010000022.1:0-63325 GCA_964531985.1 uncultured Bacteroidales bacterium
CCCAATCGGGTGATATGTATATAGCCCTTACCGGCTATTTTCCTGATATGGGCGGGGTATACAAATCAACTGATGGTGGCAATAATTGGGAATTATCGGGTTTATTCAACTATATGGTATCATCCCTGGCCGAGAACAGCGAAGGCGATGTGTTTGCCGGAGCAAGGGGTATACTGCAATCGGGTTTATGGCCCGGGCTTTATGTGCTACGCAACGGAGAGGATGAGTGGGAGGGCCTGTTAGGTGGCCCATCAATAGAGGATGTTATTGTTAATAGTGCAGATCATATTTATGCATCCTCCAGCCAGGTAATTCGTTCGCTGGACAATGGTCAAAGTTTTGAATATTTTGAAGAAGGGCTTTTCCCGGGGCCAAAAGGGGATATGACAAAGGATGAACTTGATTATCTTTATGTAACATCAGAGTTTTCATCCAATGCGCTTTATCGTACAATAAATACTACAGTTTCAATTGCTGAAGGGTTTCCAAATTCGTCAACTCAACCACTGATCATTTATCCGAACCCTGTCCGTGAATATCTTTTTTTCCTTAACATGCCGGAAGATCATAGCAATAATTACTATTTGAGAGTATATAATTGCATGGGTTCTTTAATCATGCAAGATCAATATAAGCACCGTATGTTTAATGTTGGTGCATTAAAATCTGGCTATTATTTGATAATAGTTAATAGCAATAATGAAATGAGATATGGCAGGTTTCTAAAACAATAGTTTACTAATTAACAAAACCAAAGCCATGAAAACAATTTTTTCCTTAGTGTTTATGCTAATGGGCGTATTTGTATTTGCCCAGGTCGTAAATGTAAACCCCGATCCCTATGGCGATCCCTGGATAGCCGGTGATGCCCTGCCTATGCTTCCCGAAGTTGAGGCGAATTTGCACATTATGCAGCTTACACCCCAATCTGCCGCAAAAACTCTTCCGGCAGTAGTAAAAAATAATGAGTTGATTTATATGCCCCCTGTATTTGATCAGGAAGGTACAGCTTCATGTGTACAGGCTGCTGAAGTGTGGTATTGTTTTGCTTACGAAATAAATAGACTCAGGGATGTAAAAGCTGGAAATAATATTGATACGCTTACCAATCTTTATCACCCTTTCTTTACATATAACTTCCTGAATAAAGGGTATGATACAGTTGGAACCGCTTATGGAAGTGGTTTTGATATCGTAAAAAGAAACGGCTGCCCCTCGCTTGATGATTATGACGACCCTTCCCTGGATATTGACACACTGATGCACCTTTACTGGATGGATGGATATGATAAATACTATCGGGGTATGTTTAATAAAGTTGATTCATCGGGTAGCATCTCATGGGACAGTACATATAATAGTCTTGAATTGCTTAAACATTGGCTTGCTGACCATAATAATGGTGAGGAGACAGGTGGCCTGGCAGTAATTGATATTTACGCTTATAGCGGCTGGCAACATTATGCAATGTTCGATTATAGTTCACCTGAATATGGAAAACATTATGTAACACAATGGGGAACTGCCGGATCACATTCACTCACATTGGTTGGTTATCACGACAGTGTACAATGCTTTGATATAAATGGTGATAGTATATATGCCAATATCGACACTAATAATAATGGAGTTATTGAATTATTTGAATGCGAACTTGGGGCTTTTTTGGCTGTAAATAGTTGGGGAGAGGATGCTCTCAATCATGACGATGGGTACATTTATATTCCGTATCTGATGATGGAGGGCTTATCCAACCCATACACTGCTATTACATGTTATGCCAATGCAGGTTATGAACCACAACTAACTGTGAAATCAAGTGTAGTACATCCCTATCGGCAGAAAATAGGACTCTCTATAGGCTATGCTGAAAATGCTGATTCAATAGAGGTTACAGATTACGAATATCTCGGAATTTTTAAGAGTCAGGGAGGTGCTCATGATTTTAGGGGGGCTTATGATGGCCCTATAGAGTTTGGTCTTGATTTTTCCCATTCTTACATAAATGAAGATTTTGGTAAAATATTCCTCAGAACCTGGTCAGGTGATTATTCCAATACATATGAGGGATATATTGATACTTTTTCAATCGTTGATTATCGCTGGAACGAAGAGTTCCATCTTGGATGTGACACAAATTTTCCATTTCAAATCCTTCAACAAAATCCGTCTGATTTTATAGATCTACATATTGATTACGACCTAATTGTTCCAGGCGATGACCAGATAATAGATCAGAATGTAAACCTGTTCAGCAATATGGTAAGCCGTTTTAATCCCACTGTTCGCAATAATGCAAGTCTGACAATTGAAGACAGTGTTGAGATTGATATGTATAACAGCATTATAGAAATTGAAGAAGGGGCAAGCCTTATTATTGGTGATAATGTGGTTTTTACCGGCAAATCAGGCCAAAACGAATTGCTAATCAATGGAAATATTCAAATTGGCAAAAATGTACAGTTTATCAATATCGATAATATTTTTCTAAACAACGAAAACCAGCAAATAACAATTAACAATGCTGTTTTCAATCAAAGCTTTTTATTAAATAAAAGCCAGGGCTTAAGCATAAACAAATGTACCTTCAGCAGTTGTGATGTGCTATGGTCTACCAGGGGAAATCTTACTATTGACTCTTCCGATTTTTATTGTACATGGCTATTAATTGATAACCTTTATGGCTCAGCCAGTGATGTTGCTACTATAACATCAAATAATATTTCAGGTTATCAGAATTGTCCGGCTGGCATATATATTTCGGATTACGACAAGTTTCTTATTGCCAGAAACAGCATTGATAATTGTGGCAGTGGTATACAGATTTATGAATCGGGCTGGGGAATAAGTGGCAATCAAAATGTGTTTGATAATGAAATATCAAATTGCAGCAATAAAGGCTTAAACATATATAATTCAAGAGCAAGTATTGCAGAAAACTATATTCACGGCAATGAATATGGTGTTTGGATTGCCCGAAACAGTCAGGTTGCCATGGTTGGTAATGCGGCAGCATATTACGAGTACGAAACACAGCAAATCAAAGACAACAATAGTTATGAAATATATGCATCTGAATTTAGTTTCCCCTGGTATTGCAAATACAATGTAATTATTGATAATGACAATTCAGGTAACCCGACCGATCCTTTGGTGTATTTTGATTATACTGGAATTGAAAAGAAAGATATTCGTTATAATTGCTGGGGAACGGGCTTTTCAGCTACAGATGATCTTTATCCTGTTGATGGATTTTTCTGGGATCCACAATGGTGCCCACCCGGAACAACAATCCTCAATGGCCTTGTTGAGCAATTATATTTCGATGCTATTGATGAATATGAAAATGGAAACTTCGCACAGGCCCAGCAAGAGTTTGAATATATCATCGATAATTATCCGGCAACAAAATATGCAGAAAACGCAATACGCGACCTGTTCTCAATTGAACAATTTCTTGATCATGACTATGCAGCTTTAATTCAATATTTTGAAAATAACAATAGCATTCAAAACAATCTTCGCTTAAAAAAACTGGCGCATTTCTTATCAAACCGCTGTAATACCAAGCTTGAAGACTGGCAGCTTGTGATTGATCATTATGAAGACATCATTGATAATCCCGAAACACCGGCCGATAGCATCTTTGCCATAATTGACTTAGGCTATACATATTTATTGATGGAAGCCAGTGGAAACAAATCCTATTATCAGGGAAAAATGACAGAATATATTCCGGGCTCAAAAACACAGTTTGTAGATCAGAAAACATATTTGCTATCGCTACTTCCTTTTACAAAGGAATCAGAAGATGAGATGAATAATGAGTCTGCTCCAAAACTTGGAGAGCTACAACAAAACATTCCAAACCCATTTAGGAGAACAACTACAATCCCGTTTAAAACATACGTGGATGCTTCTGTTACTATCTCTGTGTGCAATCATACCGGACGCGAAATAATATCACAAGAATTGGGATATATACGGGCCGGAGAAAATAACATCCAACTTGATCTTAATGAACTCGTCTCAGGCATTTATTTATATTCATTAATTATAAATGGACAAAATGTTGATTGCCAAAAAATGATATTGCTTGAAAACTAGCAAATATAACAGCCTTGTATCAATGGTATTATTTCTTTGAATGCTCCGAAAACAATCTGTTTTGGGTTGAGAAGTTAAGCTAAAAATTATGGTAGATTTTTTATTGTTTTTTGTCAAAAAAGTGGAAAAATCGGGCATACTTTGTTTTCGTGAAGGGAGGCGGGTATGAATCTCACCACCTCCCGGTAAGAATTTGTTTGTTTCATCTGTATCTTCCTGTTTACCAGGAAATGCTATCTATACAGACTGCTTGACTCGTTTTTGACTCGTTTCGTATGGCACTTTTCGTGCATTTGCTACAGTACCAAGTCTTTACCGAGACTTCAGCGGAGAAAGAGGGATTACTCGCTCTGCTCATGATCCCTAAAGGGGAGGGGCTTAACTAACTCAAAACCTTCTTCGTCGGCATTTTTATTTGCGCAGCACACCCGCTCAAGCAAGCTTGGCGGGCGCACTTTGCAAATAAAAAAACCCGCGCAAAGCGCGGGTTTTGAGTTAGTTGCGGAGAAAGAGGGATTACTCGCTCTGCTCATGATCCCTAAAGGGGAGGGGCTTAACTAACTCAAAACCTTCTTCGTCGGCATTTTTATTTGCGCAGCACACCCGCTCAAGCAAGCTTGGCGGGCGCACTTTGCAAATAAAAAAACCCGCGCAAAGCGCGGGTTTTGAGTTAGTTGCGGAGAAAGAGGGATTCGAACCCCCGGTCCCGCGATAGCAGGACAACTGTTTTCGAGACAGCCCCGTTCGACCACTCCGGCATTTCTCCGTTGCAAAATTAACAATAATGCAATTACCCACAAGCACAGATTTTGCTAATCGGATCTGATCAGCCAGGAACCAATGTAAACAGGCAGATTCACACACCTTGCCCGGCAAGCAACACATCAACACAAGCTTCCCGAAAAGAAATATGCGTATGATCGAAAAACAGGAACTAATGCTTAGCCGTTGAACAGTTCCCCTCCAAAAATGTTAATATGGCAAACAAGCATAACAAACACTATCGATCATGAAACTAAACAAGGTAAAAGCCGTGTGGAACGGCACCCTCAAGGAAGGGAAAGGCAACATGGACATTACCGGGTATTCAGGCCCGTTCACTTTCGCCTCGCGTTTTGAAAACGGCAAGGGCACCAATCCCGAAGAACTGGTGGGCGCCGCCCAGGCCGGATGTTATTCCATGTTCCTCTCGGCCTTGCTGAGTGGCGAAGGCCTGAAGCCTGAATTCATCGAAACCGATGCCAGCGTGAGCCTTGGCAGCGATGATACTGGCCCCAGGATAGAAAAAATAGTGCTGAGCACGAAGGTGAAATGCGACGGCCTGTCGCAGGAGAAGTTCAGTGAGCTCTCGAAGGCAGCAAAGGAAAAATGCCCCATCTCGAGGCTGTATGCCGGCGGCACAGCCTCGCTCGAGCTGGAAGCTGAGCTGATGTAAGGAGCGGAAACCGGGAAATTGTTTTTTTAGGTCTTAATTACCCTCAATCCCTGAGGCAACGAATACTATAGCCATCTCGCTTACTGTAGTCGTACTTGCCCACGTGACCGTTGCTGTATTTCAGGGAGCGGAACCAGGCAGCGTTCGAAAAGGTTTCCGTAGACGACCACCAGAACCCGTTGCCGCCAATGGCGTTGAAAACGCCATCCAAGGCACGGTAGCCGCCCGGAAGGCCTGAAAATTCATAATCATCTGTACCCCAGTGATTATCGTCCTCATCCCATCGTGGATGCTCGCTGGTATTGCAACCGCCACCGAGAGGTGAATTCACCTGCCGGCAGGATTTTAATTCATTGCCATGAGGAGAAACTGTACCACCAATATAATCTGTTAAAGCTGTCCATTCGTCATTAGTAGGCACGTGCCAACCTGCTGGACAAAGACCGTTCGTGTCAGCTATTGCATGCCAGTTATAAAGAGCACCATACCTGTCTTTCCAGTAGATGTCGTTATCATACCATACATAGGCACCGGTGGTCAGCGTTTCCCATGCACTGCTGCTGGTAACATTTGGTATGGCGCTGCCGTTACTGTAAGCAGTGGTTTTCAGGTTTTCCTTCATCCAGCATTGTGAGCCTATCAGTACGGTGTTGTATACATTGCCATCAATGTCGGTGACGGTTGGCACACCCGGGCAGGGTTCGCCCAACCCTCCCTCGTAGGTTACAGTTATGTAGGCGCTTTTCAATTCCGCATCTGAGCCGTAACCATTACTCACTAAAAGCCCCACTGTGTAAGTGCCCGCTGAATTAAAGGTGTGCGCAGGATTTTGCAGTGTGCTGGTATCTCCATCTCCAAAATCCCATTGCCAGCTGGTGGGGTTGTTGGTCGACTGGTCGGTAAAGTTTACGGTTAATGGTGCGGTTCCACTGGTAGGACTGCCGGTAAAGGCGGCAACCGGTATATCGCCACTTTCAATGATTTCGACAGTAACCTGATCTGTCTTATTACCTCCTGCATTATCAATTGCTGTTGCTTTTATGGTGTGCACTCCGAGTGCTTCATCGCTTGTATTCCAGCTGTAATTATATGGGAAACTGCCGGCACTGCCCCTGCCTATTCCGTCAATGGTAAATTGCACTTCATTGATGGCCCCGTCGGCATCTGTAGCCTCGACTGAAACGATCACTGTTTCTCCTTTCGCAATCTGTTGGCCGTCTGGCGGGTTTGTGATGGTACATGTTGGAATTTGATTGGTCTTATCTTCTTCTTTGTCTTTCTTTTTACAACTGGAGATAAACAGGAAAATACAAAGCAGAAAAACAGCTCCGATAAAAGCAATAAGGCTATACTTTTTCATATAATTCAGGTTTTTGAATATGCAATATACTAAACTAATCAAATTACAATCAAAAATGCCAAAAAAATATCGTTTTCGCGGGATTAATATGCATAGTTGAATAGTCATAGCGTCCTAACCCTGTGAAATATGATATGTACTGTTTGAATCTTTGAATCACCTGGCCAATCAATTTTTCAGGAACATTTTACCATCGTGGGTTTTATAATATTCCTCGCGCCTTAACCATTGGGATGCCGCCTGCGTCGGGCACGATAGCCGGCAGGTGTTCAGTATCCGGCCTTTCAACCATTTTGCTTTCATTTTTAAAAAAGTTGTATTTTTGCAACGGAGAAATGGCAGAGTGGTCGAATGCGGCGGTCTTGAAAACCGTTGTCCGTTTACGCGGACCGGGGGTTCGAATCCCTCTTTCTCCGCAACTAACTCAAAACCCGCGCTTTGCGCGGGTTTTTTTATTTGCAAAGTGCGCCCGCCAAGCTTGCTTGAGCGGGTGTGCTGCGCAAATAAAAATGCCGACGAAGAAGGTTTTGAGTTAGTTAAGCCCCTCCCCTTCAGGGATCATGAATGGAATGAATAATCCCTCTTTCTCCGCCAACCAATTGTATATCAGGGAGTTATGGCCTTTTTCATGACTCCCTGTTCCATTTTCGTACCAAAAAATGTTGAATTCTCCTTCCATTCTTATATAATCCGGCAAATGTTTTGGTTTAATATCGAATTTATCTAACTTTATTGCTTAAACATTAAGCAATGTCCCTGCATATGAGAACTTTAATGATAATATTATTAGCCTTCATCCTACCTGACAGTTTATATAGCCAAGATTTAATGACAATTGGAGAAGTATTCAACTTCGAAATTGGAGATGAATTCCATTATGAAGGACATCATCCCGAACAACCTCCAAATGCAGATCGGATCACCATCACGGATAAGTACTATTCTTCAAACGGAGATACCTTGTTTTATCACAAATACCATGATTCATATTATACATGGGTAGAATGGGAACCGGAACCCCATCTTGAGTATTACTTCTGGACAAGAACAGATACCGTCTATTATACACACCCTGATTCGAGCATTTCCAGTTATAACATGTGGGCGTCGAATGATACAAGCTTGGCATATTATGAAACTATTGTTTATTATTCAGAAGATCAATGTGATTCATTGATAAATGGATATTATTTGGAAACATCTAATTTCGAAGCGGATGTGTATCATTATGAGTTTGGAAAAGGTTTGGGCCTGGTAAAAGCATATTATTTAAGCAGCCAAAACTGGCCCCATTTTGTCGTATATGATGACGAATTGTTTTATTATCAGAAAAATGGGATTGATTGCGGAGTTCCTGATACTTTAACAGTTTCAATACCTCAATTATCAGAGAATTATCCTGACTTTAATATATATCCCAATCCGGCAGAGAATCAGATTACAATTGAGATTACACAACTCAGTTTTAATTCTCTGACCTTAGAGATTATTGATGAATTAGGTAGAACTGTAAAAACCAGTATTATTCATGATAATGAAACTACGATCAATATTGATGATTTACGACCTGGAATTTATTACTGCAAAGTAAGCGGTGATCGTATTTTTAACGTAGAGAGATTCATCAAACACTAATAAAATCAATGGTTTAAGTATAGTGTAAGTGTACCAGATTCGTACCAAAAATGGTATATTATATAACATGGGAGCATATATAAGAGCCTGGTAACAAGGAGAGTAAATCGGAGAAAAAAGTGGGTGCGAATCCCTCTTTCTCCGCAACTAACTCAAAACCAGCGTATTGCGCTGGTTTTTTTATTTGCAAAGTGCGCCCGCCAAGCTTGCTTGAGCGGGTGTGCTGCGCAAATAAAAATGCCGACGAAGAAGGTTTTGAGTTAGTTGAGCCTCCCCCCGGAACGGGATCATCCCCCGAGCACTCGGGGGATGATCCCGATCTTTCTCCTCTATGCACCTCACTCCCCAACCTCCCCTGAACGGGAGAATTGATGTTGATCCGGGATATGAAATTACGTTTGGAAAATGGCATTTCTCAATGCCAATCAGACCTTGGCAATTGAAAATACAGAATCTTCTATCTTCTATCTTCTATCTTCTATCTCCTCCCCCTCCCTGGCCCTCTCCATGCAATTTTTCTGTCATCTGACCAACTTTATCGCGGGGAGGGAAACAACTATTTACTCCGCATTCAACCCCGGGTTAAAACCCGGGGCTACTGATATTTAACCCCTGCGGGCTTATAGCGATGGGCCAATGGTTTTGTTTGAACCTCCCCGGAATGGGATCATCCCCCGAGCACTCGGGGGATAACCCCGCTGGCGCGCGTTTCCGAACGCGTGCAACTGTTTTCCCGTCTCCTGACGAGATTATTACTTTATAACAAACTCAATTATATACACTGGGATCCGGTCATTGAAATGATCGTTGAAAAGGAAGAGGACGATCACTTCAGTTCGGCAAGGAATTATGCAGATCTTGATTCGCTGATTGAAATCATTAGGGAAAGCAAACTACTGATTACGTATTAAATTGCGCGTTTGGAAACGCGCTGACATTTGCACGCGTTTGGAAACGCGCTGACATTTGCACGCGTTCGGAAACGCGCGCTAGCGGGAGATCATCGAAGACCGGAACAACAGAGGGTCCGTAATTATTACCTCTCAAATCCCTGTACAAGGATGGTATGACATCATAGGTGAAAAAACAATCGCGGATGCAATATTGGACCGACTTATTCATCAAGCTCACAGAGTTGAGTTAGCCGGAGAATCAATGAGACGAAAAAGAAAAATGATAAATCAGGAAAATTGATTAAATTTGTTTAACACGATGACTGAAAATGGAGTTCTTTTTTTGATGGTTTGGATGGGGTGGTCACTTTAGTCCGATTTAGGTGGTCAATTTAAATCGGAATTGGGTGGTCAGTATGCCCGATTTTTCCAGTATTAATTTTGTATTATATTTGACACTGATTAGTTAACCAGTATTAACTTAAATTTAAAACCATGAAAAAAATTCTAATTATCTTAGCATTCATTACCGTATGCCTGAGTAATGGTTATACTGGTCAATCTGACGATCCTAAATCTATTGAAAAGTCAGAAAGTGTTTCAATATCAGATCCATTAGAACTTCCAAATGGAATATATATGTTGTGTTGTATTGATGGAGAATTACACCTATATAATCTATTAGGGGTTCTTGTGGGTATCGGTCCTGACTGTGGCGGTCTTGAAGGATGTGTGAGAGTTATTGTATGTTCACAGCCAATATGCGACAATGGTTGTGGAGAAAATAACCCAGCAGATGAGGATGATATACTTGATCTACTAAAAACAATCACTCTTACTACTGGAGATTCATACGATTTTGGGGAAGGTCCATTTGATGAATATTGCTTTGTCAAGTAATAGTAACTTCCTCAATATTAATGCTTCTAATTCACATAGATTTAAAGTTATTTTTAGTGTGATGAATAAGGCCCTACATAATAAAAATATTCTGTGGGGCCTTATATTGCTTTTTAGTCTTCAACAGTTTGTTTTTAGCCAGCACCTGGTTTCAGATGAAATCAGGTTAAATAAGTGTCTCCATGGTGAAACTATAACAAATTATGACGTTAATTATATTGAAATGGACCTTGATATTGATATATATAATAAACGAATAAAAGGTTTCTGTTTGATAAGTTTTGATCTATTAGATAAATCTAAGGACTCTGTAGAGTTTAACCTTGATAAAAGACTTGATATAGACAGCATTACAGGATTCAATACTAAGAAGTTAAAATACTTTAGAAGTAGTGATAAAATATGGATATCATTAAATGAAATAAAATTTCAAGATGAAAAATTAGCTGTTAAAATATTTTATAATGGATCTCCAAGAGAAGCTGAAATACCTCCATGGTATGGCGGCCTAGTCTGGTCTACAGATAATAATGGAGATCAATTTTCTGGAGTATGCTGTCAACTCCAGGGATCCAAATTATGGTGGCCGAGTAACAGTAGATGGAATGATAAAATTGATAGTACTCTAATTAAGTTTAAGGTTCCAAAAGATTATCAAGTTATCTCAAATGGTCGTTTAGTTAGTAAAAGGCAGGATTCCACAGGCAGGATTGCATATACGTGGAAAACATCATATCCTATGGTAAGCTACAATCTAACGTTCTATATTGGAAAGTATACTCATTACCAGGAAATTTATCATAATATAGCTGATTCATTTTTACTCCATTATTATATTTTACCAGAGTATATTGCAGAAGCCAGATTACATTTTGACCAGGTAAAAAGGATATTATCAGCATACGAAAATTACTTTGGAGATTATCCGTTTGTATCAGATGAATTTAAAATAGTCCAATCTCCTTATATTGGTATGGAACATCAATCGGCAATTGCCTACGGTGGATCATTTAAAAATGGGATTGCAGGGCTGGATTATTCAGGTATTAACCTACCATATGATTATCTTTTAATTCATGAGATAGCGCATGAATGGTGGGGAAATAGTGTTACGGCGTCTTCCATTAATGATATATGGATACATGAGAGTCTAGCTACATATAGTGAAGCACTTCTAGTAGAAAAATACTATGGTTTCGATAGTTCTCAATTATATATCAATCGAGACATTCAACATTTACTAATGAATAAATACCCGCTCTGTGATACAATATTGGGATCTGTCTATAATTCAGATATGTATATTAAGGGAGCTGCAATATGGAATACATTAAGATATATAGTGGATGATGATGAGAAATGGTTTGAATTAATAAAACAAATTCAATTTGATTTTCGGTACAGTTCAATTTCTACAATTGAGCTTATTGAATTTATTAATTACTATTTGAACGTAGACTATTCTTCATTTTTTAATCAATTTATCTATTCATCAGCCATCCCCGTTATGGAGATTACTGATATTGAAGAATCAGTATATAACTATGGAATTCGGTGGAGAAACTGTAATGACGATTTTAAAACTCCCATACATATACGAGATGATAATTTGTCCAAGACGATAATAGTATCTAGTAACCCTTCTGTAGTAAAAATCAATGACCTGGGAAATTTTATCTCAGATTTGCAATCAAAGACTATATTTAAAGTTATTCACATTAAGTAGAAGAAACCTAATTCAGAATTAGATTTTTTATATATATTTGAAGGTAATGGTACTGAGGAATCGATCTAAAATAATTAACGAAATACTTATAATAGTTATTAAGAATGAGTTAATTGAGCGATGAATGTTAGAAATATAGGTGCGGCATATGGTCGCCAAAAAAGTTATAAATCACAGAAAACGTAGTTCGGCAAGGAATTATGCAGATATTGATTCGCTGATTGAAATCATTAGGGAAAGCAAACTACTGATTACGTATTAAATTGCGCGTTTGGAAACGCGCTGACATTTGCACGCGTTCGGAAACGCGCGCTAGCGGGGAATTGATGTTGATCCGGGATATGAAATTACGCATGGAAAATGGCATTCTCCTTCTGGCGCGCGCCAGCGGGGAGGTAAAATAGATCAGCTTTTCAGTGCCTTGACTAATACTCTTTCACCAGCACCTGGCCAACATCCCAGCATCCGGGATCGGCATACACGCTTTCACAGGATCCGTATAAGGTCATTACCCAAATGCTGACTGTATGGTTCCCTGCCGGGAGGTTATCGAAAACACCGCCAAAGGTTGCCGGTAATCCGGGCAATCCCGCCTCATCAACAAGATAGTTGAACCTGGCCCTGCCTGTAGCGGTTGGCTGGTCGTTAACCCTCAGTTCGAAAACGGCACCCGTACTGCCACCGGAAAAATTCTGCACCAGAAGGCGTGACTGGAAAAGAAGCTCGACCAGCGTGTTGTCCTTTTCTTTGTTGAAGGTTCCCAGGTCAAAAGCCTTAGCAAATATATTGTTGAATACGGTCGTGTTGTTACCCGGGCAATTGAATAAAATGGCAGAGACATTGCAAAAGGTCTCTTCGGCATACAAGGCATAGGGGACCGATACCAGCTGACTTGTGCCAATGTGCTGGTAGGCCGTACCGCCGCTTTCGTCCATTTCGACCTTGAGGTAGTGTTTGGCCGCACCCCATTCAATGCCATATATGCTTCCGCTGACCACGGTGCCTTCCCCGATCCTGACGGAAAACAGCCCCAGGTCGTTGGTCACCAACGACCATGTCTCCGCATATACGGGTGCCCCGGAGGATGATCCTTCCAGAATGGACAACTGCAATCCTATGGGCTGGTTGGAGAGTGGATTGCCGCCGTTGTCCCTGGCCACACCCTGGTAGTTGAAAAGATCGGGCGCCTGAGCAAGCACCAGGCCGGATAGCAATATAGTAAATGCAAAAACTGTGAACTTTTTCATGGTTTTATTTCTTTATGATTTTTTGAACTTTAACGGTCCCCTTATGTTCGGTGGTGATGATCATGCAGTAAAGGCCGGGGCAAAGCCCTGCAAGAGATGTTGTAAAGGAGGTTTGTCCCGGCGCCGTTTCATATTTCCTGACCAGTTTTCCCTTACCATCAATCAGCATGATGCCGTATGCTTCCTGGGATGACTGTTCAAAAGCTATGTTTACCTGATCTTCGATGGGATTGGGATACACCTTGACATGCTCTGAAAGCATAGAGAGATCCCCGGCTCCAACAGTAGAATACCAGGGCTGGTTGAAACCCTGGGTGATCCTGACGGGTGCACTGTTGATATCGGTGATGACGAACTCACCTATTGTCCAGCTTAACGTCATATTCGTGCCCGGATAGGTGTTCCCGGCAGTGGATATCACTTCAGGAAAGAATACCTGGGCATGGGCAAGGGAGATGAACAACAGGAATGGAAGTATGGTTACTACTTTTTTCATGGCGGGAAATCATTTTCAGACCGGAAAAATATTTGCCTAAAGTTAATACATATTCAGTTGTATTGCAAATATAATTTTATTCGCCATAAAACCCCCGCTGGCGCGCGCCAGCGGGACTGATATAACCGGCCGGAAAGAATTGGTTTATACTACCTGCCGATATAAAAAAGCACTAATCCACAATAATCCCAGTGGCTTTCAGGATATTATTGGCATAATCCACTTCTTTCTGGTTCGCCTCCTTGTCGGCAAAGACCGTTTCCTTCATCAGTTCATAAAAGAGTTGCTTCTTGTCAGGCTCCATATTGCTGATCACATAGGAAGCCTCATCAGGACGAAGGGCGAAGGCTGCATTGACCTTGTCCTCATCGAGGTCCATATTGTTTGCAATGTTGGTCAGTAACTGGATTTCAGGGTCATTCAGGTTGTCATCGGCGTTGGCAACTGCAGCAAAAGCTTTCAGCATGGCCATTTTTTCAATCAATCGGAGTTCCATTTCTTTTTGTATTAAGTGAGATTAATAGATGGTTAATGATGGTTATCACGTTTTTTAACGGGCATAAACGTTGGGCATGAAGCCTGACTGGATTTTGCCTGCAATCATCTGGGCAATCTCCCTGGGCGCAAACCGGAACATTTCCTGTCCGACATGGTACAGAAATGCGACCTCTTTTTCTGCGAGATCGTTATCGAAGATCGCGAGGTTGATAAGGAAATCGAACAGCGGGTACCGGTCGGCGGGATTGATCTCCATGATTTTCGCTACGGATCCGGAGAATATCTCCTCTAATTTTGCTGACTGATAAACCTGGTCGAGGAAGGCCTTGGGAAAGATCGTGAATTCGGAGAGTTCCCTGATGATCTTCTTGTACTCGTCCTGATTGATCTGGCCGTCGGCACCTGCCATGATCAGGCCGGCCGAGGCCAGGAAAAGCCGCCGCTGCTCATCGAGTTCCGAATTGCTCATGGTAAGGAGGATATCGATCAATTCATTGATTTGTGCATCCAGCTTCTCATCACGTCCGCCGGCATTCCAGTCACTTTTGCCATTGACCAGATCAGATTGGGAAAAATATTGAAGCGCTTTGATCCGGATGGGATTGATCGGGTGCGACATCAGGTTTGCACAGATCTCCTTCCTGAAAAAGTCGAGAATTACATCATTTTCTGCCATATAGGCTTCGTAGTCGAAGTTGATACGGCCGGTGTCCAGCCCCGAAGCCAGCTTGAAGAAAGCAGAAATGCACTTGTCGAGCCTGGGGCTGGCCAGGTAACCATAGCGGTCGGCTGTCAGCTCCGAAAGCTTTTTCCATAACGTGATCTTGTGCTGCAGGATGAGCGGGGTGTTCGAAGGATCGGGAAAGATGAACTGGATTAGCCGCATGATACTGGCATTCCTGGTGATCAGATGGCCGATCTCATGCCCGACCACAAATAACAGCTCGTCATTGTCGAGCCAACGGATAAGCCCCGAATTTATGTTAATGATGTGTGGCTGGTCCTCTTCGATGCGCGAAAGCGAAAAGGCATTCAGCTCGGGCGAATTGGTTATGAAATAATCGATGGGTTCCTCAAAGCCCAGTTTCTTCTCTACCGCCCTGAACATGCTGTAAAGCCCGGAAGCCATCTTTTCCGTAACCTTGAAACTGTGCCCCTCGAGGATCAGTTTCCACTCGTTCTGAAAGCGCTCTATCTTTGCTTCCCTGATTACCTGTTCCACCACAGGCCCTTGCATCAGGTTATAAAGCTCCTGTCCGATGCGCGCTTCCAGCGCAATGCCGATTTTTGAATACTCCATGTCCGTCTGTTTTTAAAAACCCAAAAATATTAAAATATGGTCAGGGCAGGCATAATGTTGTGAATTATTTCACATTATGTTTTGAAGAATTTCATGCAGGGTAAATGGAATAGGGGCAGGAGGCTTTCTTTGACTCCCCGCTGGCGCGCGTTTCCGAACGCGTGCAACTGTTTTCTCGTCTCCTGACGAGATTATTACTTTATAACAAACTCAATTATATACACAGGGATCCGGTCATTGAAATGATCCTTGAAAAGGAAGAGGACGATTTCTTCAGTCCGGCAAGGAATTATGCAGATCTTGATTCGCTGATTGAAATCATTAGGGAAAGCAAACTACTGATTACGTATTAAATTGCGCGTTTGGAAACGCGATGACATTTGCATGCGTTCGGAAACGCGCGCTAGCGGGAAACCCGGAAATTCTCCAATATACGGGTATGCATCCGTTAGATCCGCCGTGGCAGATAGTTCCTCCTTGTCCAAAAGAATTACAGGAGTTCAATACCGGCATTTGACAAAAACCCTTACTTTTGTGCCACCATTGTTATTTTCGTGTTACACGCCATGTTAATAGGATATGCACATTGCTGACGGTATCATCGACACACGCATTTGCATCGCTGCACATGCAGTTTCACTTGGTCTGATATATCTTACCGGACGCAGGTCTGAACCTGAAGAGATCCCCAGGATGGGCATTACCGGAGCTGCATTGTTTGTGATTTCACTCATTCACATACCCTTTGCCGGAACTTCGATCCATCCGGGGCTGTTCGGGCTTGCAGGCATCATTCTTGGGAAACGGGCCTTCGCGGTCATTTATGCCGTGCTGCTGTTCCAGTCTTTTATCTTCCAGCATGGCGGTTTACTCACCCTGGGCGTGAATGCGCTGAATATGGGGGCCGGTGCCTTCTTTGCCGTGCTGGTGTGGAAACAAAAGTACTGGCCTGAATTTGCCAGGGCATTGCTGGCAGGCTTTATGGGGGTGTTGATTCCGGCTTTCCTGATGGCTGTCGAATTCAAACTGACCGGCTACGGCAAGGGGATATTCCTGATCATGTCGGTGTATTTGCTGGCCGCCTTTGCCGAATCTTTGGTCACACTCACCGTAGTTAAATTCTTCCGTAAGGTAAAATCCGATATCATTAATTAAAAACCTGAGCAATGAAAAAACAACTGTTCCTTTTTGCAATCTTTTGTGTAATGAATGCATTTAGCATTGTTTCTGCACATGGGATCCACATTGATTACTCTTTCAATTATCCTGTGGTGAGCCTGGAAATCTATTTTTCGAAAACATCACCGCTTGTCAATGCCGGTGTTGAAGTTTTTTCTCCCCATTCGGGGGAATTATTTGTTTCGGGTAAAACCGATAAGAACGGTAACTTTGAGTTTAGCCCGGATGGTCCCGGCGATTGGACTGTAAAAGTGGACGATGGCATGGGGCATCGTAAAAAGCTTGTTATTACCATTGAAGATCTTAAAGATCAGCTGGCTTCAGAACAGGGGCAGGCAGATGAAAGCGGGCAGCATTCGCACGACCATGCCCTCGTTCCTGACCACCATCATGAAAACGGGCCCGGTGAGTGTCAGATCCCTGTTTTTTACAAGATACTCTTCGGCTTATCGGTCATATTCGGGGTTACGGGTATCTGGTATGGGCTGAAAGCACGCAAAAAGTAATAGCTTGAGACACGCGTTTATCGATAAATACAGCCATATTTCATCGCCGGTTCAAAGAATTGATCCGCTGATCAAGCTGCTTTCCGCCCTGATTATCATCCTGGCCATGGTTTCGCAGCCTCCGGAGCATTTATTGCCTTTTGCCCTCTATGGCCTGCTCGTATTGATGCTGCTTATACTCAGCAGGATCCCGCCTGTATATGTGATGAAACGACTGCTTATCGTCTTGCCTTTTATTCTATTTGCCGCGGTTTTCTTTCCTTTGTCGGTGAAACTGTCGGACAGCAGCATCAGGCTTTCATTATATGATCCGGCGGTTTTGAAAGGGATCAGCATTTTTATCAAGGCCGCCTTATCCGTAGTGGTGATTATTGTGCTGGTTTCTGCAGAAAAATTCCATCATTTGCTGAGTGCCATGCGCAGGCTGAAAATGCCTGCTGCGGTTTGTATTACTTCGGCCCTGATGTACCGCTATATCTTCATTCTTGCCGACGAATCCATGCGGACAAGCCTGGCCCGTCAGAGCCGCACCCCCGGGAAACTGAGGCAAAACAGGCTGAAGGTATATGGCAATCAAATGGCTGTGGTCTTTCTCAGAAGCTGGGATCGTTCAAAGATCATTTATAACGCGATGTTGTCGAAAGGCTTTAGCGGTGAATTTCCTGCTCCCGGCCGGGAGAGAATAAAAACCGGTCAGATTGTATCCTTTTGTATTTTGGGAGTTTTCCTGGCTTACATCAGGTTTATGGAACACATCAATGCTTTTGTAAAACAAATTCTTATTCCCTGATATGCCTGCCACGATCAACATTCACGATCTTAGTTATTCCTATAAGCCCGGGGGGGATGTGTTGAAGAATATACGGCTCGACATAAAGGCGGGAGAAAAGTTTGGGATCATCGGCCCGATGGGCGCCGGGAAATCCACGCTTTTGCTCCACCTCAACGGTATCCTGTCAGGAGAGGGGCGGGTGTTGATCGATGAGACGGAAGTGTGTAAAAAAAATCTGCCCCTTATCAGGAAGAAGGTGGGTATCGTGTTTCAAAACCCCGATGATCAGCTGTTTAATCCTACAGTTGAAGAGGATGTGGCTTTCGGGCCGCTTAATTTTGGTTTCAGTAAGGAGGAGGTTGCGACTATGGTTGACCGGGCACTTGATGAAATGAATCTGAAAGGCTTTGAAAAAAGGGTATCGCATCATTTGTCAATGGGAGAGAAGAAGCGGGTGGCACTGGCAAGCGTGCTGGCAACCCGCCCGGAGGTGATCGCATTCGACGAGCCCTTTGCCAGTCTCGACCCCATCATGAACAAACAACTGGTTGGTATTATCAGGGAAATGACATCAACGGTTGTCATCGTTTCACAGTCATTTTTGCCGCTTGTAGCCTGTTGCAGCCGGATAGCCGTGATGAACAGCGGCAGGATCACGGCCATCGGGCCAACCCTCGGGATACTCAGAAATGAGGAACTCTTACTTGATAACGGAATTGACCTGAGCCTGTACAGGACCATATGCAGGGAACTCTTCTTTTAATTCAGTTGTGTGCGGGCTTGTGTGTGTGATAATTCTGAAACCGGAGCATCATCCCCATCCGCGGTCAATGGTATTTATCGTTGATCGGGAATAACCATACGGCAATATATCCAAAACAGTCTTTCCTTTCCAAGAATGAAACCATAGCAAGCTGTTACTTCACCAGCTCCAGTCCTGTTTTCTTTCCTTTCTCCACTGCCGGCACTCCGTATTCCATCCAAACCGGTGCGGGTGCTTTTTTCAGGTAGTGGTCGAAGAACTGCTGCATTCGGATGCTGAGGTCTTTGCTGTCGGCCCGCCGTTTAAGGTTATGCGGTGCCCCGTTGTAGGTGAGCATCCATACGGGCTTGTCGAGCCTGCGCAGGGCGGTGAAAAGCTCGATGCCCTGGTACCAGGGCACGGCCCCGTCATCGTCGTTGTGCATGATCAGCAGGGGGGTCTCCACTTTGTCAGCGAAAAATACAGGTGAGTTCTCGATATAGTGCCATGGCTTCTCCCACAAGGTGCCTCCGATGCGGCTCTGGCTGCCCTCGTACTGGAACATCCTGCTTACTCCCGATCCCCACCGGATGCCTCCATAGGCGCTGGTCATGTTGCTCACGGGTGCCCCGGCCATGGCGGCCGCGAATATATTGGTTTTGGTGATGAGATATGCAACCTGGTATCCGCCCCAGCTCTGACCCTGTATGCCAATGTGTTCCTGATCAACCCAGGGATTTTCCATCAGTTTCAGCGTGCCGCCCAATACCGCGTTATAGGCGCTTTGCCCCGGGTAGCCGGTCGTGTAAACGATGTCGGGTACGAAGACCAGGTAGCCGTTGCTCACATATAAGGTGAAATTCACTGTCGAGCGGCTGGGCCTGGGCACGTAATGGGCATGCAGGGCGTCGGAATACCTCTCATAGAAATACACGATCATGGGGTAGGAACTGTCGGGATCGAAATTTTCAGGCTTGTACAGCAGCCCGTCGAGCGCGATGCCGTCGGCAGAGGTCCACTGCACGAGTTCTGCACTGCCCCAAAAGTATTCGTGCTGCTGCGGATTGGCATCGGAGAGCCTCATGGTTTCGCTGAAATCCAGCCGGCTGCTATACAGGTCGGGGAACTCCCTGAAATTCATCTTCTGCCAGATGAGCCTGTCGGCATGCCTGGCCTTTTTCGGGCCGTAGAAACGGTACGGGCCCCTGAAAACCTCTTTCATCGGGGTACTGCCATCGAGGCTGACGTTGCAGAAAGCAATGTCTTTGGTTATTTCATCAAAAGCCTGCAGCAGCAATACCCGGTCCGGGGAGATATGATCCTTCTCCGGGTCGAGGTTGATATTCCTGTATTGCTGCCTGTCGTTTCTGCCGTTGGTGATCCGGTAGGGCTCCCGTTTTCCTTCCGGATCGAGTACCCAGATGTCGTAGCGGTCGTAAACAAGCAGTTCGCTGTCGTTGGCCGTCCAGCCAACAATGCCATAAGGCCCGGGTGTGCCTGGCATATCATGTTCTTCACGGCTGAAGCTTACCGGCAGGCCTTCCGTCAGCCTGGTATGCTTTCCGTTCTTCACCGAGTAGGTATTCCAACTGCTGTCGGGGGCATTATAATAGGCGATATACCTTCCCAGGGGGGAAAGCCCGGGCCTTGACAGGATCTTTTCCAGCACTTTTGTCTTTTGCCCGTTATCGAGCCTGATGAGCCAGGCATCCTGGTAGCGGTCGGCGTCCCACGAAGATTCCCGCAGGTAAGGCTTGCGCGAAATGCCGAGGGCATAAGGGCCGTTATGCTCCCTGTCCATGTCAAGGCGACCGGTCTCCGCGGTGGAAAGCTGTACCATCTTTCCCCGCGGGATGTGGTAAACCGCTTCGAAGGATCGTTTAAGGTCGCTGTCTTTCTGTTTGAGCTGCTGGGGCTGCAGGCGGTCGTCCTTCCAGTTCCAGATGTCGACGCTCACCTTTTCATCGTCGGTGAGGGTATCTTTTGGTTCCTCCTCCGGGATGGCGGCAGTGCCGAAGAAGAGTCTCCTGCCATTGCCCGAGAAGTATACCCTGCCATGCTCAGATACGCACCATCCTTCCGGCATGCCTGCAACAGCCGTGCCGGCAGCCGTGATGCTCCTGTCATTGCCGGCCTCCCATAACCTCAGTTCGTAGACCTTCACCTTGCCGGTGTCGGCCGAGAAGAGCCAGGCTAGCTGCCGGCCTTCATCATCCACGGCCACGCTTTTTGCATGGCCCGGGCCTGCGTAGATCAGTTTCGATTGGAATTCCCGGAAGGGCATGGCATGCACGAAGACCGAGTCGATGCTGTCTTTTTTCACGCTCAGGAAGGCCAGGAGCGCACCATTTTTCGAGAAAGTATATTCCGATACATGGCTGAAATTTGCCTGTTCCCCCGTACCGGCATGATACACTACAAGTGTTTCGCCTTCCTCTTTCCTGCCTTTTTTCTTCCCGTCAGGTTTTTCTTTTTCAGGAGCGGATGAAGTGTCGGATTCAGCCGTATCCGGCTTTATTTCCTGCTCCTTCATGAGCCAGGCCATCCAGGGCCGGCTCCCTTCTCCGGGCACCCTGAACGATTTCAGATCCGGAAACCTGATAAGTTTGCCGGTGCCGGCCAGCCAGATGCCCAGCGAATCCTGCGGCAAGTCGTCCTTTTTCCTGCCGGCAAGCTTTGCCTGTCGAACACTGTCGTGTTGCGGCCTGATCCTGAAGGCCATGAACTTGCCTGTGGGGGAGAAAGCGGCATCGCCCCCCCGGGCAAAACTACGCTTCTCATCCTTTATAAGGTCGTGCAGCCACAAATGCCCGTCGCCCTCCTGCGGGTTGACCTCATAACTGACCATGACACCATCATCGCTGATGTTGCTTTTTACCAGTTCATTCCACAAATCATAGTCGGAATGGCTGAGGGTTTTCTTTTCCTGTGCAAAACATTCACTGCTGTTCAGGAACAAATACAAAACAAAAAGCAGGAGAAATTTGTAATTAATCATAATACTGTATTTAAGCGATCGTGTTTTTTTGTATAATTGCTGATAGGCGGGCCAATTTATTAATTTTATGTTAATTAAATTTAATTTTTATTTATACCAGATAAAAAAAAGGTAATTTTGCAGTCTGCTTTTCACGGAGAAATCAAGCCAATCAAGCGAGCGATGAGTTACATTTCATTTGATAAAAACCAGTTGATCAACCTCGGATATTCCCTCAGGCGGGAGTTGATCCGATCAAACCGGGCGGGTGCCTATGCCAGCCGCACCATCATCGGGTGCAATACGAGGAAATACCATGGTTTGCTGATCACTCCCCAGCCGGGGATCGATAATGAGAATCATGTTCTTTTGTCGAATCTCGATGAAACGGTGATCCAGCATGATGCCAGTTTCAACCTGGGCATACACAAGTACCCTGGCGGGATATACAGGCCTGGCGGTCATAAGTACATGCGCGATTTCAATACGGATCCCATTCCAAACAACGTTTACCGCGTTGGTGGTGTGGTATTGCGCAAGGAGATCGTATTTTCGGAACTCACCGACAGGGTGATGATCCGTTATACCCTTGATGAGGCAAATTCGCCTACCAGGCTGCGCTTTACCCCCTTTCTCGCTTTCAGGAACGTGCACCGGCTGATGCGTGCCAACTTTGATGTGAACGATAAATTCAGCAAAGTGCCGAACGGGATCATGATGCGGCTTTACAACGGGTATACACCCATATTTATGCAGTTTTCGAAGAAGGTTGAATATACGCATGTGCCCGATTGGTATTACAATATTGAATATCAGGAAGAGATGGAACGGGGTTATGATTACCAGGAGGACCTTTTTGTTCCCGGTTTTTTTGAAGTGGATATAAAAAAGGGGGAGAGCCTGGTTTTTTGTGCAGGCACTGTCGAATGCAAGCCGGCATCGATCAAACGGGCTTTTACCACAGAGGTTTCGCGGCGCACGCCGCGCGACAATTTTGAAAATTGCCTGAAAAACTCCGCCGAACAGTTTATCACCCGCCGGGATGGTAAAACATGGGTGGTGGCAGGCTTCCCGTGGTTTGGGCGCTGGGGCCGCGACACTTTCATCGCCCTCCCGGGCCTTACGCTCACTTCCGGCAAGGAAAAGCTTTGTAAGGCTGTGATCGATACCATGCTGGCCGACCTCAAAGGCCCGCTCTTTCCCAATATTGGCGAAGGGGGCGATTCTGCATACAACAGCGTGGACGCCCCGCTATGGTTTTTCTGGACACTGCAGCAATATGCCACAGCAACGGGCGAAGGAAAAAGCCTGTGGGAAACGTACGGGCGTAAAATGAAAATGATCCTGAACGGGTACAGGAAGGGTACTGATTTCAATATCCGGATGACTGAAAGCGGACTGATCAGTGCGGGAGGGCCCGGACTGGCACTCACCTGGATGGATGCCGTTGTCGACGGTAAGCCTGTAACCCCGCGCACGGGCATGGCCGTTGAGATCAATGCGCTGTGGTATAATGCGATCATGTTTGGCATTGAACTGGCAAGCCTGGCAGGCGACGAAAAATTCATCAGTAGCTGGAAGCCATTGGCCGAAATGATCCCCGCAGCCTTCATGGAAACTTTCTGGGATAAGAAAAAGGGATATCTGGCCGATTGTGTCAACGAAGAAAGCAAGGACTGGACGGTACGTCCAAACCAGATCTTTGCCATATCCCTTCCCTATAATGTTGTTGACGAGGATACCGGAGCCGCCATATTGGATGTGGTCAAAAAGCAGTTGCTGACATCGCGCGGCCTGCGTACTTTATCGCCCACACACCCTGATTACAGGGGCGTTTATTACGGCACCCAGCCCGAACGCGACCGCGCCTACCACCAGGGAACGGTATGGCCCTGGCTCTTCGGACACTTTGCCGAAGCCTACCTTAAAGTCTTCGGGCCCGGTGGCATCGGGTTTATCAGCGGATTGTACCGGGGTTTCGAAGAGGTGATGAAAGAAGCGGGCATCGGGTCAATATCGGAGGTCTACGACGGCGATCCGCCTCATTTGCCGGGCGGTGCCATATCGCAGGCATGGAGCGTAGCCGAATTGCTGAGAACGCATGCACTGCTCAGGAAGTACGAACCCGGGAACCCGAAAGGAACAAAAAAATGAAATAGATAATGATGCGTTGCCGATGAAAGTTTTAATGTTTGGATGGGAATTTCCCCCACATATTACCGGGGGCCTCGGAACAGCCTGCTTTGGCCTTACCAAAGGACTGATGAAGCATAAGGTTGAAGTGATCTTTGTTGTGCCAAAGGCCTACGGCGACGAAAACCAGGAGGCGGTCAGGCTGGTCAATGCCAGCGATATCAGCATCGACTTCAGCGATTCAAGGTATGAGGAATTCTGGCGCAGGATCACATATATGGAAATCGGGTCAAACCTGATCCCTTATGTCGGTCCGGAGGAGTTCAAACGCATGATGGAAGCCAGCGAGCTTGAGTCGGCAAACAAGGCGGACAGCGTGCTTTCGAAAAGATTCGAGTTTTCAGGGAAATACGGCACCGACCTGATGGATGAGGTCAAAAGATATGCACTGATCGCATCGGCCCTGGCAGCCACAAGCGATTTTGACGTGATCCACGCCCACGACTGGCTGACATATCCGGCCGGCATTGCAGCAAAAAGCGTGAGCGGAAAGCCACTGGTGGTGCATATGCATGCCACCGAATTCGACCGCTCGGGCGAAAATATCAATCAGAATGTTTACGATATTGAAAGAAGGGGCATGGAAGAAGCCGACCGGGTGATCGCCGTGAGCAACCTTACCCGTAATGTCGTGATAGAACGATACGGCATCGATCCCGATAAGGTATTTACTGTCTATAATGCCGTTGAGCCCAGCGATAAACCCGATTTTGATTACCAGCGCAGCGTCAGGGATAAAGTGGTTACCTTCCTCGGGCGGGTTACCTTTCAGAAAGGTCCCGATTATTTCGTGGAGGCTGCCCGAAAGGTGCTCAACAAGGATCCGGATGTGCGTTTTGTGATGGCCGGCAGCGGCGATATGCTCAACAAGATCATCATGCGGGTGGCGGCACTGAAGATGGGCGACCGCTTCCATTTTACCGGTTTCCTCAAGGGAGGTGAAGTGGACCGGATGTTCGGGTTAAGCGATGTTTTTGTGATGCCTTCCGTTTCCGAACCATTTGGCATTGTGCCCCTCGAAGCAATGCGCTCCAATGTGCCGGTAGTCATATCCAGGCAGTCGGGCGTTTCGGAGATCCTCGTCCATGCACTGAAAATCGATTTCTGGGATGTCGATGCCATGGCCGATGCCATCTATGGCCTGCTGCACTACGAAGGGCTGTCGAAAATGTTCATACGCTACGGAAAAGCTGAAGTCGACAGCCTGAAATGGGAAAACGCCGCCGTAAAAGTGAAGGAAGTTTATCAAAATGTTTTATAAGATTTGACATATGAGGTCTGTTTGTTTTTATTTCCAGGTTCACCAGCCATACAGGCTGAGGACATACCGATTCTTCGACATAGGCTCGAACCATCACTATTATGATGATCATCAGAACAGGTTTATCATGCGCCGGGTGGCCGAAAAGTGCTACCTGCCCATGAACAGGCTGCTGCTTGACATGATCAGGGAGTATGGGCCGGCCTTTAAGGTGAGTTTTTCTGTTTCGGGGACGGCCCTCGACCAGATTGAGGCTTATGCACCCGATGTGCTCGACAGCTTCAGGGCCCTTGCCGCATCGGGAAGCGTGGAGTTTCTCGCCGAAACGTATTCCCATTCACTTCCTTCCCTGAGAGACAAGGATGAATTCGTCGAGCAGGTGGGCATCCAACGAAAAAGGATCAGGGAACTGTTCGGCCAGGATCCGGTCACCTTCAGGAATACCGAGCTGATCTATTCAGATGGCATCGGCGAGATGGTGGCGGATATGGGCTTCAAACTGATGCTCACCGAAGGTGCCAAGCATGTGCTGGGCTGGAAAAGTCCAAACTATATGTATGCCAACGCGGTGAACCCGAAGTTGAAGCTGTTGTTGAAAAACTTCCGGCTCAGCGATGATATTGCTTTCCGGTTTTCGCAGCAAAGCTGGCCGGAATGGCCCCTGACGGTAGAAAAGTTCGTGGGCTGGCTCAATGCCATCGACTCCCGCGAGGAAGTGGTCAACCTCTTTATGGATTATGAAACATTCGGCGAACATCAGTGGCCCGAAACAGGGATCTTTGAATTTATGCGTGCCCTTCCCGCCAGGGTGTTCTCTCATTCTGACTTTACATTCAACACCCCTTCAGAACTTGCCGAAAAATTACAGCCGGTTTCGGCTGTCCACGTCCCCTATCCCATTTCATGGGCCGATGAGGAACGCGATATTACCGCATGGCTTGGCAATGAACTGCAGGATGAAGCCTTTGATAAGCTTTATGCCCTGGCGCCCGGGGTGAAACACTGCAAGGATCCGGATATCATCCGCGACTGGCGCTATCTGCAAACCAGCGACCATTTTTATTATATGTGCACCAAGTGGTTTTCCGACGGGGATGTGCATAAGTATTTCAACCCCTACGGAACCCCTTATGAGGCATTCATCAATTATATGAACGTGTTGTCAGACTTCTCCATCAGGGTTGGGGAAGCCTGTGGCGGGGCTACCATCAGCGAGATGGTCGACCAGCAGATCGATAAGGCGGTTGAGATCGGCAGGTCAGTGAAGAAGAAAACAAGGGATATCGGCAAAAAAGTGCAAAAAAAAGTCAAGGATGCAAGGATAGCCGATATGAGCCTCGATGATATCGCGGAAATGTCAGACAGCAAGATCAAAGAGCTGATAAAAAATGTGAAGCTCGAGGAGTTGCTTGCCGTACTTGATCAGGCGGAGGATGATCTGAAAAACCGTATCATCCCCAATCTTGGCGTACGTGCCAAAAAGAAATACGCCCAGTTGCAGGATGAACTCCGAAAGGTTAAAAGAACCGACCTGAAAAAGTACACCGGCAACATTGAAAAGGAGCTGAACAGGCTTTTCAGAAATAAATAATGCCTGATCACCGGCTACAACAAGCAGTATATTTATCATGGATTTAAAAATAAACGGACAATTGTTCATTGTCACCGGTGCCAGTTCAGGTCTGGGCAATGCTGTGGCCAGGGCTTTACTCAGCAACGGTGCCCGGGTATTGGCGGTAGCCAGAAGGGAAGACATGCTCAATGCGCTCAGCCACGACCATCCGGGAATGGTGGAAATCCTTGCCGGAGACCTTCAGCAGGAAGAAACACTGCAAGCCCTGATGTTGCGCCTTAATGAACGCCTGCCCGACGGAATTTTTGTCAATGCCGGAGGGCCCCCGGCCGTTTCCTTTGCCGATGCAGAGATCGGGCAATGGGATGAAGCCTACAGGCTGCTCGTCCGCTGGAAGGTAATGCTTGTTAAAAGGCTGCTTCCGCTGTTCCTTCAGCAGAAATACGGACGCATCCTCTTCAGCGAGAGTGTCAGCATCAAACAACCGGTCGAAAACCTTGTGCTGAGCAACAGCCTGCGCATGGCCGTGGCCGGCATGGCCAAGACCCTCGCGCTGGAGGTGGCCGCTAAAGGTATTACCGTTAATGTTATCGGTCCCGGCTTTCATGATACATCTGCCGTGGATCGGATCTTTGCCAGGAAAAGTGAACTTGAGGGCATCAGCCCGGAAGAAGCCCGGAAGGCTGTCGTGGAGCAGATACCTGCCGGCATGATGGGAAAACCCGAAGATTTTGCCTCCCTGGCCGCGTGGCTCCTCTCGCCGCTTGCCGGATTTGTTACGGGCCAGGTCATCACCCCCGACGGTGGGGCCAACCGGTATTCGCTCGGTTGAAAAACGCGTTTACCCTGATCTGAACACTGCGCTGAAAAGGAAAAACTGCCTGCCCCGAATTCTTTTCCGCCCTGTTCCGAAATGTATATTTTTGCAAGAATTTTTTAAATAAAGACATGGACAACAAAATGCTGAAACCCGATTATATTTTTGAGACCAGTTGGGAGATCTGTAACAAGGTAGGTGGAATCTACACGGTGATCTCCACCAAGGCCAAAACCATCGTTGAGGAATATGGCGATAAATATATTCTGATCGGCCCTGATGTATGGATGGAAACGCGTGAACACCCTGATTTTATTGAAGACCGGGATATTTTTGCCACCTGGCGGGAAAAAGCCTCCACCGAAGGGCTGAACATCCGCACCGGTAGGTGGAACATCAGCGGCCGCCCGCTCGTCATCCTGGTCGACTTTACCCCGCTTTTCGCCGAGAAAGACAAGATTTTTTACAGCCTTTGGGAAAGGTTTAAACTCGACTCCCTGTCAGGCCAGTGGGATTATATCGAACCCGCACTTTTTGGATATGCTTCAGCCAGGGTGATCGAAAGTTTTTATGAATTCAACCTTTCGGCCACCGACCGCATCGTAGCACAATTCCACGAGTGGATGACGGGTACCGGCATCCTTTATCTGAAGGAGCATGTACCGCAGGTAGGAACCGTTTTTACCAGCCATGCCACCGTGCTGGGCAGGTCGGTTGCGGGCAATGGCCTGCCTCTATATGGTAAGATGGAACAGTATCACCCCATGTCAATGGCGCGTAGCTTCGGCGTTGCCTCCAAGCAGTCGCTTGAGTATATCTCGGCCAATGAGGCCGACAGTTTTACCACTGTGAGCGAGATCACGGCTGTCGAGTGCAGGCATTTCCTTGATAAGGACCCGGATGTGATCACCGTGAATGGCTTCGAAGATTCTTTTGTCCCGCAGGGTGATGTATTTACTGCAAAGCGGACGGCCGCGCGGGAGCGTATCATCAGGGTGGCCGAAGCCGTAACGGGTGTTGAGATGCCGCATGATGCCATGCTGGTCATCAACAGCGGGCGTTATGAGTTCCGGAATAAGGGTATCGACCTGTTCATCGATGCCCTGGCCGCACTCAGAGACGACGGCCAGGCAGGCCGTACCACGGTGGCTTTCATCACGGTGCCGGCCAACCATGGCGGGCCGCGGCAGGATGTATTGAAAAGACTGGAAAAACCGGCCTATGGCCCGGTAGAACAAGCCTGGCTGGCGCACTATCTCTTCGACCATGATAAAGACCCCAGCATGCAAAGGTTCAGGGACAGGGGCCTGAACAATGCTGCCGGCGACAAGGTATTTGTGATCTTTGTCCCGGCATACCTGGATGGACGCGACGGCATCTTCAACATGCCCTATTATGACGTACTCACGGGCTTTGACGTATCCGTTTTCCCTTCCTATTATGAGCCCTGGGGATATACACCCCTCGAGAGCATTGCTTTCAGCATCCCCACCATCACCACCTCACTGGCGGGCTTCGGTGCATGGGTGGCGAAGAACCACAAGCTTTCCCACCATGCCGTGAGCGTTGTTGAAAGGACCGACGATAATGATGCCGAAGTAGTGAAAGAAATAAAAGGTGTTCTGGGGCATTTTCTGGTGGCCGGTGAAGATGAATACAATGCTTCGGCAGCCGAGGCACGTAAAGTTGCCGCCGAAGCGCTATGGGCAGCCTTCATCGTGAATTACCGCAATGCATGGTCGGCAGCCCTGGCCAAGGTTGGCATGCGTTCCGACCTTTTCAGGGGGAAACAGCAGCAGTTCAAACTTCGCGAGTATGTCCCGGCCATCGGCAAGGAGAATATGCCCCTTTGGAATAAGGTGCTCGTAAGGGCCGAGATCCCCGACAAACTGAAAGACCTGTTTGACATTTCCAGGAACCTGTGGTGGACCTGGAACAGCGAAGCGGCCGCACTCTTCAGCTACGCCGGACCCGATGCCTGGGAGGCTTGCGGGCATAATCCGGTTACCCTTCTGAAAATGCTGAGCCGCGATCGTTATATTGAACTTGAAAAAGACACCGGCTTTCTTGAAATGCTTGCGAAAGTCAATAGGAAGTTTCGCGATTACATGAGTGAAAAACCGGCCGAAGATTCGCCATTGATTGCATATTTCAGCATGGAGTACGGCTTGCATGAAACACTGAAGATCTATTCGGGCGGGCTCGGCATCCTGGCCGGCGATTACCTGAAACAGGCCAGCGACTCAAACCTGAACCTGGTTGGCATCGGCTTGCTGTACCGTTATGGATTCTTTAATCAACAGCTTTCACCACACGGTGAGCAGATTGCCGAATATACTCCCCAGCGTTTTACCCACCTTCCCATCAAGCCCGTGAGGGACGGCAAAGGCGAGTGGGTCAAGGTCAGCCTTGCCCTGCCCGGACGGCCCGTATACGCGAAAGTATGGAAACTTGACATCGGACGTGTAAGCCTCTACCTGCTCGATACCGATATCAGCGATAATCAGGAAAAGGACCGGATGATCACGTACCACTTATACGGGGGCGACAATGAGCACCGGCTCAAGCAGGAATTGCTGCTCGGAGTGGGAGGGATCCGTTTTCTTGAAAACGTGGGGATTCGTCCGCGGGTTTATCATTGCAATGAGGGCCATGCCGCCTTTATCGGGATCGAACGCATGCGGCGGCTGATCGAAAACCGGATACTGAGCTTTCCCATGGCCCGCGAGATCGTACGGTCCTCAACCCTGTTCACAACCCATACACCGGTGCCTGCCGGACATGATTCCTTCAGTGAGGAGTTGCTGCGCGCTTACATACCGCATTATGCGAGCCGGCTGAACATTTCATGGGATGAATTTATGGGGCTTGGCCGTTTTAACCCGGCCAACAACAATGAGCCCTTTTCGATGAGCGTCCTGGCCGTAAGGTTGTCGCAGGAAGTTAACGGGGTTAGCAACATTCACGGGAAGGTGTCGCGAAAGATGTTCTCCGCGCTTTACCCCGGCTATTTCCCCAGCGAATTGCACATCGGCCATGTTACCAACGGCGTACATTATGGCACCTGGACCAGCCCGCACTGGCGGAAGCTTTATGAATCGGTCTTCGGACCGGGATTTTATGAAAAGCAGTCGGAACAGGAATGCTGGCAAAAGATCTTCGACATCCCCGATGGAAATGTGTGGCAGGTGCGTAAAGAGTTGAAAAAGGACCTTTTTGGCTTCCTGCGGCAGCGATTAACCTCCGACATGACCCGACGGCAGGAAGCGCCGCAGCATATTTTTAAAACCATCGACAAGCTCGATGAAAATATCCTCACCATCGGCTTCGCCCGCCGTTTTGCCACCTATAAACGGGCCCATCTGATCTTCAGGAATGAAGAGAAACTGGCCCGTATCGTGAATGATGAGCATCATCCGGTCCAGTTCATATTTGCGGGTAAGGCACATCCCAACGATAAGGCAGGGCAGGACCTGATCCGTCATATCATTGAGATTTCCAGACTGCCTGAGTTCCAGGGTCGGATCATGTTTGTTGAAGATTACGACATGCAGCTTGCCCGTAAGCTGGTACAGGGTGTTGACGTTTGGCTGAACACCCCGACAAGGCCACTGGAAGCTTCAGGGACAAGCGGCATGAAGGCGGCCATGAACGGAGTGTTGAACTTCAGCGTGCTCGACGGCTGGTGGGCTGAAGGATATACAACGGGGGCCGGATGGGCCATGTCTGAAAACAAGACCTATGAGAACCAGCAATTCCAGGATGAACTGGATGCGGAAACGATCTATAATATCATTGAAACCGATATCATTCCGCGCTTTTATGAGCGCGATACGGAAGGTGTACCGGCAGCCTGGCTGCGTATGGTCAAAAAAGCCATTGCTTTCATCAACCCCGGCTTTACCATGAAAAGGATGCTCGACCAGTACGTGGAAAAATTTTATATACCGCTGGCGCAACGTTCACTCGACATCAAGAAGGATCAATGCAGTATGGCCGCAGGCATCGTGGCCTGGAAAGAAAAGATAGCCCGGCACTGGAACGATATCAACGTGATCTCCGTCAAGGTGCCGGATTCAACCAAACGGGCCCTCCGTTTCGAGGAGAATTTCAAGGTGGAGGTAAAACTGAACCGTGGTGAACTCAATGCGGCTGACATTGGCATTGAAGTGGTATTCGGGCAACGTGTAAACGACCGTATGGACGACATACTTTTTGCCAATCCCCTGAAATTTAAAAATGACCAGAAAGGCGTATCCACTTATACTGCCGAGTTCGGGATCGACCATGCAGGTGTTCTCGATTATGCCATCCGGATGTATCCGTCAAACCCCACCATCCCTTACCGGGAGGAAACAGGGATGGTCAGGTGGATATAAAGGGAGGTAAAATAATCAGGTATTCCTGAAGAACTGAAAGGCAGGTTTTGTTATATTTGAACACTAAAGTTAAAAAATAACAACTATGAAATTGCTCGAAGGGAAAAATACACTGATCACGGGAGCTTCGCGTGGAATTGGCAAGGCTATTGCTCTCCGGTTCGCTGCAGAAGGAGCCAATGTTGCATTTTCCGACCTCAAACGCGATGTGAATATGGAAACCCTTGAACAGGAACTGACTGCCCTGGGCGTAAAGGGCCGGGGTTATGCATCCGATGCTTCATCACTGCAACAGAGTGAACAACTCATCGATGATGTGATCGCAACTTTCGGCGGTATCGACGTTCTTGTGAACAATGCCGGCATCACCCGCGATAACCTTCTGATGCGGATGGAAGAGAGCGACTGGGATATCGTCATGGCGGTGAACCTCAAGTCGGTCTTTAACCTGACCAGAGCCGTGCAGCGCTTTATGCTCAAACAACGCAGCGGTTCCATCATCAACATGAGCTCTGTGGTGGGTGTGAGCGGAAATGCCGGGCAGTCGAACTATTCTGCATCCAAGGCCGGGATCATCGGCTTCACCAAGTCCATCGCCAAGGAGCTGGGATCAAGAAGTATCCGTTGCAATGCGATTGCGCCGGGATTCATCGAAACGGATATGACTGCCGCACTCGATGAAAAGGTGAGGGAGGCATGGATCAGTGACATTCCCCTGAAAAGGGGCGGCACCGTGGATGACGTTGCCAATGTGTGCGCATTCCTCGGAAGCGACCTTTCTTCCTATGTTACAGGTCAGGTCATCAACGTATGCGGAGGCCTGAACCTCTGAGTTTTTCCGGATTTGCGTGCCGCTGCGTTCACACTTCCCGTATCTTCGCGTAAAATAATAAACTGGTCAAAGATCTTTATTGATTGGATTATCAAATTGTCATCGGCTATCCCAACTGGTATGTCCTGCTTTGCATCTTTGCAGGGATCATCGCTTCCATGGTGCTTTATTTCCGTAACCGCCGCAACGAGTTCCCTGCCTGGCTCAGGCGATTGCTGGGCCTTACCCGCTTTCTGACCGTAGCCCTGGCTGCATTCCTGCTGCTTTCACCCTTGCTGCGCCTGATCAGCCGGCAGTATGAAAACCCCATCATCATTGTTGCGCAGGATAATAGTATGTCGCTGATATTGGGCAGTGATTCGGCTTTTTATCGCGACAGCTACCTTAAAAAGATAAATGAAGTAAATGATATACTCGCCGGAAAGTATGATCTGAGGCTTTTTACTTTCGGTGATGCGGTGAAACCCGTTCAGGGCATTAATTTCGACAGCCTCTCCTTTGTTGAAAAAACCACCAATATTGGCGAGCTCTTCGAAATGATGGAGGTGCGATTCGCCAACCGGCATGTCGGTGCCCTGATCATCGCAACCGATGGCATTTACAACACGGGAATGAACCCACTTTATACAACCCCGTCATCGCCATATCCTGTCTATACCCTTGCCCTTGGCGATACATCCGTGCGCAGGGACGCCTCCCTGAAGCGGGTTTTATACAATAAAATCGCATACCAGGGGAATGATTTTCCTGTGGAAGCGATCATTAACGCCGCAAAAATGGATGGCGCAACACTTACGGTAACACTGTCAGAAGGCGACAACATCCTTGCCAGACAGCAAATTCAGGTCAGGGGACTGAATTTTTCCACTACACAACGTCTAATCGTATCGGCCGGAGAAGCCGGCGCCCGTCACTATGTGCTGCGCGTCACTTCCAGCATGGAGGAGCAGAGCCTTGCAAACAATCGTTACGACTTATTTATCGATGTGCTGCAATCGAGACAAAAAATACTTATTCTTGCTCATTCCCCGCATCCCGATATCAGTGCCATGCGACAGGCCATTGGCGGTAACCTGAATTATGAGGTGGACGATTACCTGGCGGATGACTTCAACGGGTCTTTTCAGGCCTATGATCTTGTGATCCTTCACCAGATCCCATCATCATCGCCTGCTTCAAACAGGCTGGCATCGGCCGCTGCCAGGTCAAAACTGCCATTGCTGTATATTATCGGTCCGCAAACCGAACTGGGTATCTTCAATACACTGGTTTCGGGCATACAGCTCAATGTTTACAACCAGCAAGTGAATGATGCCCTGCCCGTGATAAATGATGCTTTCGGTTTGTTTGGGTTAAGTAGCGAAACCCGGGAGCTGATGAGCCTGGTGCCTCCCCTGCAAACCCCTTTTGCCAGGTATAATGCCAGCCATGCCGCTCATGTGCTGTTTTATCAGAAGACCGGCAATATCGCCGGCAGCAACCCCCTGTACGTCTTTTTCCAGGAGCCTGACAAAAAGTATGCCGTGATCACTGGAAGCGGCTTATGGAAATGGAGGGTAAAAGCCTGGCAGGAAAGGGCTGCTCATGAGCCCTTCGATGAACTATTGAATAAAAGTGTTCAGTTCCTGGCTCTTAAAGAGGATAAAAGGCGTTTTCGTGTTCACGTACCCGGTAACATCCCCGAAAACATGCCGGTTGAGCTGGATGCGGAATTCTATAATGAAAGTTTTGAAGCGGTCAACGAGGCCGAAGCCGGATTGGAATTGAAAGATGAAAGCGGGAATGTATATGATTTCGTTTTTGGACGAAGCGAATCTGCCTATACCCTGAATGCAGGCATCCTTCCGGTAGGGACCTATGCTTTCAGGGCGCAGGTGGAAGCCGGCGACAGCATTTTTGTTGATGAGGGTGGCTTTACAGTGGTGCCGGTGGTTTTGGAGCAACAGTCGATGACTGCCGCCCATGATCTGTTGGAGGAACTGGCGCTGAGCAAAAATGGCAGGATGATCCCTCTTGCCGGTCTCGACAGCCTGCCCGTCATCATTGGCAGCGGTAGTGAACTGAAACCTTTGATGAGGCCGGAAAAGAAATTTATCGAACTCATCGACCTGGTTTGGCTGCTTGGGGCAATAATCCTCTTGCTCAGTGCCGAATGGTTCCTTAGAAAATGGGGAGGGAGTTATTGATGGCCCATTCGCTGTTTATCGTCATATTGGTGATCATGTTGGCAGAATTCCTGCTCGAACGTATCCTCCAATACCTCAACAGCACCTATTGGAGCGATCGCCTGCCCGATGAACTCAGGGGGATTTACGACCCCGAAAAATATAAGCTTTCGCAGGATTATGCACGTGTAAACCAGCGTCTGTCTACCCTGAGCAGTACCATCTCCTTCATTGCCATGCTGTTGATGCTGCTCCTGGGAGGCTTTGCATGGCTCGATATGCTGGTGCGTGCACTCAGCGGGCATCCCGTGATCATAGCCATGCTCTATTTCGGGACACTGGTGCTTGCTTCAACATTGCTGTCGCTGCCCTTCAGTATTTACGATACTTTCGTGATCGAAGAACGTTTTGGCTTCAATAAGACCACTGTCCGGACCTTTATCCTGGATCTTATCAAATCCACAATTCTTGGTGCGCTTATAGGGGGAGGTATCCTGGCTTTGTTTGTGTATCTTTATATAGCCGCGGGCCAGTATTTCTGGTTGTTTACCTGGGCAGCAGTCAGCGCTTTCATGCTTTTTATGGGCATGTTTTATTCAAATCTGATCGTTCCCCTTTTCAATAAGCAAAAGCCCCTTGAAGCCGGGCCGCTCAGGGATGCGATTGAGAAGTTTGCATCACAAACGGGCTTTAAGCTGAAGAATATCTATGTTATCGACGGCTCTAAGAGAAGCAGCAAGGCCAACGCCTATTTTACCGGGCTTGGGGCTAAAAAGAGGATCGTTCTGTACGATACATTGATCAGGGAGTACACCATCCCCGAGATCGTATCCGTTCTGGCACACGAAACAGGGCATTACCGCAAAAGGCACACCACCACAGGGATGTTGATTTCGGTCATGCAGACCGGCCTCATGCTGTTTATCCTTTCATTGTTCATCAACATGCCTGTATTATCAGAGGCCATCGGTGCCAGGCAACAGAGTTTTCATATGGGTCTGACGGCCTTTGGTTTGCTTTACGCCCCGCTGTCGACAGGAATAGGATTGGTCATGAATTACATTTCCAGGAGAAATGAATATGCAGCCGATCGTTATGCGGCTGAACATTATGATGCCGAAGCGCTTGCCTCAGCGCTGAAAAAACTTTCGGTGGATAATCTCAGCAACATGCGGCCGCATCCGGCCTATGTGTTTTTTTATTATTCCCATCCGCCCCTGCTGAAACGCCTGGCAGCGCTGAAGAGATATTTCGGATAATCGTTGCACCCCTACGGGGCGCCGGATGACAGCATCCGCATCAGGGTATCGACGTTTGGACCCTGCGGGCCCGGGTGCGCGATTTGCCATTTGTTTATTGCTGGTGCTTTATGAAATCCCTGACTGAAATGCCCCGCAGGGGCATAAGGTTGATGGAAGAAAACGTTGAAAAAGCATTTTTGCGCCCCGTAGGGGTGCGACTCACTGCGCAACTGAAAAGAATTCATCCAGATAATAGCCTTTGCTTATCAAATGATCACGATGCTGAGAGTAAAACTTTCGCAAGCTGGCGGTGGTTGTCGAGAAAGTGATCCCATACCTGATGTTTTTTTCTTTTGCTGTGGTGATGGTGCCATGATAGGGAATGCCCGGGATATGTTCCCCTTTTGACGGGTCATACTCAGGCAGGAGATAAATGCGCTCGGTGGCGGCAGCAGAGCGTACCATGCCGACCATCTCAAAATTTGGCAGGCCGTCGCGGATAGCGATCAGCGGGGCACCGCTGTACCCTTCGTTAAATACGGCATCGATCAGGAAGGTGCCCTTGCCGATACGGGCAGGGTCACTCACAATGCCATGCCCAACCATGCGCTGTCCCATGGGGAACCCCAATACGTAAACGAAGTTTCCCCATTCAAGTTCCTCCGACTTTCCAAGCGGGTAGGAGAAAGCGGTATATTCATGAGTCGTGCCGGCCTCCATCGTTTTACCGAGAAGGACAATGTCGTCTTTGCTGTCGATAGCCAGCACTTCCAGCTCGCTGCCACCCCTGATCCCTGAGGCATTGATCTGCTGCCTTACCTTCAAGCCTATGGCACTGACAAACTGATCATCCGGCGGGGGATGATAAGATACCAGGGTGTCGGGGAAATCGACAACATGGGCGCAGCCCAGGAGTGCAATGCGGTCTGCTCCCGTATATATCAACAGGGTGGTGCCGCCGGCCGCCTCCGAAAAAACGTTGGTGTTTAACGCCAGATTTGAAAGATTTGACTTGCTGCTGCGAATGCTGTCCAGGCTCAGGCGGCTGCCGGATGGAAATTCAAATGTATTGTAAAATACCAGCACGTCCACTTTTTGTATCGATGCGGCCACTGCCGCAAGCTGCGGACCACTGTTCCCATGTGGGAAACCGCTGTCGTATTTGCCGTCGGCACCGCCAACCACCGCTGGCAGATCAGTGCCTGCGGCACAGCCTGCCAACAGGATAAGCGGCATATATGCCAGATATCTGAAGGCCTTCAGCCTCATTGTTTACGGAAGATGTAGGTTGATATCCTCATGGCCTTGCTCGAGTTGATCTTGCCGCTGCTGCCGGATGTGACCAGGGTGTATCCCCTGGAAGCCATCAGGTTCATGGCCCTGTTGATGGTGCGGTTGTTGTCGAGCATGTATTCGTCATTGTATTTGAATGGCCCGAGTTCTATGACTTCACTCTCATCATCGGCATAGGTGATCACGATCTTGGAGTTGACAACCGCATAGTTCTCATAGATGCTCATGGTGGCATAGGTGCCTTGTGTCTCTGTTGCCGGTCTGAACGAAAGCAGGGCGAGACTTGCAATGGTAATGACGGCCGCGAGGCTTGCCATTATGACATGATTTTTCTTCATGGTTTCTGCATGTTAAGTGAGTAATTCGGAAGACCAAAGTTAATAAAAAGGAATGCTCAGAGGTCGCGTTTGAGAATTATCCAATATGATAACGCACCGAAAACGATCACATAGCCAGCTACCAGGGCGGTATCTGTCAGGCTGATGTAATCCTGGAATTCAACCCCGAAGAGCCGCATGATGGTGGTATTGGGAATGTCGATGAGCGAGCCAATGGCTTTCTTGGGAAAGTAATCGGCAATGTAAGCGGGCAGCCTGAACCTGGCTAAGGGTTCAATGATGTAGAAGTACAGCAGCAACAGGCCAATGGCCAATCCCGACCGTTTTGCCAGCATTCCGATCAGGAAAGCAAACATCAGGAATGCGAAGACCTCCAGGAAATAGGCTGCCAGGAATTCCATCCTTCCGAAAACATCATGAAAACTCACATGATCAGTATGGATCAATCCAAGGATCAGACCAATGACAAATACCAGTAATGTGGCCGCCAGTGAAAACAGTGCCAGGCTCAGGAATTTGCTTTTCAGGAAGTCCCAGCGGCTGAAACCACAGATGATATTCTGACGAATGGTTTTATAGGCGTATTCGTTGGTAATGAGGATGATCACGATCAAAGCTGGGAAGATCTTGAAATAACCTGCTATGTAAGTCAGGTTGTGCCAGATGTCGGGCAGGCTGTAGGCACTGATGCCCGGCAGCGGGATGGGACTTTGTTTGTTGGCCTGTGCAGCCAGGTCGTCGAGGAAAGCCTGTACACCGAAAAAGAATAGCGAGATCAGAACCACATACAGGCCGCTCAGGATCCAGAAGGTCTTGTTACCTGCAAATTTGCTGATCTCTATCTTAAGCAGCCTGATCATTTCTTTTCCAGTATTTCAAGAAAATATTTCTCGAGATTTTTTTTCTTTATGGTTATTTGGCTCAAAATTACCTTGCGCGATAGAAAGTATTGGTTGAGTTCACTGCTGTCATAACCCTCACTGAGCTTCACCACCCAACGGTTCCCCTCCCTGGCATAGCTGACGACGTGTGGGTTTTCTTTCAGTCCCCTGTCCAATCCTTCCTCATCGTAAGCCATGATCTCGACTTCGGAAGAGGCATTGACCATTTCATCCACTTTCCCGGTAAAGATGTTTTTACCTTTGTTGAGTACAGCCACATGTGAACATGTTTTTTGAACCTCATCCAGCAGGTGGCTGGCAAGGATAATGGTCATGCCCTCCGCGGCGATCCGCAATATAAGTTCACGGATCTCGGCAATGCCCTGCGGGTCGAGCCCGTTGGTCGGCTCATCAAGGATCAGTACCTCGGTATTGCCAAGCATTGCGGCTGCTATGGCCAGCCGCTGCTTCATGCCCAGCGAATATGTGCGGAAGCGGCTGTTTTTACGCTCCGTCAGCTTTACCATGTCCAGTAATTCGGGTATCTTTTCGCAGGAGCAGCCTTTGATCGATGCGATGATCCGCAGGTTTTTTTCGCCCGAGAGGTAGGGATAGAATACCGGCACCTCGAGTATGGCCCCGATCCTTGTCCTGTCGGCCTTCGACGGTATTCCCCCGAACCAGGAAAAACTTCCCGCGCTGGGGTTGATCACCGAGAGCACCAGGCCCAGGGTGGTGGTCTTGCCACTCCCGTTTGGCCCCAGTATGCCGTAAACGCTGCCTTTGGGAATTTCCATTGAAAGCTCGTCAACAGCACGTATCCTGCCGTATTTCTTGCTTAGGTTCCGGATGCTCAGGATGCTTTGATCCATGAAGGTCTTTGTTCAGTTCAACGATGATACAATTATATGTAAATTAGACGTTGCTAAAACGTTTTGATTACAAAAACAACAAGAAAATTTGACTGTTTGGCAGATATATGCTAATTTCGTCATGGAATTGATGAAAAGAATTCTTTAAAAAAGGAAATTATGAAGATAGCCAACGAAAAGGTAGTTTCATTGACGTACACCCTCACCGAGAATGATGAGAACGGGACAATGATCCAGAAAGTTACAAGCGAAAAGCCCTTTGTTTTTCTCTATGGGTCGGGGTTTTTGCTGCCCATGTTCGAAGAAAATATCCAGGGTCTTGAACCCGGTGCCGAGTATGCATTCAGCCTCGGCAGCGACAATGCCTATGGCCCCGTACGCGATGATGCCTACATGGAACTTGACAAGGATGTGTTTGAGATTGATGGCAGGATTGACGACAGTATTCTTTTTGTCGGTAACGACATCCCCATGCAGAATGACGAGGGGCATACACTTATCGGTAAGGTTTTAGAGATCAGGGACGACAAGGTTGTCATGGATTTCAATCATCCCCTGGCGGGAAAGGATCTGCATTTCAAGGGGGAGATCCTTGATGTTCGCGATGCCACTGATGAGGAGATCGAGCATGGCCATGTGCATGGCCCCGAAGGGCACAATCATTAACGGATTTTAAATAGCCTGGTTTTATTTGTAGATCAGGAATACTGCCGGCTGCTTGTTCAGCATGGGCGGGTTCTCTTTCCATTGCCGGATGTTGCGGGTTTTGATCATTTCGTTTTCGCAACTCAGGTTGGCGGCAATACACAGCCGGGTTTCGGGCAGGCAATTGGCGATGAGCGCGTTAAATACCTGCATGTTCCTGTAGGGGGTTTCGATGAATATTTGTGTCTGGTCTTCCCTGTAAGCGTCTTGTTCCATATTTCTGATGGCGGCTGCCCTCATTTTTGCATCTACGGGAAGGTAACCCCTGAAGGCAAAGTTTTGCCCGTTAAAACCCGAAGCCATCAGGGCCAGGGTGATGGATGAAGGCCCTGAAAGGGGGACGACCCTGATGCCCCGGGCGTGGGCCATTGATACCAGCCCCGAACCCGGGTCGGCAACACAGGGAAGGCCGGCTTCGGAAAGCAATCCCGCGTCATGACCCTGCCTGAGCACTTCAAGGATCTCTTCTGCCTCTTCGGGGCCGCTGTGTTCGTTCAGCAGAAAAAAATGCATGCTGTCAATGTCGGCATCTTTGTCGATCTTTCTCAGGAAGCGCCTGGCCGTCCGGAGGTCTTCAACCGCAAAGTGGGATATGCGGGAAAGGATATCTCCGAGTCCGGCCGGGAGGACATCCCGGGGGGATGTGTCGCCAAGCAAGGTTGGTACCAGGTATAGTTTTCCTTTATTCATCGCCAAGGCAGCTTGTTTTCATTCTCGGTTCCATGGCAGTTTATCCAGGTCGATATTCCCTCCCGACAAGATAATGCCGACCTTTTTCCCACGGATGTCCGGTTTATTTTCGAGCAGTGCGGCGAGGGGTACGGCCGAAGAGGGCTCAACCAGTATCTTCATCCGTTCCCAGATCAGGCGCATGGCCCTGATGATGGCTTCTTCGCTGGTTGTAACGATGCCGTCCACATAGCGGGTGATAATGGGGAAGGTCAGGCTCCCCAGGGAGGTGAGCAGTCCGTCGGCAATGGTTTTCGGGTCGACGGACGGGATGAGCCTGCCTTCATAAAAGGAGCGGTAGGCGTCGTCGGCCCCTGCCGGCTCGGCTGCGTAAACCTTGCAGTTTTGGGTAAGGTACTTCACCGTGAGGGCGGTGCCGCTGGTCAGTCCGCCGCCGCCAACCGGCGTCATGATGAGATCAGGTTCGCCGGTTTCTTCAAGCAGTTCAAGGGCTGCGGTGGCTTGTCCGGCAATGATCATGAGGTTGTTGTATGGATGGATCTCCAGGGCGCCGGTTTCGGCCATAACCCTTTTAAGGGTTTCTTCACGGTCTTTTAAAGTGGGCTCGCAAAAAGTGATCTTTCCCCCATAAGCCCTGACCCCGGCCACCTTCACGGCAGGGGAGGTGCGTGGCATTACGATATGGGCCTCCGTTTGGCGCAGGGAGGCGGCACGGGCGAGGGCCTGCGCATGGTTGCCCGATGAATGCGTGCAAACACCTTTGCCGAGCTGGCCGGTGTCAAGGGAAAATACGGCGTTGCAGGCACCCCGCGACTTAAAGGCGCCTGCTTTCTGGAAATTCTCGCATTTAAAAAATACTTCGGCATCCAGCAAGCTGTCGATGCCGGCATTCTGCAGAACGGGCGTACAGTGTATGTATGGCCTGATGCGTGCGGCCGCTTCTTTGATGCTTTTCAGGTCGGGAGCCTGCATGGTTTATCTTCTTTGGATACGAAGGTAATAAAAAGGGAATGATGTTTCAGGAAGAATTGCAATGCTCAGCGGTCCATCCCGTCGGCAATTTTTTCACAGGCGAGGTTCATGAGCCGGTATACATTCTCAAAACCATCGCTGCCGCCGTAATAGGGGTCCGGGACTTCCATATCCCGGCCTTCGTAGGCCGTGTTCATCAGGTAATCGACCTTTTCGCGGTCTTTCCCGTTCCGGGCAACCCGCATCACATCTGCATGGTTGCGGGCATCCATCACATAGATCCTGTCGTAATAATCGAAATCGTCTTCGGCAAAAAGCCTTGCCACCTTGTCGGCTATATCAATGCCATGGTTTTTTGCCGTTGCCACCGATCGCGGATCGGGATGCTGGCCTTCGTGATAGGGCTCAAAGCCGGCCGAGGCGATGATGCCTTTGATGTTTCGCTCTTCGAATTTTTTGCGGAGGATGCCTTCGGCCAGGGGTGAACGGCAGATATTGCCAAGACAAACAAACAGAATTTTCATGCTTTACGGAATACTTGACCATGCCGGTGAGCGGACCTGGCCGGGATCTACATTTTGATTTTTTTATCGAGTTCTTCCACGTATATCCTGAACTGCTTATCGGTGTCGATGAGGTTGTTGACTGTCCGGCAGGCGTGAAGTACCGTGGCGTGGTCCTTGTTGCCGCAATGCAGCCCGATGGTGGCAAGTGAAGCCTTGGTATGTTTTTTGGCAAAATACATAGCCAGCTGGCGGGCCTGGACGATCTCTCTCTTACGGGTTTTTGAGTTGATTACATCGATGGAGAGGTTGAAGTAATCGCACACCACTTTTTGAATGTAATCAATGGATATTTCTCTGGCCGTATTCTTAACGAATTTGTCGATCATCTGTTTGGCCAGTTCCAGGGTAATGGCCTTTTTGTTGAGCGATGATTGCGCCAGGATGGAGATGAGGGCGCCTTCGAGCTCCCGTACATTGGTGTTGATGCTGTATGCCAGGTATTCGAGCACATCTTCGGGCATTTCGATACCGTCATTATATAGCCTTTTCTGCAGGATGGCGATACGTGTTTCCAGGTCGGGCGGCTGAAGGTCGGCGGCCAGTCCCCACTTGAATCTCGACAGCAGGCGTGGCTCCATGCCCTTGAGGTCGATGGGCGGCTTGTCTGAGGTGATCACGATCTGTTGGCTGTTCTGGTGGAGGTGATTGAAGATGTGAAAGAACACATCCTGGGTTTTCTCCTTTCCCGCCAGGAACTGAATGTCGTCAATGATCAGCACGTCGATCATCTGGTAAAAATGAACGAAGTCATTCTGGTTGTTGTTCCTTACCGAATCGATGTACTGTGCGATGAACTGCTCGCTGCTCACGTAAAGCACGGTTTTTTCGGGGAAATTATTCTTTACCTGTATGCCGATGGCATGAGCAAGGTGTGTTTTCCCAAGCCCGACATCGCTATAGATAAGCAATGGGTTGAAGGCGGTCCTGCCTGGATTTTCCGCTACCGCAAATCCCGCCGAACGAGCCAGCCGGTTGCAGTCGCCCTCAACAAAATTGTCGAACGAGTAGGAGTCGACAAGCTGGGAGTTTACCTTGATCTTCTTCAGCCCCGGGATGATGAATGGGTTGGGAATCTCCTTGGCCCCGTTCCGGTTGATGTCGATGGGCATGGGAACAGCCGGGTTTCTCGTGGCCCTGCGGTTGGATGTGGGTACCTTGATGGAATACGGGTTGGCCGACTGGAATGAATTATCCATGATGATGCTGTATTCGAGCCGGCCTTCTGCGCCAAGTTCTTTCTTGATGGTCTTCTTCAAAAGATTGATGTAGTGCTCCTCAAGCCACTCATAAAAAAACTGGCTCGGCACCTGTATGGTGAGCACATCATTCTCAAGTCTGAGTGGTTGAATGGGAACGAACCAGGTTTTAAAGCTTTGATAATGGATATTATCCTTGATGATCTTCAAACAGTTTTCCCATACTTCAACAGCTTTTTTTTCCATCAGCAATCAGAAAAAATAAAAGATTCAAAAAATAAGATAATTCGTAAGCCTCGTGCTGCCCTTAATGATACCCGGTCGTCATTTGAGTGATCTGGAAGCTGATTTTGGTTAACAAAGATGTATCAAAAAAAGTTAAAAAAAAACAAAAAACGCTATTGACTTATTAAAAAAATTGTCGTATCTAAATGGGTCAATAACGGTATTTCATTGCTTAAATCTTATACTCTTGTATCACACTGTTTTGTGCTTTGGCTTATTCGAATTACCTGTGATAAATGCTTGAGTTTTCACCGGATCTTTTTCGTTTATAAAGTTAACATTTTTTTTCCAGGATGGAAAAAAAACTGAATAAGGGGCTAATCTGAATTCAGACCATATATAAATAACGGATTCTTACACCGTTTATCTTTGCTGCTTTGTCAAAAACCTGATGACTGTCGTTCTTCCTGACCTGAAAAACCAGCCTGCAGTCGAGCCGGAAATCCTGTTTCAGTATTTCCAGTTTTTCATCCTTAAGGAAACGCATCACCTCATTCAGAAGGGGGTATTCAAAGTGCAACTCATATACGTCGTGAACGGTCATTGTAACGATGCCGGCGGCCGACAAAGCCTCCTTTGCGGCTGTTTTATATGCCCTGATGAGGCCCGGGACGCCCAGTTTGGTGCCTCCGAAATAGCGCACCACGACCAGGAGTATATTGGTGAGATCGAACGACAGCAACTGCCCATGGATGGGTCTGCCGGCCGTGCCCGATGGCTCGCCGTCATCGTTTTGGCGGTAAGCCGACTTATCATGCCCCAGTATCCATGCATAACAGTGATGACGGGCATCATGGTAATCCTTCCTTACATTTTCAAGTACTTCCTTTATCTCTGCCTCGCTCTTTACCGGGAATGCAAGGGCGATGAATTTGCTTCCCCTGTCCTTATAAATCCCTTCAGCCTTCGATGCGATGGTTTTGTAAGTATCGTCAAACATGATCACTGTGCATTGGAGATGAGTAAAATGGCCGTGATGGCCAGCAGGATGCCCAGCCAGTTGGCCCGGCTGAGCCGCTCCCTGAATAGCAGGAATCCGGTCATGGCCGACAAGGTAACAATTCCTGCGTTTACCACCGGAAAAACCATGGCGCTGTCGTATTCACCCATGGCCTTCAGTATATAAAAGGTCGATCCGAAATTAAGCATCCCCAGGATGGTCCCTGCAAGGATGTTCCGCCAGCTGACACGAGGGGGAAGCCTGAGATGCCTGAACGCTCCCGTTATCAGGCCGGCCACGAGGGCCGTTAAAAAGATGATGGAAAGAAAAAGTATCAGCTCGTTGTTGTCATCGATAAACCGGTATTCGCTGTATTTCATAAGGGTGTCGTTCACACCGTTGCCCAGGAAAAGGAATAAAGGCAATACAACGTATTTCCTGGGGAAGGAGCTTTTTGCCCCCCTGCCCAGTGTGAGGTAAAAGGCAACCATGGCCAGGACCACTCCGGTAGCGGCCAGGAGGGTGATCTGTTCCTGCAGGAGGAAAAGTCCGGCAATGACCGGTATCACCACTGACATTTTGCTGGCAACCGAAGTGAGTGCCACACCAACTTTTTGCGCCGAAAGGGCGAAAATGTAAAAGGTGGCAATAAAGGTGACCCCCAACACCAGGGCATAGAAGAACCAGGGTTCACCGGCTATCAGCACCGGGCTGACGGGACCCCGGTAAATGACCAGCCCGAAGGCAACGGCAATGACATAATTGATGGTAATGGCCTGGAAGTTGTCGATCCTGTAACGCGTAAACAGCTTCATAACGGCAAAGATGGCCGTCGATTGCAGTATGGTCAGAACAAGAAAGATCATGGGTGTTGGCGTTTATGTTACGATCACTTCGTCAGTTACCGAATGGGGCGGGAGTAAGGCTTGTATCTTTCCTCCACCCCGGATCCTCTTTACATGTGCTCATTATTAAAAACCCTGTCAGTGCCGGTATTTAAGGTAAAATTCAAGGTGCCGCCTGGCGATGGCTTCCCAGCTGTACTCTTTAAGGATCACTTTATGTGCATTCCCGGCAAGGGTTTCACGTTTTTTATCGTCATGCAGCAGATCGATGATGGCACGTGAAAACTCAACCCGGTCGGAAGGGTCAACCAGCAGCCCGTTGTATCCATGCCTGATGGTGTTTCGGATACCCCCGAACTTTGAAGCAATAACGGGGGTGCCGCAGGCCATGGCCTCCTGGCTGGTCATGCCGAAGGGTTCAAAAAGCGATGGCATCACAAACAAAAGGGCCTGCTGGTAATAGGGACGCATCATACCATCGGGGACGTAACCGATCTTTATGATGCTGTCGGCCATACCCGCTTCCCTAATGATCTTGTCCATGCCCGCAAACACCTCAAGCTCCCTGGGTTTTGGGTTGGGCGACCCGCCGCCGATCACCAGTGTTGTGTCCCTGATCTGCTTCAATACAAGTTCCCATGCGTGGAGCAACAGGTCGTGCCCCTTGTTGCTGTCGATCCTGCTAAGGCAAAAGACATATTTTTCCGGCAGGGGCGTCTTAACTTTTTTATCGCCCGCGCGGGGCGGATAATAGTGGTGTACATCCACCCCGGGGGGGATGATCTCAATGTTGCCGGCATCATAATCATATAATTCCCTCAGCTTTTCATGCTGTACCACAGAGGTGAGGGATTGGGCATTGACACTTTTGAAAATACGCATTTCCTCGGCTATCCTGTGCCTGAAATTGAATCTTTCTTCCATTTCTCCGGGGTCTCCGCCCATCTGGTCCCTTTTCCAGGCTCCCAGCGAATGTGCCGTGAAGTATACAGGCTTGTTCATGGCCCCTGCCACATCCACTGCCACAATGCCTGCATCCACGTAATGCCCGTGATAGAGTTCATAATCAAGATTGTTCTCCCTGATGAATTCGATCATGTTTTTTGACAGTTCAGGCAGCACATCATAGATGAATTCTTTTGGGATGAATTCCCACGGGCCTGCCGGTATCCTGATGACCCTGACTTCCGGGTGCCCGGGTACGGGATCGATCTGCGGCTGATCAGGATCGAACCAGCGCGTATAGATATCAGTGGCATAACCTGCCGCTGCCAGTGCTTTGGCAAGCTCCAGTACATATACCACCTGCCCGCCGGTGTCGGTCCGTCCCAGCTGTGGTATGGGATCAAAGTAACCATGCGTGCTCAGCATGGCAATCTTCCTGCTGCTGTTATTCATGTCGTGCTTGTTTTATGGCTTCGTACTTACGGGTAATGATGATGTCTGCATCCTTCTTTTGTGCACTGATGATCCCGTGCTCTATGCGCAGGATCTGCTCAAGGAATGCATCCTGTTTTTCCCTGCCCCGCTTCAGCCTGGCCTTTTTGGTGTCTTCCATGTTGCGGTCGATAAAGATGCGGCAGTCGGCCTGCTTCAGTGCACTTGTATAGGTCCCTTCCGCTATGAGTACTTTATATCCGCCAAGATCCACTTTTTCGCTTGTGATGAGGTCTTCGTCAAAGATTACCAATGGCTTCTCAATGATGTCGTTGCCACTCCTGGCGGCTTCGATGTTGGCGTCAAGCTGCGAAAGCTTAACTTCCTGCATCCCCACCCAGCCAATGTCTTCCTGCCTTTTCGCTGCATTGGTCCCGGGGGGGTATATGAAATAATCGTCTTGCTGAAAAACATAGGAAGGAAATCCTTTTTTTTCCAGTACGGAAGCGATGGCGGCGGCAACCTCCGATTTCCCGGCGCCAGACTCGCCGGCCACGGTAATGCAATACCTGCCTTCGAAATCTGATATTTCCGGCAGCATCAGCTCAACGGCCTGCCTGGCCGCCTTGCGGTGCAGGTTATGAATGATCAGTATGTCTCCTTTCATATTTCAATCCGGTTATTGGGATCATCAAATATACGGAAATTCGTTAATTTTGAAGGGTGAACATCCATTCGGCCAGGATCGGTGAAATGCGCAGGCTGGTCGCAGAAGAACTGCTTGCAGTATACCCCGGGACCGGGGCAGCGGCCATCACGCAGGCTTTGTTCAGTCATCTGACGGGCAGATCTGCTGCGGAGCTTGTGATGGACAGGGAGCGTGAACTCACCGAGTCGGAGTTGTTTTTTCTGCAGCATGCCCTGAAGAGGCTCCTGCAGATGGAACCGCTTCAGTATATTACCGGTACGGCATGGTTTTACGGTTATCCCTTTACGGTGAACCCTTCGGTACTCATTCCCCGGCCGGAAACAGAAGAACTGGTTTCGTGGGTCACGGATGAGCTGAAGCGCAGCGGCGAAAACACGCGTATCCTCGATGTGGGCACCGGCAGCGGTTGTATTGCCATTACGCTGCACAGGTGCTTGCCCGCTTGCGAGGTGTGGGCGCTTGACGTTTCCGATGAGGCCCTCGCCGTGACCCAGGAAAATGCAATTAAACAGAAGGCAGCCATTTTCCTTACACAACTCGATATCTTTCACCGGCCTTCATGGGAGCGGCTTCCCTCTTTCGGGCTGATCGTCAGCAATCCTCCCTATGTAACCCCGGCCGACAGGGAAAAGATGATGGTTAATGTGACAGGTTTTGAACCCCATATCGCACTTTTTGTCGATGGCGACGACCCCCTGGCCTTCTATCGCGAGATTATCCTCTTTTCCGCTTCCCATCTCGACCTTGGAGGGTCGCTGTTCTTTGAATGCAATGAAGGCAGCGCCCGTGACGTGGCCGGATTACTGGAGAAACAGGGCTTCAGCAATATTGAATTGCGGAAGGATATGCAGGGAAAGGAAAGGATGATCAGGGGAATGTGGTTTGAGGACTGATAAACCGGTATGTCCTGCCCGTGGTAATTTGCACCCTTATTTCAAGATTTTTTCAAGCAGTGTTTTTGTTTCCCGGCCGATCCCCTCAGCATTGCTTTCGCGCGGGCCGGCAATGTTTAAGACACTCACCTTGTTCTCACGGCACCATTGCATGAACGCCTCCTTGCTGTAGCTGCCGGAAAGATCGATAACAAATACGGGTTTACCGTATTCAAGGCAGTAGCGGTGGCACAGATCCGTGCCGCGATCCATCGTGCCCTTGTGAATGATCAGGCTGCCGCCGGCCTCCGTCACATTCATGCGGGTACGTACTTCATAGGATTCAACGGGACTTTCACGGAGCGGATATGACTCGGGTATGGGGCCGTCTTCGGCCTTTCTTCCGGCCGGGCACCATCCGCCGCAGGCAAAGCCGTTGCCGAGGGCAAAATCAAGCGCTGCGCGGTCTACGCCCGTCTGGCCGCCCGATATGATCTTCAGTATGGGATTATTGCTCGTCTTCATCATCCTGTTCAAGGATAAAATCGCGTTGCGACTTGACCAGGTTGATGGTATAGAACAGGATGGACTTCATCTCACTGAGGATACCCAGGTACATCAGGCTGTTCTTGGTACCCGCTTCCTGGTTCTTGATACGCTTGATCTGTTTTTTGTTGATTTCTTCGATCAATTTCAGGATTTCGGCCTGCTGATCAATGATGTTGCTGATCTCCGTATACCTGTGCTCACGTATCGACTGAAGAATATCCTGGTACATGGCCGCAATTTTCACATTGAGCTTGTTGAGCTCCTCAACCTGACCGGGAAGCAACCCCCTGTGGTTATTGTCGATATGGACGGTAGCCGTTTTGGCAATGAAGTAAACCGAGCGGGTGATCTCGCGCAGGAAGTCGAGCACCTGAACGTAATAATGGCCCGTGTCGACAGAATCTTCTTCCAGTTGGTCGATGGTCTGATGGAGGTTGTCTTTGAGGTATTTTGCCTTTTTATTGAATTCGGAGGCCTGCCGGCTTTTCTTTCGCAGCTTGCGGAGGTCTTCATTGGCCAGCCCCTTGATCACCGAAAAGAAAGTAATGGGCACTTCTTCCAGGATTTCGCTAACGGTATCGGAACACTTGTCGACAATATTTTTGCCGTTCAGTTTTTCTTCCCCCTCAAAGGATTTGGCCCGGCTGTTTTTCTTTTCTACCCTTTTTTTGTGAAGCATGTGGGTGCGGAAAACAAGGAATGCCGAAACCAGGATCAATGCGGCAACGGCAGGCATTTTTCCAAAATAGATGATCATGGCAATGATGAAGGAAACCGTAAAGGCCGTGAATGCCGTCAGGAACCATCCCCCGATGACCGAAAGTACGCCGGTAACCCTGTATACCGCACTTTCACGCCCCCATGCCCCGTCGGCAAGTGAGGTACCCATGGCAACCATAAAAGTAACATAAGTGGTTGACAGGGGTAGTTTGAGTGATGTGCCGAAGGCGATGAGGATACTGGCAACGACCAGGTTAACGGATGCCCTGATCATGTCGAATGAAACGGCATCTTTCTTTTGCTGCTTGATGCTGATCTCTTTAACTTTATCGAGATCAAAGCGTTTGTTAAGGTTATGCTTTACTCTTTCGGGGATCAGGCCATTTACCCCTTTGGCCGCCTTCCGGGTCTGCCTCACAATCAGCCTCGAAAAAAGGGTTGAACTGAACCGCTCGCTTCCTTCGCCCTGCCGTGCCAGGTTGATTTCAGTGTCAATAACCGAACGTGCCTTTTTCGATTTATACAGGGTGATCACCATGATGAGCCCGGCAATGAGCAGCATATAGGTTTTGGTGGCGATGGGCTGGGCAAGGGCACCCATGAGCATGCCGTCGGCAGCGGCCCCTGAATCCCGCCAGACAAGGAATGATTCATACCCTGCCAGGGGTACCCCGATGAAATTGACCAGGTCGTTCCCCGCAAAAGCCATGGCCAGCGCAAATGTGCCAACCAGTACCACCACCTTGAGCACATCAAAACGTTTATATATGAAGGTGAGTAGCTGGAAGAGGATGGTCCATCCAATAAAACTGCCCAGGATGATGATCCAGGTGTTATGCTGTATCCATGCCAGCATGCCGTCGCTGATAAAGGATGCCCCCTTTGCCCCTTTGATGAGCATGAAATAGATGATCACGGTGAGCGAAATACCCCCGTATAGTGAACCGAAATACCGTATGTTTTTCTTGTAGTTGAAAGTAAAGGCAATCCTTGCCAGGTACTGCACGAAAGCCCCGATGGTAAATGCAATGACTACCGACAGCAGGATGCCCGTAATGATGGCCAGGGCTTTTTCGGAGTTGATATAATTTCCCAGATGGGCCAGGGTTTCGGTGGAGGAATAGATCTTTAGCAGCGAAATGGCAACCGCACCGCCGAGCAACTCAAACACGATCGAGACTGTGGTGGATGTGGGAAGTCCGAAGGTGTTGAAGGCATCCAGCAGGATCACGTCCGTGATCATCACCGCCAGGAAGATGATCATGATCTCGGAAAAATAGAACTGCCCGGGATGGAAGATCCCTTTTCGTGCAACTTCCATCAGCCCGCTCGAAAAGGTAGCCCCTACCAGTACACCCAGGGCCGCGATCAGCATAATGATCTTGAAAGGAGCGGCTTTCGCACCGATGGAGGAGTTCAAAAAATTCACCGCATCGTTGGTCACACCGACCATGAGGTCGGATATGGCCAGACCAAATAAAACAACAACAAGAACCAGGTAAAATGTCTCCATTGACTTTGGTGTATGAACGACAAAAATATGCAGTCAGGGCCATTCATCCCCGAATACAATGTTAATTTAATGTTAATTTATTATTATTGTAAAGAGGCTGATTTATGAAAAAAATGACCATTTTTGACCTTGTTTTCCGGCTAAAAATAAACCAATCATCCATTCTTCCTATGAAAAAACCATATTTGTTTTTCACATTTTCCCTCATATTGTTAATATCTTCCACCGGCCGGTCGCAAACTGACGGGCAGGAAGATGGTTTTAAACCCCATGGCCATCCCATCCTGACGATCTATTCCAATTTTAATTCCAGGATCGATAAAAACTCCGACGATGCAGGTTTTGAGATCAGGCGGGCATACTTCGGATATATTTACCAATTGGCGCCGCATTATGAGATATGCCTGAAACTCGATATCGGAAGCCCCAATGACGCATCGGAGTATTCCCTGCTCCGCCGCTTTGCCTATTTCAAGAACGCTTACCTGAAATACAGCCGAAACCGGCTGACCAGCAGTTTCGGCATTATCGACGTGTTGCAGGTCGCTCTGCAGGAAAAATACTGGGGACATCGCTATATTGAAAAGTCGTTCATGGACGAATTCGGCTTCGGCCCCCGTGCCGACCTGGGATGGAATATCGCATACCGCTTCCATGAGCGCGTGCATGCCGACTTCGGCTTTTATAACGGCGAAGGCTATACGAAACTTCAGACCGATAATGCTTTCAGGCCGGGTCTTGGACTTACGCTGTTCCCCATAAAAAACGTGGTTTTTCGGGTATATGCCGACTATATCCTGCAGGGTGTGGTGCAGTCGACCGTCAGCGGTTTTCTTGGCTACAGGCTCCCCGATCGCTTTACCGGGGGCGTTGAGTATAATTATCAGTTCAATAACCGCTTTTACAAAGGCCAGGACAAATATGGATATTCCGTTTATGCTGCATATGAATTCCTGAAACAGTGGGAAGTATTTGCCAGGTACGACCAGCTTTATTCAAATATCATAAAGGGCGACGATTATCCGTGGAACCTTGAATCGGACGGCAGTGCCTTTATCGGGGGCGTTCAGTATTCGCCCATCCGGCAGGTAAAGATCGCCCTGAACTACCAGGATTGGGTTCCATATGCAAGTAATGCCGGCAATGTGGCATTTATTTATCTGAATTTCGAATATAAACTTCATTAACGGGCCTGGAAGATGAAAGGAATAAAACACAAAGCTTATTGCGCAATTATGTTCGCTGCATTACTGGCGCCATTGTTGCCCGCATGCAGGAAAAGCAGCTATGAATTGCCCGGTGGCCTGGTTACCATCAGCGACAATGGTGAAGGGACGGGAACGGTAACATGGAAAAGAGAGAATAGTTATCTGCTCGAGGGTTTTGTTTTCGTGAACGACGGGCAGGTGCTGACGATTGAAGCCGGCACGGTGATCAGGTCAAGACCCGGGCAGGGTGCCGCTGCCAGTGCCCTGATCGTGGCCAGGGGAGGGAAGATCATTGCAAGGGGTACGGCCGAAAAACCCATTGTTTTCACAGCCGAAGGCGACGACCTGCAGGGATCCATACCACCCATGGCCAAAGGCTTGTGGGGAGGCCTGATCATACTGGGGAACGCCCCACTCAACCTCTCGGCCGGCGAAGCCAATGTCGAAGGCATCCCGCTTACGGAGCCACGCACCGTCTATGGGGGGCCTGATCCGGAGGACGATTCCGGCGTTCTGCAGTATGTGTCGGTCAGGCATGCAGGGACCAACATCGGCGAAGGGAATGAGATCAACGGGCTTACACTGGGTGGCGTCGGTAATAAAACCGTCATCGACCATGTTGAAGTGATATCATGCACCGACGACGGGATTGAATTCTTTGGCGGAACCGTAAATTACAGCTATGTATTGGTGGCATTCTGCGGCGACGACCTTTTCGATTATGACCTGGGATACCAGGGCTGCGGCCAGTTCCTGCTCGGCGTACAGGACCCGGCCGGAGGCGATAAGGTGATCGAATGTACCGGCGGCATCGACCCCGTTACGGGCCAGCCCTATACCATGCCGCTCATTTTCAATGCCAGCTTCTTTGGCAGGGGCAGCGGAACAGGAAGCAAAATGATGGATCTTTCATTGAACGGTGCAGGAACCATTGCCAATTCGGTAATGGTTTACCAGGGCCTGGGTTGTTTCGTCGAATATGTGGAAGGATCACATGATTCATACCGGCAGTTTGAAAAGGGCAACCTCAGCATCATGAACAATGTCTTCTGGGGCTTTCCCGACCTGAGCCCCGCAGGGATCTTTTCAGTTTATTCAAATGCCGGCGTGGATGTGACACAACAGAATGCCGTTTTCAGGGAATCATTCCTGCCGGCCGGTAATATTGCTGCAGACCCCGGGCTGCAGATGGAAAACGGGAAATATGGTGTCATCCCCGACGAAAATGTCTTCGATAACTTTGCAGCTTTGCCTTCGGCATGCTTCGAGGAGGTTGAATTCAAGGGGGCATTTTTTACCTATGACTGGACTGCCGGGTGGACCCTGTTTTACCAGGCGGGCTTCATGATCGACTGATCACCTTTCGAGGGCTTCCGATACATTGATGGCATGATCGCCAATCTTTTCGCAATGATTGATCAGGTCGTTGAAAACAAGCCCCGTCTCAAAATTATACCTGCCCGCTTTCATGTTCTCCACATGGTGTATCCGGATGTCGTTCCGCAGATCATTGATCTCCTTCTCAATAAGTAAGGCCCGTTCAAGGCCGGTCTTGCCATGCGGATTTTCAAGGTTGGCGTTCATCGTGTCCAGGGCCTGTTTCACGAGGTCGAACATCCTGTTCAATACATTCCTGACGTCCTGCTTGAAGTAAATGCCCCCGATATTCTTCTTGTTGATCCCGATGGCCATGTTCTGGCATGAATCGCCGATGCTTTCAATATCGTGAATGATCTTCAGCATCTTGCGCACTTCAACGGTCCCGGTATCGCTCAACTTGCTTTCCGAAACCTTGGTAAGGTATGTATAGATCTCTACCTCGATCTTGTCGGTGATCTTTTCGTATTTCCTGATCTTTTTGTAAAGTTTTTCATATGCTTTTTCCTCTTTTTCCATCAGCAGGACCGGGATCATGCCGAACATCCTCGAAACCAGTTTGGACATGATCGAGATTTCTTTTCTGGCTTGTACCAGCGATAATTCCGAAGTGCTCAGGTAAGGCGAGGCAATGTGCCGGAGAAAATATTTTTCGCGTTCTTTTTTTCTGCTCTCGGGGATGATCTTCATGATGATGTTTTCTGCCTGTGGCAGCAACCCGATAAAAAGGAGTGTGTTCAGCAGGTTGAAGCTGCTGTGGAATATTGCCAGTGCCAGCGGGATCATGGCAGGGTCTGTTTCCGGCGAATGCCCCGTGGACCTTACCAGGAAGAGATCAATTCCCGTTATCATATACCGGATAAGGAACAATGCCCATATTACCCCGCTAATGTTAAAAAAGAAGTGGAAGAAGGCTGCCCGCTTCGCCGGCCTGTTCCCTACCAGGGCTGCCATGTTGGCCGTGACCGTGGTGCCCACGTTCTCGCCCAGCACCATGGCTGCGGCCATGTCGTAAGGCAACCAGCCGTCGATGGCCAGCACAAATGTCAGGGCGGTCATCGCGCTCGACGACTGAAAGATCACCGTGAGCAGGATGCCGATGCCGGTAAACAGCAGTATGGAAAAGAATCCATAGTGGACCAGGTGCTGCAGTTGCATCACGAAGAATGTTTCCTGGTCAACGTTGGGGATGCTGCTCTTGAGCAGTTGCAGCCCCAGGAAAAGGATGGCAAAGCCAAAGATGAACTCGGCCCATGAGCGTTGCCTGCTCCTGCCCGTGAACAGCAGCGGCAGGCTGATCGCCACAATTGGCAGAATGATGCTGCTAATGTTAAAATTCTTTCCAAAGCCCAGGATCACGATGATCCATGCCGTTACCGTTGTGCCGATGTTGGCTCCCATCAGCAGGCTGAAAGATCGGCGAAGGCTGATCAGCCCGGCATTGACAAAGCTGATGATCATTACCGAGGTGGCCGATGACGATTGTATCGCCCCCGTGATGGTGGCCCCGCTGAGTACCCCCCGTAAGTCGTTGGAGGTGATGGCCGATAATATGCCGCGCATCCTTTTCCCGGCCACCTTTTGCAGGGACTCACTCATCAGCACCATCCCGAACAGGAATATACCCAGGGAACCGATAATGGTCAGTATGGTGAATATGGTGTTGAAAACGCTCATGAACAAATCGAAAAAGCAAAGGTATTAAATAATTGAATGATCTTTTTTTATCCGGTGTGCAGGCGGTCATCCCGGCCGGATCATTTATTTTTTTGTCAGCCGCCCGATCAGCGGGCTGCCGTTCAAAAGGCCTTCCATCTGATCGAAGGTGAGCCTGATGATGCTGGCGCCCATGGCATAAGGGGCCAGTTCGTACGGGTTATAAAAAAAGACCATTTCGCGGGGGGTGACATAAAAGTTGGGGGAGGGGGGGATGCTGTTTTCGAACAGGCCGGCATCCCTGAGGTCCTGCCCGGGTTCCAGGAAGTGCTGTGCCCTGAATTCAGCCTCCAGCAATTCACTCAAAGCAGCTTCGTATTCAGGGATTAACAAGGCGGAAAGATCGACCGGATGCATCTTTTCCGTATCAAAGACGAGAAATTGGGTTTTGCCCAGGCCATGCGCGCCTCCGCTGTAACCATAGCTGTCGGAACGGTATACCAGTATTCCGTTGTGGTTCATCTCCGTTCCGCAGCCAATGGATTTCTGCCAGTCGAACGAATGCCCTTCGCTCAGGAGGTCGGCATTGGCCCGGATATAGGCCGCAAAATAGTCGTTGGCGTAGCCTTGCAGGAGATCATCGCCCGGAAGACCGGCCAGTGGGCTCCCAAAGATATTGCTGATGATGGCTTGCCGTAGCAATGCGGTGTCTTCATCCCCCTCGGGCAATAAAAGTTCCAGGCGGAGGCTGGCTTTGGGCGAGGGCAGACTGTCTGACAGGGCTGAATCCTGTACAAGGCAATATCCCGTCAGGGGTATGCTGCCCCTGCCGTAATCTTCTTCCAGCATGAATGTGTGGGTTTTGCCGCCCGCCACTTCCCTGAAGGTCCCCCTGAATGGGTTTCCCCAAAGGCCGGATAGTTCACCCCACTCAAGGTCCTGCTGGAATGCCCGCAGGCCGGCTACCCCCTGTGCATCCACCCTTCCCTCCAAACGCAGCATGCAGGGTTCACCGGCAGGAAGGGATGCATGGCAGCCGCTACCATAATAAATGCCGCTGCCCCGTATCGTCGGGCCGGAAACGACCAGGTCGGCGATCATCCGCTCGCCGGCAATGGTGCCGCTCAGGTGCATGTAATCATAACTGCAGGGATGATGCTGGGCAAAAGCTGAAGTCGCTGCAAGGCAGATGACCGCTATGGCGTGTATACATCTCATGGCGCAATGGTTTTTATTTACAAAGATACAAATTGGAAGGATTTGTCAGGTGTTCAGCTTTTATGGCAGCCAACCGCGGCCCGGGATAATTTTACCCTGCTATGTCAGCGCCCATCCGGTATTTTTTTATATTTGGCTTTCATTATACTTTGATCATGGCAGACCAAAAAGAAAACGGCGGGGCAAAAAAACATCTGAGCAATAAGGTTTATGATGAAGAACTGCGCAAGCTGCAGATCGAACTGGTGAAGTTGCAGGAGTGGATCAAACACAAGGCGCTGAAGGTGGTGGTGATCTTCGAGGGCCGCGATGCCGCGGGCAAAGGAGGTACCATCAAGCGGATCACACAAACGCTCAACCCCAGGATATGCAGGGTAGTGGCTTTGGGTAACCCTACCGAACGTGAAAAGACACAGTGGTATTTTCAGCGGTATGTGTCGCACCTGCCTGCAGCGGGCGAGATGGTTCTCTTCGACAGGAGCTGGTATAACCGGGCAGGCGTGGAAAGGGTCATGGGCTTTTGTAACGACGATGAATACTGGGAGTTCCTTCGCTCATGCCCCCACTTTGAGCATATGATCATCCATTCGGGAATTACGCTGATCAAATACTGGTTTTCGGTAAGTGCCGAAGAGCAGGAAGACCGCTTCCGTCAACGGCTCAAAGATCCTACAAGGCGATGGAAGATCAGCCCCGTAGACGTTGCCAGCATGAGCAAATGGGTTGAGTATTCAAGGGCGAAGGACGAGATGTTCTTTTATACAGATACCAAACATTCGCCCTGGTACGTGGTGCGCGCCGATGACAAGCGAAAAGCCAGGCTGAACTGTATCCATCACCTGCTTTCAATGGTGCCCTATAAAAACCTTACCAGGGAAGACATTTCCCTGCCCGAAAGGGTGATCAGCCAGGGATACATCAGGCCGCCCATGGATGAACAGACTTTTGTTCCGGAAGTGTATTAGCGGGATGTATTGCCGCTTACCTGCAGTATTGTTTCAGCGGCCTGTCTGCCATCACCGAGCCCCGGTCAAGGGCCTTGTTCCATAAGGTACAGGCCGAAGCGGTGTCGCCCGTGATAAAGAGAAGCCAGCCTTTGTTGTAGTAATTGTCGGCATAGCCCGGATCCAGGCTGATGGCCTTGTCGAAATCCTTCCGGGCCTGTTCCCAGTACTCCTCTTTGCCATAGCTGATCAGGGTCCCGTATATCATGCCGCGGTTGGCATATGCCTGCATATAGGTGGTGTCGTACTTCATTACCGAGTCGTAATCGCTGAGCGCCTCGCGGTAATAGGCAAAAGAGTTTTTTATCATGCCTTCGTTAAAGGCTGCCTGCCCTTCGAGGTACTTCCGCTCGGCCATGTTTTGCCTGCTGTTCCCCCTGTAAAAAAAGGAGAGTGTTTTTGCCTGCGGGGTTTTACTCAGTTCCACGGCGCGGCTGAGCAGGTTTTCGGCATCTTGCCAGTAAGGGATCTGCCTGCTTGTCTGCCAAACCAGGAAGATCCCGTAAGCGGCAAGGATCACGGCCAGGCCGTAAACCTTGAATTTGTTGCCCGCCCAAATGCGCCTGAAGAGCCCGGCCAGCAGTATGCCCGCAAGCAGGAACAGCCCGGTATAGGCATGATAGGCGTAACGGTCGGCAGCCACGAATACCCGCGACCAGAACAAGGGCAGCACAGGCAAAATGGCCAGGGTGAATATCAGCAGCCCGCCGAAAACATCACGCATGCGGAAGCGGTATTTGAAGAACAGGAAAAGAAAGGCTGCCGGCACAAGCGCACTCACGTAATACGGCCATGGTAAAAGCCCCCCTTCGGCGACAGGATAGGCATATACCGGCGACAGGTTCGCGGGTGCGATAAACTTTATCAGGTAAAAGACCCAGGTGTGACAAAGGATGAAAAAGTGCTCAACAAAGGTGTAGTCGTGTTCCAGGGCTTTGATGTGCCCATAGGTGCCGGCCGCATCAATGGTGATGATCCCGAAAACGACCGCCAGGGCCAGGAAAGGGACCTTTTCAAGCAGCGGCTTCAAAGCCGGTCTTCTTCCCTTTATATAATCAATGGCGAACAATACCAGCGGGAAGCTCATGGCGAGCGACTTTGAAAAGAGCGCCCCCAGGGCCAGCAGCAGGGTAAGGATATACATTTTTATTTCCGCTCTTTCGAGCCAGCGGAGATAACAGATCAGTCCGCCCAGGAAAAAGGCGGTAAACAGCAGGGTGCTCCGGGCCGAGAGCCAGGCCACCGCTTCCACATTTACCGGGTGCACGGCAAAAAGCAAAGCCCCGATGCCGGCAACGGCCTGCTTTTTGCTCAGCCGGTACAAAAACAGCCATGCCAGGAAAATATTCAGTGCGTGAAGGAAGAGGTTTGTGGCATGGTATGGTCCGGGAGCTTCGCCGCCGGACGCATGGTTCATGGCCAGCGTCAGCACAGCCAGGGGCTGGTACATGCCCAGGTGATAGGAGCCAAGGATGTTCCCGGCATTGAACTCCTGCACGTCCTTGTCGCCAAGGTAAAGCGTGTCGTCCCAGCCGTAAAGGATGCCGTTGTCGAGCGAAGGGTTATACAGGATGAGGGTGCCTGCAATGATGATGAGCGGCACCAGCAGTCGCAGCGCTTTGTTCCTGCCCTGTCTGGGGTTTTCGTTGGTCTTTTTCCCGGCCAAGGCGTGTCTATTTTACGGAAAACCTGTAAATGGTAGTGTACCCGTACTCTTCACCGGGGTAGAGGATGGTGTTTGGAAACCCGGGCTGGTTGGGTGAATCAGGGAAGTGCTGGGTTTCGAGGCAGAAACCGTGGTGCTTATGGTAAACGATCCCGTTCTTGCCGCTGATGCTGCCGTCGAGGAAGTTGCCCGAATAAAACTGTATGCCGGGCTCGGTGGTGAACACTTCCATGAACCTGCCGCTTTCGGATTCATGAACTTCGGCGGCCTTCATCATTTCGCCCGTGCCGTTGAGCACGTAGGTGTGGTCATAACCGCCGTCAACTTCTGCAATCCGCTCCCCGACAGCATAGGGCGTGGTGAAATCCATGGGTGTGTTTTTCACTTCTTTCATTTCCCCGGTGGGGATGAGGTGGGCGTTCACGGGAAGATATCTGTCGGCGGCAATCAACAACAGGTGCCCCAGGGCATTTTCCCGGCCGCCCCCCAGGTTAAAATAGGAATGATGGGTAAGGTTTACCGGCGTGGCCTTGTCGGATTTTGCCCTGTAGGTGATCACCAGCTCATTCTGGTTGGTGAGGGTGTATGTCACCTTCGCCATCAATCTCCCGGGGTAGCCTTCGTCGCCGTCGGGGCTCACGTGCCTGAGCATGACAGATGCGCTGTCGGGTGTGCTTTTTTCCCGGGAATCCCAAACCGCCTTGTCGAAACCCTTATTGCCGCCGTGAAGATGGTTGGGCCCGTCGTTGGCGGCCAGGCGGTATTCGGTGCCTTCAAGGCTGAAACGGCCGCCGGCAATGCGGTTCGCGTACCGGCCCACGATGCATCCGAAATAGGGATGCCCGTCGAGGTAAGGCTGCAGACTGTCGAAACCAAGCACAACATCTGCAAACTCACCTTCCCTGCCGGGTACCATGATGGAGGTGACGATGCCCCCGTAGTTGGTGATCTTTACACGCATGCCGTTCCCGTTTTCCATGGTATAGAGGTAGGCTGTATCTTCCCCGGGTGTTCCGAAAATTTCCTGGGTGATCTTCATGTTCTCACGCTTATTATCCTGTTTGATTTCTCCTGTACAACTTGCTGTAAGCAAAACTGTGAATAAAAGAAGAATGGGTCCGGGAGTCCTTTGCATATGCTGATTGATTGATGAGAGTCAAAAATAGGAAATTTTTTAATGAAATGAATGATTTATGCCCTTACAACCTTTCGTAAAGATTTTTTGTCTACTTTTAAGAGAATAAAACCAAAACGAGAAATAAGTGAAGAAACAATTCGTATTCCTGTTATTATTTCTGTGTCTGCAGGGATATACACAGGAACGATTGGCAAAAGGCTTTGTACTTGATCTGGAAAGCCATGCTGCATTGGAAGGTGTCGAAATATGGGTGGAAGGGGAAGAAGAAAAGGCCATTACCAATAAAAGAGGTGAATTTGTAATTCAAGTGGACAAGGGCTATCCGTTCCTGGTAATCAGCAAGGATAACTATGAGAACCTCAGGTATAAACTCAAAGCGGGTTTTCAACACAAGCCGGTAAGTATCTATCTGGAGTCAGTGAATTATACCAAAAATGTGGAATGGGATCAGCAGCGTAAAGACAGTCTCTTTTTTCTATACAAGAATGCCGTATCGCTTTCAATCAATGAATTTCTCCAGACAGGCCTCGGCCTGCGGTATGAAAGATTTATTGTTCCCGAACATTCCCTCGGCCTTCATGCTACATATTATTTCCGCGGCCTTAGTTTAAGTGCTTTTACTGCCGGGTTGACCTATGACATACAAGTAAATTATGTGGGATTTAAAGCGGCTCCCTTTTATCGCTTTTATCTGGCAAGGAAGCACGCCAAAGGTTTATTTATTGATGCGAAAATACCATTTGGCTATTTTAGTTTTAAAAATCTGGAATACAGGTATAGTTACTATCATGATTCACATCGGTATAAGAATATCCATCATTCTTTCTGGACCTGGGGCGGGGGAATATCATTTGGTTTCATGTCCCGCCTGGGAAAAAGGAAACATGGGTTTATTAATATATCAGTTGGGTATCAGTATTTCCCAATGGCAAAACCCCCGGAAGCCCTGTATGAGGAAACAAGCAGCGGGCACGTTATTAAGTATGAAACCGATGTCGAATGGTGGTCTGTGACTGGGCCCGGAGCAAAGTTTGAATGTAAATTTACCATTGGGGGGGTGTTTTAACAATCTGTCTGTATCAACTTTTGCCTTCCCCGATTGATTACAGATGGAAAATAATGGTTGAATGAAGAAACAATATACCCTGCTTTTCTTTCTGTTGTTGCAAATAGGTTTATTTGCCCAGGATCGTGTCGCAAATGGATATATCTATGATAAGGACAGCCTGCAGGCATTGAAAGGAGCAGAGGTCATTGTGTCCGGGACACCAATCAGGGCTACTAGCAATGAGTCAGGGAAATTCTCCCTGCAAATACCGGATGGTGCCTATCACCTTATCATTTCCATGGAAGGATACTTTACGCTCAACTATATCCTGGATAATGATTTTCATAATAAGTTGAATGTTATATATCTTGAGTCTGTAAAAACGATAAGCCCGGCTACCGAAACCATCCTCCCCTTGAAAGATACAAGACTTCGTGACTCCATCTTCCTGACTCATAAAAACACCATTTCATTGTCACTGCTCGAATTATTCTCAACCGCTATTGCCATGCGATATGAGCGCTTCCTGCATCCCAGGCATGCCCTTGGCCTGCATGCATCCTGGTATTTTGCGGGACGAAGCGTCCTGGAACCACATGTTATTTACTCTGACTATGTGAATGGTGCGACTTATACCGGTTTCAAGGCAACTCCTTTCTATCGGTACTATTTTTTGAGAAAGGGAACCATGGGGCTTTATGCAGATGCAAAGGTTCAGTTTGGCTACTTCAGTTTCGATAATATCTGGTATATGTATTCCCATCGTACGGGCTTTGCCGAATCATCTGACTTTAATTTCCGGACATGGGGGGGAGGCATCTCCCTGGGCATAATGACCCGTATGCCAAAAACGAAAAATGCAATACTGAACTTTTCTGCTGGTTACCAGTATTTCCCGACACCAATACCCGAAAACTATATTCGTCAAAATGGAGATGGAACGACAAGCATTTTAAAACCTGATACGGATTGGTGGTATAAGAATGGTCCCGGAGGGAGGTTTGAAGTTAAGTTTACGTTGGGAGGGATCTTCTAAATTGCAATTTTGTAATCATACTGTCCGGGATAATACTTAAAGTTCTCTTGTCTCCTTGTTATACGGTAGTTCATTCCACCCCTGCGGGGCGGGAGACGTTTTGTTTGCGACTGATATGTGACGGATATTTTCTCCCTGCGGGGAAAAACATGGGACATGAAACCCTTGGAATGCTCCCTGTCCCACCTCCCGCATCTGTTGGATTGGGCGATAGCAGATTGGGTGATTGGATGATATCTGATCGGATAAGGGATATGGTGATAGCAGGATTTTGGGATTTTTTACAAAATTGCCATTTAGCCCCCGATTCTCGGGGCAGGCACTGAAACACTGAAACACTGAAACCATGAAACACTGAAACCCCGAGTTCTCGGGGCAGGCACTGAAACACTGAAACACTGAAACACTGAAACACTG
>CAZHFC010000023.1:0-17777 GCA_964531985.1 uncultured Bacteroidales bacterium
CGGAAGAACCCCCGGGTGAGCGGATCCTTCTTCCCAATGCCTTCACCCCCGACGGGGACGGCCTCAACGATGTGTTCAAAGCCATCGGCCAGCCCGATAACCTCACCTCCTTCAGCATGACCATCTTCAACCGCTGGGGCCAGATGGTGTTTGAAAGCAGCGACATTTCCCTCGGTTGGGACGGCACTTATCAGGGCAAACCAGCCCCGGCCGGAACTTACGTGTTCAGGATTGAGTATTCGATTGCTGGATATGATTTTGATACGAAAGGGACGGTAGTGCTTGTAAGATAGCGCAGAAAAGTCTGTTAACTGAAACTGTCATCCTTATACCGTGGAGTGAAACGACACGGTAGAAGGATCTGCCAGCGTTACAGCAGAAGCTAACAGGACTTCCTGCCTGCTCTTTCCCGTTCATATCCATTATATTTTATCTTTGTGTTCTTAATCCGAGCCAGATGTGGGAACGCCTATACCGGTCTGAATATGTTCGCAACACCCTTACCCTTGTATCGGGCAATTCCCTGGCGCAACTGATCCCTTTACTGGCCGAGCCGGTACTCACACGCTTATTCCCGCCCCAGGATTTCGGCCTGCTGGCCTTGTTCATCTCCATCAGTTCGCTCTTTGCCGTCGTGGCTACGGGCCGCTACGAGCTGGCCGTGATGCTGCCCCGCAAAGACAAGGATTCCGTAAACCTGGCAGCACTGTCGGGGCTGGTCACTTTGGGCATGAGCCTGTTGTCGCTGCTCATCGTATGGGCCTTCAACGCCCCCATCTGCCGGCTGCTCAACAGCGAATCCATCTCCGGCTATCTTTACTTTGTACCGCTGGTGGTGTTGTTTACCGGTGTGACACAGACCATGAACTACTGGTTCAGCAGGAAGAAGCAATTCGGCCGGGTATCTGCGGGACGCGTGGTACAGAGCGCCACTGCCGCAGGCAGCGGCATCGGGGCCGGTTTCATGAAGGCAGGCGCCTTCGGGCTGATCACCGCACAGGTACTGGGCCATGCCCTCTCGGCCCTGTATTTCATCTTTCGCTTCGTGCGTTCCGACAAGGATAAGCTCAGGGAGGTGTCGCGCAAACGCATGGGCATGCTGGCCGGGAAATATGCAGATTTCCCCCGCGTGAATGCCCTCTATATCTTTACCGACACGGCCCAGTACAGTGGCATCAGCTTCCTGATCGCCTACTTTTTCAACAACACCCTGCTGGGTTTTTATTCGCGTACATTCCGCATACTCACCGTGCCCCTTTCATTCATCGGGAGTGCCATTTCGCAGGTGTATTATCAAAAAGCCTCGGCCATTCACCACGAGGGTGGCAACCTGCGCGGGTTCAGCATAAGGACGCTACTGGGTACGGCTGCGACCGGCATCCCCATATTCCTGCTCATCATCCTGTGGGGGCCCGATATATTCGGCTTTGTCCTGGGACAGGGATGGCGGCCGGCAGGCACCTATGCACAGATCCTCTCCCCCTGGATATTCATGAAATTCATTACGCAGCCCCTGACGCACCTGCCCATGATCCTCAACAGGCAAAAGCAATTGTTCATCTTCAGCCTAGCAGGCATCGCCCTGATCTTTGCCTCACTGGCTTATGGCGGGCTGGTGGCCGGGGATCTCGAAACGGCCTTTTACCTGATCTCGGGCAGCCAAAGCGTATACCTGTTGCTGCTGACCGCCTGGCTGCTGCACATTTCAGGCGGGAAAGCAGCCTGATGCCGTCACGGCAACGCAAATTCATTATCTTTGCCTTTGGCTGAACCAAAATAAGCACCCCAACCATGAAGCGACTGGCCAGGTCATGCAAGAACCTCATCAAAAGGCTTTCGGGTAAGCCGGCCATGCTGTATGGCTATAAGATCCCGGGCGGCGCCTACCTCCCCGGCACCCGTGTGAGCAACACCACCTACATTGGCTGCAAAAAGAAACTATTGCTCGCCGACCATGTCTTTATCGGACATTACAACTTCCTCGACAGTTGCCAGGGCATCCGTATCGGCGAGGGATGCCAGCTCACCAACTATATCAGCGTCATCACCCATTCGAGCCATCATGCCATCAGGCTCTATGGCCGCTCTTACCTCAGTGAACCCGAGCCGGAGCTATATGAGCGCGGGCCTGTCGACATCGGCCCGTATACCTTTATCGGGCCTCATTCGCTGATCGGTCCCGGCACCGCCATTGGCAAGGGCAGCCTGGTAACGGCCTACAGCCATGTAAAGGGCAATTTCCCCGACTTTTCCATCCTCAGCGGCAACCCCGCCCGGGTGGTTGGTTCCACCAGGGATCTTGACGCGCGTTTCCTGAGGGATCACCCCGGTCTGAAAGAGCATTACGAGCGCTGGGCATCCGACAATCCTGCACGATGAGAAGATACCTGATCTACGGCAACGGCGGGAGCCCCCATATGCTGAAATGGACCAGGGAACTGGTGAAGTACTTTGAGCTCTACCTGGTGTCGTCGCAGGATGTATTGCCGGAGATTGAAGCGCTGATCCCTGCCAACCGCATCCTGAAATTTGGTTTTAAGATCTCGGAAGAAGGAGGCAACCTGGCGCATCTCCGTGCCATCATCCCCCTGGCAAGGGCCATCAGGCGTATCCGCCCCCATGTCATCAATGCACATTATATCACCAGTCATGGCTTTACGGCAGCACTGGCTGTGGCACTAAGCCGGCACCACTGTCAACTGGTGCAATCGGCATGGGGAACCGACATCCTGCTCACGCCCCGAAAAAACCTGGCATATAAACTGATCACCCGTTTTGCCCTGAACAGGGCGCAACTGGCAACCTCCGACTCGGTGGCCGTAAGCCGCATCATCAGCAGCCTCAGCAAGACCGAAACGCTGCGCTTTCCTTTCGGGCCGGCCGAACTGCCCGATGCCGGCTTTTCCGACAAGGAAACGTGGCTCTTCTTTTCAAACCGCACCCTGAATGCCAACTCCAACATTAACAGCATTCTTCGTTTTTTCAAAAAAATTACCGGTCTGCGCGAGAGTGCCAGGCTGATCATCGCCAACGAAGGCAGCGAAAAAGAAAGCCTTATCGCGCTCCGCGACGAGCTGGGTCTGAAAGAACGTGTATGCTTTACCGGCTTCCTGGATGCCACGGAGCAGGAAGCCGTGTACCGCAGGGCACAGTACTATTTCAGCCTTCCCTCCTCCGATGCCTTGTCGGTCTCGCTGCTTGAGGCCATGGCTTACGGCTGCATCCCGCTGGTATCGGACCTCCCCGACAACAGGGAATGGGTGGAAGACGGAGTAAATGGTTTAGTGCTTAAAGAAAACGATCATGCAGACATTCTGGATCCGATGATGAAGAATGCCGGCAGCATTTTTATAATGAACCGGAAAAAGATCGCTGAAGGAGCCATGTTCCCGAGATCGATCCAGGAATATGTTAACAGCTTAATGAACATCGACCGGTAAAGAAAATCATCAGAAAACAAATTGTTTTTCAGCGATTACATAGTGTTTCTTTACATCGCGCTTTTCGTGCTGGTGTATAATACGCTTAAAGCTTTCGTGAAGCACCGGGCGGTAAAAGACCTTGTGGTCATCCTGGGCAGCGTGCTGGTCCTGCTCACGGTGGTTGTGGAGCATACCCTCATCGTACTTGGGGTGCTGAGCGTGCTGGTATTCATTTGCGGGAAGCTGCTTCAGCACAGGCGGTCAAAATGGGTGCTGGCCCTGACACTGCTTTTCGTGATCATACTGTTTTGCATCAGGAACTATCCGTTTGTACAGCATATACTGGAAAGCTCTTACCTGTCATTCATCAACGAGCCTGTTTTATCGGTACAGAAACTGGGTATTTCCTATATCCTTTTCCGTTACGTACACTGGCTGGTGGAGTCGTACCGAAAAACCATCCACCGTTCCAACCTCTTCACCTTCCTGAACTATATCTTTTTCTTTCCCAACTACCTGGCCGGTCCCATTGATACCTACAAGAACTTCCATTACTGGATGGGCAACACCCGTTTCCGGTATCACCGCAGCCTTTTCTTTGCCGGGATCAGCCGTATTTTCACCGGGGCAGTAAAAACCCTGATTATCGTCCCCATGGTGATCGATTATGCGCTCGACTACAGCATCCTCATACCGGAGTTTTCTGCATTTTCGGCATTGATGCTCAGCCTGCTGGCCTATTCCGCTTATATCTATTTCGACTTTAGCGGTTATTCCGACATCGCCATCGGCACCGCCTGCCTGATCGGGATACGCACACCCGAGAACTTCAACAACCCATATTTTTCTGCAAACCTGTCGGTATTCTGGAAGCGATGGCACATGACCTTTTCCGGCTTTCTCTTCGCCTATGTGTTCAGGCCATCCCTGGCCTTTCTGAACAGGCTGTTTCCGCGCTTCCCCAGGATATCCGTCACCATCGGCGGATATATGTTTACCTTCTTTGTTTGCGGATTATGGCACGGGGAAACCGTCAACTTTGTTTACTGGGGGCTGTGGCACGGGCTGGGGCTTTCCATCGGGAAAGCCTGGCTGGTATATGTGCCGGTTTCGGTAAGGATCAAAAATAATCTGATATACAAGGGCGGCAGTATACTGCTTACCTTTTTATTCATAACAATGGGATGGATGTTCTTTCACTATTCCGGGGATGAATTGACATACATTATAACCAATATCATATTTTGAGGATCATCAGGCACATATACAAAACCAGCACGCTGAGTGAATACGGAAAATTCATTCTCGCCGCCCTGCTTTTGCTTCTGATCTTCGTAAACCTCTTTTTCCCGGAATATCCTGTCCAGGGAGTGGAACGGCAGCTGCTGAAGATCCAGGGGAAACACTTCAGGTTTGATGACCATCCCCAGGTTCCGGAATTCCTGCTTTCGGTAAAGAAAAATGACGGGTTCATCTGCATGGGCACCTCCGAATCAACACCCCTGCGTGATGGCAACTATTATGAGTTCCTCGACCAGGACACTTCCTATCCGAACCGTTTCAGTATTCTGGGGGGGGCCGGATGGACCTGCGGGCTGCATATGGCCATGCTGCTGAACCACCAGGAAGAAGTTGATTCGCTTCGCCTTATTTATTTTATCAACCCCGTTTACTGGAGAAGCGAGCTCAAAGGGTTCAGAAAAAGTTACTGGACCCGCTATCTGAACTACGGAACCTGGCTAAACACCTTAAACAATGCAAAAGCTTATCCTGAATTTGAAAAAATTTCGTCGGCCTACAGGCAGGAGCTGAATCCCGCCGAAAAGGCCCTGTATCGTCTCGAATATTGGGTCAGAAAGCTCCGGAAGCCCTTTTTCAGGGATTTGCGCTATACTCTTTTTCCGGAAGATTATGATCATGACCTTCGGTATTTCGCGGAGCGGAAGACCGGGCCGGAAACCTTTGATCATTTGGGCAAGATCGACACCTCCTACCTGGATACCCTCTGGAACGTAACGCATGAATTCATGGGGCGGACCTGGCTGAACCCCTTGCAGGAAGATGAATACCGCGACAATGAATTAAGGGCTTTCATCCACCTCTGCGATAGGCTCAACGTTAATATCTGCTTTATCCTTGGGCCGGTGAATGAGATCTATATACAAAAATACCATCCTTCTTACCTGGGGTCATATCTTGATGGGGTGGATCATATCCGGGAAATCCTGCTGGAAGAAAACGCTGTTTTTGTTGATGCCTCCCGCCTGGGTAAGATTCCCGGGACCTTTATCGACAACCAGCACCATTCCAGCTATGGAGCATATCTGATCTATAAAATGGTTAAACAGCATTTTTATGAAAAAGGTGATCTGTAAAATAATGATCCGGCTGATCATCACGCTCTTGCTGATCTGTTTGCTGATGTATGAAAGCAATACGGATATTTCCTTCCTATACGCAAATTTTTAAATTTATACGTATATTTAGGACCTGGAAATGAGCGGGATTATACAATCAGGCCCAAAGCAATTATCAAATGAATGACCCGAAAGCTTTCAATACTGCCGAACAATGCATACACGAGCGTTTCGACGAAATAGCCGGGCTTTTTCCCGACCGTGTGGCCATATCAGACGGAAGCCTCAGCCTGACCTACAGGGAGCTCAGGGAGGCCGCTGATAAGATGGCATCCGCCATCCTGGAACATAGCGGTCACGGTCAGGAAAACATTGCTTTTCTGATCAGCAACAATGGCAGTCAGATTATTACCCTGCTGGGCATCCTCAAGGCAGGTAAGTCATACGTGGCCCTCGATCCCCAATGGCCGGCCGAAAGGAACAGGATGATCCTTGCTGACGCCCGTTGCCGCCTGCTGATCTTTGACGGGGACATTGACGGGCTTGCCGCCGGACCGGGCGAAACAACATCAGTCATGAACGCAGATGCATGGAAAGCGGCAAATGAACTGCCCCCCCTGCAACCGCCCGTCCCGGCAGGAAACAACGCCATCACCCTGTACACCTCCGGATCGACAGGCACACCCAAAGGAGTGATGCAAAGCCACCGGAACATGGTGCATTTCATAAAAAGGCTGACAGAGCGATTTGGAATTGTGCCGGGCGACAGGATCGCTTATTACCTTTCGGCGGGATTCTCGGCACATGCCCTGCCGCTGCTGGGGGCGCTGCTGAACGGGGCGGAGCTGGTCATCAGCGACTTCAGGACGGGTAATTTTCTCGAATTCAGCCGCTGGTTCAGGGAATCGAAGATCAGCTTTGCCATGATGATCCCTTCTTTTCTGAGGCATTTCCTGGCCGTGCAGGATAAAAGAGACCGTTATCCCGACCTGCGCGTGTTATTGCTGGGCGGCGAGACCCTCTACAGGAGCGATGTGGAAAAGGCACGCAAAGTATTCAGGCGTGAAACCACGCTGGCCAATATCTATGCCAGCACAGAAGCCTACCTGATGAGCAGCTACATCATGGAGCATGGCTGCCTGCTCAGGGGCAATATCGTGCCGGCAGGATACCCGGCCGAGGGGATGGAGCTGAGCATCGTCGATGAGAATGGCAACCCGGTAAGGGAGAAGCAAAGGGGTGAGATCATCCTGCGCAGCCGTTACGTTTCGGAAGGTTACTGGCATAAGCCTGCATTGCAGGAACAGGACTTCAAAACCGACCCGCACGACAGCCGCTACCGGATATTCAAGACTTCCGATTGCGGATACTATCTGGATGACGGTTGCATCGTTCATACGGGCAGGTCTGATTCGAGCATTAAACTTCGTGGTTACCGGATCGACCTCGACGAGATCATAAACCTGCTGCTCGGCATAGAGGAAGTCAGCGAAGCAGCCTGCGCCCTCAAAAAGAACCCGCAGGGCGCTGAACAACTTGTTGCCTGGGCAGTTCCGGCAAAAGATAAAAGCATCGACATGGAATACATCAGGGCCAGGCTTGTGCGACTGCTACCCGGCTACATGGTGCCCGGCCATATTCTGCTGACAAAAGAGTTGCCCAAGAATGCCACCGGAAAAGCAGACATTGACCTTTTACCCGAACCCGTCTGGAAAAGCGACAGCAGCGTTCAAAAAACCCCCGCCGCCGATGCCACGGAGGAAGCCCTGGTAGCCATCTTTGAAAAAGCACTGAAATTGTCGCCCATAGGTACCGGCGACAATTTCCTGGAGACCGGCGCCAACTCCCTTGAGCTCTTTGTGGCACTGAGCGAAGTGGAAAAACGATTCAATACCAGGATCGACATCGATACCATCATCAAAACCCCCAATATCCGTTCGCTGGCAACCCATATCAGAAAAATACAAGGTATATGAAAAATCCCCTGCTGACAAAAAAAAATATACGCAGGATCACAGAATTCCTAAACTCTCCACGGGGGCTGAAATACATCCCCTACGGCCTTGCAAACCTTTATATTTCATGGTTCTGCAAAACGAGTTTCGCACAGAAACGGTTTTTCAGAAAGAAACTCCCCATCGTGGAGGGGTTCCTGGAGCAGTTTCCCGGCAGGTGGGACAGGCAGGAGGTCATTGCCGGGTTTTTTGCCCTGAACTACCTGCATGGCTGGCGTGCATCAGCCGTCTCACATTTCCGGAAATGCTCCTTCAGGAGGCGTGTAAAGATAATTGGCCTCAAGGAGTTCAGGAAAAGCTATGAAGAAGGCCGGGGCGTGATCGTTCTGGGAAGCCACTTCGGCCTGCCTGCCGTGAGCTTCAGCACTTTCCCCCGGCTGGGATTCACGAATTTTCATACCATACTTGGGGAAAAGGGCTCAGACTCGGTAAAGTTCAGGGGCCTGCGTGAAAAAAACAAGCCCGGGACCCTTATTTTTAAGCGCGGCGGGGAGAGCGGGGCCTTCGGGTTGCTCTTCGAAGCAAAAAAACTGCTGGAAGAAGGAAGCATCCTGCACCTCTTAGGGGACGGCGCCCATGGAAGGGCCAGCCATAACCTGGCTTTCCTGGGCAAAATGCGAGGCTTCCGGGCCACCTTTGCAGAGCTTTCAGTGCTCACAGGCGCAGCCATCTTCCCGGTATTCATCACTCCCCGCAAAGGAAAGATCATCATTACGATCGAAAACCCGCTGAACACAGGCAGCGAGGATATGGAAAGGGAAGAACGTGTAAATATGGCCGTACGCGAATATGCTGCCCTGCTGGAAAAAAAATGGATGGAATCCCCGCAATACATCAACGGCGGGTTTATGGAGATGTTTAACCATTCCATTCCAATAACCGATGATGAACAGGCAGATTCTTAATCACTACAGGCATATTATTCCCTTTCTGAGAAAAAGTATTTTTACCTTCGTTCGTAAAATCATTTAATTCATAAAAATCACATCATGCACGAATACATCAGGAAATATCATTATCTGCTGCTGGCCGCTTCCATGCTGCTTGTCACATGCAAAAACAAGACTCAGGAAACAGCCCCTTATCCCGAGGTCACCGTTGTGGAAGCAATACAGAAGGATGTACCCATTTACAGGGAGTTCATTGGCGAGATTTACGGGGAAAAAGACATCCCCATCCGGGCACGCGTAGAGGGTTATCTTGAAGGGATTTACTTTACCGAGGGATCAGAGGTTGAGAAAGGGCAACTCTTATACACCATCGATCCGCGCCCTTTGGAAGCAAAAGTGAACGCAAAGAAAAGCGAGGTGGCCGAAGCCGAAACCATGGTTACCAAAGCCCTGAACGATCTGAACAGGTACAAGCCGCTGGCCGAACTCAATGCCGTGAGCCAGAGTGAGCTTGATGCCGTACAGGCAGAATACGACGCCTCGGTCAGCTCCCTCGAGGCGGCCAAAGCCAACCTCGAATCAGCCCTGATCGAACTGGGATATACACGGATATCATCTCCCATCAGCGGCATCATTGGCATTTCGCAGGCAAAGGCAGGCGACTTCGTGGGAAGAGATCCCAACCCCGTGATCCTGAATACCGTTTCATCAACCGAAAATGTGAAGGTAAGGTTTTTCCTGACCGAATCGGAATACCTCTTTTCGGCCAGGCATATAGCCGGCAAAATGGAAGGAGCAGACAAGGATGAAACGGCATCGGCAGATGAACCCAACATTGAACTGATCCTTTCTGACGGAAGCCTGTACGAGCACAAAGGCGTTGGCGACTTCATCGACAGGAACATCGATCCCAATACCGGCTCCATACTGGTGCAGGCAAGTTTCCCAAACCCCGAACTGCTGCTGCGACCGGGCATGTACGCCAGGGTTAAATTGGTGGCCAGGCTGGCCAGGGACGGCATCCTGATCCCTTTGCGCTGCATCATGGAACTACAGGACAGGCAATCGGTATTCCTGCTGGGCGCCGACAACAAAATTGAATCGCGCAGTGTTACCGGCGGACCGGTCATAGGCGACTATATCCTGATATTAGAAGGGTTAAAGGCCGGCGACAAGGTTGTGATCGATGCTTTGCAAGGTGTTAGCCCCGGCATGGTGATCAGGCCCGTGCCGATAAAATTTGAAAGCAAAACCCATCCCGAAATCTAAGAAAATGGCAACAGAAAACAAAGGTAATTTCTTCGTCCACCGGCCTGTCTTTGCCATTGTCATTGCGATCGTGATCGTGATCGTGGGATTGGTATCCCTGATCGGCCTGCCCATTGAACAATACCCCGACCTGGCTCCTCCGATCGTCCAGGTGAGGGGACAATATACGGGTGCCAATGCCCTTACCGTTGAAGAATCTGTTGCCACCCCGCTCGAACAGCAGCTCAACGGCGTTGACGGAATGATCTACATGAAGTCGACCAATGCCAACGACGGAAGCATGGCCATCAACGTGAGTTTCGATGTGGGCACCGATCCTGACATGAACACCGTGCTCACGCAGAACAGGGTTTCGGCAGCCACGGCCAAGCTGCCGGGCGAAGTGAAACAGATGGGGGTGACCACCGAAAAATCGCTTCCGAACATCCTGATGCTTGTTACGATTACATCTGACGGCAGCTACAACCGCGACTTTCTTGGCAACTATGCCATCATCAACATCAAGGATGAGCTGGCAAGGATCGGCGGCATAGGACGCGTCGACATTCTGGGAGCATCCGATTATTCCATGCGCATCTGGATCAAGCCCGACAAGCTATCGCGGATGGGCATCACCGTTCCCGAGATCATCAGTGCCGTGAACGAACAAAACATTGTTGTGGCGGGCGGGCGTTTCGGCGCAGAGCCCGCTCCGCCCGGAACGGAGTTCACTTACAGCGTTCGCCTGCCCGAACGCTTCAGCAAGCCAGAAGCCTTCGGCGAAATTGTTGTGAGAACCCTCCGTGACGGTTCCCAGGTAAAACTGAAAGACGTTGCCACCATCAACCTGGGGGTGGAAACCTATAATGCCTTTACGCGCCTGAACCAAAAGACATGTGCCATCGTTGCCCTTTACCAGGCCCCGGGGTCGAATGCCGTTGAACTGGCGGAAAACGTCAGGAAGGAGATGAAAGAGATATCTGCACGTTTTCCTGAAGGGATCACCTACGAGATTTCACTCGATTCTACCGAAGCCATCACGGCCGGGATCCGGGAGATCATCATCACCCTGTTTATTGCCCTTCTATTGGTGATCCTTGTGGTGTTCATCTTCATCCAGGACTGGCGTGCCACCCTCATTCCCACCATTGCCATTCCGGTTTCGCTGATAGGCGCATTCATTTTTTTCCCCTTCTCGGTTTCAGCATTAATGTGCTTTCGCTGCTGGGGCTGGTGCTGGCCATCGGCATTGTTGTTGATGACGCCATTGTTGTAGTTGAAGCCGTCCAGGTTAACATTGCCTCAGGCATGGACAGGAAAAAGGCCACCCTCGATGCCATGCGAAAAGTAACGGCTCCGGTCATTGCCACCACCCTTGTGCTCATCGCCGTATTCATCCCCGTTGCCGGGATGGCGGGGATCACCGGAAGGCTTTACCAGCAGTTTGCCATCACCATTGCGGTATCCGTGAGCGTTTCATCAATCAATGCTCTCACGCTCAGCCCTGCACTCTGTTCACTTCTACTGAAAAAGCCAAAACCTTACAGGGGCCTCCCGGGGCGCTTCTTCAACGCCTTCAACAAGGGCCTGGGCCGTGGCACGAACTCATACATGAGCTTTACATCCATCATTACCAGAAAGATCAAACGCTCCGTGGTCTTCATCCTTATTGTCAGCCTGGCCGCAGGCCTCTTCATGAGGCTGGTGCCGGGCGGTTTTATTCCGGAGGAAGACATGGGTTATGTCTTTGTTAACATGCAATTGCCCAATGCTGCCTCACTGCAGCGATCCGACGAAGTGGCCAGGAAGATAGAAACGCTTGTGATGAAACATCCGGAAGTAAAATATATTACCAACGTAACGGGCTTCAGCCTGTTGTCGGGTGCCATGACCTCCAACCAGGGCTTTATGTTCATCACCTTACAGAACTGGTCCGACCGCAGCATCACCGCCGGTGAATTCATACAAAAGCTGAACCGTGAACTGTCCATGAACATCAGCGAAGCACAGGCATTTGCCTTCGGGCCTTCGGCCATCCCCGGCCTGGGTAACGGATCGGGTTTCAGCATCATGATACAGGATCGCGGAGGCAATGACCCGGCTTACCTTGACAGGCATACTTCGGCCTTCATCAAAGCGGCCAGGGAAAGGCAGGAGATCGGCAGTGCCTTCACGACATTCCAGGCCAATGTGCCGCAACGGTACATGAACATCGACAAGGAAAAGGCACTGAAACTGGGCATCAGCCTCAACGACCTGTATACCACCATCGGCGCATACATGGGTGGTGCCTATGTGAACGACTTTACACGTTTCGGGCGTTTATACAAAACGTACATACAGGCTGAACCACAATACAGGGTGGATGAAAAACAGATCAGCAATTTCTTTATCAAGAACAAGGATGGCAGGATGGTGCCACTGGGAACCTTTGTCACGATCGAGAACATTGCCGGCCCCGACTATACCACCCGTTTCAATCTGTTCAGGGCAATAGAAGTGACCGGGAGCCCGGCATCCGGCTATACCTCGGCAGAAGCACTGACGGCACTTGAAGAGGTAGCAGCGGAAGTATTGCCCGGCGATATGAGTTATGCCTGGAATGCCATGTCGTATCAGGAGAAAAAAGCCTCGGGCTCCCTGGGCATCATCATGCTTTTTTCTCTTGTATTCGTATTCCTTATCCTGGCTGCCCAGTATGAAAGCTGGTCGCTTCCCTTCAGCATTCTGCTGGGAACGCCCTTCGCCATATTCGGGGCACTGCTTTTCCTGTGGGCTGCAAGGCTTTTCAGCCCTACCTTTGAAAACAACATCTTTGCACAGGTCTCTTTCGTGATGCTGGTGGGCATGGCGGCCAAAAATGCCATTCTCATCGTTGAATATGCCAATGACGAATTCAAAAGGGGACTAAGCCTTTTTGAAGCAGCCGTTAGTGCAGCCAGGATCAGGTTCAGGCCTATCCTCATGACCGCCTTCTCCTTTATCCTGGGGGTTTTCCCGCTCGTAGTCGCGTCAGGCTCCGGTGCCGAAGCCCGCAAAGTAATGGGCATGGCGCTGCTGGGAGGAATGAGCATCGCCACCCTGCTGGGGATATTCTTCTACCCCATGTTATACGTTTTTATCGGCAAGATCGCCGGTTATGAGAAGAAGAGAAAAACCGCAAAAGAAAATGCCGACAGTGAATAATTCAAAAACCATGAAAAGAGCGATTTTTATCATACCTCTGTTTTTACTGATTATCGGCCTGCCGGGATGCAAGGTTGGTCCGCGCTTTGAGCATCCCCCGGTCGAGGCACCGGGGGCCTTCCGTTTTGCGCCCGGAACATCTGACACCATCGTGAATCTCAAATGGTGGGAGATGTTTGATGACCCTGTACTGGACACCCTGATCAGCATTGCGCTGAAGCAGAACAAGGACCTGCTCCAGGCTGCAGCGCGCATTGAAGCTGCCAGGGCAAATGTGGGGGCAACGCGCGCGGGAGCCTTCCCACAGATCAATGTATCGGCAGGAGCATCACGAGGCAATTACAGCGGGTTGAAAACACAGCCGGGCAATAACTTCTATGCTTTCCCGGAACTACTGTGGGAAATAGATTTCTGGGGCAGGTACCGAAGGGCAACAGAAGCGGCCCGCGCCGAGCTCCTGTCAAGCGAATATGCAGCCCGCACCATACAAATGGAACTGATCGCATCAGTGGCAGGCACCTACTTTCAGCTTCTCGACGATATCTCCAAATACGAAATATCACTGCAGACACTGGATTCACGGCAAAAAGGGACAAAGATCATACTGGACCGCTACGATCACGGCATCATCCCCGAGATCGACCTTAACCAGGCCCAGATACAGGAAGCCATCGCGGCAGGTTCGGTACCCGTATACAAGAGGCTTTCATCCATGGATGAGAGCACACTCAGCATATTGCTTGGGAAATCGCCCGGCCCTGTCCTGACCGGCAAACCACTGTCGCGGCAAAATTTCCCGCCGGAGATCCCGGCAGGACTTCCCGCCCAACTACTGGAACGCAGACCCGACATATTACAGGCCCTTGCCGAATACATGCAACAAAACGCCCTTATCGGGGTGGCCGTGGCAAACAGGTTTCCGGCCATCAGCCTCACAGGTTTACTGGGTGGCGCCAGCAACGAACTCTCCGCATTCACCAGTGGAGGCTTTGCCTGGTCGGTGAGCGGAAGCCTGCTGGGACCTGTCTTTCAATTCGGGAAGAACAAAAGGCGCGTGGAACAACAACGTTTCCTGGCAGAAGCAGCCAGGCTGAAATATGAAGCCACCGTGATCCAGGCATTTAAAGAAGTTGAAGATGCCCTGATCAATATTGAAACCCTCAAAGATGAACTCGTTGCCCAGGAAAGCAGGATGAAAGCAGCCAAAAATGCAGAAAAGCTGTCGACGGAACGCTATGACAAAGGCGTGACCAGCTACCTGGAAGTGCTCGACTCCCAACGTCAGTCGTTCGATGCCCAACTAAACCACTCCACCATCAGGCGGGAATTGCTGGTAGCCTATATTGAACTGTATAAAGCCCTCGGGGGCGGATGGGTTTCGGAAGAAGAAATGCAGGCCGGAGAACAAGCCGCCGGTGAATAGCCTGAAGGGAACAGGCCTCAATCCGGCTGTTTTTCAATCCGCTAATAAAAACGACTCTATGGAACAGGCAAAAAATGTATTTGCGAGCCGGACCGGGCGGTTCCTGATCATCCTTTTCATCTTTTTTTCCTTCACCTCCTGCAAGGACACCGACACTGACCTCATCCCGACCGACAGGAGCAGGATTATCGCTATCATGCAGGGAACAAGGGCCGCGATGAAAGCCCCGGGGTGGATCGTCGGCATCAGGGCACCGGCCGGGGTTCATGAATACAGCGGAGGGAAGGCCTGCAGGGATGGGGATGTAAGGATGGAGACCACCGACCTTATCCGGATCGGCAGCATTACCAAAACCTTTACGGCTACCCTGGTGCTGATCCTATGTGATGAAGGCGTACTCAACCTCGATGAAAAACTAAGCAATTATTACCCCGCTTTCCCCGGTGCAGGGATGATAACGATCAGGCATCTTCTCAGCCATACCTCCGGCATACCCACATGGGACGAGGATGAAGAGATCAGGATGCAGATCTATAACGGCACGGGCAACTGGACCATCGACAAGCTGATAGACTGGGCCGCGCAACAAAGCCTGCTCTCGGAACCCGGAGAGGGATTTCATTATTCAAACATCGGCTATTTCCTGCTCGGGAAGATCATGGAAGCCAAAACCCTGAAAAGCATTGATGAACTGCTTCAGGAGAAGATCTGCCAGCCGCTGGGATTCACACACACCTTCATGCCCGGCTCACCGGATCCTGCCGGGGATGTTATCCATGGATACGACGAATCGGGTGGCTCGGTAGAGGACATGAGCGGCACACCCCAGGCCGATGCCATCAATTTTGAGCTGGCCTGGACCGCCGGGGGCATGATGACAAACATTGATGAGCTGAGCCAATGGGCGAGAGCACTGGCCGGCGGACAGCTATTAAGCGACAGCATGTACATGGCCCAAATGCCGGTGCTTCACCCCCCCACACCGGAAGTCCCGTATTATACAGGATATGGAATGGGAGTAAGCCAGACCGATGTCTGGATCGGACATACAGGAGCCATCTGCGGATTTGTTTGCTATATGCAATATTACCCGGAGGGAGATGTCAGCATTATCACTTTTTTCAACAAATTCAGCGCTTTTGATATTGAAGCCAATGCTGCCGACCTGAAAGCCACGGGAGAAAATTTCAAAACACTGGCAACTTATATGTGTCCAAATACCCTTCAGCCGGAACCCTGATCAGATCCCTTGCTCACGGGATTTGCCAGCAAGGAAGGGTAAGCAAATGAATCGTGCAAAGCCAGTGAAGGGGGGGCGGGCAGGGAAAAGACCAACTCTGCCACCACGACAAGCATATCGGACAGGCCTTCTTCTTTCCCGAAAGCCTCAAAACCAAGTGTCCACCACTTTTCATGCCGGCCGGGCATTTCTATCCGGGTAAGCTCCAGCCCGCATCCATTTGCCGGAAGAAAACCCTCGTGTGCACGCGCGATCTGCCCTTCAGCGCTTGCCTGAAAAAGAATGAGTGACCTTTGCTTGACGACTTCAGTCCAGCATTCGCGGTAGTTTTCAATGCCGCTTACCATAACATCATGATCCCTAACAGGGAAACTCCACTTTTGCCAGAAATCAATATGACCTGAAACATCCGCTTTCTTCCAGCTCAGGACGTTTCCCCTGCTTCTTTGCTTGAATTCCAGGTTCCCTTCCCGTATCTTGATACTCATCAATTCGCTTCCGGGGATATTAAGATAATGATCTGTCCTGACTTCCTGCTCCAACACCCTGGGGCTGATCCCATTGAACCAATCCTCTACTGCCATGGGCACATCGCCCGGCAAAAACCATCGCATTTCCGCAGACTTAAAGATCATGTGGAATCGGTTATATATTTTCAGAGGACAATATACAAAAAAATTGCGTGATGTGTACGGCTGGTTGAGGAGTAACGGCAGGAAAACCCTGAAACAGGAATCGGGGAATGCATCAGGGGAAGAAGCCTGAACGATGGCAATGCATCCCGGCACAAAACCCTTTTGCGTGTCCGTGCCTGAATAAAAAAGAAAATTCATTATCTTTGATACAACTAAACCAAAAAAAAAGATGATGAAAAAACAGATGAGATTATGCCATGCCGGCAAAGCATGTATCCTTATTTTTCTTTTTCTGAGTATGCTTTTAACGGCTTGTAAGAAGGATGAAGGCCCGGCCACGCCTCCCGATCCGGTCCCGACCATTCCTCTCAGGGAATATCAGGCTGCAGCAGCCATTGGCGACATATTCACCATTATTGTAAACGAGAACGAGCATACGATCAGCTACAATAACAAAACCACCGGCGAATCAGGTGTTGTAGCTTTTACAAGGGTCACCGGCGGGATGATGAAAGGCGCCCTGAAAGTGATGATTGATGGTGATGATTATTATATGCTTGAAATACCCGGACAATTGATCATGACTTATCTGCCGGTAAACGCAAGCGATGAAATGGTTGTCGGGGTGATCAGGCATGATTATACGCCCGGAGATCACTGGGGAACCTGGCTGTTCTTTGGCTATGACCCAGACCCGGACGATGACAATTACTGGGGCAGGGCCGTTATCGGCTCCAATGGAACCTTTGACCTGGCTTTATGGGATTTCCACGGTACAACCGTTCATACCGAAAGCGGCAACTGGTGGCAGGATAATATGGATCCGGGCATCATTTACAGCCACCCTTACGGCTCTGACGATACGATAGCCGAAACCATATATGTATTGCCCGAAAAGCTGAGGGTTTACGATTCAGGACCACAGGTCGGCATGGGTGTTGGCTTTGCCGAACCCGCACAGGAGATCACAATGAATGACATTGCCGGCTCGTATGCCACCTTATGGAGTGGAGGATATGGACAATTCGTTATAGAGGCAAATGGTACGCTCACCGCAAATTTCTATGTTGACGGGCAATTATTTGAAGATATATTATATGATGATTTCCGGAGGACCACCCCTTCTGACGCCATACATTTCAACAATACCTTCTTCTTTACCGACCATATGATGCCCGGACCCATTAAGGATGTATATGTTATTCTCTTACCCGGTGATGTGTTTCTGGGAGTTTATCTTGATGAGGACGATGGCATGCGTTCTTCCATGGCGGTGAGGGTCGACAGGTAAGAGGGCCTTATGAAAACGTGATCGTGGCGAGACTGGCTGCGCCGGACTCATTGGGGGTGGTTCAAACAAA
>CAZHFC010000023.1:17877-60014 GCA_964531985.1 uncultured Bacteroidales bacterium
AAAGACCCGGGGCTCCGCCCCCTGGCCCTTTTCAATTTAAGGCCTTATGAAAACATGTGCGTGGTGAGATTGGCTGCGCCGGACTCATTGGGGGTGGTTCAAACAAAAAAGACCCGGGGCTCCGCCCCCTGGCCCTTTTCAATTTAAGGCCTTATGAAAACAAGTTTTCAACGGCCTTAAATTGAAAAGACCCATCACTTCGTGACAGGTCTTTTTTGTTTGTCGGAGTGGTGAGACTCGAACTCACGACCTTCCCGCCACAGGCGGGACACGCTAATCCCGAACAAATGAATATCTGTGATTTTTTTGAGAACCCCACTGCAAGCAGAACCAACAAAGTTTATCATTATTTCGCCTGATCTTTCATAAATCTTCCAATGCCGCGTTTCTTTATTTTTCTTTCATATTGAACTGATTCTGCTCGCGTCTCAAACTCATAATACGCCACCAGTTTCCAAGGCCCTTTATTTTTTGTGGATGGATTCTGCCCATGATTATGACAATTAAGTCTTGATTCCAAGTCTTGGGTAGAGCCAACATAAAAGCGACCAGATTTATCCGACTGAATGATATAGGTATAATACATTGTAAAAAATGGCAGATGCTATTAAACACCTGCCATTGTTTGTCGGAGTGGTGAGACTCGAACTCACGACCTCTAGTCCCCCAGACTAGCACGCTAACCAACTGCGCCACACCCCGAATTTAATTGTTGCTAATTCTTAACTTATTCTTAATCTGTATATTAACAAAGTTGAAATTCCTGTTTAAAAGATAAATGTCTTAAGAAATGTTTAAGAAAATTATTTTAGATCATTCACTTAAGATGTATAAACTGATTAATTAGATGAAACAATAAACTCAATGAACACTTGAATTGCAAAAGTAAGTTTTTTCATCATACTATTGTAGGAAAACAATAAAAATTGCCTTAAGTGACCCAAAAGCTGTAATATAATTTTAAATTGGGAAAAAATAATCAATTAAAAACTATGCTTTTAACATATATATTTTCAATTTCACAACAAAAGCTTGCTTTCATATTTATTTTACTTATTTTTATAATTGCTTAAACAGATACAACTAACCATGCAATATTTAAAATCAATTTTTCTCTTTGCTATCAGTATTTTAGTTTCATATTCTTCCTTTGCTCAAAGAACAATCTCTATTGACACAACTATTACTTCAAACGCTGAAATTTATCCATTTTCTCAGAACGACACAGTATATGGATTGAAATTTTCTGGAGATGTCGTCTTGAACTCTGATAATAGCTTGGTACGTGTAATTTTTACAGATAACAATGATGATGATTTCATGGTTTTTGAAAGCTATCCTTTAATTTCAACAAGATATACGTTCTCAGTCGAAGATAAATATGACGAAACATATTGCCTGGATGAACTTATTGCTTCATCAATCAAGCTAGAAATCATTGATGCTTCATTAACCATAGATGAACTAACTATTTCAGAGGAGGCTTGTGAAAATACTGAAGCAGACAGATATGCTGCAAAAAGGGCATTGGATGAAAAGAAATCTGATACTATGAACCTTCGTATTGAAGACTTTGGCATGAGTTGGACTGCTACAGATTCTTACCAAGCTTCCTTATACTACAATGAAAAGGCTGTTTTATATGGCGAGAACTATAATTTATTGGGTTGGGATTATTATGAAGGTGGGATATTTGAACTCTTGGGAATTACATATAGTAACTCGGAAAGCTCATCATACGTAAGGCACTTCGATTGGCGGACAAGGCACGACGCTATTGACTCTTTATCTAAGTATTATGATGGACAAAGCGATTCTACGGGATGGATGACAAAGAAAAGTGAGCAGGGAGGCTGTCAAAGTTGTTGGGTTTTTGGCCCCACTGCAGTATTCGAAGGTTTGGTAAATCTTTACTATAATGCTCACTTAGACTTCAACCTTTCAGAGCAATATTTATTTTCATGTAGTGATGATCGTTCTTGTGATGAGGGTGGATTCTTCTATAAAGCTATTGATACTGCTATTGAGCATGGTATGAAAACAGAGGCATGCTTTCCTTATTACAAAGACATTCCAGCAGATACATATAACTGTGGAGATACATGCTCCAACTCAGATACACTTGTTTTTGCTACTGCCAGAGAATCAGTTGTAAAAACTAATAATGATAGCATTAAATCCTGTTTATTTAAGTATGGACCGTTAGTCTGTCGTATTGTTGACACCAATTATAATCAACTAGATCATGTAATGGCCCTGGTTGGATACAAAACAGATTGGACTGATACTGTAACTGTCTGGATTTTCAAAGATAGTGAACAAGGTGATTGTTTTAAAGAAATAAAACACTGGGATGGAATGTTTTATAGGATAAATGCCATAAAATACCCACTCGAAATCATTGACACTTCCAGCCAATACGAAATTCCTTGTTACGATAAGGATAATGATGGTTACTACTGGTGGGGAATAGGAGCCAAACCCGACACCTGCCCTGATTGCCCTGATGAACCCGACTGCAATGACAATAATCCCTATATAGGCCCATGTGATAGTTGTTATTTCGAGATTTGCAATTATCAATTTGAAAGCGAGGCTATTCATATTATAACAGACACCACCTGGAATGACACTACTATTGTGCAAAATACAATAATTGTTGATTCGGGATATAGCCTGACAATTAGATCCATGACAATGTTCGTGAAGCATTCAGGAATAATTGTAAAACCAGGTGGCAAACTAAACCTTTTTGGTGCCACATTAACGAAGGTATGTAGCGATTTGTGGAAAGGGATAGAAGTCTGGGGTGACAGCGATACTATGCAAAATTTTGCAGGCTTGCAAGGAAGTATTAGAGTAGACAGCAATACCTTAATTGAATATGCCGAAACGGGCATTATTGCGGGCTGTAAAGACATTGACCCGGAGGAAATCAGTCCATATATTAGGGCCGGGGGTATTGTCAAAGCCCAAAATTCCCATTTTGTTAATAATACAGTAGATATAGAGTTTCAACCATACAGGAACTTACATCCATATGAGCATAAAGTAGAACTTTCAAACAAAAGTGACTTTAATAATTGCGTTTTTGAAACAGATAATAATGAACTAAATTATTTTCCCCCTGACAAACATGTTGTATTAAACGGCGTTAAAGATGTAAATTTTTCAGGGTGCACCTTTAAAGGCTCTGATGGACTAGATCTAAATAAAAATGCTGATAGGGATAAAGGCTATGGCATATATTCATTGGGAAGCTCATTTTATGTGGATAATTATTGCTCAACACAATCTATATCCCCTTGTCCTGATTCTTTATTAAAGACAAGCTCTTTTGAAAACCTACGCTACGGAATATATGGGCTGGAATGGAACACGTCACGCTTGATTCGTATTGATAGTGCAACCTTCAAAAATAACATTTGTGGAATACTCCTTTCTGGTACTACTAATTCATCTATTATTCGAAATGAAATAGAAGTAGCCCCAATTGGAGTTGATAATGATACTGCCTGTGGTATTTACCTTGAAAGCTGCACCGGATACCAGATTGAGGAGAATGAAATATATTCAAACGCTGGAGTTTTAGGCTCCGCTCTAACGTTTGTAGGACTATATGTAAAGAACTCAGGGGATGCCAATAATGAAATCTACAATAATCAGTTACACAATAATTATTATGCCACAATTATTGAGGGAACAAACAGAGGTGATTCTACAGGGCTTTGTATTAAATGCAACGACTATCGCCAAAATTGGAATGATATTTTTGTTTTGCCTGATACTTCGCTCAAAGATTTACAAATAGATCAGGGAGTAGCTGAATACCAGGGATCTGTGACTGACACGACAACAACAGGACCAGCAGGAAACACTTTTACAGAATTTGTAGGTCCGCCAGACACAAACTTAATTCGCTATTTCAACTATCTAAATGATACAACAGAGTTTTTTAACTATTTACACCATGATTATAGTAGAGAAGATCCAAGAATTTATCCCGAGAATGTTAATGATTCTTCGGAATTAATTATTTTTCATTATAAGAATAAAGAATACTCGAAAACTGAGTCATGCCCATCAACTCTTGGTGGTAGCATTGAATCAATGCAAAGCAATATTAGCACTGAACAACTTTTGATTGACCAACTTCAATCAGATTTATTGCAAAATGTAGATGGGGGAAACACTTCAGTACTCCTTAACTCAATACAATATAGTACTTCAGCCCAATCCAATTCATTACGTCAGCAATTAATGAACTCTTCACCTTATCTCTCAGACACCGTGATTTCAAGTGCCATTGAAAAGGAGACAGTGCTACCAAATCCATATTTAAGGGACATCATGAGTGCCAACCCCCACTCGTCCCGAAAAGATGATCATATTGAAATGATTGATAATCGTAATCTTACTATGCCTGAGTACATGAAGTCGCAAGTTATTAACTCTCAGTATGGTTTCGATGCATTGGATATATTGAAATCAGAAAAGCAGATAAGAGAAAACAAAAAAGATTCATACATAAATAACCTTATTCGTTTTTACAAAGGAGATACAAATTATATCTATGGTTCCGATAGTGTAATTTCATTTATCATTAATGAACAGAACATATACCGAAAGATTCAAGCATCTTTTGAGTATTTTTCTATTGGTGATTCTATAAGTTCAAGAGCAACAATTATTGAAATATTGAATGAATACGATTTGAATTCTTACGAAGACTCAACCCTAGGCCATATATCCTATATACTTGATGTCCTAATTAATAAGAAATCCCGCAAAATAACCGAATTTGAATTAGATAGTATAGAAATAGCTAAATTAATCAATATTAGTAATGATGGTTTACCTGTTTCTAGTATTGCAGCTGAAAACTTATTACAAGCAAACAACATTCTGTATAAGAAAGAGAGGTTTTATTTCCCTGAGTTTACTTCATTAAAGAGCCGAAGAAACTATTTTCAAAATAATACATTTGAGAAAAATTACTCTTTAAAAGTAATACCCAATCCGGCAAAAGACTTTGTTTTAGTTGATTACGAATTGAATGAGCCTTCTGAGAATAATTTCCTGAAAGTATTCAATGTTTCAGGAATTAATATTTATGCTTTGAGAATAAGCCGCCCTAAGGATCAAGTAATGATTGATATTCATAATTGGCAAAGCGGCATGTATGTAGTCATTCTAGGTGATAATAATGGATTAATTCAAGAGAAATTTGTTGTTGTTAAATAAATGCCATGAAACCCTTAGTACTAATATTTGTTAGTTGCCTAATTACTCTGAGTATGTACTCTCAATCATGGCCCAAGGTCTATGGTAATATCATTGAAGCGAAAGGCAAAAAAGTGATTGAAACATACGACAAAGGAATGATAATTGCTTCGAATATTGAAGTTAATAACTATGACCGTTTTATGTGGTTAATAAAAACTGATATAAATGGTGAAATACTCTGGGAAAAAAGAATAGGAGGAGGATACAGACATTATATCGATGACATCAATCAAACCCATGATGGAGGGGCAATTATGATCTTTCGATGGAGTAAATACGATCTAGAAGAAGATCCTGTTATTTTAAAAATGGATGCCTGTTACAATGTAGAATGGTGCAAAGTATTGCATACTGAAGGATTTAACAGGGGCGTCAAAGTAATACAAACACCAGATTCTTCATACATTGCCCTGAGCATGTATCACAGCCCAGAACCGAATGAAAGGATTTTCTTATTTAAACTAAATAAGGAAGGAGACGTGTTATGGTCACATTTGTATGCGCAACTTAATCCCGGAATAAGTATTGAGGAAGGATTTTATCTTAGTTTATTGCCAAATGATAGTTCATATCTTATTACGGGAGCATGTAAATACATTCCAACTGGGGGAACTAATAGTATGTGGATAAAAGTAACCAAGGATGGAAATGAAATATATGATGTAATCTGGAATGACACAACCTATGATTCTAATGATTCTTATGGGACAGTGCACTACCCAGACCACTACTGTAGCATAGGTAGCAGAGGATATAATTTATGGGATTGGTCACCGGAAATATTCAAATTGAGCAACAACGGTGATAGACTAGGATCATATAGAATAAGCAATATTGACACAAGCGCATCTGGCTCAACCATAAGCATTTATAAAGATACAATGTTTGTAATCGGTGGAAGATGGGAAGAAGATACTCCGCCTTTTCAAGGTCATTGTGAGATATTTTTAACAGATACCATAGGAAATGTAATCAGGCAGAGAACCCTCTTTGATAATTTACAATCACCAAGGAATACTATAATAACATATGACAATAAAATTTTAGCTCTATGTGGTTTTGTGCCACCTGGTACCAGTAATTGGGATACCTATTTATTTAAACTCAATGATAAGCTTGAAGATGACACACTATACAATATTCAGTTAAATTACGATAGTTTATGCCCTGGTAATATTGTATCGGACACATTTTCATTATACTGCGATGTTTGGGTAAAAATCGAAGAACCTTTAACCTCTGCAGAAGGAAGCCAAATGAAAATATATCCTAATCCGGCAAAGGATAGGATTACTATAAAGATTCCTGAGTATGTAGTTAGCGAGCAACAAACAGACAACTTTGAAGTAACAAAAGCTAATTATCTCAGAGGAACCCCATTAAAAATATATCTTTATGATGTATTTGGCAGATTAGAGAAGATAATAAATGTTGCTGCGAATCATAAAGAAGTGTTAATCAATGTTTCTGATTTTATGAATGGGCTATATTTAGCGGTACTTCGAGATGACAATCGAATTATTGGAAGTAGTAAGTTCCTTGTTAAACACTGACACAATAATGAGATTAAAAAAATCTCTTCTATTTGATAATCAGCTATTTAAAATTGAGTCCCGAGAGACTGCGCCACACCCCGATAAAATTGTCAATTCTGTATTCTGTATTCTGTATGTTCGATTTATATTTTAAAGAACGCTAACCAACGGAGTTTATCCCGAGTACTTCGACTTCGCTCAGTACAGGCTCTGTCGAGGGGCCACACCCCGTGAAAATTGTCAATTCTGTATTCTGTATTCTGTATGTTCGATTTATATTTTAAAGAACGATTACCAACGGAGTTTATCCCGAGTACTTCCTTCGTTCAGCATAAACCCTGTCGAGGGGACACACCCCGATAAAATTGTCAATTCTGTATTCTGTATTCTGTATGTTCGATTAATATTTTAAAGAACGCTAACCAACGGAGTTTATCCCGAGTACTTCCTTCGTTCAGCATAAACCCTGTCGAGGGGACACACCCCGTGAAAATTGTCAATTCTGTATTCTGTGTTTTCAATTTGAAATGGTATGTTCAATATTGTATATTCCATTGACAATACAGAATACAGAATACAGAATCTCACATTCTTTCGGGGGGCAAAGATAATTCTTTTTCTTAAAATTATTAATGGATTTTCATTAAAAGAATCAAAAGCGAATCAGACAATTTTACATCATTCCTTCAAAAAACGTTTTCCTGATCCTGATTATCGTCGTTTCGTTGAATGGCAACAAAAAGGATCTGTTCACCCTCATATGTTCCTATGGAAGGTGCCTTCTCTTTTCACAACTCCATTCCGGAAGGAGTGTTTATGACAACCTCCATTTCCACAAGAAATACAGCCAGTTTTAACTACCGCTGGAGATCTCTCATATGATCATGTTAAGCCCGCATTGTTTATTGGTTGCAGGCTTGTCGAAGTTGATGGTTCGGCGGAGTTTATACTGAACGCGCCGAATTGCTCACCATGCCAGGCTGTTTTTTTAACAACCACACCCTTTCATGATGGCAAACCTGAATATCAAACCCAAATGTTTTGGCAATAAAATCAAACGTTGTGGAATGGAAAAAACAAACATGGGTGAAATCCCTGGCATAGTTCCAGTTTACAAATGCTTCCGTTGATTTCCAGGTTTCGGTCATGACGATCAAAAGCCCACCGGGCTTTAGAAGGTCCTTAATACGACGGATCTCCTTCGCAGGATAAAAAAAGTGCTCGAAACTTTCGGTGGCAAAAATAAAATCATACTCTTTTCCGGGGATACCGGGGAAAAAAAGAGGATCGTAATCGTCGCATGCAAAACCCATACGCTTTAAAATAATGCTTAGGGTTGGTATCGGGCCGCACCCAAAATCAAGGCCATGCATGCCTTTGTTCAAAAAAGGCAAAGCCGGTACGATGGCCTGCTTCAAAAAATTGACATAGCCCGGATGCCGGATGCCATTCTCATGGGTTAAATAGCGGTCCTTTTCACTTTTTTCCGATGGATGGTGTTGGGGTTCGGCAAAGATCAGCCTGCATACATTACAAGCCCTGTAAGCCCTGGCATCAGGCCCCCTGGTCAGCGATAATGGGTCTTTATTAAAACAAAGCGGACAGATCGTCATCATCCACATTATTAATTAATTCCAGCATCAATGACTTTCATTTCAGAGGTATGATGAAACCGGATCCCGGGATGTGCTTCTTTCACCATTTTCAACATCCACTCGCTCTCGGCAAGGAACACGGGTTGATTTGACTTATCGAATGCTATTGTAGCCGCCCGGCGATCAATCATATCCTTCATTCCCTGTTTGCTGTCGGAAGCAAGCCAGCAGGCTTTCACATAGGGCAGGGTGCGGAAATCGCATTTAGCGCCGTATTCGTGTTCCAGCCTGAACCTGATCACATCAAACTGAAGCTCGCCCACCGTTCCGATGATTTTCCTGTTGCCAGGCTGTTGCAAAAACAATTGTGCCAGCCCCTCTTCGGTCAGTTGCCTTACACCCTTCTCAAGTTGCTTGGTCTTGAGCGGATCCCTGTTTACAACCTCCTTTAAAATCTCAGGTGCAAAACTGGGGATGCCCGTAAAATGGAGCTCTTCTCCTTCGGTCAGGGTATCGCCTATCTTCAGGTTACCTGTATCGTAAAGGCCGATCACATCTCCCGGATAAGCTTCATCAACCGTATTTTTGCTGTTTGCCAGAAAGGCTGCCGGCGCCGAAAACCGCATTTTCTTGTTCAGGCGGGAATGAAAATACATTTTGTTGCGCTCGAACCTGCCCGAACAAATCCTCAGAAATGCCATCCGGTTGCGGTGGTTGGGGTCGATGTTGGCATGAATTTTAAAAATGAAGCCGGTAAATTGATCTTCTTCGGGTTTCACCGTCCTTTCAACAGCCTTTGATTCAAAGGGGTGCGGAGCGATGTCGATAAAGGTTTCAAACAGTTCAGGTATACCGAAATTATTCAGGGCACTGCCAAAAAATACCGGGGCCAGATAGCCTTCGCGATAGAGTTTGTTGCTGAAAGGTTCGAAAAGGCCGGCCGAGAGCTCAATTTCCTCCCTGAGCGTTGAAAGCCTGTCTTCGCCTATGTAGTCTTTCAGCAGGGGATCATCCATGCTGTGGGTATTCAGCAAAAGGCCGGGCCGGCTTGTCTTGCCGGCCTGGTAGATCTGAACGCCGTTTTTTGTCAGGTTAAAAACACCCTTAAACCCGCCGCCACTGCCAATGGGCCATGTGAAAGGGCAGGCGGCGATGTTCAGTTCATCTTCAAGCTCCTCCAGCAATTCGAAAGGGTCTTTGCCCTCCCTGTCGAGTTTATTGATAAAGATCATCACCGGTGTAGCCCGCATCCGGCACACTTCCATCAGCTTGCGGGTTTGCTCCTCAACACCCTTCACACTGTCAACCACCAGTATGACACTGTCAACAGCCGTGAGGGTGCGATAGGTGTCTTCTGCAAAATCCTTATGGCCCGGGGTGTCCAGGATGTTGACCCTTTTCCCCTGATAATCGAGGGTCATCACGGATGTAGCCACGGAAATCCCCCTTTGCTTTTCTATCTCCAGGAAATCGGAAGTGGCGGTTTTTCGGATCTTGTTGCTCTTAACGGCACCGGCCACCTGAATCGCTCCCCCGAACAATAAAAGCTTTTCGGTAAGGGTCGTTTTCCCGGCATCGGGATGGGATATGATGGCAAATGTCCTCCTTCGGTCTATTTCTTTCTTCAAATCCATAAAAACAATTTGTGGTGTACGCAAATGCGCACATAAGCATTAAAAAGATTACTGATACAGGGATCGGCAGCGGCCTGCTTCATCAACCGGTGTAATGCCAGGCACCCGCACCTATAAAATCATGGCGGAGTAATACCGTAATATGTTGATGTGCCGAATTTCATTTCAGTCTGCAAAAATAGGAAAAATATTAAGCGGTCAGTGTAGATTCACCATTGTGCCCGGCATGCTTCGCAGATTTAACGGAAAAACGCATCGCTTGCTGACAGGAATGGGTAAGGTATTCAAGACCGCCGGCAAGTGCAATGATATGAACGGAATATGACAGGACTTCTGCATCACCGACAGGAAAAGGCAAAACTGATGATCCTCAGTACGGAGAAACCCGTGTCCGGTCAATTTGTCAGCAAAGCATTTCAAGCCGGAAAAACATAAACTGCTGTTTTCCCATTATATAAAGTTTTTGGCATACTTTATGACAAAGGCTTTCCATCTTAATCACTGTCTGAAAAAATGTAAATTTGGCGGGAAAATATACAAGATGCTGTATTCAATATACAAAATAAAACCCAGTACCCGGTCCCGATTCCCGGTTCCCGGGATGGGGGATTCTCGAAACACAATGAAATCAAAGATTTCCGGGTTTTCGGGACACCCGGCACCATAAAAAATAACATATCATGAGCGAAAACACTGAAAAAACCAAATGCCTGATCATTGGATCGGGACCCGCAGGCTATACGGCGGCCATCTATGCTGCACGTGCCGACCTTAAACCCATGATGTACCAGGGTTTGCAGCCCGGCGGACAGCTGACCACCACCACCGAGGTGGAGAATTTTCCCGGGTACCCGGATGGCACGCAGGGCCCTGAGATGATGGAAGACATGAAAAAGCAGGCCGAGCGTTTCGAAACCGACGTCCGCTGGGGCATGATCACAGCGATCGACCTTTCGAAGCGGCCCTTCATTGCAAAAGCCGACGACGGCAAGGTGATCGAGGCCGAAAGCGTGATCATCGCCACCGGCGCCACCGCCAAATGGCTGGGTCTGGAATCGGAAGCTGAATACAACGGATATGGTGTTTCGGCCTGTGCTACCTGCGACGGATTCTTTTACAAAGGGAAAGACGTGGCCATCGTGGGCGGCGGCGACACGGCCGCCGAAGAGGCCACCTACCTGGCCAAACTCTGCAACAAGGTTTACATGATCCACCGCCGCGACGAACTCCGTGCATCAAAAGCGATGCAGAAGAAGGTCTTTGAAACGGCCAACATCGAGATGGTATGGAACCATGTGCCCCTGGAAGTGACCGGCGAAAAAGAAGGCTTCGCCAAAAAGGTCACCGGTGTGAAGGTGCAAAATGTAAAGACAGGCGAGCAGAAGACCCTCAAGGTCGACGGCTTCTTCGTGGCTATCGGCCATACGCCGAATACTGAGATCTTTGCCGGCCAGCTTGAGATGGACGGGATGGGCTACATCAAAACCATGCCCGACTCAACAAAAACAAGCGTGGAGGGCGTGTTTGCCGCCGGCGATGTGCAGGATCACGTCTTCCGGCAGGCCGTTACCGCTGCCGGAACAGGCTGCATGGCAGCCATCGAAGCCGAACGCTGGCTCTCATCATAGGTATGCTGGATACGGACCGCAGGATCGGGTGCATCGAATCAAAAACCCATTTCTGACTTCAAATATCAGACTTCAGAATTCTAATACCCGTACACCCTTCCCTCAAGTTTATCAACCTTCACCCTGAAGACCACCACATCATTCACCGCCGGGGCATTGAAGGAAAACTCCCGTTTGCTGTATTGCTTCATGATGACCTTCAGCGCACTGACTTTTTCATCATAATCATCGATAAATTCCACCGTCCCGAAAGCCAGTACCGAACGGTATTTCATCCCCCAGCTGCATGCCACTTCCTCATTCACCCAACGCAAACTGTGATCGGTGCTGAAGGAAATGCATACGGCCGGCCGCCTGCCCAGTATATCTATCTTCCTTCCGTTGCGCGAAGAATGAAGGTAAATACTGTTTCCGTCGTAACCAAAATTCATGGGAACGACATATGGTTTCCCCTCCTCATCCGTCATGGCAAGGTTACATGATTCGCATTTGCCAATGATGGCATCCAACTCGGGTTTATATGTGATCTTCCTGTTTTTCATAGTTTATATTTTTTTAGGTTTTCGGAATAACGGAACCTCCGGGCTACTGAGCATGATGCCCTGCATGCCAAAACCGGCCTTAAAGATAAAAAATCATTCACAAATGCGCAGGTCAGAACACCGCTATGCCGGGTACATTGTCCTGGCCGGCATAAAAAGCCCCCAGGCCGAAACCGAAGATGAACTCCAACCCGCCTGTCCCGGTATCCGGGAAATAAACTCCCCTTACGCCCAGGTCGAAAGGCGCCACAAACCGCAGGATATGCGTTTCAAAAATAAGGTCGGCGCCGCAGGAACGGTAAACACTGCCCGTACCTTCATCCAGGCCTTCGGCATAATCGCCGAAGACTCCCCCCCTGATCCTTTTCAGGTACAATACAGGGCCCAGGCTCCAGTCGGGGCAGGCAAGCGGGAACACATAAGTCAACCGCAGCGCGAACAGCTCCTCGTCCTGCAGCCCGCTGTACCCCCTCGGATAGGCAACCACATCGGAAAACTTGTAATAGCCCGTTTGCCTTTGCTGGTAGCCGGCGTAAATGTTAAGCCCCTGGTGGCGAAGGATACCCGGAACATACAGGCTGGCTACCGCCGCTGCCAGGTAACTATTGTTATCGCGGTCGAAGGGGGTATCCCGGTAGTATAATCCAAGTGCCTGCCCCCAGGAGGGATAAATGTCGCGGTACGACATCTTCGCCTGCCTTGACAGGCTGAGGCTGTATCCCATCGAAAAAATATCATCTTTCCGGAAGCTCACCGGGCTCTCATCGCTGATGCGGCGAAAAGACTGTTGCGCATAAAGTTGCGGCTGTATGCTTCCCTGGTACCTTCCCTTACGGAACTGCAGGGGCAGTCGGAGGCCCGCCCTGAGGTTTGTTTCTTTCCAGCTTATCGCTGTCTTGCCGGGAATATATACATACTCCCTTCGCAAGCCGTGTCCGGCATAAAGGTCGATCACGGGATACCAGCCGCGATAGCTGTATTCACCATAGACAGTACCGGCTTCCTCGGCCAGGTTGTAGCCATACCCGGCGCTCAGGAAGCTGGAGCTCAGCAGGTTCTGCGACATGACAGAAACACCGGGCCGTATGCTGTAGCTTGACACATCGATGCCAAGGGGTGCCCAACTATGAAAATTGAAGAGGCTGGCAGCCTTCGAATATTTTTTCGACGGATAGGATGTCAGGGCCATATCAGAACCTTCCGGAGCCAGGCTTTCCTGCACGGCGATGGCCTCATGCAGGCCTGCCGACCGGTATCCGACCTTTGAAAGCGGCAGCCATTCATCAGGGTTGAGCGTGCTTGCAAGGATGCGGTGCCCGGTGGCAGTGTAATCCGAAAACAACAGCATACTGCCATCGTCCGACAGGCTGGGGTCAAGGGCACCGAAACGGGAGGCGGTAACCTGATATATCCCCCCTTGTTCAAGATGAAGGGCATAAATATTGGATATGCCCGACCAGGAACCGGTAAAGAAAACATATGGTGCATGGTAAACGGGCCGGGAGATGTCGGCATGATCCCAATGGGTCAGCATTTTGTTCCTGCCCGAAGCCAGATCGAATTTGGCGATGCATTTCCCTTCCCCACCAAGCAAAACAGCGATCAGCATCTCATCGCCTGCCCAGGCCGGCATTTGCGGGAAGGTATTGACCGGCACCGGGATCTGCCTGAGCACCCTGGCCGTGCGGGCATCCATCACCAGGATGGCATACTGCCCGAGGCTGTCGGCATGCACCGCCGCCAGCATCGAGCCGTCAGCGGAGAGGGCCGGGGCAAACAAACGCATGCGCACCTTCAGATCATTGGTCTTGCTGGAGGCCAGGTCGTGGATCCTCACCATGGTATAGCTCCTGTTATGCCAGCGCGGATCAGGCCGGGTCTCAAGCCAGCAGATCTTTCCCGCGGCGTACGAAAGCGTTTCGGTCTTCAAATAACCGGGGGTGAAGATGATCCTTTCGCTGCCCCCGGCGCCGATGCCCACGAAGCGGGTGATATCGTCCAGCCCCGACCGCATGGCAAGCACCAGGGAGTCGTTAACATAAAAAGGATGCCTGTAGCTTGTATACTGCTCCGGCCCGGCGCTGATCTGACTTGTCCCGGCCGCCCGCATGCCGGCATCCTGCATTTCCCATAAGGCCTGCAGCTCCGACATACATGTTTCATAGAACGCTTTTTTTCTTTTTCCGCTCACATCCCTGATCCCTTTCTGAAAAGGCGTAACCATGTATGGCCGTTTCGCCACCCTGTTCAGGGTATGTTCCCAGATGCCTGCGCCATATTCCTTTCTTCCCCATGCCACCAGGTGATAACCCAGCTCATAATGGTTGGGGACAAAATCGCGGTAGGAGCCAAATACGGCCTTGTCAAAAGTGTAAGCCCCCTTTTCGAGGAGTTGTGTCCTCAACTTCATCTCAAAAAGCGGCTGCCTGCCTCTTCCGCTAAGGCTGAGGGCGGTTTCACTGCAGATGGCATCCCCTTCCAGAAACCAGGGCGGCACATATAAGCCCAGTATGGCGGCGGTACCCTGCTGCCCGAAAATCAAGCCGATCACCTTTGTCAGTCCCTGCTCCAGCTTGCTGATCTGCACCACATGCCTGTATTCGTGGAGCGAGAGTTGCTCAAGCCATGGTTGCGCATAGATGTCCTGCCCGGGTGTGGTATAGAATTCCATCCTGGCCGGCGCCCACGCTGCCAGGGCGTTGGAAGTGGCCGACTGCGTGTGCAGCAGCAGGGGGATCCGGCGCGGTTGCCGGTTCATCGAAGACGATATGAGGGGAGCCACCGTATCGAGGTAAGCTGCCAGCCAGCCGGCAGTACTTTCGTAGTAATCCGGGAAGACCACCTTCACATGCCTCGCCTTTATCTGCTTCCACCGGATGGATGCCGGCTCCTGCCCCGTGCTGTAATATTGCGCCGAAGCCCACCGGCACGACATGGCCAGGAAAAGAATAATAACCGCTACCAAAGGTCTGATCATCATACCATCAAAATGTATCAGGCCAAAGGTAGGAAAAAGATCAGGGACTGCCGGCAGCGGCGAAAGATTCAAAATGTTTCCAGAGGGGGTCGTCGGGTACGGGGGCTATAACTTCTGTCATTTCCTTTTTCACCGGGTGGATAAACGACAGGCTGCGCGCATGCAGATGGATGGAGGCATCGCGGTTCGGACGTGCCGCCCCGTACTTCAGGTCGCCCTTTATCACGCATCCGGTGGCAGCCAGTTGCACCCTTATCTGGTGGTGCCTGCCGGTGATCAGGACCACTTCGAGGAGGTGGTAACGGTCGGATGAACACAGGTGCCTGTATGTTAGTTCGGCTTTCAGCCTTCCCGGTCCGGGTTCATCCCATGCAGAAGAAATATTCTTCTGCTGGTTTTTCTTCAGGTAATGCACCAGGCGGCCCTCTTTTTCAGGGGGCATGGCAGCCGTCACCGCCCAGTAGGTTTTCCTGATCTTCCGGTCCCTGATCATCCCGTTCATGCGGGCCAGTGCCTTGCCCGTGCGTGCAAAGGCCACAGCCCCGCTCACCGGCCTGTCGAGACGGTGTATCACGCCCAGGAATACCTCCCCGGGCTTTTCGTATTTAAGCTTTATGTATTCTTTTGCCAGTTCACTCAGCGGCACATCCCCGCTTTTGTCGCCCTGCACGATATCAGACGGTCGCTTGTTCACGATAATGAGGTGGTTGTCCTCAAAAAGGATTTCCTCAGGCTGTATTTGTCGTATCCCGGCGATGGTTATGATGGTTTGATTCCGGATTAAACCAGGGTTTTTCCCGGGGTGATCAGATCAGTACTGTTCCCGCTCGTTGGGGAAGTCGAGGCTTTTCACATCCCGGATATATGTTTTCACCGAACCTTTGATCTCCTCGCTGAGGTTGTGGTACCTGCGCAGGAAGCGGGGCGAGAATTCCTGGGTAATGCCAAGCATGTCGTGCAGCACCAGTACCTGTCCGTCGACCTGGCTGCCTGCACCGATGCCAATGATCGGGACCCGGATATGTTTGGTGACTTCCGCTCCCAGTTTTGCAGGGATCTTTTCGAGGATGATGGCAAAACAGCCTGCCTCTTCGAGGATGTGGGCATCCTCCACGAGTTTTTTGGCTTCGTTTTCCTCGGTGGCCCTTACCACGTATGTACCGAATTTATGGATCGACTGCGGGGTGAGGCCCAGGTGGCCCATCACCGGAATGCCGGCCGACAGGATGCGGCCAACCGATTCGAGAATTTCGGCACCCCCCTCCATTTTCACGGCATTGGCCCCCGACTCTTTCATGATGCGGATGGCCGATTGCAGGGCCACCTTCGAATCCCCCTGGTAAGTCCCGAACGGAAGGTCGACCACCACCAGTGCACGCTTCACGGCACGCATCACCGAAGAAGCATGGTATATCATGTCGTTGAGCGTAATGGGCAGGGTAGTCTTGTGCCCGGCCATCACATTCGAAGCCGAATCACCCACAAGGATGATGTCGATGCCTGCCTGGTCGAGGATGCGGGCAAAGCTGTAATCATATGCCGTGAGCATGGCGATCTTTTCCTGCTTCAGCTTCATCTCCTGCAACACATGCGTGGTGATCTTCGGGTATCGTTGTTCTGTTTCCATGACAGCGGTCTTGGTTTATGATGGTTCCGACTCCGCAAAAGTATGAAGAAAAATCATATATGCGCAAATATGAAAGCACTTCCATGCCCCGCCGGTTATCCCTGTAAGGTGCAGTCCTTCTTCATTCGCGTAACAAGCGAAGCAGATCCGCATGGGTAACCACAAAATAAGCCTTAGGGCCACACGTTGTTTTTTTGTACCTTTGCCCACTCAATACCACAAATGATGAAACTTTCGCGTATCCTGCCCCTGTTCGGTCTGCTTTACATAATGAACGCCTGCAGCACCGATTTCGACATAAATGCATCCTACCAGGAGATCACCGTTGTTTACGGATTGCTGGATCCGGGCGCCGACACCACTTACCTGAAGATCAACAAGGCCTTCCTGGGCGAAGAAAATGCCATGATCATGGCCCAGATCCCCGACTCAAGCCAGTTCATACAGAAACTGGATGTCAGGATGTGGGCGGAAGACGATCCGGAAACGCTCTATCATTTCGACACCATCACCCTGGATAATAAAGACTCCGGCTATTTCTATTATCCGAACCACATTTTATATTATCACCCCTTCAAACCCGAAGAAAATAAAAAGTACCTGTTGCGGATCCTTTACAATGAGCATGAGATCACTTCGGAAACCAGCACCTTCAAATTCACGGAAAATGACATCAACCCTCCCGGCTTTGCATTGAAAGTAGGTTTCATCAACGACAATGAACCCAGGCTGACAGCCTGGACCCGCAATGAGCTTGCCCCCCGTTACGAGCTCACCATCCGCTTTCACTTCAAGGAGATATGGGAAGGATCGGCCGATACGGTATACAGGTTCATCGACTGGCACAGGGATTATATCAAGGCCGTGACCGGCGATAAGGTTGAGTCGTATTACACCGGCAGCAGTTTTTATAATGCCCTCGCCACTTTTATTCCATACAAGGATGGTACGCAGGAGGCAAAAGTCATCAGCCGTTTTACAGGGAATGTTGACTTCATCGTTGATGCCGGCGGCATTGAGCTCAACACCTATATGGAGGTGAACGAGCCTTCGAGCAGTATCATCCAGGACCGCCCCGAGTATTCAAACATTGAAAACGGCATCGGCCTCTTTTCTTCACGTGCGCGTGCTGTGAAGTCGAAAGGGGTTAACGACCTTACCCTGTCGGTGATCAAAGAAGACTATTACTGGCTGAAATTCATTTTTTAAGACCCGCCCCCAACATCTGAGTTTCCCGGCAACCACATTCCCATGGCATTTTCTGCCTTTTTGTCACCCCTATGCTTAAAAAAGCCGGTTTTGGCTGTCACGGCATGCCTTGGCACAATCATTGACATGAAAAGCGAAAATGAAGTGTCAAACAAACAAAATATAAGTACAAATGGGAAAAATCATTGGAATTGACTTAGGAACAACAAACTCCTGCGTGGCAGTGATGGAAGGGAGCGAGCCGGTTGTGATCCCCAACAGCGAGGGGAGAAGGACCACTCCATCCATTGTGGCATTCACCGAGAACGGAGAACGGAAGGTTGGGGATCCGGCCAAACGGCAGGCCATTACCAACCCCGAGAAAACCATATACAGCATCAAGCGTTTCATGGGCGAGACCTTTGACAGGGTCAGCACAGAGACCAATCGCGTAACCTACAAAGTGGTCAAGGGTGAGAACAACACCCCGAGGGTACAGATCGACGACCGCAAATACACCCCCCAGGAGATCTCGGCCATGATCCTTCAGAAGATGAAAAAGACGGCCGAGGATTACCTGGGACAGACAGTAACAGATGCCGTGATCACCGTGCCGGCATACTTCAGCGATTCACAGCGCCAGGCCACCAAGGAGGCAGGTGAGATTGCAGGCCTGAACGTGCGCAGGATCATTAACGAGCCCACCGCGGCTTCGCTTGCCTACGGGCTCGACAAAAAATCAAGAGAGATAAAGGTAGCCGTGTTCGACCTTGGCGGAGGCACCTTCGACATCTCCATCCTCGAGCTGGGCGACGGCGTGTTCGAGGTTAAATCGACCAACGGCAACACCCATCTCGGTGGCGATGACTTTGACGATGCCGTGATCCAGTGGCTTGCCGATGAGTTCAAAGCCGACGAAGGATTAGACCTGCGCAAGGATCCCATGGCCCTGCAACGTCTGAAGGAAGCAGCCGAGAAGGCCAAGATCGAGCTGTCGAGCTCATCCGAAACAGAGATCAACCTGCCCTACATCATGCCGGTTGACGGGATACCCAAGCACCTGGTAAGGAAACTTAGCAGGGCCAAATTCGAGCAGCTGACCGACAGCCTGATCAAGGCTACCATAGAACCCTGCAAGCTTGCACTGAAAGATGCAGGCCTGAACCCGTCCGACATTGACGAGGTGATCCTCGTGGGCGGTTCAACCCGTATTCCCGCCATACAAAAGGTGGTGAAGGACTTCTTCGGCAAGGAGCCGTCGAAGGGTGTAAACGCCGACGAGGTCGTCGCGATCGGGGCCGCCATCCAGGGCGGTGTGCTCACAGGCGAAGTGAAGGATGTGCTGCTGCTTGATGTCACCCCCCTCTCGCTGGGAATTGAAACACTGGGAGGCGTGATGACCAAACTCATCGAAGCCAACACCACCATCCCAACCAAAAAATCGGAAGTGTTCTCGACCGCAGCCGACAATCAGCCCTCCGTTGAGATCCATGTATTGCAGGGCGAAAGGCCCATGGCTTCGGGGAACAAGAGCATCGGCAGGTTCCACCTCGATGGCATACCGCCGGCACCGCGTGGCATACCCCAGATCGAGGTAACCTTCGATATTGATGCCAACGGCATCCTGAACGTGTCGGCCAAAGACAAGGGTACCGGCAAAACCCAGCAAATTCGCATTGAAGCTTCTTCGGGCCTGACTGAAGAGGAAATCAATAAGATGAAACAGGAAGCCGAGGCCAATGCCGATGCCGACAAACAGGCCAGGGAAAAAGTGGATAAGCTGAACAGCGCCGATGCCATGATCTTTCAGACCGAGAAACAGCTCAAGGAATACGGAGACAAGCTTCCTGCCGACAAAAAGGCCGAGATCGAAGGTGCCCTTGCCGAGTTGAAGGAAGCACATAAGAACCAGGATACCGCCGGTATTGACGCAGCCCTGGAAAAAATGAACGCCATGTGGCAGGCTGCCAGCTCGGCCATGTACCAGAATACCCAGCAGCCCGGCGATGCACAGGCAGGCGGAAGCACTCCAGGCGGCGACGACGGAAAAGGCGGTTCGGGCGATGACGAAGTTACCGATGTTGACTTTGAAGAAGTTCCGCCCGACGACAAGAAATAATACCAACCCGCATAAGTTCACATACAGGCTGCCCCGCAACAGGGGGCAGCCTGTTTTTTCTCAGACGTCAGGCACCTCCCATCCGGATGCCCGGCCAAAAAAACATTAACAGTATGCAGAAAGCCCCATCCTTCCCTAAAAGGCACCCTTTCAGCAAATGAATGGATTACAGCCTGCCGTTCTCTCATCTTGTTAACAAATATTTAATCGTTATTAACAGTTTTTTAGGGTAAAAATTATCATCTTTGTATGAAGAAAATCTGTATCTAAACACTAAAACATATCATTATGAAAAAAATCATTACCCTGACCATGGCCTTGCTTGCCATTTTCACCCTTGGCCTGAACGGCCAGAACGCATGGATCAATGAGATCCACTACGACAATGTCAGTGGCGACGTGGATGAGATGATCGAAGTGGTCATTGAAAATCCCGGCAGCTACACCCTTTCGCTTTTCCAGGTTGACCTGTACAACGGAAGCGGCGGGGCAGTATATAATACCAAAACACTGGACCAGTTTACGGTTGGAAACACCGTAGGCAGCTTTACCTTTTATTATTATATCTACCCTGTGAACGGCATACAGAACGGTGCTCCCGACGGCATGGCGCTCAGCTACAGCGGAACGCTGATCCCGGGACAGTTCCTGTCCTATGAGGGAACATTTACCGGAGTAGGCGGGCCGGCCGACGGTGTGCTCTCCACCGACATAGGTGTAGAGGAAACCAGTTCAACCCCTGTCGGCTATTCATTACAGCTAACGGGCAGCGGCAGCCAGTACAGCGACTTTAACTGGGTAGACCCGGCTCCCGAAACCCGCGGCGCCCTGAACAACGGACAGGGCATCGGCGGCCCGATGCCCGAGCCGACCAACTACCCCACTGCCTTTGCCGCATCACCAAACGGCAACATGATCGACCTTAGCTGGACCGACGCTACCGGGGCACAGTTGCCGGGCGCATACATCATCTTCATCAGCGAACAGGACGACATCGTGGCACCCGTAGACGGCACACCCGTTCCCGATGACCTTGACCTGAGCGACGGTGCAGGAGCAAAAAACGTCCTTTATGGCAATGAAGCATACACCTTCACCAACCTTTCTGCCAACACCCTCTACTATTTTGCCATCTACCCCTACACCAATTCGGGAGCCAACATCGACTATAAAACCGACGGCACAGCCCCGGAAGCCACTGCAACGACCAACACGGTGGTGTTATACGAAGACTTTAACTGGAGCTGGATGGCCTGGGAGAGGGTCAGTGTAACCGGCCCCCAGGAATGGAGCCGCAACAACACCTATGGCATCGGCGGATCACCCTGTGCCTATATGAACGGTTACTCGGGCGGTGCGGTTGAAAATGAAGACTGGCTCATCTCCCCGCCCATGAACCTCGACATGTATACCGGCGAGGTCCTTACTTTCTATACCGCCAAGAATTTCTCGGGACCGGACCTTGAGGTGAAATACTCAACCAACTACGACGGCAGCGGCAACCCTGCCAGCGGTACCTGGACCGACATCACCGGGATAACCTTCTCACCGGGCGGATATGCCTGGACTGCTTCCGGAAACATCGATTTTTCGGGGATCAGCGGCACTTCCGTTTACCTGGCATTTGTTTATAACTCAACATCCAGCAGCGCTGCCACCTGGGAGGTTGACAACGTGATGGTGACCGGCAGCGGTCCCGACCCGGAAGATATTGTGATCAACGAGATCATGTACAATGCTGCCGGCGGAAACGAAGACTGGATCGAAATTTACAATAATACCTCCGCTGATGTGGACCTGTCAGGCTGGCATGTCCGGAATAGCGACCCGGCCGGTACCCCGATCGCAATTCCAGCCGGGACAATGCTGGGCGCCGGAAATTACTACACCATCTCCATCGCAACCGACGGCAGTTTCCCCTTTATGCCGGACCTGGACGGGACCCTGCAGGCCAACTGGGAACTGGATGATGACAGCGACGTAGTACACCTGTACAACCTCGGCAGGATACATGCCGATCATGTACCCTATCTCGATGTTGCTCCATGGCCGACCGCCCCTGATGGCAACGGCCCCTCGCTGGCGCTCATCGACCCCGACTACGACAATGCGCTGGGAAGCAGCTGGGATGCCAGCCTGCAGAACGGTGGCTCACCCGGATCGGAAAACTTCCCGCCCGTGCCAACCATCCTGGTTACCTCACCTGCCGGAGGGGAATTGTGGGAGCAGGGATCGGAACACGAGATCACCTGGAATACCATCGTATATTCAGGCAACATCAAGATCGAACTGATCGACACCAACACCTGGTTCCCGCAACTGATCGTTTCGAACATTGCCTCATCGCTCAACAGCTATTCCTGGACCATCATGGGCTCACAGGCTACGGGCAGCGACTATATCATCCGCATATCAGACCTGGCCGGCGGCCCGGTTGGCGAAAGCCCCAATACTTTCTCCATTATTGAACCCTATGTTGATCCCGAAATCGTCATCACCGAGATCATGTATAACCCGCCTGAAAGCGGCAACGACTCCCTGGAATTCATCGAGCTTTACAACAACGGCGGCAATGCCGTTGACCTCGGTGGCTTTGAATTCGCAGCAGGTGTGGTTTATACATTCCCTTCGGTGGTGCTGAACCCCGGCGAATACTTTGTGGTAGCCGTCGACTCTATGGCCATGCTGAATACATTCGGCATTAATGCCTACCAGTGGACAAGCGGAGCCCTGAGCAATTCGGGCGAGCTCATTCACATTGTCGATGGGCTTGGTTTCCTGGTCGATTCCGTAAGGTACGACGATGTAGCCCCCTGGCCGACCCTGCCCGACGGCTTTGGCCCTTCGCTGACCTTCTGCAACCCGGACCTGGATAACGGCATTCCCGACCACTGGACGGCCTCCACCGAATTTGCAGTCATCAATGGTGCCGGCGACACCATCTGGGCCACACCGATGGCCGGATGCGACATCATCTTCCCCACTGCCGACTTCACGGCCGACGACACCACCATCGAAGTGGGAGGCACCGCCGACTTTACCGACCTCTCTACCGGAGGCACCATCATAGCGTGGAACTGGACCTTTGAAGGCGGCACACCCGGCACTTCAACCGAGCAAAACCCAACCGGCATCCTCTACGATACGCAGGGAAGCTACGACGTGACCCTGGAAGTGGAAAATGACTACGGCCAGACTGCCATCACGACCAAAACAGATTTTATCTCGGTTGACTTTGCTCCCGTGGCAAACTTCGAGGCAGACGCCACCATGCCGGCCATCGGCCAGGGAGTCAACTTCACCGACCTTTCTACCGGCACCATCACCGAATGGCTGTGGGAATTTGAAGGAGGCACACCTGCCAACTCCATCCTCCAGAATCCCGAACCCATCGTTTATGCCGCTGTCGGGTTCTACGATGTCAGGCTCACCGTGAGCAACGACTATGGTTCCGACAGCATGCTGAAAGAAGATTATATCGATGTGCAGCCTATCGGAATCGGTGAGTTTTCGGATGAGGGAGCGGTTCATTTCTATCCCAACCCGGCAAACGGCAACCTGAATATTGAAAACAAAAGCGGCATGCCGGTTCACCTGAACATCTATGCCATGACCGGACAACTGATGAAAGAAGACATCCTGCCGGAAGGAAGCACCCGTCTCAGCCTCGAAGGCTTTGAATCCGGTATCTACTTCATCCGGTACTATAATGATAGCCGGACTATCAGTACCAGTAAGCTGGTCATCAGATAACAGCAACAGCAAGGGCACAAAACCCCGGCAAAAGTTCCCGTACACAGGCACGGGAGCTTCTGGCGGGGTTTTTCAGCCTGCAACATCCAATTCATCATATCATTAACAACACTAAACAATCAAAAGAAATGAAAAAACGATACCTTATGCTCATCATGACCGCAGCGGTTATGTTCTACGCGGCACCCGCTCTGGCGCAAAACCTTGTGCTGAACGGTGACCTGGAGCTTTGGGACGACCCGCAAAACCCCACCGACTGGACAAAATCGGAAAATATCAGCCAGGCTACCAGCCCTGTCCACAGCGGCACCTGGTCGGCGGCGCATACATCCTCATCTGGAGGCACTCAGGATTTCCAGCAGGATGTAGGCGGTATTGTCGGAGGTATTAACTATACCATCAGCTATTATTATCTTGACAATGTTACAGATGCCAAAACCCGGATCTGGGCCTACTGGCTCGATGGTACATCAACGCTGCCCGACCACGCCGATGAGTTGCGTCCGGGAAGCTATTCATCCAATAACCCTGAATGGCAGCACTATTCGGTTGCCCTGACAGCACCTGCAGGCGCCAACGGCTTCAGGTTCGAGGTAAGGGTATACCATGAGAACAACATCACCGGCGGGATGGTTTATTATGATGACTTCAGCATCGTAGCCGAAGGCATTGCCCCGGAGCCCACCAACTATCCAGAAGATTTCACGGCTCTTGCCTCCGGCATCACCATTGACCTGGGCTGGACCGATGCCACCGGCGACCAGCTTCCCAACGGATACCTGGTGCTGGCCAGCACCGAAGACAATATCGTTGCACCCGTTGACGGGATCCCCGTTGCCAACGACACCGACCTTTCGGACGGCAATGGTGCCCTCAATGTGGGCTACGGGCTGGAAAGCTGCAGCTTCGGGAACCTTGCGGGCAACACGCCCTATTACTTCAAGATCTTCCCCTATACAAACGGTGCCGCCGACATTGATTATAAAACCGATGGCACGGCCCCTGCAGCCATGGCCACCACCGATGACATCAACATTGTACTTTACCAGGATTTTGACAATGGCTTCGGTACCTGGCAAACGGTGAACATCACAGGTGCGCAGGAGTGGATCATTGATCCGCAATACGGTGTGGGCGGAACGCCCTGTGCCAAGATGAGCGGTTATGAGGGCGGAAGCAATGAAAACGAAGACTGGCTGATCTCCCCGGCCATGGACCTGGAAGAGTTTGCCGCAGCCACCCTCACATATATGACAGCCATGAACTATGCAGGGCCGGAGCTGGAAGTGCTGGCATCAACCGATTATGATGGCATCAACCCCCAGGCAGCCAGCTGGGATGCACTGGGCGGCACGCTTTCGGGCGGTGGATTCCTCTGGACAGCCTCGGGCAATGTAGACCTGACGGCATATATCGGCCCATCGGTGCACATTGCCTTTAAATACACTTCAACCACTTCGGAATCGTCTACCTGGGAAGTCGACAACGTCATGGTCATTGCCGGCGGCCTGCAGGAAGAGCCCGACAATTACCCGGAAGATTTCGAAGCCGCCTCGCTGGGCGCGGCCATCCGGCTTAGCTGGACAGACGCAACGGGCGGACAACTGCCAGGTGCCTATGTCGTCATTGGCAGTGATACCGACAATATCAGCCCACCCGTCGACGGCGTGCCCATTGCCGACGACCCGGACCTTTCGGACGGCACGGCTGCACTCAACATTGCCTATGGTACCGAAGAATGTGTTTTCAGCGGCCTGCCGAACAACACTACCTATTATTTTGCCATTTATCCCTATACCAACGCCGGGGCAAACATCGACTATAAAAATGACGGTGAGGCACCGGAGGCAAGTGCAACAACGGCCGATATCAGCGTGATCGAAGCCCAGGACTTTGAAAACGGCTGGGGCAACTGGGATCGTATCAGCATTGCCGGACAGCAGGAATGGGAGATTGACCCCATTCATGGCGTAGACGGCTCGGCCTGTGCCAAAATGAGCGGCTATGACGGGCAATCCTATGCCAACGAAGACTGGCTGATCTCACCCCCCATGAATTTCGACGGCTATACCTCCGAGGTGCTGTCGTTCCAAACAGCCACCAATTATAACGGCCCTGCGCTTGAAGTGCTGATCTCGACAGATTTTGACGGTGCAGACCCGCTTTCGGCCAACTGGACCACACTGAACTGGCAAATGTCGCCCGGTGGCTGGGCATGGACACCCAGCGGCGAAATCGATGTGTCGATGTTCGAAGGTGAAGCCGTTTATGTTGCCTACAAATTTACCTCCACAAACCTGGAGTCTGCAACATGGGAAGTGGATGAGATACTGCTTACCGGGGTTGAAGTGGTAGGTATTGACGAAGCCAGCGGATTTTCGGCAGAATTGCACGTATTCCCGAATCCGGCAAAGGAAAAAGTCTTTATCGCTGCCGGCACAGAAGACAGGATACGGGTGAAACTGTATACGCTGCTCGGCACGGAAGTAGGGAAAGAAGTCAACTTCAGCGGTTCCGCCAGCATTGACCTTGCCGGATTGCCCAAAGGGATCTACCTGCTTCACTTCCTTGACACGAACGGACAGGCAAGCGTTCGCAAACTGATGGTTGAATAGGCCCCTAAGCCCTGCCCCATATGAGCAAAAGGCCCCGGGTAACGACAGACCGGGGCCTTTTTTTATTTAGATCAAATATTTGCCGCAAAAAATTGTTATTATTGTGAATGCTTTTTCCGATCCGGCGGCATGAAAAAAATATTTCGTTACATCTTCTTACTTTTACTCAGCATACTGCTGGTTACCTCCCTGAACGCACAAAACAGGAATGCATTGCGGGTTGAACTCAATGCCAACCTGAACATGGAAGACTACAACCTTGTTACCTGCGGGGAAAATGGGTTGCTGGTGTTTTACGAAAGCAATGAGAAAGGCAGCGAAGCCGGCACGCACAGATGGTATTTTGCCTTTTACGATAAAAAACTGCAGCAGCAATGGATTGCCGACACCGCACTGCTCATGGGATGTAAATTCAGCGGACATACTTATGACGGACAACACACATGGCTGCTCTTTATTAACCCCGACCGAACAAAACTCATTCATAACCTTCAGATAGTCAAGCTCAGCAACAAGAAAAATACATTTTCCATCAGCAGCGAAACCGTCAAAGGGAAACCGGTTTTTCATGGTTTCAAAAGCGCGAACGGACAAGGCATCGTGGCCCTTAACAATGACTCGTACGAACCGGAGATACTGCTGGTGGACCTGCATACGCTAAGCATAGAAAAAGTCCATCCCGAAATTGAAGGGCTCAATATTATACAAGACCTGCACTACGATGGGAATAAGAACCATTTTTTTGTTGTCCTGGGCAATTACCTGGGCAAAAAACAAAATACGATCCTTGTTTTGAAAATGGACAGCGAGGGTGATATCCTGAACACTTTCCGGGTCAATCCCGTTATCGAAAACAAAGTGCTCAACGAAGCCAGGGTGGCCTGTCCGGGAGGTGACACCCTGCTCATTACAGGCACATACCATCACCAGGCATCGCGCATTTCCGATCCGGATGAAGGTTCCGTTTCCGAATCGGCCGGCTATTTTATCTGCCAGTTTGCAGACAATGATCAAAAGTATATCAATTACTATAATTTTCTTGAATTTGAAGAGATGTACAGTGCCATGAGTACCCGTGCACTGGCAGAATTCAGGAGGAAAGCTGAAAAACAGAAAAGCAGCGATGGTGAATATTCACTCGACTATCAGTTACTTCTGCACGAAACGATATCCCTGAACGGTGACGTGGTATTGCTTTCAGAAGCCTATTATCCCGAATACCGTACCGTAACGAATATGTACTATGATTATTACGGCAGACCCATCCCGCAAACCTATACTGTTTTTGACGGTTATAAATATTTCTCAGGCATTGCAGCCTGTTTTTCGCCGGCAGGTGAAATGGTCTGGAACAGTGGCCTTGAAATGACCAACATTCTCAGGTTTGAACTTGAAAAGCATCTTGGCCATTTTGCAAGCCATGATGAGCTGGCCGTTTTTTATTACAATGCCAACCGTTTATATTACAAGGTCATCGGGGTTGATGAGGGCAGCGGAAGTCTGCAAAGCCTGAACCTTGAGCAAAAATACAGGGGCGACAAGTTGATGGAAGACCTCGGCGGGAAGACAATCCCGTGGTACGGACGGTATTTTGTCAGCTATGGCTACCAGAAGATCAGGAACAACCGCCTGGCCGACGGAAACCGCACCATCTTTTTCTTCAGCAAACTGGCCTTTCAATAGAATGATACGAAAAATCTGGTCGACGGGGCAATACATGCGTTACCTCCTGCGGGCATCATCGAAATTCGGTGTACACTCTCCATCCGTCTTCGAATTTTACACGAAGGTGATCCTTGGCGGGGATGCCGGTGAGGCATTCCGCCAGATTGAAACGCGCCGGACCTCATTGCTCAGGCAAAAGAGCCTGATCGAGACCACGGATTTTGGCGCCGCTGCGGCCGGTTATGTCTACAGGACACGGTTCAGGCGGGTAAATGCCATAACCCGGAAGTCGTCGATGAACCCGCGCCTGTGCCGGCTTTTATACCGCCTGGTTAAACATTCGGGACCGGCCAATATCCTTGAGATCGGGACAGCTATGGGCATCAGCACGCTTTACATGGCCGCCGCCGCTCCGGGGAGCAGGATCGTGACCATGGAAGGCTGTGCCGTGATCGCTGAAAAAGCCATGGAGAGTTTCCTTAAAGCAGGGTATGGCAAGATCGAGGTGATGACGGGAAATTTCGACCATCACCTGGGTGCGGCCCTTGAGAAATTTGACAGGATCGATTTTGTGCTCATCGACGGGAACCACCGGAAAGAGCCAACCATCGGTTATTTTATGAAGATACTCCCAAAACTGCACGAAGGAAGCATGGTGGTGATCGATGATATTCACTGGTCGGCAGGAATGCTTCATGCGTGGAATGTCATCAGGAACAGTGAGGAGGTAAGTGTTTCGATCGACCTGTTCAGGATGGGCATCCTGATGTTCCGTAATGATATTGCCCGTGAAAACCATATTTTGAGGTTCTGACGCAGCCGGCAGGCAGGCCAGGTCAGACTTGTTGTGAAGTAAACCAAAGCAAACTGCCTGCATCAAAACATAAAGACCGAATATTTGTTACATTTGCACCAAAGCACATACCTATGAGCGATGTCGTGATCAAACTGAATGAGATAGCCCGTCATTTCATCGTGGGTTCTGAAACGGTGAAGGCACTCCGTTCCATTTCCCTGAGCATTCACCGCAATGAATTTGTAGCCCTGATGGGGCCCAGCGGTTCAGGCAAGTCCACCCTCATGAACCTGCTGGGATGTTTGGACACACCCACCAGCGGGAATTATTTCCTGAACGGCAAAGATGTGAGCCAGCTTAACGACAACCAGCTGGCCGAGATACGCAACAAGGAAATCGGGTTCATCTTCCAAACCTTCAATCTACTGCCGCGATCTACGGCACTTGAAAACGTAACCCTTCCGCTTATTTACGCAGGGATGAACAAGGCACGCCGGCTCGAGATGGCGAAAAAGGCGCTGGACGACGTACAGTTAACCGACAGGATGATGCACAAGCCCAATGAATTATCGGGCGGGCAACGCCAACGGGTTGCCGTTGCCAGGGCTTTGGTCAACCAGCCTTCCATCATCCTTGCCGATGAACCTACCGGAAATCTAGATTCCAAGACATCCATCGAGATCATGGGATTACTGGAAGAGATCCACAGGCAGGGCAACACCATTATCGTTGTGACGCACGAAGAAGATATTGCCCAGCATGCCCACCGTATCATCAGGCTTCTCGACGGCGAGATCGCTTCGGACGAGATAAACCCCAATGTTCGCACCATCAGTTACTACCTTGATCACCAGACCTTAAAGTAAGCGCATGAGCGGGGAATTCAAGATATACACCAGGACCGGCGACAAAGGCCAGACATCCCTGATCGGGGGCACGCGCGTACCGAAGTATCATCCGCGCATAGAAGCCTATGGTACTGTTGATGAGTTGAATTCTTTTATCGGCCTGATCCGTGACCATAACATTGACACTTCCGCCAGAGAACTCCTGATTGAAATACAGGATCGCCTTTTCACCCTTGAATCACAATTGGCACATGATCCTGAAACGAAACTGACCAGGCCGCTGCCCGCCTTGTCTGATTCGGATGTGACCAGGCTCGAAGAGGCGATTGACCAGATGAACACCGGCCTTGAGCCCCTTGCAAACTTCATCCTTCCGGGCGGGCATGTGGCCGTATCTTTCTGCCATGTTGCCCGTTGTGTTTGCCGCAGGGCGGAACGAATCACCATCCGGCTGGCCGAACTGCAGTCAGTCGACCCGCTCAATATCCGTTATCTGAACCGTTTATCCGACTACCTCTTTGTACTGGCGCGAAAGATATCCAAAGACCTGGGTGCAACTGAAACACCTTGGATACCAAGAGTTTGATGCATATTCTGGCAGGTTAAAATTTAACTTGACTTTTACAGAAAATAAATTATTTTTGCAAAAATTTAAACTCACCCAAATATATGTACTGGACACTTGAATTAGCTTCGAAACTGGAGGATGCACCCTGGCCGGCCACCAAGGAAGAACTGATTGATTTCAGTATCAGATCGGGCGCCCCGGATGAAGTGATTGAAAACCTCAGGGAGATAGAGGACGAAGGAGAGGTATATGACAGCATTGAGGATATCTGGCCGGATTATCCCACAAAAGAAGATTTCTTTTTCCACGAAGACGAGTATTGATACCCGGCAATAAGAAAAAATGCACGGCCGCTCCTGATACAGGGGCGGTTTTTTTTCTGTTCAGGAAAACATGCTAAAGTTTACCTTGCCGTATTTCCGCTGCTGATCGAGGTGTTCATCACAACCCAGATCCATTCCCGCCGGATGCTCAATGACAAGCCAGCCCTCATCCCTGAGAAGTTGGCGGCTGAAAACCAGGGCGGGGATGTCTGCAGCCCCATCCATATCGTAAGGAGGATCGGCAAAGATGATGTCGAACTTCCGGCCGGTTCGTTCGAGGAAGGTGAAAGCGTTGGCCCTGACAACAAACAGGTTTTCAAGACCGATCTTACGGGCCGTTTGACTGATGAAAGCGGCACAGCGGGCATCCAGTTCGATGCTGTGCACTTCGGCCGCGCCCCTTGAAGCAAATTCGTATGATATGCTGCCAATACCTGCAAAAAGGTCCAGTACCATCAGGCCCTCAAAATCATAATGATTATTCAGAATATTGAAGAGTGCTTCCTTTGCCATATCGGTTGTAGGCCTGACAGGGAGGTTGCCCGGAGCCAAGATCCTCCGGCCCTTGTGGGATCCGCCGATTATTCGCACAACGAAGCGTTAAACAATGTATAATAATAATGCCCCGGCATCCGGTCAAAAACAAAACTGTACCTGAAGTCGCTGTTACGTTCCATGAAACTCACATTACGTATGTATTTATGGACCATTTCGGAGAGGGATGAATGCCTGTCGACCTCGCCCAGCATCATCAGCTCAATGGTTTCGGGGTTCAGTTGCAGTTGTTCCACCACGAAGATCAGGTAATACAAATAATCCTCGGCTGTATTGTATGTAAAGGAATTGCAGTATCCCGGCTTTTTATTGAGGATCTGCAGCACCTCAATTCCCGTGGCGCTTGTATTGACAAAGAGCAGGTTTTTATTCTCCAGGTTACTGTATTTTTGAACAAGGCTTTGAATAAGGATGGTGGCATGGTGAAAGATCCTGGCTTCGGGGAATAGTTTTTGCAACCACTGTTTCAGATCGGGTGGCAGGTAATAGATGGCACAGGCGTCGGCACTGCTGATAAAATCATGATACACGGAGCTGCTTTCATAAGGTCCGCCGGCCATATTAAAATTATAGATCACTGCCCGTTCCTCTTCGCTGAAAAGGGCCCCGGGAACCAGGGTTGATTTTCCCGAACGGCATACCAGTCGCACCTTGCTGTAGGGATTCGTAAGCCAGGCCAGCTCATTTTCAAAAAGCCGCCGGAGCCATGGCAGATCATATTTTTGCTCTTCCCCCGGCACTATTACTTTCCTTTCAGTACCTGAGAGGCTGAAAGCCTCCAGATGGCAAAACTTGTTTGTGTTCAGGTCGAGAATACAGAATGCAAACCCGTCGGGGCCCAGGCACAATACCAGTTCCTGTTCATAAAAACGCTGCCTGTCGAAGCCCGGATCTGAAAAGGTATGGATCGCTTTTAAACTATCAGCCATAAACAAGGCTCAGTGGTTACTCCCAGTTGCCGTCGGTCGACGGTTCCTCCATCGAACCCACCTTAAGGCCGGGATATTTGTCGATATCTTTCCGGGCCTTGATCAGGTTCACAACCATTTGCCTGTTAAGTCCCTTCAATATCTCATTGTAATGTGCAGAAGCTTCAAATACCTGCACGCGCAAACCGCCTCTTTCCACTTCACCGGCATCGAGCTTATACATTTCCCCGGCGCCCGGAATATAGGGAAGTGAGTCGAGAATGAAGTGATGCCTGTGTCTGAAGAGGGAGTCTGCCACACTGGTAAGGCCAATGGTGTCGTTAATGGTCTTGGTAAAGGTTGTATCGTCCGGATCGGGGATCCGTTTTACGATGGGGATCTGCCCCTCACGCAGGAAAAGCAACAAGGTGTCGAAACTGGCGGCATATTCATTGTTGATCTGCTTATATACCTGCTGCACACTGCGGATATCTTTCAGGTCCTGGATCACCAGGGCTTCCCTCTCAGCCTTTTTCGCATTAAAGACCAACGGCTTGTTAATGCTTTGATAAACGAAGTAAGCCAGGATGATGATCACGATGAACAGGGCGATCTGGATAATGATTCTTTTCATTTACATTTTGTTTTGGGATACAGGCAAAGTTAAAACTTTTTTTGAACAGGGTCTTTACAAGACAAATTTTTTATTAAATACTGTATGCTGCTTAATTATCATTTGAGCTGTCGCGACATGTATTGATCCCGGTTCCGGGATCCGTGCAAAGAGCCGTCAGGGTGCCGTGGCGGGATAGACCGGGATATCTTCCGTAAAACGGTACGTTTTCCGCTGGTAGTCCATCTGGCAGCAGAAGTGCAGCATCCCGTTGGTAACAACAATGTATGGCACTTTGAGCACCGAGTTGTACCTGGCCACCTGATCGAAGGTTTCCTGTGATATCCTGATTGCAGGTGATTTACATTCAACGATCATCCAGGGCCTGCCGCCACGGTCATGCACCAGGATGTCGGGACGCCGGGTCATGGTATTCATCACCAGTTTTTTTTCCAGCACGAGCAAGCCGGCCGGCACCTGCTTATGGTCAAGCAGGTAATGGATAAAATGCTGCCTCACCCATTCTTCCGGAGTCAGGGCAACATATTTCCTTCTGACTTCGTCGAAGATCAGGAAGTGCCCGTCTTCTTCCTTCAGGCGGCAGCCATAAGCCGGCAGGTTCAGTTGCTGCATGGGATCATCCGGCATCTCGTTCCTCCATCGACCGCATGGAGCGGTTTTTAATAAGTGACCGTATCGGTCTGATGATGCGTTCCAGGAAACGGCTGTCCTGGGTCACGATCTCGGCCTTCCCTCTCATCATCTGCACAAAGGGAAGGTCAATCTGATAGTTGGTTCTCAGCCCGTTGGGAAAGGAAACATCAACAGAATAGGTATTGTCGGCGGGCACAACGGAAATCTTTTCAACGTAACCGCTCACCATCCCGAACTCCATGTAGGGATAATTATCAAAGCGGATGTTTACCTTCTGCCCGGGCCTGACCTTTCCCGAACGGTACACGGGCATGGTAAGCTTCCCGATAATGCCTGACGAATCGGCAGGGACGATGCTGATGATCTTCTCACCGGCATTGATGTTCTGATTTACGGTCCAGAACTTATTGAAAGTCACCTGCCCGTTGATGGGGGCAACAATGAGGTAATCCTGCGTCCACTGCATGAGGGCGGCATTGAGCCTGTTAAACGATTTGCGCATGGCAAGTTTCATTTCGTTGATCCGCTGTTCGTACTGCAAACGCAACTCAATGATCTCGCTCCCCAGTTCGTTTATCCTGATCTGGGTATTGGCCAGGCTTGTGCGTGCACCCTCAAAAACATGCTGTTTTTGCAGCAAAGCGCTGCGGGCATTTTCAAGCTCGGCCGTAGAGATGGCATTACTGTCGTAGAGCGACTCAAAACGGCTGTAATTCTTGTTTTCCAGTTGCAGGTCTTCTTCCAGGGTTTGCTTTTGGGTATAGAGATAATTATAATACAGGTTATAATCATTGATCTGTTGTTCGATGGTGGCAATCTTCTTATTGTGGTAATCCAGTTCAATGAAGTTCTTCAGGTCGAGAAAATCCTTCAGGAACCCTGCATATTCTTCCTGTACCTCCCCCAGGCGGTAATTGTCGTCGAAGACAAAAGCCGTGATATCATCAAATTCATTTTCGTTGAGCAGCGTCCTGAAACGACGCAGGGCTTCCTTCAGGCTGAAAATGTCCTCGAAGCGGGCAGGATTCTCGATCACGGCAATGCTGTCGCCACGGCTGAGCTGCTGTTTGTCTGAAATAAAGAAATGTTCGATCTTCCCGGTTGAACGGGCCACCACATCGGCGGGCGGCTGCGTGGTTACCAGCTCAATATCGAGATTGGGCACTACCTCCGGGTATTTGAAGAACCAGCTTCCTGCTAGCAGCAAGGCAACGATCGTAAAAAACAGCAGGGTGCCCCACCTGATGATCCAGGAAGGCACGCTGCCCAGTATTTCCTGGACAGGTTCACTGCGGAATTCGATCCTTTTATTTTGTGTATCCTTTGCCATGACGTTTCATCGCTGCTTATCCGCCCAGCTCAAGTTGATTCCTTATCAGTTTATAATATGCACCCTTCAGTTTTGTCAATTCGTCGTGGGTGCCTTTCTCGATCAGTTCGCCCTTTTCCAGCACGATGATCTGGTCTGCATGTGTAACCGTACTCAAACGGTGTGCCACCACTACGGCCGTTTTTCCCTCGAAAAACTCGTTGAGTTTTTCCATGATCTCCTTTTCATTGTTGGCATCGAGGGCGTTGGTAGCCTCATCGAAAAAGAGGAATTCCGGGTTTTTGTATACAGCCCTGGCAATGAGGATGCGTTGTTTCTGTCCCTGGCTGAGCCCGGTGCCTTCCTGCCCGATCCTGGTGTTATATGCCAGCGGCAGTGATTCGACAAAGTCCCGGATATTGGCCACATGCACGGCATGCAATAGTTTTTCCCGGTCGATATGGTCATCGCCTACGGCGATGTTCCGGGCAATGCTGTCGGAAAAGATAAATCCATCCTGCATCACAGCGCCACACTGTTGCCGCCAGAACCTGCCATTGATATTTTTGATATTCATGGATCCTACCAGCACCTCGCCTTTTTCCGGCGGATAAAAGCCCAGCAGCATTTTCACCAGCGTTGTTTTTCCGCTTCCGCTTGCCCCCACAATAGCTGTCAGCTTCTTTTCAGGGATTTCAAAATTCAGATTCTTCAGTACGGCTTCGGAGTGCGGGCCGGCATACCGAAAAGTCAGGTTCCTGACCTCGATGGTTTTTTTAGCCGGTAGTGAGGCTACCCTGGATTCGCCGGGCATCTCTTCTTCATCCTTCTGATGGATCTCCCCAAGCCTTTCAAGGCTTATCTTGGCATCCTGTGCCGAGCGGAAGAAGGTGATCATCTGGTCGATGGGGCTGTTCAATTGCCCGATGATGTATTGCACGGCCATCATCATCCCCAGGGTCATGTCGCCCCTGACCACCGAGTCGGCGGCTACGAATATGATAAGAATATTCTTTGTTTGATTGAAAAATACCGCACCGGCCTGCTGGTACTGGTTCAGGGCCAGTCCCCTGATATTGATCTTAAAGAGCCTGGCCTGTATCTTCTCCCAGTCCCAGCGTTTCTGCCTTTCGCAATTATTGAGTTTGATTTCCTGCATCCCGGTGATGAGCTGTATGAGGTTGCTCTGGTTATCGGCCATCTGGGCAAAACGCTTATGGTCCACTTCACGTCGTTTCTTCATGAACAGCAACACCCAGGCAATATACAGACCGCTGCCCAGCAGGAAGATGAGCAGTATCTTGAGGCTGTATATGGCCAACACCACACTGAATATAAGAAGCGTGACCATTGAAAAAAGTATGCTGAGCGATGAAACCGTCAGGAAGTTCTCGATACGAGTGTGGTCGCCTATGCGTTGCATAAGGTCGCCGATCATCTTGCTGTCGAAAAAGCCGATGGGCAATTTCATGAGCTTGATCAGGAAGTCGGAGATCAGGGATATGTTTACGCGGGTGCTGATATGCAGCAGTATCCAGCTCCGGATGAATTCGACCGAGGCCTGGCTGATAAACAGCACAAGCTGGGCAATGAGGATAAGTGTGATAAAGCCCAGGTCCTGGTTGGCAATACCAATGTCGACGATGGCCTGTGTAAGGAAGGGAAAGATAAGCTGGAGCAGGGCACCCAGGAACATGCCGAGGACCAGTTGGGTAATGAACTTTCCGTAAGGTTTCAGGTATGAGAAAAGAAAGCCGAATGTTTTCTTGTTCTGCTGCTCTCCTTCCTGACGGTAAAAGTCGGGCGTGGGTTCCAGCAGCAGGCATATGCCCTGGGGTTCACCCTCGCTTTTGGTGCTGGCCCATTGTGCCAGGAAATCCTGGCGTCCGTACCTGATCAGGCCATGAGCCGGGTCGGCCACATAAACATGTTTCCGGGTGATGCGGTAAATGACCACGAAATGTTTTTGCTTCCAGTGTGCGATACACGGCAGGGGCGATTCCTTTGCCAGCTGGTCGAGGCCCAGTCTTACACCCATGGTACGAAAGCCGATCGATTCGGCGGCATCGCTGGTTCCAAGCAGTGAAACACCTTCGCGGGTGATAAAGCTCCGCTCACGAAGGGTTTGTACCGAGTAATTACGGCCATAGTGCTTTGCGATCATCCGCAGGCAACTGGGGCCGCAATCCATGGCATCAAGCTGCTTGTAAAAAGGGAACTTAGCCATAATACCGCATACCTTAAGTAACTTATACTTATTTGTTGTGGAAATGTTACCTGCAGGTAAAAATAAAAGTTTTTCCCGCTACCGGCCGTCAGCCATCAAAACAATCATAACTTTGCATATATGGCATTTTACCGGAGCATAGCCAATTATTACGACTTCATCTTCCCGCTGAACCCGGCCATGGCAGGCTTTGTTGAAGATAGTTTCGGGGAGAAGGCTGAAAAGACCCTGCTTGATATGGGATGCGGCACCGGAAACCTCTGCATGGCCCTGGCTCCCATTTTCGCCAGGGTGATCGGCGCCGATCCCGACGGCAGCATGCTGGCTGTGGCACGTGAAAAGGCGGGTAAAAGTTTTCGCAACCTTCTTTTCATACAGGCCGGGATGCTCGATACCGGCAGCCTTCCATGCAAAGTTTGCCACGGCATCCTTTGCATGGGCAACACCCTGGTACACCTGGCCTCAACCGGGGAGGTGCATTCCTTCCTTGAGCAGGCACGCAGGCTGCTGGAGCCGGGAGGCAAGCTCCTGTTGCAGATCATCCACTACGACAACATCATCGATAATAAGCATGGCGGCCTGCCCACCATTGAAAATGATACGATTAAGTTCATCCGGAATTATTATTACCATGCCCGCACAAACACCCTTGATTTTGAGACCATACTCACTGTAAAAAGCAACGGGCATGTGGTCAGGAATGTTGCCCCCCTCCTTCCCCTGCGCCGGGCCGAATTGCACGGGCTGTTGTCCGTTGCGGGATACGGCAGCATCCGTATGTTCGGGGATTTTAACAGGAATCCCCTGGCGGACGACAGCATGCAGCTTGTTGTTGAGGCAGTGCCATAATTAGCATGAATACAAACACTTCGGGCATTGCATTGGAGTCGGTCATGAAAAAACCGGCAACAGTGCCGGGCCTGCGCCACGATTCATCTGCTGCCGGTAAAACGAAGGTAAATGATCCGGCCGGCATCTTCCGGGAAGGCAGGCCGCCGCAGCTGCGCTGCCACCCATCCCTTACACCTGAGGGCCACCCATGCTCTACGCCTGCATTGGCGCACCCTCTCCTTTTTGCCGGAGTCATCCGGAAGAAATACCTCCCAACCCGTATAGGTTAATACCCAAAAAGCGAAAAAGTCGCACTTTTTTCCGAACTTTTTTTTTGCCTGAGGTATTTCTTCCCTGCATGACCCGTCAACTGGCATAAATGCCGTATTTTTGCAATAAATGGCATCAAGCCCGGGGCACAAGCCCGGATACAGGTTTCTGATGCATGACATCGGAAAAACAAACCACACCCTTCACGTCCGCCGGTGCGAACGCGAAGGCGGATTAAATCGGGATCATGAAAACAAAAGAGGAAATTGTTCAGAACTGGCTTCCCCGCTATACCGGTGAAAAGCTTGAAAACTTTGGTGAATACATCCTTTTGACAAACTTCAACCGTTATGTTGAATTATTTGCCAAAATGAATGATGTTGAGGTAAAGGGAAAGGAAAGACCCATGCCCTGCGCCACAAAAGACGACATCAGCATCATAAATTTCGGCATAGGCAGCGCCAATGCAGCCACCATCATGGACCTGCTCAGCGCCACCAAACCCAAAGCGGTACTGTTCCTTGGCAAATGTGGCGGATTGAAGAAAAAGAATGACGTAGGCGACCTGATATTGCCCATCGCAGCCATACGCGGTGAAGGCACATCCGACGACTACATGCATAAGTCGGTTCCCGCACTCCCGGCCTTTAACCTGCAAAAAGCCGTTTCAACCACCATACGGAATTTCAACCGGGACTACTGGACCGGCACGGTATATACTACCAACCGCCGGGTTTGGGAATACGATGATGATTTTAAGGAACACCTGAGAAGAACACGCAGCATGGCCATCGATATGGAAACGGCCACCATATTCATTGTGGGTTTCAGGAACGAGATCCCCTCGGGCGCCCTGCTGCTGGTATCAGACCAGCCCATGATCTCCAGCGGCATCAAAACCACCGAAAGCGATGACAATGTAACCGACCTCTTTACCGAAGAACACCTGAAAATAGGAGTTTCATCCCTCAAAATGCTCATCAATAAAGGCATTACGGTAAAGCACCTGTATTTTGACTATTTCGAGGAAGGGGATGACGTATGAAATTTGAGGATATTCTCCGCGACCTGAGTAAAAAAATTTACAAGCCTGTATATTTTCTTCACGGGGAGGAAGAATTCTTTATTGATGTAATTTCCGATCATATCGAAGAAAACGTGCTTGATGAGGCACAAAAGGAATTCAACCAGACCATCCTGTACGGGAAAGATACCAGCGCAGGCAGCATCATTGATACGGCCCGGCGCTTCCCCATGATGTCGAATTACCAGGTGGTCATTGTGAAAGAAGCCCAGGCCCTCGACAAACTTGACGAACTGACCACTTATGCCGGAAATCCTTCCAGGGAAACCATTCTGGTGATCTGTTACAAGCACAAGGCTTACGACAGCCGGAAATCATTGATAAAAACCATCATGAAGACCGGGGTCGTTTTTAAGTCCGACAGGCTGTATGAAAGCAAGATACCGGCCTGGATCAACGATCAGCTGAGGGAAAAAGGCTATACCATCACTCCCGAAGCGGCCCGCTTGCTGACGGGGCATCTGGGCAACGACCTTTCGAGGATCAGGAACGAACTGGGCAAGCTGGTGTTAAACCTCGAACCCGGTCAAGCCGTTGATGCAGGCATCATCCAGGAAAACATTGGCATCAGCAAAGACTTTAACATCTTTGAATTGCAGAAGGCCATGGGGATGGGCGATGTGGTCAAAGCCAGCCAGATTTGTCAATATTTTGCTGCCAACCCCAAAGCCAATCCTTTTGTGCTGACCATCGCCCTACTGTACCAGTTTTTCACCAAGATATTGATTTTCCATTCCGTTAAGGACAAAACCAATAACAACAGCCTTGCCGCAGAACTGTCGGTCAGCCCCTATTTCGTGGGCGATTACCGGACTGCAGCCAGGCAATTCGGCATTGACAGGACCATCCGTGCCATTTCACTGCTCCGCGAATATGATATGAAATCGAAAGGTGTGGGCAATGATTCGGCTACACAGGGGGAGCTGCTACGGGAGATGATCTACAGGTTGATGCACTGAAAATACTGCTGCGTGCTGCAGAGGCCTGCCGGGCAGGACTTTCTATCTGCGGTCTCAGTTAAACAGTCCGCTGATCTCATCCGCATACTTTTCCATGATATGGTTTCGTCTGAGTTTCAGGCTGGCGGTTAACTCACCGTTCTCTACCGACCATTCCTTTCCAAGAATATGAAAACGCATGATTTTTTCGGTATTTCCGAAAAAAGTGTTGAAATGGTCGATCTCCTTCTTGAAGCGGTCTCTGACCACTTTTTCCTTTACCATTTCCTCTTTGGTTGTAAAGCGTATGCCTTCGAGGTGGCACCAGGTTCGCAAATATTCAAAGTCGGGGACGATGAGGGCGGCAGCATATTTCTGATTTTCACCCACCACGATAAGGGCATCGATGAAGGGCGATTCGGTAAATCTGTTCTCGATCTGCGCCGGGCTGATATATTTTCCCAGCGAAGTTTTAAATATCTCCTTTTTGCGTCCGGTGATGCGCAGGTGACCGGCGGGTTCAAGTTTTCCGATATCGCCGGTATGGAACCAGCCATCGCTGCTGATCACCCCGGCAGTCATACCCGGCTCCCTGAAATAGCCTTTCATCACATTGGGGCCGCGTGCCAGGATCTCGCCGTCGTCGGCAATCTTCACTTCCACGTTGGCCAGTGGCTTTCCAACTGTACCGAAAGCCGCTCCGCCTTTTTCAAAAGTATTGACGGCAATGACCGGGGATGTTTCGGTGAGGCCGTATCCTTCCAGTACCGGAATGCGGGCAGCGGTGAACACCTTTGCCAGGCGCGGCTGAAGGGCCGCTCCGCCCGAAACGATCACCCGCATGTTCCCGCCCAGGGCATCGCGCCACTTACTGAATATCAACTTATTTGCAAGCGATAACTGAAGCCTGTAAAAAGGATCCTTCCTGCCGTAATCGTACTGATGGCCGAGCCTGACCGCCCAGAAAAACAGTACGCGCTTAATGCCGCGCAACTTCCGCCCCTTGGTCATGATCTTGTCATATACCTTTTCGAGCAGCCGCGGAACGGTTGTAAGGATATGCGGGCATATCTCCCTGATGTTATCGCCAATGGTACCCATGTTTTCGGCATAATAGATCGACACGCCCAGGTAATGGTAGGTGTAAATGTTCATGCGCTCATATACATGACAGAGCGGCAGATAGCTGAGCCCCCGCGAATACTGGTCGACCGGAAAGATCCTGTAAACCCCTTCAACATTGCTGAGCAGGTTTTGATGCGACAGCATCACCCCTTTTGGAATTCCGGTAGTGCCCGAGGTGTAAATGATGGTAACCACATGGTGGGGATCGATGGCGTTTTCACGCTTTCTCACCTCTTCGGGATCGGGGTTTTCCTTTCCAAGCCCGAGAAGTTCGCCGAAATGGCTTACATCATCAATATGCTTAAAGGTATAAAGGCCCTGCAGCGATTTTACTTCAGGCAGGATATGCTGGATCTTGCGCAGCAATTCCATCCCTGCCACAAAAACGAACTTTACCCCGGCGTGGTTCAGTATATACTTGTAATCCGATTCGCTGATGGTGGGATATATGGGCACATGTACCGCACCAATCCGGCTGACGGCCATGTCGATGAAATTCCACTCAGGGCGGTTATCGGATATGGTGGCAATATTATCGCCCGGCTGAACACCAAGCTTCAAAAACCCGTAACTGAGATGGTCAACGATCTCAATATACCGGTCGATGCTGTATTTGACCCATTCACCGTCTTCCTTCCCGGCTATAACATCATCCTTCGGTTCGAACTTGTCTTTGTAATAGGGTAACAGATCAAAGATCCTGCTTACTTCCATCCGTTGAATAATTAATCAGACTATTTTTCCGGACAATAATAATAAAAATATCGAAACAATGAAATGAAATGAAATGAAAAGGCAGTCTCACGAATTCAGCCCTTTAACACTGGAACACGGCCCCGAAACCTCAGTGGCCTGCCCCGAGACCTCGTGGGTTTCAGTGTTTCAGTGTTTCAGTGTTTCAGTGTTTCAGTGTTTCAGTGTTTC
>CAZHFC010000024.1:0-8451 GCA_964531985.1 uncultured Bacteroidales bacterium
AAACCATTAAATCACTTAAAATATGCGTTGGCAAATTAAACCGCACAACGCGTTAAATATAGTAATATTAAACCAAAAATCAAGAAAAAAGATGAACCTTATCAGTGTGGATATCAAGGATCTTATTAAGTCGCCCTACCAGGGCAGGATATTGCCCGGCGACTCATCAAAAAGTATTTATCTTCAGCACCGTTTACATGAACTGGCTCAAAGCATTGAACTGACAGGGCTGATGCAACCTATTGTTGTAAGATCCAGATCGGGTAAATACGAAATAATTGATGGTCATCGCAGGGTTGAGGCACACAAGATATTAAAGAGGGAAAAGATCGAAGCCATTCTTGTTGAAGGTGAGGATGGAGAAATGCAGGCAATGAGCCTTGTTGCCAATCTGCAGCGAGCCAGCCTCTCGAATTTTGAAAAAGCCCTGGCCTTTGAAAGGGTTTTAAATGCCGGTGTTTTCAAAAGCAAAAAAGAGTTGTCAAAAGCAATCGGGAAAGACGAAACCTATATTGGCGATATCATGAACATCTTGAGAATGGATAAAAGAATTATCAGTGATATCGCCTTAAATAACCCAACCAGTGATGTACGACTTCTCAGAATAATACGGAAGGCCGGTGATGTGAATGCTGCAGGAATATCTGAGGCACAATATTCATTATATCAACGATTTTTAAATGAAGACTTAACCCGTGCTCAGCTTCACGACTTAGCTTACGAAGCCTCGGGAAAATACAAAAAACCCTATAAAGTAAATTTTGGCAGCCGGGGTTTTTCAATCACGCTATACAAAAAACTTGATAAACAACAGAAGCTTCAATTTAAATCCCTTCTGGATAAAGAAGTACATAATATCCTCGCCAGGTTAAAAACGAGTGATGCAGATAAGGATAATGATAACACAATCCATCCTCTCACGGACAAATGATATTTTCATTATTCCGGTCTGGAAAACCAAATTTTGTGATGCCCCCTAAGCATGCCCCCCCATCCCATCCAGGATCTGCGCTGCCGAAGCCACAATGCCCGGGCAGCGTTTCGCGGTCAATCCCAGTTCAGTGATGGCTTGTTTTTCCAGTGGGATGTCCATATTATAGCCCAGCAGTTCCCTGCAGACAGTGGTCCCGTGCAGTTCACGAAAGCGGCGCAGAAATTCCCCGGCACGTTCCTTTGCCGTATCATTAAAACCTTCACGGATATGCTCATGGCCTTCCTGCAATCCAATGATCAGCAGGGCACCCGTAACGGCTCCGCAGGTGTTGCCAGTGCCGGCAATGCCCCCGCCAAAGGCACTGCACAATTTCATGCCGGCTTCCGGGCTTATCCCGTAACGGCTGCAGCGTGAAACAAAAACAGCCTGTGCACAATTGGCGCCCGCAAGGAAGATCTCTTCGGCACCCGGGTTCTTTTTTTTCATTTTTCCAATTCTTTATCAGAGATTAATATGAGCGCGGAAACGGGCGGGAGCAGGCATCCGGCAATACCGTCGCGACAGGGGAACGCTCTTCCGCCCAAAACATCCTCCAACCCGCCACCACCGCAGGCGATTTCGACCATGGCCCCCTTATCCGAATTATTAAAAAGGGCAATTATCATGTCATCACCCAGGCGGCGCTCAAAGCCGTACAAACCCCGTTCATCATCGGCCAGGATCGTCCTGAAATCCCCGGTGCGCAAAGCAGGATGCGCTTTCCTGATCCTGCACAGCCCGGCATAATAATCAATCAACTCATTATCGGGAGCCACCCGGGAGGTCTGTGCACAGGGGTTTCCTGCCGCATCAACGATCTCATCAGAATAACTGATATCGTCCCACAACATGGGCTTCCGGCAATCGGGATCGCCCGCGCCCCACATCCCTGCCTCATCCCCGTAATAGATCATGGGGGATCCGGGGTAAGTAAACTGAAAGGCGGCCATCAGCCTTAAAACCGCATAATCCTCCACGGAAGGCCGGGAAGTCTTATAGGCGGGGTTCCTTGCCTTGCCCCTTTCAAAATACGCTTCCCAGTCGAGAAAAGAGGCAAGTCCCTTGTTCTTTATGCGCGACGACAAGCGGTCGGTGTCGTGGCTGCCCAGCAGGTTTTGCATGGCATGTGTTAACCCGGGGGGGAAAGCATTGCGCAATTCCGACAGTTTCTCATCAAAATCGGAGGGTGTCAGTCCTTTATTGATAAAAAATTCGCTGCACAGGAACTGGAAGTTATAATTCATCACGGCATCGAATTCGTCGCCTGCCAGCCATGCCTTCAGCGCTTCCGGACTGTCGATCACCTCGCCAACCAGGTATGCTTCGGCGTTGATGCTCCGGACAAGCCTGCGCCAGTCTTTCCAGAAAGGATGTTTCACCTCATAGGCCACATCGAGCCTCCAGCCGTCGATGCCTTTGCTCACACCGCCATTCCCTTCAGGGTCCATCCAGCGCCGGGTAACCGCATACAGGTATTCACGGGGTCCTGTTACAATGCCCGTGCTGTCCTCACGAAGCTCGGGCATGTCGCGTATGCCCCACCAGCCTTCATATTCAAAGGAGGTTCCGGCTTCCTCATCCTCCCATGAATGAACGGTGAACCAGTCGCGAAAGCGCGAATCCTCCTGCTTCTCCCTCAGGTCGGCCATGGCAAAATGCTCATGGCCCACATGGTTGAACACCCCGTCGAAGATCACCCTGATCCCTCTTTCATGCATCTCGCTGATCATGTGCAGTGCCAGGCGGTCGGCTGCCGTCCATTGCCAGGTAGAGGGGTCGTCGGGGATCTCCCCGGCGATGATGCGCCTGTCGCCTTCGGGATCGGGGCCAAAGTGGGGGTCGATATGATGATAGCTGGCAATATCGTATTTATGGTGTGAAGGAGCCATGAAGAGCGGGTTGAGGTACACTGCTTCCACGCCCAGGTCCCGGAGGTAGTCAAGCTTGTCGATGATCCCCTGCAGGTCGCCCCCGTAACGCCTGCGGGTGATATTATACCAGATATCTTCGCCATTGGCCTGCTCATAGGGCTGCATGGCATACCAGTCGCTGCCCCAGGGATGCACCTCCCAGGGTTCTCGCAGTTCATGGGGCCAGCAACCCTTCTGGCTGGCCAGGTCCGGGTCGTTGGCGGGATCACCGTTACGAAAACGTCCGGGGAATATCTGGTACCATATCACGCCTTTGGCCCAGTCCGGCACAAAGCCATCCCCGGCCGGAGCAACATCATCGCCGCCGGTCTGCCGCCCTTCGCAGGATGCCATCAACAACAATATGATCATCATCAATGTTTTATACATCACAAAATCTTTTATCTCATGACCAAAGTTGCAAATAATTCATCAAAGCAGGCCGGCAAAACGGTAATTAATATTATTTAACAAAAGAATGCGCTGCAGTTCATTGCCTTATATTATTTTTGATATTCATTATAAACAGGATTTTATGGAAAACGATGCCGTGAGCCGGATGGTAAACATCTGGAAAAGCCTTTACCCCGGCAGTGACACCCGCAGGTTGCAGGAATTCATCGGGCAACTGCAGGAAGCCGCCGGGCAGGTCAGCCTTCAGCCCGACAAGGAAGGCTGGTACAAGGATGCCGTTGTATACTCCCTTTATGTAAACCTTTTCAACAAGGATTTCAGGGGACTGGAAGAAAAACTCGGATACCTCGCCGGGCTGGGTGTGAACTGTCTGTGGCTGCTGCCCATCCTGGACTCCCCCGGTCGTGATGCGGGTTTCGACATCAGCGACTACCGGAGCATACGCCCCGACCTGCTGGGGCTCCCGGCCGATGCTCCCATGGAGGAGAAAACGGCCGTGTTTGCACGATTTCTCGATAAAGCACACGAAAGAGGCATTCGCGTGATCTTCGACATTGCCATTAACCATACCTCCGATCAGCATCCATGGTTCCGGGAATCCAGAGAGCAGGACGACAACCCATACCGCGACTTCTACATCTGGGCCGGCGACGATAAGGGCTACGCCGGGGCAAGGATCATCTTTGAAGGCTTATGCAGCAGCAACTGGGAGAAGGATGGCGACCGCTATTATTTCCACCGCTTTTTCGAGTTCCAGCCCGACCTGAACTACCGTAACCCGGAGGTGCTGCTGGCCATGGCCGATAACTTTGTTTTCTGGATGAAGCTGGGCGTCGACGGTTTTCGCGCCGATGCCATTCCCTACCTATGGAAAGAGGAAGGCACTACCTGCGAAAACCTCCCGCAAACCCACCTCATCGTTAAATTCTTCAGGGCCGTGCTCGACCTGGTCAGGCCCAACACCCTGCTGCTTGCCGAAGCATGCCAGAAACCCGTGGAGGTGGTAAAATATTTCGGCACGGGCGACGAGTGCCATGCGGGCTACCATTTCCCGCTCATGCCGCAGATGTTCAAATCGCTGCACATGGAAAAAGCCTCCCCGGTAAAGGAAGTGCTGAGCCCGGAGGTTACGCCCGATATCCCCGACAGCAGCCAGTGGTTCACTTTCCTGCGCTGCCACGACGAACTGAGCCTGGAGCTGGTTTATGTGAGCGAGGAAGACCGGAAATATATCCACGACAACTACTGCAAAAAGCCCGAATGGGACTTTCGCCTGGGCCAGGGCATCTCGGCGCGCCTGGCCGAACTCATGGACAGGGACCCCCGCAAAATCGCCCTGGCCTACGCCATGATGCTATCATTGCCCGGCACGCCGGTAATCTACTATGGTGATGAATACGGCAAGCTCAACGATCATGATTATTACAGGGAGATGACAGCCCTGACGGGAAAGGACGACACACGCTTCCTGGTCAGGGGACGCCTCGACTGGAATAAAACGGAGAAAGAGCTCCGCGATCCTGATTCACTCACGGCACAGGTCTATCAGAAAGTCAGCCACCTGGTCAACACACGCAGAAACTACCCGGCCTTCGGGCGTGGCAAACTCGAAATGTCAGAGGTCCTTACTGCTGAGGGGAAAGTGGCTCCGGAAATACTGGGATTTTACCGGACACACTCCTGCAACCGCATACTGGTGCTGCTCAACCTCTCCGGCAGGGAGATAAGGATCGGGCTGCCCCTGTCCAAACTGACAAGCTATGAACGCGATATGCTGGGGCAAAAGGTCGTGATCGAACCGGAAAGCCTCACCCTGCTCATGCCACCCCTTGCCTATTACTGGTTTTTTATTTAAATATTACAACATGACTGATTTTCTATTTGATGCCGTGATTTTTGACCTCGACGGGGTGATCACCCAAACGGCGCTGGTACACAGCCGGGCCTGGAAGCAGATGTTTGACGAATACCTGGCTTACAGGGAGAAAAAATACGGAGAGGCCTTCAGGGAGTTTTCGCACCAGCAGGACTACCTCCCTTATGTCGACGGCAAGCCCCGTTACAAGGGTGTTCAGTCGTTTCTTGAATCGCGAGGCATCGATATCCCCTACGGGGATCCCGCCGATGAAGCGGGAATGGAAACCGTCTGCGGCATCGGCAACAGGAAAAACCAGGTCTTCAACAAGGTGCTCAGGGATGAAGGCGTGAAGGTATACCCCTCCACGGTTAAGCTGATGAAGACCCTGCGGGAAAAAGGCATACGCGTGGGGGTGGCTTCATCAAGCAAGAATTGCGAACAGGTGCTTGAGGCGGCAGGGCTCAGCGGGCTGGCCGAAACCCGTATCGACGGCGTGGTATCGGCGGAGCTGGGGCTGAAAGGAAAGCCTGAGGCCGACATCTTCACAACGGCTGCCGACCGCCTCGGCGCGACTTACGACCGCTCGGTAGTGGTGGAAGATGCCGTTTCGGGTGTGCAGGCCGGGAAGAACGGAAACTTCGGCCTGGTACTGGGCATAGCCCGTGAAGGCAACAGGAAAGAACTGCTTGAAGGCGGAGCCGACATCGTGGTTAACGATATTGATGAGATCGGATTTGAAGGCATCTGCCACTGGTTTGAGGAAGGGCTGTGGCGCGACAACTGGGAACTGGTATACCATGGCTATGATCCCGGCCTGGAAAAGACACGCGAAACACTCCTTACAACCGGAAACGGATATTTCGGGACCCGGGGGGCACCCGAGGAGGCAAGGATTGGCGAAACGCACTATCCCGCCACCTATATGGCAGGGGTCTTCAACAGGCTCAGCTCCAAAGTGAGCGGACGCGACACAGAGAACGAAGACTTTGTAAATGTGACCAACTACCTGCCGCTGACCTTCAGGATCGATAAAGGAGAATGGCTGGAGGCCGGTAAGACAGAGATCCTGTCCGTAAAACGCAGGCTGCAAATGGACAAAGGCATTCTCATCAGGGAGATGACCCTACGCGACGGGGAGGGACGCGAAACCCTGGTTCAGAGCGAACGTTTTGCCAGCATGGACGACCCACACCTTGCCGGCATCCGGTATACCCTCACACCCCTCAATTATACAGGCATGATCGAAATACGGTCGGGCCTTACCGCCGGCCATATCAACGATGGGGTGGAACGCTACCGTCCGCTTAACCAAAAACACCTCAAAGCCCTGAAGGCAGGAGGAAAAAAGAACCTGCAGTTCCTCGAGGCAAAAACCACACAGTCGAATATTGTCATCGGGATGGCCTCCCGCATTACGGCCGAAAAAGGAAATACACACCTGCAGGCCATCCCCGAACACCATGCAGGAAAGGATTATATTTACAGCAGCATCCGTGCATCGGTGATGCAAAATGAACCGCTGCGCTTGTTCAGGATAACGGCCATTTACCGCAGTGGCGACGACAGTGGCCGCGACCCGCTGCAATCGGCCATGGAGAAAGCGGAGATGGCTGATGATTATGCCGGCCTGCGGGCACGCTCCCTTGCCGCCTGGAAGGCGATATGGGACAAGGCCGACATTCAGCTCGAAGGTGACCGGCTGGCGCAGAAGCTGCTGAGGCTGCACATTTATCACCTGATGGTGACCATCTCGCCGCACAACAGGCATATCGATGCCGGCATACCGGCCAGGGGACTGCACGGGGAAGCTTACCGCGGGCATATCTTCTGGGACGAAGTCTTCATCCTGCCCTTTTATTACATGCATTTCCCCGAAGCGGCCCGGTCGGTGCTCATGTACCGCTACAGGCGTCTGGAAGCCGCCCGGTCATACGCACGCCTGCATGGCGAAGCCGGTGCCATGTTCCCCTGGCAAAGCGGCAGCGACGGCAGGGAGGAAACACAGGTGATACACCTGAATCCCGTATCGGGCGAATGGGGCCCCGACCACAGCTCCCTGCAAAGACATGTCTCGCTGGCCATCGCCTATAACATCATCATGTATGGACATTATACGGAAGATGATGAATTCATGAAGGAGTACGGCACGGAGATGCTTGTCTGTATCTGCCGGTTCTGGGCCAATAAGGCAAAAAAGGATGAAAACAGCGATCGATACAATATCGAAGGGGTGATGGGACCGGACGAATTCCATGAAAAATACGCAGGTGCAGATGAGGGAGGGCTGAGAAACAATGCCTATACCAACCTCATGTGCGCCTGGATGATGAAGAAGACCCTCGGCATCATCAACAGCATGGACGAAAATGCAAAACATGTAGTGATCGGCAAAACCGGACTCACCGAAGGGGAAATAAATAAATGGAAGGATGTTTCGGAAAAGCTGAACCTGATTATCTCCGATGAGGGGATCATCGCCCAGTTCGACGGTTATTTTGAGCTGGATGAACTCGACTGGGAACACTACAGGCAGAAATACGGCAACATCTACCGGATGGACCGCCTGCTCAAGGCCGAAGGACTTTCACCCGATGCTTTCAAGGTAGCCAAGCAGGCCGATACGCTGATGACCTGTTACAACCTCAACGACAAGGATGTGGACGCGTTGCTCAGGGGCATGGGATACACTCTGCCCGAAGGCTATCTCAAAAGGAACCTTGAATACTACCTGGCCAGGACATCGCACGGGTCCACGCTGAGCCGCGTGGTACATGCCAGGCTGGCAGGTATGGTGGGCGACAGGCAACTGGGGTGGAAACTTTATCTGGATGCGCTCACCAGCGACTACAACGACATACAGGGAGGCACCACGGCCGAGGGCATCCATGCCGGGGTGATGGCAGGCACCGTGCTGGGCGCCCTCGAAACCTATGCAGGTCTGGACCTGCGTGGTGAGACCGTCAGGATTAATCCCGACCTGCCGGCACACTGGAAGTCGGTCAGGTTTAAATTCACATTCAAAAGGGTGAATTATCTTTGCGAGGTGACGCGGGAAGGGGTGAAACTGCTGTCAGACAGCGATGTGATGGCGGAGGTCAACGGGCAGACAATAAAGCTGCTGCCGGGTGAAGCCCCCGACAGGGAATGCCCCGGCGAATGAGGAAAACAATGACATGGATATCCATTTAAATGAACGGGCAGCAAACCGCCGGGCCATGACGCGAAAAAAATGATTTAAAAACCGTTTTAAACATAGCCCATGGTTTAAACCGTGGGCTATGACGGGAAAAAAATGA
>CAZHFC010000024.1:8551-58009 GCA_964531985.1 uncultured Bacteroidales bacterium
TAAAAAACCGTTTTAACCATAGCCCACGGTTTAAACCGTGGGCTATGACGGGAAAAAAATGATAAAAAACCGTTTTAACCATAGCCCACGGTTTAAACCGTGGGCTATGACGGGAAACAAATGATTTAAAAACCATTTTAACCATAGCCCACGGTTTAAACCGTGGGCTATAACGGGAAACAAATGATAAAAAACCGTTTTAAACATAGCCCACGGTTTAAACCGTGGGCTATAACGGGAAACCGTTTTAAACATAGCCCACGGTTTAAACCGTGGGCTATAACGGGAAACAAATGATAAAAAACCGTTTTAACGGTTTTTTAACTGCTTTAAAAGACAAAAAATTTGAATTATGCCACATTCATTTAATAAAATATGGATACACGCTATCTGGTCTACAAAAGAGAGAGTAAAATTGATAAACCAAAACATTGAACAAAAAATTTATCAATATATTTCGAACCAATTTCGTGAGCAGGGATGTCCCGTTAATATTATTAATGGTATGCCAGATCATATCCACTGCCTATTCTTATTAAACCCGCAAAAATCAGTTGCAGAAGTCATTAAGCAGATAAAAGGGAGTAGTTCGCATTATATCAATCATGATAACCTGATTGCCGAGAAATTTTCCTGGCAAACGGGCTATTCGGCATATTCAGTTTCAGAATCGAACGTTGAAAATGTCGCTCAGTACGTAAAAACCCAAAAGAAACACCATATCAAAAAAAGCTTTCAGCAGGAATACGAAGAGTTTTTAAAACTTTATAAAATAAATAATTGATCCTTCAATAGGATGAAAAAAAATGGATGAATCCATTCTTATAATACCAATCGCAAACCATAGCCCACGGTTTAAACCGTGGGCTATAAAGGGTGAAAAAAATGACAAAACGCTTTATCCACAGCCCAGGGCTGAATAAAAATGAAAAAATCCATTCAACATATATTGTTCGAAAACCAAGCCCACGGTTTAAACCGTGGGCTTAAAAACAAAAAACCATCATTATGTTAGGAGACGTATTGCTTATCCAGGACAGGCACCGCAATGCCGGTGCCATCCTCATCGACGAGATCCTGAAAAGGAAAAAAGATAAATTCATTGTGGCAATTTCGGGCGAGTCGGGCTCCGGAAAAACGGAACTTGCCCACGTGGTGGCCAGGGGCCTGCGCGCACACGGCATCTTTGCCAAGCCACTGCATATCGACAATTACTACCGGGTGCTGCCACTTGAACGCAAGCAGTGGCGCATCGACAACGTCATTGAGAAATGCGTGGGGTATGATGAATACGACTGGGATATCATTTACCGGAACATCGATGAATTCAGACAGGGAAAGCGGGCCACCATGCCCTGTGTTGACCTGGTCACCGAGCAGGTCGACACCCTGATCACCGATTTCAGCAGTGTTGACATGCTGATCATCGACGGTCTGTATGCCATCAAAACCGAAGGCGTCGACATGAGGGTGTTTATTGAGCTCACTTACCATGAGACCAAGAAAGCGCAGACCGACCGCGGCAAGGAACCCCAGAACGAATACCGATGGGCGGTACTGGAACAGGAACACAAAATGGTGCTGGCACTGCGCAATTCAGCCGATTTCCTAATAACAAGGGAATACGAAGTGATCAGAAAATAAATACCGGCTGCCGGAAATCACCAGGATTTTCCGGTTCAGCCCCTTTTCAGGTCGAGCTTGTCGCTCACAAACATGGTGGCGATGGCTCCGAAGATCATGAGCACCCCGGCCAGCATCACCGAATAAAGCGGATCGCCGTTAAAAAAGTATTTCAGCATCAGCCCCCCGGTAACGCCGTTCACGATCTGCGGGATGGTGATCGACATGTTGAAAAGGCCCATGAATACGCCCATCTGCTTCGGGGGAATGGAATTGGCCAGCATGGCGTAAGGCATGGCCAGGATGCTCCCCCAGGCAATGCCAATACCGATCATCGGAATAACCAGCAGGCTTGCCGACGGGATCACGGCAAAGGAAAGAAATGACAGCCCGCCCAGCGTCAGGGCAATGGCATGGGTGGCCCGCCTGCCGATACGCATGGCCACCCTGGGCAATGAAAGAGCAATAGCCGCCGACACCCCGTTATAGATGCCGAAAAGAATGCCCACCCAGTCGCCCGCTTCCTGATAACCCGCAGAATTGGGATCGGTGCTCCCGTAAAAATGCCGTGCCACCGCCGGCGTGGTATACACCCACATGGTAAAGAGCGCAAACCAGGAAAAGAACTGTACAATGAGCAATTCCATCATCTGCCTGGGTATCCTGAACTTCTTGCTGCCCTTTTCCTCCTTTACGGCGGTTTCATCTTCATAAAATTCGGGGGGATACTCTGTAGTGCGGACAACGGTCCAGATGATGGTACCCAGCAATACCGCCGCACCAAAATAAAAGGAGAAGACAACATTGGGAGGCACCAGCCCTTCCCGGGCGGCCTCTTTTGGAATGCCCAGCCAGTTGCCCAGGACATAGGGCAGCCATGATCCCACCACGGCCCCGATGCCAATGAGCAGCGTCTGCATGGAAAAGCCCAGGGTATGCTGCTCCTCCGGCAACTTATCTGCCACCAGGGCCCTGAAAGGCTCCATGGATATGTTTATGGATGCGTCCATGATCATCAGCAGGCCTCCGCCGATGAACATGGGTGCAATGAATGAAGCCAGGTGCGGGGCATTCGGCATCAGGATCAATGCCGTGGAAGTAAGGAAGGCGCCCGCCAGAAAATAGGGTCGCCGCCTGCCCAGCCTGTTCCAGGTCTTATCACTGAAATAACCGACAATGGGCTGCACGATCATGCCCGTGACCGGGGCCACAAGCCAGAACCAGCTCAGGTGTTCCACATCGGCACCGAAAGTCTGCAGTATCCTTGAAGCATTGGCATTTTGCAGGGCAAAGCCAAACTGTATACCCAGGAATCCGAAACTCATGTTCCAGATCTGCCAGAAACTCAGCCGTGGTTTTATCCTCATACCGGAATGGGATTAGTGAAATTATTTTTTCTTCTTAGGTGGATTATAACGCTTTTTGGCGGCATCTTCGAGCCGCTTCTGGAATCCCGATTGCTTTTTCGGCTTCTTCTTGTGCTCCTGTATCTTGCGGTGTATCTTGTCTTCGTCGATGGTACGACGGATCACGAACATCTGCCCGAAGGTAAACAGGTTGGCCAGCAGGTAATAATAGCTGAGACCGGAGGCGTAATTGTTGAAGATACCCAGGAACATCACCGGCATCAGGTACATCATGGTCTTCATGCCCGGCATTTGCTGGCTGCTGCTCATCATCTGGTTGTTCATCCAGGTATAGATGATGGTGGAGATGGTCATGAGCAGTGTGAACAGGCTCACATGGTCACCATAAAACGGTATTTCGAAAGGCAGGCTGGCAATGGAATCATAGCTGCTAAGGTCGTGAGCCCAAAGAAAAGCCTCCTGCCGCAACTCAATGGAAGAGGGAAAAAACCTGAACATGGCGATCAGGATGGGGAACTGCAGCAGCATGGGCACACAGCCCGCCATGGGGTTTACACCCGCCTGTTTGTATAGGGCCATGGTAGCCTGCTGCTTCTTCATGGCATCTTCCTTCTTCGGGAATTTTTTGGCGATCTCATCGATCTCGGGCTTCAACACCCGCATCTTGGCCGATGACTTATAAGTACGGTAGGCAATGGGGAAGAGTACGATCTTGAGCATGATGGTAAGGACCAGTATCACGATGCCGTAGTTCCAGCCGTAGCCTCCCAGCCAGTCGAAGACGGGGATCACAGCATAGCGGTTGATCCATGCCAGCGGAGCGAAAGACCAGCCCAGCGGGATCTGCCGTTCAAGGCCAAGCTTATATGAGCGCAGGGTCTTATACTTCAGGGGGCCGAAATAGAAACTGAAATCTGCTGCGCTGTTGCCCAGACTCTGAATGGGCACTTCCATGCTCACCTTCATCGACTTCAGGTAGCGTGGGTCGGGATGGTTTTCGAGGGTATAATGCGCCAGCACAGGCTCCCTGAAATAATCACTCCGCATGATCAGGGAAGAACTGAAAAACCGCTGTTTGAACGACACCCATTGAAGGTGGTCTTTGGGTATTTCGGTGTCGGAATCCGACTCTGATAAATAATGCACCTTTTCATTCACTTCACGGTAATAGATCGTGGTCCCGCTGAGCATATCCTGTGTCTTCTCCTGTCGCCGCAAATATGTATGCCAGTTTAGCTGCAACACATCCGGCCTTGAAGTGGGAATAATATCCTGGTTCAGCCCGACGACACGGAAGCCGTAATCGAGCATGTAACGGTTGCCATAAAAGGTATATGTATACTCGAAGTATTTTCCGGGGTCGAAGGCTATCCCCGGGGCATCGGCATAGAGCCGCAGCACAAGCCTGAGCGAATCGCTCCCGCTGACCCGTATGGGTTCCCCGGCCCGCATTTCAGGTTCGACGGATACAAGCTCAAAGACCAGGTCGGCGGTATTGATATGAGGGCTGTGTGTTTGTCCTGTGGGATCCGGGTTTACGCGTGACATGAAGCTGAAACCGAAGCGGGTGGAATCAGCTCCAAGCAGCTGCAGGGGCAGTGAATCATAGGTCTGGTAGTCGCTTAACTCCACGGAACCGATCATCCCGCCCCGGGTATTGATCACCACCTTCATCAGGTCGTTTTCAATCATGATCCGGCCTTCTTCAGCCGTGCCTGCATGCACAAAAGGTCCGTAAACGGCTTTCAGCCGGTGAAGATCCGAAGTTGTATCGGATACGGTTTCCGCGGCGGCGGGAAGGGCAGCCGGCTGTACGGGCGGCAACACTTTTTCCTCAATGGGAGCGGCAGGAGCGGTATCCGGGCCGGTTGTGGTTTCCGCAGGAGCCTGGTCATCCTCCTCAGGCGGCGACATCCACTGGCTCCATAAGATAAAAATGCCAAAGATCAGTACCAGCCCAATGATCGTATTCCTGTTCATCTGAAAATTATTTTTGGGTATGAAGCCGCAAATATAGTTTTTTTATGTCATTTCTATGAATAACAGGCAGCCGTTATGCCTGTGCATGACGGATACAGGCATCCACGAAGCTGACAAACAAAGGATGCGGCCTTGCAACGGTACTCTTGTATTCGGGATGGAACTGCACCCCGATAAACCAGGGATGCACCGGCAGTTCTATGATTTCAACCAGGTTTTCGTTGGGGTTGATCCCAACGGGGATCATCCCGGCCTGCCTGTATTCATCAAGGTATTTGTTGTTAAACTCATAGCGGTGGCGGTGTCTTTCCCTGACCATCTCCTCTCCGTATATTCCATATACCTTGCTGTTGCGCTCGATCCTGCAGGGATAGGCCCCCAGCCGCATCGTGCCGCCCATATCATGGATGGCCTTTTGTTCTTCCATCAGGTCGATGACCGGAAAGGGAGTGTCGGGGTTGATCTCGGTCGAATGTGCACCCGAAAAGCCCAGCACATTGCGCCCGAATTCCACCACGGCACATTGCATGCCCAGGCATATGCCGAAGAAAGGAATCTTGTTCTCGCGCGCATAACGGATGGCCGTGATCTTTCCTTCTATGCCCCGCTCTCCGAAGCCCGGGGCGACAAGTATACCGTCAAGGTCCTTCAGTATCTTTTTCACATTGGCTTCGGTAACATTTTCCGACTGTATGCTGTGTACATTTACGGCATACTCATTTTCGGCACCCGCATGGATAAATGACTCCTGTATCGACTTATAGGCATCCTTGAGTTCCACATATTTCCCGATAAGGCCAATCTGTACCTTGCCGCGGGGATTTTTGAGCTTCCCCAGGAAGCGTTCCCAGTTTGTAAGGTCGGGATAGTTGGCCAGTGGCATCTCGGTTTTCTTCAGGATCTCTTCATCCAGCTTTTCATCGCGCATGAGCAGTGGCACATCGTAAATACTTTCGGCATCGATCGATTCCTTGACGGCCGAAATGGGAACGTTGCAGAATAGTGAGATCTTCTGCCTGATGTTTTCACCCAGATGCTTCTCGGAGCGGCAAACGATGATGTCGGGCTGCACTCCGGCTTCCAGCATGGTTTTTACCGAATGCTGGGTGGGTTTGGTCTTGAGCTCCTCGGCGGCAGCCAGATACGGCACCAGGGTGAGGTGCACCACGATCACATTTTTGCTGCCGAGCTCGAAACGCAACTGCCTGATGGCTTCCACGTATGGCAGGGATTCGATGTCGCCAACGGTCCCCCCCACTTCCGTTATCACAAAATCATAATCGCCCTTTTCGCCCAGCACCATGAATGAGCGTTTGATCTCATCGGTGATATGCGGGATTACCTGTACGGTCTTGCCCAGGTAATCGCCGTGTCTTTCCTTGTTGATGACGGTCTGGTATATCCGGCCCGTAGTTACGTTGTTGGCCTGGGAAGTATGTACATTCGAAAAGCGTTCGTAATGCCCCAGGTCGAGGTCTGTTTCGGCCCCGTCCTCAGTCACGTAACACTCACCGTGTTCGTAAGGGTTCAGTGTTCCGGGATCCACATTGATATAGGGGTCGATCTTCTGGGTGGTGGTTGAAAACCCCCTTGCCTGGAGCAGTTTGGCGATGGAGGCGGTGATAATTCCCTTTCCCAGGGAAGAGGTCACGCCGCCTGTTACGAAAATGTATTTTGTTTCTGACATAAGCAGTTGTTTTCCGGGACATTTATCAATAAAAAAAGGGCAATCCGGGGCGGATTGCCCTTCCGAAATAAAATCCTTTAATAATACAGGAACCTCCTCACGCCGGCCACATGTTTGGCAAGCCTGATCACCTGAATGGTATATCCGAATTCGTTATCATACCAGAGGTAGATCACAAGGTTTTTCCCATCGGTCGAAACCTGTGTGGCCGGGGCGTCGTAGATGCCCGCTACCGGGTCGCCGATAAAGTCGGTCGACACGACTTCGTTGGAAGTCGAATACCTGATCTGTTCAACCAGTTTTCCGTGGAGGGCGGCATCTTTCATGATGCTGTCAACCTCCTCTTTGGTCGTACTCTTTTTCAGCGACAGGGAGAGTAGTGCCAGCGAGACGTTCGGGATGGGCACCCGCACGGCGTTGGCAGTGAGTTTGCCGGCCAGTGAGGGGATGGCCTTTGCTGCCGCAGATCCGGCACCCGTAGAGGTGATCACCATGTTCATGGGGGCCGACCGCCCGCGCCTGGGCTTTTTATGATAATTGTCGGTCAGGTTCTGATCGTTGGTATAGGCATGAATGGTTTCGATATGGCCCTTATCGATACCCAGCTTGTTTTCAATCACGTAGAGTGTGGGAACGATGGCATTGGTCGTACATGAAGCTGCCGAGAAAATCTTTTCGTTGACGATGTCGAGGTCTTCGTGATTGATGCCATACACAATATTGGGGACATCACCTTTTGCCGGCGCCGTAAAGATCACCTGGCTCACTCCTTTTGCCCTGAGGTGGCGTCCGAGGCCTTCGCGATCCCTGAAAATTCCGGTATTATCGATCAGCAGGGCATTCTTTATTCCTTCGGCTTCATAATCCAGGTCTTCCGGGTTACTGCCTTCCATCATCCTGACGACATTTCCGTTGACATTGATCGATTTGTTGGCAAAATCCTCTATCACATTTCCACGGAAAGGACCATGAATGGAATCATGCCGGATGAGGGATGCACGCTTGGCAATGTCTTCGTCGGTAACCTTTCTTGTAACCACGGCCCTGACGCGCAACTGGCTGCCATTGCCCTGGATGATCAGTTCGCGCAGCAACAGTCGTCCGATACGGCCAAAGCCGAACAGCACCACGTCGCGGGGTTCCTGGTAGGCAGGCTTGCGCCCGATGCCATCCCGCAGCTTTTGGGAGATAAAGTCGTCGGCATCTTTAAAGTTATCCTTCTGCTCCCGCCATTCACTGTTCAGTTTACCGATATCGAGGCGCGCATCTGAAATGTCGGCTCTTTCAATGGCCTGGGTGAGCAGGAGCGAATCGCGGACATCCAGGACATCGCCCACAACGTTTTTGGCATAGGAATGTTTGAAGAGAACGACGCTGGCACTTCTGTCGATCAACTGGCTCCTGAAAAGGATCAGTTCAATATTCCTGTCAAGAAACAGTTTCCCAAGCAAATTAACGAATTCCAAAGCAGTTTTTTCATCATCGATCCATTTGTTCAATGATGACTCATAATGGTCTAGTCCCATATCATGCAGTTTTACTGGTTTTCTGAAATCAGCGGGTGAGATTGTCGGCACACCCCACTCCTATGGAAATCAAAAATAAAAAAAAAGGGGGAACAAAAAATTTTACCCCCTTTTTTTTATTGACATTTTTTCCTCATTCCCCCAGGTATGCTTTCAGCAACTTGCTGCGGGATGTGTGTTTAAGCCTTCTGATGGCCTTTTCCTTGATCTGGCGGACCCTTTCGCGGGTAAGATCAAATTTGGCACCGATCTCTTCGAGCGTAAGCCCGTGTTGCATCCCGATACCATAGTAGAGGTTGATCACGTCCCGTTCCTTTTCGGTAAGGGTAGCCAGCGAACGCTGGATTTCCTTGTTAAGTGATTCACGCATCAGGTCGCTGTCGGTCCTGGGCATGTCATCGCTGATGAAGATATCCAGGAAGTTGGTATCATCTTCCTGATTCAGCGGTGCATCAACCGACACATACCGGGTGGTGATCTTCATGGCCTTATCGATCTTATACTCTGGCAGCTCCATCACCTCAGCGATCTCATCTACCGACGGTGCCCTTTCGAATTGCTGTTCGAGCAGGGAAGTGGCTTTTTTGATCTTGTTGAGGGAGCCAACCTGGTTAAGCGGAAGCCGGACAAGCCTTGATTGCTCGGCAAGGGCCTGCAGTATCGACTGCCTGATCCACCACACTGCATAAGAGATGAACTTGAACCCCCGGGTTTCATCAAAGCGCTTGGCGGCCTTGATAAGCCCCAGATTGCCCTCGTTAATGAGGTCGGGCAGGCTGAGCCCCTGATTCTGGTATTGTTTGGCTACAGATACGACAAAGCGGAGGTTGGCCTTGGTAAGCTTCTCCAGTGCAAGATGATCGCCTGATTTTATCTTTTTCGCCAGCTCTACCTCTTCCTCTGCGGTAATCAATTCTTCCTTTCCAATATCCTGCAGGTATTTATCGAGAGAAGCTGTTTCGCGGTTGGTAATCGATTTAGTGATCTTTAATTGTCTCATAGTCTTCTGCCTCCAGATCTGATATCCCCAGACAATTATTTCGAATCATCATTTTGGGAAAACATGCAAAGATACGAAATTCGAGTCTGTTTTAAAAGCTTTTTCTTAATTAAATTCTTAAAATATTGTTAAGCAACGGGTAAGTCATGCCTGTCTACAATCCAAATTCAAAAGTGACCCGCATGCCATTGGGGTACATCCCACTGATCCTCACACGATCATCATTATCATTGAGCGCTGATTCAAGTCCGGTGCGTGAATCGACCGCATGGCCATTTACCGTAATGATAATAAATCCTTCACGGATCCCGCCCCGACTCAGCAGGCCGTCATCAAGGTCCTTCACCCTGAGGCCCGAATTGATCCTCAGTCGTTGCATTTCCTCAACCGGGAGCCTGCTTAAGGCAGCTCCCAGCCGTTCGTTATAAAAATCTTCCACACGGCTGATAATGCCGGTTGTGCCGTCCTCGGCACGCAATTCAACGTCAACGATCATTTGCCGGCCTTCGCGCATGACCAGAACATCGAGTTTATTCCCGGGGTTATACTGCCCGATGATCTCGAGCAACTGCGCCATGCTGTTGACGGGGCTGCTGTTCACGGCAAGAATGACATCCCCGATCCTGATCCCCGATTCCATGGCGCCCCCGCCTTCTACCAATCCGTCGACAAAAACTCCTTCGATCCTTTTCAGCCCCAGTTCTTCGGCGAATTTGTGATCGATCTCCCTGATGACCACACCCAGGTATGCCCGTTGCACTTCACCATATTCCTTCATGTCGGCAACAACCTTTTTGACAATATTGACCGGAATGGCGAACGAATACCCCTGGTAATATCCGGTATTGGAAGCGATGGCGGCATTGATGCCCACCAGTTCACCCCTGTTGTTCACCAGGGCGCCTCCGCTGTTTCCGCGGTTTACCGCCGCATCGGTCTGTATGAACGACTCGATGGAGCCCGGGGTCCCGAGGATATTGATATTGCGTGCTTTGGCGCTGACTATGCCTGCCGTTACAGTTGACGTAAGGTTAAAAGGGTTGCCAACGGCCAGCACCCATTCGCCCACCATCACCTCGTCGGAATTGCCAAACTCAATGGTCGGCAACCTGCCGGCATCGATCTTCAGCAGGGCCAGGTCGGTACGGGGATCCAGCCCTATCACCTCTCCCTCAAACACCCGCTTGTCGTTGAGGATCACCTCCACCATTTCAGCACCTTCCACCACGTGGTTATTGGTAACGATATAACCCTCGGGTGATATGATCACACCCGATCCCCAGCCGGAAATGGGATAAGTCCTGTTGGGTCTTTTGTCATAACCGAGGTATTCGCGCAGCGCCCCGAAGAAATCATCGTAAGCCGGGCTCTTGCGGATAAACTGCGAACGGATGTGCACAACGGCATGAATGCTCCTGTCAGCCGCCTCCCTGAAATCTGGTCCGATGGCCGGAGGCGAATTATAAAAGGCTGCCGGCCGTACCGGCGTTAAATCATATTCCTGCACCCCCCTCTCAGGCGCTGCAGCAGGATTCAACAGGGTAATACCATAAAACATCAGTCCGCCCAGGACAAAAACTGCGAAAAATGAAAAAAACTTCTTCATGGCAATTGAATTTTATCAGTTTCCCGACTATTATTATAACAATTAAAAAGCGCCTTGGTTTAACGTAGCTGCCAGGGCGATAGTCTTTCCACCCTGTTAAATTATGTTAAACGCCTGCACGACACAGTGGCATGGCAGCCAGGTATTTTTTTTACTACCTTTGTTTGACAATTTTTCACCAGTAAACAGCATGACGTTCGCTTTCGAAAAGTTTCACGGCGCCGGCAATGATTTCATAATTACGGATATCAGAAATCATGCCATTACCGACAGGACTGACATCATTGCAGGCCTGTGCGACAGGCACATGGGTATAGGTGCCGATGGAATGATCATGCTTGGAAACTCGGAAGCGCATGATTTCGAAATGCGCTACTTCAATGCCGACGGTCGTGAAGCCAGCATGTGCGGCAACGGGGGCAGGTGCATCATCGCTTTTGCGCACAGGCTGGGCATCATCGGCAGGGATGCACGCTTCATGGCTGCTGACGGTGAACATACGGGCAGCATCATTACGGAAACCGGAAATAAATACATTGTACGGCTTGGCATGCAGGATGTGTGTATACCCGATAAACCGGAAGGGGATCGGCTTTTCCTCGACACAGGATCGCCGCAGCTTGTCATAAAAACCCAAAACCTGGACACGCTCGATGTATTCCATGAAGGCAGGAAATTGCGGTATGACAATAGTTTTGGCAGCGGCGGCACCAATGTCACTTTCCTGGAGGAAAGCCAGGGAAACCTGAACATCCGCACCTACGAGCGGGGTGTGGAGGATGAAACGCTCTCCTGCGGCACGGGTGCCACGGCGGCTGCCCTGGCCTGGGCTGCATGGCAGGGAAATGCTGAAGGCCCCATAAGCGTGAACACGCGCGGCGGCCTGCTGGTGATCGGCTTCAGAAAGGAAGGCCGCCGTTTTAACGGGGTCAGCCTCGAAGGGCCCGCTGCATACGTATTTTCAGGCGAAATCAAAATCTAATCCATGATGATCAGATCGGAGAATATCAGCCTCAGGGCCCCCGAGCCAACGGATATCGACCTCCTCTACCAATGGGAAAACAACCCGGAGATGTGGCAGGTCAGCAACACCCTTACACCCTATTCGCGCTTCGCCATTGAACAATATGTGCTGAATTCGGCCAACGACTTGTATTCCGACCGGCAGCTCCGTCTCATGATCGACCTTCACAAAGTTGATCCCCCAAAAACCGTTGGCTGCATAGACCTCTTCGACCTGGACCCGGGTCATCGCCGGGCGGGCATCGGGATCATGATCGTAAGCGGTGAACGCGGAAAAGGTTACGCCTCCGAAGCCCTCGACATGGTCATCACCCACGCATTCGGCCCCCTGGGCCTTCACCAGCTCTTTGCCAACGTCATTGCAGGCAATGAAAATAGCCTCGAATTGTTTAAAAGGAAACATTTTGCCCTGATCGGAGTAAAAAAGGAATGGCTCCGGAATGATAATTCCTGGACGGATGAATATATGCTTCAACTGATCAACCAAAAAGACTGATAAGCAATGGCTTACTATCACTCGAAATACGGCTACAGGAATAAAAGGAAACGCCCCCGCTGGGTCAGGTTTTTGCTCTGGACATTGGTACTGCTGATCATCGCTTCCATGGTTGCCGGCTATTTCCTCTACAATGCCATATTCAGGAACAATGTCTGGATACCGGAAGGCAACAGCGTGTCGGTATATATCCCCACCGGGGCCACCTACGATGACGTCAGGCTGATCCTTTACGGGCAGGGGATCATCGAAAACCGGAGCACCTTCGAATGGCTTGCGGAAAGAAAAAAATATCCCCGGCTGGTGAAGCCCGGTCATTATGTGATCCGCAAGGGCATGAGCAACGACGAGTTGATCAACCTGCTCAGGATGGGCGAACAAACGCCGGTAAAAGTGATCTTCAATAACATACGGACGGCGGAGGAACTCGCCCAAAGGATCTCCCGGCAGATCGAATCCGATTCCGCCTCACTGATCAGTGCCATGACCGACTCTGCATACCTGGCCGGAAAAGGACTCAGCAGGGAAACGGCACTCACCCTGTTCATTCCCAATACCTATGAATTTTACTGGAACACAACGGCCGGTCAATTCATGGAACGCATGCATCGCGAATATATGATCTTCTGGAAAGATGAACGGAGTGTTAAAGCCGCTGAGACCGACCTCAGCATACCCGAGATCGTGACCCTCGCCTCCATCGTTGAGAAAGAAACAAACAAGAATGATGAAAAAGCCCGGATCGCAGGCGTATACATCAACAGGCTGAAGAAAAACTGGCTGCTGCAGGCCGATCCCACGCTTGTATACGCTGCCGGCGACTTCAGCATAAAACGTGTGCTGAATGAACACAAAAAGATTGATTCGCCCTACAACACCTATATCCATGCCGGTCTTCCGCCGGGCCCCATCTGCATCCCGTCCATTGCCTCCATCGATGCGGTGCTGAACCATGAAGAACACGACTACCTTTTCTTTTGCGCCAGCGACGATATGTCGGGCTATCACGTATTTGCCAAATCCATCACACAGCACAACAAAAACGCCCGCAAATACCAGCGGGCGCTTGACCTGAGAAAACAGAACTGACCTGACAATATGGCCAAGCATGCCAGCCATCCGGATTACCCGCCTGCTAACCGTAAATATTTCCCGGCGGCTTGTTTGGCCTTGCTGCTTTGTTTTGCCGTGGCAGCGCAAAACGACAGCACCGGGCTGAACAGAAAGAGGCTTAATACGGTAATTATCGGGGGTTCTGTAGCCTATGCGGGAACCATGGCAGGCTTATACCAGTTATGGTACAAGGATCATCCACAGTCGTCCTTCCATTTTATCAATGACAATGACGAATGGATGGGGCTCGACAAAACAGGCCATGCCTTCACGGCCTACTGGCTGGGATGGGCAGGTTACCAAACGCTGAGATGGGCCGGGGTGAAAGATAAAAAGGCTGTATGGTACGGCGGTTGCACAGGGCTGATCTTTCAAACCACCATTGAGGTCTTCGACGGCTTCTCAGCAGGCTGGGGTGCTTCTCCCGGCGACATGCTGGCCAATGTGGCGGGCACCGGACTGTTCATCGGGCAGCAACTGGCCTGGCAGGAGCAACGGATCCTGCTCAGGTTTTCCTACCACCCAACCGTATATGCACAATACCGGCCCGATGTGCTTGGAAAGACAAAACTGGAAAACCTGCTGAAAGACTACAACGGCCATACATACTGGTTATCGGCGAATATCCGTTCCTTTATACCGGAATCATCCCGCTTCCCGCCCTGGCTGAACATTGCTTTTGGCTACGGGGCCAAAGGGATGCTGGGTGGCAGCGAAAACAAGACAGAATACGAAGGGCAACCCCTGCCCCACTACAGGCGGACCAGCCGCTGGTTCATGAGCCTCGACATCGAACTTGGCCGGATCCCCGTACGTTCGGCAACCCTCAAAAAAATACTCACCGCCCTGGGTTTTATAAAAATACCCATGCCAACCATCGAATACAATGCCGAAGACCGTTTTAAACTCCATATTCTGTATTTTTGACCCATGAAAAAAAACAGAACGATCTTATGGGATTTTAACGGCACTTTGCTCGACGACACACAGGTTTGCATTGATGCAATCAATATTTTACTGAAAGAACGCAACAAGGAAGGGATCAGTCCGGAGCGCTACCGCGAGATCTTCACCTTTCCGGTAAAAGATTATTACAGCATGGCCGGCTTTACATTTGATGACGAGCCATTTGAGAAACCGGCCATTGAATTTATCAGGCATTACGAACGCCTGGTTACCGGGAGCAGCCTCTTCGGGGATGTAAAGGAAACCCTCGAAGATCTGCGCAGAAACAACTTCCGGCAGATGATCCTCTCGGCCATGCAGCAGGATTTCCTGAATTTACTGGTTGACAGGCATTCCATCAGACATTATTTTGAAAGGGTAGCCGGTATCGGCAACCATTATGCAGACGGGAAGCTTGAGCTTGCACGGCAACTGGTCGACAGCCTGGGCGGTGAAAGAACCCATGTTACCCTGATCGGCGACACCCTGCACGACCATGAAGTGGGCAGCGCACTTGGTATCGGGGTTATTCTTGTCGGAAGGGGCCACCAGTCTGAAAAGCGCCTGAAGGAAACGGGAAGACCTGTGGTACGCAATCTGGCCGAAGCCAGGGAGTTGCTATTCACCCGAAAAGCCGGATATTAAAAGGTATAAACCGAATAAGACGAATAAATATGAAAATAGCCGCTAAGGTTGAAGAGATCATCAACAAAAACACCCTTCCCCCGGGCAGCATCGTTTATATTGGCGGCAATGCCGCTACGCCGCAGGTATTGCTCAGGCAGGTGGCGGCAGACCATAGCATTACCGGCATCGAAATGCTGAGCGTGCTTTTGCTGGGAGAGATCGGGGAGCTGTTCACGGAAGAAGCCTGCAGCCGCATCATGCACAGGATCATCTTCAACGGGCCGCATTCGCGGGAGGCCATGAACAATGGCAGGGCCACCTACCAGCTCATCCACCTTTCGGATATCCCGCGTCAGCTCAGGAATCATATCAGACCTACGGTGCTGCTCATACAGCTCAGCGGTCCCGACAACGGGGGGAACTACAGCCTGGGAACAACCGTGGAAGGCATCAGGGGAGCCATGGATGCCGTGCATGCCAACGGCGGGCTCGTCATTGCCGAATGTAACCGGCAAATGCCCTTTGTGCTCGGAACCACCATCAATGCTTCCGATATAGACTATCTGATCCATACCGATTATGAGCTGCCGCTGAGCCCGGTTCACATGGCCGACGAAAGGGCCACCAGGATCGGACGTCTCATTGCGGAACTGTTCATCACCGACGGGAGCACACTGCAGTACGGCATCGGTGAAGTTCCGGAAGCGGTCACCACTGCCATCATCAGCAAAGGGGTGAAGAACCTCGGCATCTATACGGAATTGTTTTCCGACGCCATGCGTACCCTGGTAGAAAAAGGCATCGTGAACAACCGCCACCTCAGGAACAACTTTTCGGTTTCCAGCATCTTCCTATCGGGCAGCAAGGCTGGCTACGAATGGCTGCATTTCAACAGTTCGGTACAGAGCAGGCCTTCGGATCAGACCAATAACGTGATGTACATTTCCGCCCAGCCCAAAATGACAGCCATCAACGCAGCCATCGGGGTTGACCTGCACGGCAACATCTGGGCAGATTCACTTGATGCCAGGCATATATACAGCGGCATTGGTGGCCAGGCCGATTTCCTCCGGGGATCATATCTCTCGGAAGGAGGCTACCCGGTCATCGCCCTGAAATCAACTACCGACAAAGGGATGCCCAAGATCATGGACAAATGCCCCGAGGGCATCACCACCACCGCCATTGCCGCCGACCCCGTGGTCATCGTAACCGAATACGGCGCCTTTAACCCACGCGGGCTGAACATCTCCGAGCATGCGGTTGGCATCGCACACCTTGCCGCACCCGAACACAGGGAAAGGCTTCTGAAAATAATCTACGACAGCAAGGCATTTCACAAACCCGGGGAGGCATTGAAAAGCACCAGCCCGAAGGGTTTTGTCTCATATGAACGTGTTTTTGGATGATCTGATGACCCAAAAGATCAATTTTCAGGCTTTTCGGTCTTGATCAGCCGGCCCTCACTGAAAGTTTCCCTGCTCGTTGTGCGGCCTTTTTCATCATAATAGATCCACAACCCGTCCTTCAGGTTGTTTTTGTACATGCCGGATATCTGGTGAACGCCGTTCGGATGATACACCAGCATAAGCCCCTCCAGCATGCCGTCGACATAAGTGGCCTTCAGTTTGATCTTTCCATCCGTAAAATACTGCCTCCAGGGACCATGTTTCACGCCCTGCTCATAGGGGATCTCTTCGGCAAGCGCCCCACCGGGGTAATAGTTGTAAACCACGCTGTCGAGCAAGCCGTTGACATAATACTCTGCCGACAGCAAAACACCGTCGAAATCACTGTAATACAGCCAGGTGCTGTCCTTCTGCTTATTAAGGTAATTACCGGTGGCCATCAGCTTGCCATTGGGGTGATAGATTTTGCTTTTTGAACGACTGCCGCCCTGGATCATCTCGGAAACCGCTTTCAGTTTTCCATCAGGATAATAAAACTTAAAAGTCCCGACGGGCAGGTTATCGACAAAGCGCCCTTCAAACTTCAGTTTCCCGTTTACATCGTATGCCTTCCAGATTCCCTGTTTTCGTCCATGGTCATCAACCTGGTTAATGTCGGGATTGGCAAATTCCTGCGCCGCGGAGGAGAATGCCACCCCCAGCAGCAAAAGGATAAGGATATGTTTAAGGCTTGCCATTTTGTGAATTAACGGAGCAGATACACGTATTATTGAGCCGGGATTAATTTTATGTAAATTTGCAGTAAAATTATCAATTATCTGACATCAGTGGCCAACTATTCTTCAAAGCTTCTCGGGCAATGTGTGGATGAACTCTCAAGACTGCCGGGCATTGGCAGGAAGACAGCCCTGCGCCTTGCCCTGCACCTGCTGAAACAGGACCAACTTTCTGTCGACAAACTCGCCGGGTCGATGACGGACATGAAACGCAACATGCAATATTGCAGCATCTGCGGCAATATTTCCGATGCTGAGGTTTGCAGTATTTGCAGCAGCCCGAAACGCGATGCCTCTGTGATTTGCGTGGTTGCCGATGTGCGCGACATCCTGGCCATTGAAAAAACATCGCAGTACAATGGCGTTTACCATGTATTGAACGGCGTGATCTCACCCATAGAAGGAGTCGGTCCCTCCACCCTGAATATCGACACACTTGTGCAACGGATTTCCGAGGGGGATGCCAGGGAAGTGATTTTTGCACTTTCCGGCAGCATCGAGGGCGACACCACGAGCTTCTACATTTACCGGAAGATCAACGGTTACAATGTATCTGTAAGCACCATTGCAAGAGGGATCGCCGTAGGCGATGAACTGGAATACGCCGATGAGGTCACACTCGGCCGTTCCATCATGAACCGCATGCCATACCAGCGCACGTGAATAAAGGGCTGGCGGAAGCGCACCAAAAAAAACCGCTATTCTTCCCCGTTATCCTTAAAAAGGTCAAGCTGGTTGGCAGTAATGTAGTATTCCTCGGGAACATCTTCTGCATAATTGCTGATGTAAGGCCGGATCATTTTTTTGATGAGCCGAGTGGGGGTTGTCTTCCTTGCCCGGCAATAATTAAGGAGTGATCTTTTTTGCCTGGCCGACAGGCGGAATGTGACCTGGGCATACCTCACTTTTTTTCTCTTTTTCTTTTTTCGAAGCGGCATTGGTATAAAAATAAATCAGAAAATAATATGCGTCATGAACCGGAGCATAATTTATTTAAATTATTGATAACTTCCCTTGCCAGATTTGCGGCCTTTTCCATGCTGTTGCTCTCGGCATATATGCGGATAACGGGTTCGGTATTCGATTTGCGGAGGTGCACCCATCCATCGGGCAGGGTAACCCTGAGCCCGTCAACGGTATTGCAATCGTACCGGCTGTATAGGCCGGCTGCCCTCACAATCAGTTCATCCACACCGGTACCTTCTTCCAGACGGATCTTGTTTTTCGAAATATGGTATTGCGGGTATCTTTCCTTAAGCCCGGAGCAACTGATATTTTCCCTGGCGAGGAAGCTCAGGAACAACGCTATGCCAACCAGGGCATCGCGACCATGGTGCAGGGCAGGATAGATCACGCCACCATTGCCTTCGCCGCCGATTACGGCATCGACTTTCTTCATCATCTCCACCACATTCACCTCCCCCACTGCCGAAGCAAAATATTTGCCACCGGCAGCATGTGTCACATCCCCGAGGGCTGCAGTGGAAGAAAGATTCGAAACGGTATTCCCCGGATCATGACGCAGCACGTAGTCGGCCACGGCTACCAGGGTATATTCCTCTCCGAACATCTCCCCCTTTTCGGTGATGATGGCCAGCCTGTCGACATCCGGGTCCACAACAAAGCCCGCGTCCGCCCCGTTTTCGCGAACGGCCAGGGCAATATCGCTCAGGTTTTCGGGCAATGGTTCCGGGTCATGTGCAAACTGCCCGCTGGCTTCGCAATTCAGGCAGCTTATGCGGTCGACGCCCAGTTCATGAAGCAGCATGGGTATGGCGATGCCGCCCGTTGAATTTACCGCATCCACCGCGATATGAAACCTCTTTTCAGCAATGGCGTCACGGTCGACCAGGGGAAGTGCCAGGATGGCTTCAATATGTTGCCGGATGGCATCGTCAACCACGGTATACACTCCCAACGCAGTGGTTTCCGCATAAGGGTGCGACTGTTCAGCCGCCAGCTCCAGCACCCTTGCGCCATCGGCGGCAGAAATGAATTCGCCCTTTCCGTTCAGGAGTTTGAGCGCGTTCCAGTTGGCGGGATTATGACTTGCCGTGAGGATGATGCCTGCATGCGCCCGCTCAAACAGCACCTTCATTTCAATGGTCGGGGTGGTCGACAACCCGGCATCGAGCACGTCAACACCCATGCCCATAAGGGTTCCGCAAACAAGCCTGTTCACCATATCGCCCGACACCCTTGCATCACGTCCGACAACGAACTTGAGCTTTCCGGCATTCCCGTTTTCACGGATGAAGGCCGCAAAGGCAGACACGAACCTTACAATGTCGGGAGGTGTGAGGCCCGCTCCGGGAGCACCTCCGATGGTTCCGCGAATACCTGAAATAGACTTGATCAGGGTCATATTATTTTTTTTAAACAAAAGGCAAATATAAACATTTGAGCGATTGGGGACAGGGCCATGCATCAAAGGCCGATGAGGCGCCCCGTTGATCAGAACCAGCGTTTCCTCCTGAAGTAGTAAAGCATGCCGGCAGCCAGCAGCAACATCAGGATCATCACCCCGAAATAGCCCCACCCCCATTCAAGTTCGGGCATGGTATGGAAGTTCATTCCATAGATCCCCGCGATAAAGGTAAGCGGAATGAAGATCGTGGCGATGATCGTGAGGGTTTTCATAACCTGGTTCATGCGGAAACCCTGTATCGAAAAAAACAGGTTCTCCGCAGAATCAAGCCGCAATTCCATCATGTCAATGCTTTCAAGAAGATTGAGACAATCATCCTTCAGGTCCGTGTAAAACTTATACTGTTCGGATTTCACCAGTTCCGACATCCCTTTTTCGATACCGGCCAGGCCATCCTTCAGGGATGCTATATTCTTACGCAGTTTCAGCAGCTTGCCCTTTTGCTCTTCGATCTCAAGGATCATGGAAGGATCGGGGTCGGTGGCATGGATAAGGCCGGCCACGTAATTCATGTTTTCCTCCATCCTGCCGATGGTGGTAAAATAGTTGTCCATAATGCCCTGCAGCAGGAGAAAGAGAAGGAAATCGGGCCCTCTTTTTCTGACAAGGCCATTGTTTTCCCTGATGCGCACGCGTACATGCCCGAAGTGGTCGCCTTTTTTCTCCTGAAAGGAGATCAGCAGATTACGGCCCATGATAAAACTGATCTGCTCCGTATCATAGGATAATTCGCTGGAAGGCAGTATGGACTTGACCGACAGGAAAAGGTAATCGCCCAGGTCCTGTATCCGCGTACGCTGATTGGTATCCAGTATGTCCTGAATAATGAAATTGGGCATGCCGATGGCGGAGCAGATCCGGCTCACAAGGTTCGCATCGTGTATACCATGCAGGTTAAGCCACGACATCTTTGCGGCGGGCAGGGCAGCCATGCCGATCGCAGGGTCAAATTCCTGCGTTTCGGAATACTCCGATTCATCATAAATAAAAAGCTGCATCTCCGGATTTTCGAGATACTGCTTCCCGTAAAACTGAACTGATTGCGGATTATTGACCCGGTAGGTCCGTTGTTTCCTTCCTGGCTTCATTGAGATCTTTTTTATACACGACGGTGCGGTAAGGGAACGGGATCTCGACGCCTTCCCTGTCGAAACGCTGCTTTACCGATTTCAGCAAATCCGTCATCAGGACAAAACCGTTGAGATTTCCGTTGGTCCAGACATAGGCCTTTAACTCGACAGCAAAGTCGGACAGGCCCATGACCCGCACCTCCACGTCGGGCTGGTTATTATCTTTCTCTTCCCGGCTCCTGTTGTCGATAAAGAGCGGATGTTTGCGGGCTTCATCCTGAATGATCGATATGGCCTTGTCAATGTCAGAATCGTAACTGATACCAAAGTGAACGTGCTTGCGTATCATGTCGTCCATGAGGTTGCTGTTGACAATGGTATCATCGCTGATAATGCTGTTCGGGACCACCACGCGCCTGTTTTCATAATTCCTGATGATGGTGTGCCGGAGTGTGATCTCTTCAACAGTGCCTTTCTGGTCTGTGCCGAACTCGATCGTATCACCCACCCTGAAAGGCTTGAAAATCAAAATAAAGATCCCGCTGATAATGTTGGAAAATGCCTTTTGGGATGCAAAACCAATGATGGCGGCCAGGATGCCAGCACCGGTAAAGAGGGCCGTGCCGAGCGCCCTGAGCGAAGGAATGTGGTAAAAAATGATGATGATGGCGGCCGTATAAATGATAAAACTGACCGAATTTTTGATAAATGAAAAGTTGGTGGGATCAGCGGCAAGCCTGTCGGAATACTTGCGGATGAACTGATTGATCAGCTTCCGCATGATGGACGACAGGATGACGGCAAAAACAATGACGGCAATGGCAAAGATGCCGTACTTTAAATACTCATTCCGGAAAAAATCCGCTAACATGGGCATAAATATAATCAATATCCCAGTAAATATGCAAATATTAATGGCGCCACGATGGTTGCATCGGATTCGATAATGAATTTCGGGGTGTTTATGCCCAGTTTCCCCCAGGTGATCTTTTCGTTGGGTACGGCACCCGAATAGGATCCGTAGCTGGTGGTGGAGTCGCTGATCTGACAGAAATACGACCACACGGGTATGTCGTCCAGTCCCAGGTCCTGATGCAGCATGGGCACCACACAAATGGGGAAATCGCCGGCAATGCCGCCTCCAATCTGAAAAAACCCAATTCCCTGCGCAGCATTTTCACGATACCATTCGGCCAGGAAAGTCATATACTCGATGCCGCTCCTCATCACGCCCGGATGGGTATCGCCGGAAATACAATGGGCTGCGAAGAAATTTCCGCATGTTGAATCTTCCCAGCCCGGAACGATCAGCGGCAGGTTTTTCTCGGCGGCGGCAAGCAGCCAGGAGTTTGCGGGATCGGTATCATAGGCATGTTCCAGTTCACCGCTCAGGAGCAACTCGTAAAACAGTTCATGCGGAAAATAGCGCAGGTTTTCACTGGCCGACTTTTTCCATATCCTGACCAGCGACTTTTCGATGCGGCGCATGGCCTCCTCTTCCGGGATACAGGTGTCGGTAACCCGGTTGAAATGCTGCCCGAGCAGGGCCTCTTCATCCCCGGGCGAAAGGTCGCGATAGTGCGGCACCCTCATGTAGTGGGTATGCGCAACCAGGTTAAACACATCTTCCTCAAGGTTGGCACCTGTACAACTGATAATGTGCACCTTGTCCTGCCTGATCATCTCGGCCAGCGAAATGCCCAGTTCGCCGGTGCTCATGGCACCGGCCAGCGTGATCATCATCCGACCGCCCTTGTCGAGGTGATCCTCATACGAGCGGGCTGCATCCACCAGGGCGGCGGCGTTAAAATGCCTGTAATGGTGCAGGATAAAGTCAGAAACGGGTCCTTTATTTTTCATCGTCCATAAATTTATAGCTCAGCATCTTGTAATACAACTTGGCCACCATGAATTCAGGGGCCTTGTTACCCTGAAGGGGAGCCAGTTCAACAATATCGAAACCCAGCACATTCTTTTTACTGAAAACGAGCTTAAGGAATTTCAGCATACTGTAAAAATCCATGCCGCCCGGCTCGGGCGTACCCGTAGCAGGCATTACCGACGGATCAAACACGTCGAGGTCGAGGGTGATGTATACCTCGTCGCCCAGCAGGCCGAGGGCCTTTTCCATCCAGGCCGTCTGGCCGTATATATCCTGTGCGAAGAAACACTTTCCCGGATCCAGGAACGCCATCTCCGAAATGTCCATACTGCGGATCCCTGCCTGTACCAGGTTGGTATTCCGCGAGGCCTCATACAGGGCGCAGGCATGATTACAGGCCGACCCCAGGTATTCGGGGCGAAGGTCGGCATGTGCATCGAGCTGAAGGATGCTGATGCCGGGATATTTTTCATAAAATGCCCTGATCGCGCCAATGCTTATAGAATGTTCCCCGCCGAAAAAAGTGAGGAACTTATCGCTGTTCAACAACTCCTTTGCCCGTTCATAAACAGCCCTGCACATGCTTTCGGGAGAAGCGCTTTCGAGTATGGGAGGAAGCATGCTGATCCCTTTCCTGTATACCTCTTTGCCGGTCTCAATATCATATAATTCCATGTTTTCGGCGGCTTCGAGGAAAGCTGCAGGGCCCCGGTCGGCGCCTTTGCCCCAGGTGGAAGTGCCATCGTAAGGCACGGTCTGCAGCAGAATAGCGGCCTGTTCAAAGGCTGCATATTGATCTTCTATTCCGGCAAAATTATTCATTGGCTGTCCTTGTATCCGAGTATGCGCAGCATGTCGTCAACGCTTTGCTCATCACGGAATGCCCAGTCGAAAAAGTTTCCCGTTTCGTCACGGTCAACAACCACATGTTTGGGGGAAGGAATGAGACAGTGTTTGATACCGCCGTAACCGCTGATCGAATCCTGGTAAGCACCGGTGTGGAAAAACCCGATATAGAGTGGCTCCTTGCTTCTGGGATTGTACTTTGGAAGCAGTATCTGCTGGTTCATGTCTTCCGAATTATAATAATCCGATTTATCGCAACTGATGCCGCCGATATTCACCCTGGTATATTCATTGTCCCACTTGTTGATGGGCAGCAGGATGAACTTCTCATACAACGACCAGGCATCCGGAATGGTGTTCATCAGGCTGTTGTTCACGATGTACCATAACTCGGCATCGTTCTGCTGCTTTTGCTCAAGCACCCTGAAAATGATGGCCCCGGCCTCCCCTACGGTGTATTTCCCGAATTCGGTGTATATATCCGGCTCCTGCACATTTTCATTGGCACAGGCCTCCTTGATGCTGTGAATGATCTCGCGTATCATGTATTCGTAGTCATACTCAAAACCCAGGTGGTTCCTGATGGGCAGGCCACCGCCCAGATTGAAGGAATCGATGGTGGGGCATTCTTTCTTCAGTTCAATAAAGCGTGACAGGGCCTTCTGGAATTCGCCCCAGTAATAAAGGCTGTCCTTGATCCCCGAATCGACAAAAAAATGCAGCATACGCAGTTTCACCCTTTCATTGCCCCTGATGTTCCTTTCATAAAAGTCCATCATGGCATTGTTCCGGATACCAAGGCGTGAAGTGTAGTAATTTGATTGCGATTCCTCGTCAATGGCCAGCCGCAGCCCGATGTCGATACATTCATCACCGGCCTGTTTGATCAGGCGGTCGAGCTCGGCCTGGTTATCGAGTATCACGATACAATTTTTGAACCCGTCCCTGATCAGCGCAAGGATCTTTTCAATATAGTCGGGGGTTTTATAGCCATTGTGCAGGATGATGACATCCTTGTTTATTTCGCCTTCGGCATAAAGCTTCCTGATCAGGTCAATATCGAACGAGGATGAGGTTTCGAGGTTAACGTTATGTTTCAGTGCTGCGCTTACCACGTGGTGGAAATGGCAGCATTTGGTACAATAACAATAATAGTACTTCCCGGAATACTTATGTGTATTGATGGCGCGGTTGAACAGGTTCCGCGCCTTTTTGATCTGCTCGCCGATCCTGGGCAGGTACATCATCCTGAATGGCGTGCCGTACTTATTGATCAGATACTTGAGCGAGATGCCGTGAAAGGTGAGGTAATCATCGCGCAGATCGAAGCCTTCCTGCGGAAAGTAATAACTCTGTTCAATCAGGTCGAAATAGGTGTTTTTCATCGATCAGTAAAAAATTAAATGCATAAAACTTCCGAAAAGTAAATATTTTTTCCTTTAGGGGGGCAAAAATAATCATTTGCGATGTAAAGCAGACCCGCATCTTGGAACTACATCGAATAAAACATTACTTTTGCCTGCAAATCATTGAATCAGATTATTCATGACAGAAGACCTGTTTCCAGTTGATGAGGCCCTGATCCGGCGTTTCGAAGAGATGGTAAAAAAAAACAAGACCGTCTTTTTCGATGTTGAGGAGTTTGAGGCCATCATCGATCATTACTTTGAACAGCAGGACAACCGCATGGCAGGCACCGCCATTAACCTTGCCATTGAACAACATCCGGGCAACACCGGGGTATTGCTGAAACAGGCCCGGCTCTTCATCCTGGGCGGGAAGAACAAGGAAGCCATGAAGCTCCTCGACAGCCTGGAGGAGATTGAACCCGCCAATACCGACATCTATTATACCCGGGCATCGCTGTTCAGTTATCAGAAGCAATATGAGCAGGCCATCCGTGAATTCGAAAAGGCGCTGCTTGCCGGTGAGGAACCCGATGAAATATACACCAATATCGCCTTCGAATACGAAAACATGGGCCAGTACCATATGGCCATTCAGTACCTCAAAAAAGTGCTGCGGATAAACCCTGAGAATGAAGCCGCCCTCTACGAATTGTCGTTTTGCTACGAGATCGACAACAAGCTGGAGGAAAGCATCGCCTTCTTCAATGAATTCCTTGACAGATACCCCTATTCAAAAACCGCATGGTTCAACCTCGGCATTGTTTACAACCAGCTCGACCTTTATGAGAAAGCGGTTGAGGCCTACGACTTTGCCATTGCCATCGACCCTTCCTTTTCCTCGGCCTATTTCAACAAGGCCAATGCACTGGCCAACCTCGAACACTACCGGGCAGCCATCAGGGTTTACCGTGAAACTTTCGAATATGAAGAGCCGGAGGCGATGACCTATTATTATATCGGTGAATGTTATGAAAAAATGCGGTCGTTTGATCGTGCCCTTGACGAGTACCTGAATGCTCTCGCAGTAGACGAAAACCTTTCCGAAGCATGGATGGGTGCCGGCATTGCAAGGGATGAACTGGGTCATACGGCCGAGGCCGTGAAAAGCATGGAAAGGGCCGTTGCCCTCGACGAGATCAACCCCGAATACTGGTTCATCCTGGGCGACACCCTGCTCAAAACCGGCAGGACCGAAGAGGCCGTTTCAGCCTATGAGAAAGTGGCCGGTCTTGATCCTTATAATACCGACATCTGGCTCGATTATTCAGGGGTTCTTTCGAACCTTGGAAAGCACGCCGAAGCCCTCCGCATCATTGAGAAAGGGCTTGAAACCGATGCCAGGAACGCCTCCCTGCTTTACCGTAAATCGGTTTACCTGCTCCGCGACGGCAAAAGCACCGAAGCCTACCGCATCATGCAGGATGCCCTCTCTACCGACCACTCCAGGCATACGGAGATATTTGATTATATGCCCATGTTGAAAAACGATACGACCATACTCGACATGATAGAGTTGTTCAGGGTCGACAAGAAACAATAATCCGGGAAACAAAATAAGGGAAAGTTCAAAAGGAAGATGATGCGGCAATTGCGTATTTACATTATTTTGATCCTGAAAGGAATGGCCATGGGTGCGGCCAATGTGATACCGGGCGTATCGGGCGGCACCATCGCCCTGATCACGGAGATCTTCGAACGGCTGATCCATGCCATCAAATCATTCAACCTGAAAGCGGCAAAGCTGCTTCTTGGCGGAAAGTTCAGGGCATTTGCACAACATACCGACCTATACTTCCTACTGGCCGTGGCAATCGGGATACTGCTGGCCATTGTCAGCCTGGCCAGGCTCTTCGATTACCTGTTCAGGGAATACCCTGTTTACATCTGGGCCTATTTTTTCGGGCTGGTGCTGGCTTCCGTTTATTTTGTCGGAAGGCGTATCGGAAAGGTCAATATGGCAGTGGTTCTGACTTTTGTCATTGGCACCGGCATCGCCATAGCCATCTCCTTTATGGATATGGGGCGCGAAAGCGACAACTTCTTCTATCTCATCCTTTGCGGTGTGGCGGCCATGTGCAGCATGATCCTTCCGGGGCTTTCGGGATCATTCATCCTCTTTATCATGGGCAATTACCGGTTGGTGGCCATTGAGGCCGTCAACAACAGGGATATGGCGATCCTGCTGCCCGTGATCATCGGTGCAGTGGCGGGGCTGATCGCGTTTTCACACATCCTTTCATGGGTGTTCAGAAAATTCAGGGATGAGACCATTTCCATCCTCACCGGCTTCATCCTGGGATCGGTGAGCATCCTCTGGCCATGGCAAAAGGCCGGATACCTCCTTGATGCAGCCGGCGAGCCGGTCCTGCTCGAAGGCGAAAAGGTCATCACCCATTACAGCCGCTACCTGCCCGCTCAGTTCGACACTGCTTTCTGGCTGGCAGTTGCTTTCATCCTGATTGGCATCGTCAGCATCTGGGCCATCGAAACCGCTGCGAAAAAGAAAAGCTGATGGATCTTTACGGACTGATCGGCAACCCGGTTTCCCATTCATTGTCGGAAAGGTATTTCACCGTTAAATTCATGCTGGCAGATATTGACGCCCGCTTTGAGCGATACCTGCTCGGCGGGATTGAGGAGCTGCCCGGCCTTATCCGGCGGCAGCCTGCACTGCGTGGTCTGAGCGTGACCAGCCCTTTCAAGACCGCCGTCATTTCCTTTTGCGACGAACTGGATGAAACCGCCGCCACGATCGGGGCCGTGAACACGCTGAAGATAACCCGCAAGGGCGAACGCGTGCACATCAAGGGCTTCAACACCGATGTCGACGGCTTTGCAGCGGCCATTCTCCCCCTGCTCGGAGCGGATAAGCCATCGGCCATGGTTCTGGGCAGCGGCGGTGCTGCGCGTGCAGTGGCCTTCGCCCTGCATAAGCTGGAGCTGATCTGCCGGGTCGTATCCCGTACAGCCGGGAAAGGAAAGATCACATATGATGACCTCCGCCCGGAGATCATCCGCTCGAGCAGGCTCATCATCAATGCCACCCCCCTGGGGATGGGCAGCCATGCCGGCATGCTGCCGGACATCCCCTATGAACACATCGGCCACCGCCACCTCCTCTTCGATCTCATCTATAACCCGCCCGAAACGCCTTTTCTGCAGGAAGGCAAGCGAAGGGGCGCCCTGACCGGGAACGGATTCGTGATGCTGCAGGCGCAGGCGGAGAAGGCATGGGAGATCTGGCAGGCCTGATTACTCACTGTAATACCACCCATCCCAATAGAGAACAAAAAAACCCCGCCAAATAATGGCAGGGGTTTCAGTGATTCTCTTAGAAGTATTATTTCCTGATCAATTCTGAATCGCTGGTTCGCTTTTCTTCTTCAACGGGCTTGATCACCTCTTCCTTTTGTCCTGAATCTGCATTTCTGGTGATCCGTTTAGCATCCGGAATATTAATTCCATTTCTTTCTGCAGATAACGGATCAAGCGACTTATGTAATACAGCATTTACATTTGATGCAGCCTTTCCTGCCATAACAGAACCGTTATATAATTTACCATCCTGGTAATACAGTCCTTCGGCCTGAATGCCTTCATCATTATCATTAGCAAGGCCTCGCTGAATTTTTTGTGTATAATCAGCTGCAATCACATCGGCGGGGAGGGTCATATTCTCATATCCCTGACGTTTCCCGATGGCGATCCAGCTGAACTGCACATTGCTTTTCCCGTTATTGTTTTCAGCCACAACAAAGCCTTTGTCGTCGACGCGGTCGAGGTAAACGCCCTTGCATTCGCCTATGGGTGTGATCGTGACGATCACGGGTTCGGCGGATGAAAGCACGGAAGCGAAGGCATCATCAAATGCAATGTTCGACTTGCCGTTTTGCAGTTGCCCGATGCCGTATGTCTGCACGGTCATTTCGGTGGAAACCAGGGTATACATCACATTGTTCTGCCCGCTCATGTCCGTTTGCAGGTGCACATCGGCCCCTGTACGGTAAACATCGCCATTGGCATAGATACCATAATTTTCACCACTGACATAAAGACCATAAACATTTCCATTAATGTGGGCGCCAAAGAGATCGCCATACACTCCAAGTCCAATATCTGATGCCGGAGATGTTTGAGATTTCCCAGAACCTGTTCCTGCTGCAGCTGTAAAGTATGCACCATAATTTGTCCCACTGTTATCACGATACCCTAACGAACCCCAATTGGTGTTATTGAGATAACCCAATACTCCTCCTGTTCTGTTACCAGCAGTGGTAGTATAACCTGACACTCCAAAGCCATAACTTACACCGGGATTATTATATCCTTTAACGCCCCCAATTGATTCGGTTCTGCCATATCCACTACCGGATTCGCCGGGATTTTCAACACCGCGACCAATAATGGCGTAATCACCATCACTGAGACTCTGACTGGAGCCACCAAGATAGCCATAAACCCCACAATCAATTGCACCCAGTGCACCAATAAAATCTTTGGTGTTATATTCTCCATACACTCCATAATTATCGGTACCAATTCCTCCAAAATTCGGATTACTTCCATTAGCGGATCCGTAAACCCCATAATCGGTATTCGTACCCCCGCCATCAACACCGATTGCCCCCCAATGGTAATCAGTTTCACCTGACCGGCCATAAACCCCTTGGCCATCATCACCCAAAACACCGATGCTTCCATCATCATTCTCACCATAAGCACCATAATTGGCTGTGCCAAGTGCACCCCAATGCTGGTTTGTATGTTTACCATAAGCACCATGGTTACTGGTTCCTAGTCCACCGTATTTGGGATCCGGTTCTGCACCATCATCCCCATAAACACCATATTCATCGTTGGACACTAAAGGATCATCAGCACCTATCGCTCCCCAATAGTCATTGACATTTGCTCCAAAAACCCCAAATTGGGAAGCACCCAGACGTCCCCAGTTATCACCCACAGCATAATAGCCCGATACGCCTGCGTACTGAGAAGCAATGTGGGCAAAACGTCCCTGGGTCGGATTACCTCCATAAATTGCTGAAGCCAGTCCATAGCCAAAAGAAGCAATACCAAGAACATCTGATGTGTTTGAAATATTACTCATTGAAACATTAATCCCCCGTCCGCCGGTAGCGTTGTCATTGACAAGGGTCAGATTTGATGTCGCAGCCGATGAGTTAATCCTGTATGCCGATTGAGACGTGCCGTAATATTCGTGCCATACTGCACCAAGGGGATTAATACCCCACTGTTCCTCATAGGGTGCCGCAGCTATCGTAAAATATGGTGCTGTACCGGGTTCAAAAATATATTGCCGGAACAAGGCAGTACCGTCATAGCCAAAACGCAATGTCGGTTCATAGCCTGTTTCCGCGTCGATAAAAAGCTTACCGGGCCTGCCGCTGATATAGACGCTGTCGTTGATCAGGTGCGATGCCCCGTCGACATGAAGCTTTGCACCCGGCGTAGCCGTGCCTATGCCAACATTCCCCGTTGGGATGCTGTACATATCATTGCCATCAACCTCCCAGTCGGCATCATTAGGAACAACGGCGCTGACATGAGACCAGCTGGCGTTGCCGGAGGCATCACTTGAGAGCACATAGCCGCTGGCGGCCCCGTTGGTGAGCTGCAAGGCTCCGGTGATGCGCGCGCTTCCGTCAACATCGAGCAATGCGGAAGGTGTTGCGGTGCCAATGCCTACATTACCGCTGTTGTAATAAATCAGTGTCCCGTCCTGTATCCAGTAACCCTGCGGGGTGGTATTGTCGGTCACCTTGTTCCATTGCGGAGAGGCCGGCGTTCCAAAATTGTAGTACAATCCGGTCGAACCATCGGTCTGGTATATGACTAGTCCGGTCGGCGGGCTGCTGATGGCGTTCTTCTGTGTTTCCGTCATCCTTGGGATGAGCAATCCCTTATCGGTCGACTGCAGGTCGAGGATGGATGCCGGATCAGCCGTAGCCGAGGGATTGTCCGAAATTACGACCTGTGAGAATGTGCGGGGGGCAAAAGAAAGGGATGTTAAAACCAGCACTGCTGAGAACAATGTAATTCGTTTCATAATTCGTGATTTGGTCAACAGGTTAATGATTTGGGTCACTGCAAAAATAACAAATTCGGGAAATAAAAATATATAGGTATTTATACGTGAGTTTTTGTGAGGTTTCCGGGAGGGAGGAAAACAATGCCGGCGACGCTGAAATACCAATAAAACAAGCAAAAGCCGTCATATTCCAGGTCGCGAAAAAAAAACGGGTATGAACAAGATTTTGATGTGCGAATAATACGTTATTTTGCTTTTTTTTATGGATACCAGGAAACTGCTCAGCATTTTGGGCCCCGGCCTCCTCTATGCCGGGGCGGCCATCGGGGTGTCGCACCTGGTGCAGTCGACCCGTGCCGGCGCCGGCTTTGGCCTGGACCTGGTATGGGTGCTGGTGGTGGTCAACCTTATCAAATACCCTTTCTTCGAATTCGCCCCGCGCTATGCGGCCGCCAGCGGTGAAAGCCTCATAGCCGGTTACCGCAGGCTCGGCATGTGGGCCATCATCGCCTTCGGCATCCTTACCATCGCCACCATGTTTACCATACAGGCTGCCATCACGATCGTCACGGCCGGCATCTTTGCCAATACCTTCGGACTCTCTGTCGGGGTGGTTCCCCTCAGCGCGATCATCCTTGCCACCACCGTCCTGGTACTGGTCATCGGCAAATATGCCTTTCTCGATAAACTCATCAAGGCTGTCATCATCCTTCTTGCCCTGTCGACCATGGCAGCGGTAATATATGCCCTCGGGAAGACCCAACAGCCTGCATCCTGGTTCACCGGGCATTTCAACTGGGGCAGGGATGCCGACCTGTTCTTCCTGATCGCCTTCATCGGCTGGATGCCCGCCCCCATCGACGTATCGGTTTGGTCCTCGCTATGGAACATTGAAAAAGCCAAAAGCCTGGGCTACAAACCCGAAATGCGGGATTCTTTGCTCGATTTCCGCATCGGATACATCGGCACCACCATCCTGGCCCTCTGCTTCCTGCTGTTAGGCGCACTTGTGATGAAAGGCAGCGGCAACGAGCTTTCACAGGATGGCAGCACCTTCGCCGGACAACTTATCAGCATGTACACCCAAAGTATCGGGGCCTGGTCTGGTCCGCTCATCGCCCTGGCGGCGCTCACCACCATGTTCAGCACCACGCTGACTTGCCTCGACGCCTATCCGCGGGTGCTGCAGCCAACCACTGACTACCTCTTTCCAAAACTTACTTCAGGGATCAAAAACAAAGAAGTATTATACTGGTTCTGGATCGTGACCGTGATGGCCGGCGTACTGGCACTGTTGCAATTCTTTGCCAGGTCCATGCACTTCATGGTGGATGTGGCCACCACCCTTTCCTTCGTCACCGCCCCGGCACTGGCCATCATGAACTACAAGGTAGTAACGGGCAAATTCATGCCTTTGCGGCAAAAACCGGGATCTGCGCTCAGGCTGTGGGCTATGGCAGGCATCATATTTCTCAGCCTGTTTACGCTTTTTTACATTGCCTGGATCGCGAAGCTGGTGTAAAACGGATAGCCGGAAACCTTGTCCTGCCAGGCATTCCGAATTCCCCAGGGATATCAACCCGGGACACCTGAGGTGTATATAAGTCTCACGGCTCTAAATCCACCTTGCAAAACGTATGATAATTTCATATTTTAGCAAATCAAACCAATTCTCATACACGCCATGTCGAAAAAATCATTCTTTATTTCATTGTTTACATTGGTTTCGTTTGGCTTATTTTCACAGCGTGCCACACTGGAACTAACCTTCACCGCCATTGATGAGGCTGCCCACGTACAACTCGACAGCATCAAGGTAATGAACCTCACCCAGGAAAGCGACACGGTGCTGTACTGGCCCGACACCGTGCTCTCAATTTACTATGTGGGCATTACAGGACTTTCCGCAGAGGACAATACCTTCCGGGTTTTTCAGAACTACCCCAATCCAGTAATAAACCTGACCACCATCACCCTGAAAATACCGGAAAAGGACCGGGTACATATTACCCTTACAGATATGCTGGGGCGGATAATCAACCGTTCAGAGCGCCTGCTTGATAAAGGAATACATGCTTACCGGTTCTTAGCGGGAGGCAGTAATTATTATTTCTTTTCAGCTCAATGGCGGGGTCAAAGCCGCAGCATCAGCATCCTGAACATATCTTCCGGCAATCAACGGCATGGTTCGCTATGGTACATTGGAAATGGCCAGACAGTACCTGTGATAAAAGTTGCCGGCAATGGACAGTATTTCTCCTTCAGTCCCGGCGACGAACTTCTCTATATCGGATATGCCGGTGGAGCTGAATCGGGTATGCCTGATTCCCCTGAGGAGAACACCACCAGCACCTTCCGGTTCGCCACCAACATCTCCTGCCCCGGAACGCCAACGGTGGAATACGAAGGCCAGGTGTACAACACCATCCAGATCTTCAGCCAGTGCTGGCTGAAAGAGAACCTGAATGCGGGCATGATGATCGATGGATCGGCCGAACAAACCGATAACGGAATAATTGAGAAATACTGCTACGAGAACAATCCTGATAATTGCGATCAGTACGGCGGCCTTTATCAGTGGGAGGAAGTAATGCAGTATACCAACCAGCAAGGCGTACAGGGTATCTGCCCGCCGGGTTGGCATTTGCCCACCGACCTGGAATGGAAGATACTGGAGGGATCGGTCGACAGCCAGTACGGGATCGGGCATCCGGAGTGGGATGAATTGGATTTCCGGGGTGATGATGCCGGCACGAACCTGAAAAGCATCAGCAACTGGCAGCCGGGAGTCGCCGGCACCGACCTATACGGTTTCTCGGCACTGCCGGGCGGCTACCGCATCGCTGCCGGCAGCTTTGGCAACCTGGGATTCATGGGGGTCTTTTGGACATCGACGGTTGATTTCAACGAATTCTCGTGGAGCCACAACCCTTCATACATGGATACCCGGATGTACCGCTTCTACAGCGAACAGGAAAACGGCTTCAGCATTCGCTGCCTGCGGGATGAATAAGAGATAACCTTGCCGGACCGGAACCACCGGGTTTTATATCCTTAACCCTCTCAATCTCCGGCTTCCAGCATGATCTCCTGCCTGTCGGCCGAAACGAAGGTCACCACATTTGATCCGTCAAGCAATAAAAAGCAGGGAAGTTGCATCCCGGAATGCAAATATTGCTTTCGCCACTCTTCATCCATGGCATAGAACAAAAAACCGCGGCAAAGCCGGTGCATGCCGGTGTGGGCCACACTGAACCCCTCCAGCGGTACGGCCACCACGGGTAAAAACATACCGGCATCGCCGATATTTCTCACCAGCATCACGGTTTCGGACAAGGATGCCATATTGCCGGCCGAAACAAATGAAAGCACCTTGGGCACATCCCAATCGGCCAGGTTTTCAGTGCGGACGGCCTCTTCATTGGTCAGCAGCAGTCCGGGCACGGTATCGCAGGGTTGAAAAGGGAATCCCGGAAAAGCAGCCGGGAAAATATCTCCCCTGAAAGCATGGACGATCGCCGATGCCTGCGAAACCATGCTCCTCTCATAAAAAACACCAGTAAAGAAGTCGATTACTTCACGTGCAGGTACCAATCCGTCGAGCATTTCAACCCAGGCGGCAACATCCCCGATACGGGTTTCGCTGACAGTATTTTTACCGGTGAGAACATACTCATTCATCATCATATACTGTCTGCCCGTTTCCTGTATGAGGTCGCTATGCCTGAGCTGCGTAAAGCCGTTTCCGATATAGGCCAGGAATTCTTGTTTGTGGTTTTCGAGCTCTTCCTGCGTGCGAATACCGTAACTCGATTCGATAAGCATCCTGCCCCTGAGGAAAAATGAGGCCAGCGGATATTCCGGATCCGGAAGACTTGCCGCCAGGCTGTCGAGCATCAGCTTTAACAAGCCGATTTCCTCACTGATGCCATCGAGCGTGTCCGGCACATCTGCCACTCCCGACATAAGGTTCTGAAGATAGGCAGTCCGCGAACCCAGCTCATGATGCGTCGTAAGAAAAGCATACAGGAATTGGTTCTCACTGCCTTCGGGAAAAATGGGCAAAGGGCTGTCGTTCCCGAAACGGACCTCCGTATCCGCACCTTCCATGATCAACGGATAAACACTGCCGTTGGCATACCGGATCAGTGCCAGTCCGCAATAGTGAGCAGTGATGATGGTATCACGGCCTGCCGGAAGATCCACTTCGGCAATATCGAAAGCCCGGAAAGCGTCAAACCCCCTGACGGTAAATGCCGTTCCGTTCCCGGAGGAAATATGCAGGCGGCCCTGCCCCCTCATGCTGTTAACCGTAACCAATAAGCAAACAAACAGTAAATAAGAATATCGCATTGCCGGTCGTTTTAGAAAGGCCGAAAATACGAAACATTTGAATATGGCCGTTTAAAACCGGGGGGGGAAACAACTACACAGTACCCATTTACCGTTTTCATTCGCCGGCCATAAACAAAGGATGGCCCGGTTCAGCAGGCCATCCATAAACCCTGTTCTTAAGCTTGACACTTAATAGTAAGACCATACAAAGTAAGTATCAAATAATACCAGATGAACAACATGGCCGGAATTCTTATCCGTTGGCGGAAATGGGGTGACAATTGGTAAAAAAAGCTGTATAGATTGTTCCTCCCAAGGCCGTTTATTCAAAATGCCGGGGCAATCCCCGCCTGCCTGAAAGCGGAATATACCTGCAGACGGTACCGGGTTCCGGGTTCCGGGTTCCGGGTTCCGGGTTCCGGGTTCCGGCTACAACAGGCCATTAGTCTTCGAACTGGCCGTAAGTTGCTTCCCTCCGGGCTGCTTCTTCCAGCCAGGCCGGTACGGTTGTTTCCAGGAACACGGCCTTGTCTGCCTTCAGTTTCTCCATAGGGGCGCCGATATATGCCTGTGCTTTCTCCTTTGTGCTGATGTCGGGATAAGGAACTTCATCCAGTTGCCCGTATGATGCCAGCAACCTGGCCAGGGCAACCCGTGCCTGTTGTGCATGGTCGATCGATTTGCCAATGGTGCGCGAGGATTCGACCGGCGAGTGGAAAGATGCGCCGTGGCTGGCGGCTACATAATCCCAGTACCACTGGGCTACCCTGATATCATAGAGGATATCTTCCATTTCGGCCTGTCCTGCCCCCAGTTCCCATGCCAGACCGGCCTCCACATGGGCCCTTACGATCAGCTCTTCAGCGATCCCACGGATCTCCGCAACCTTTCGCTGGCGGTCATATACGTTGTTTCGCAGGGTTTCTTCACTCTCGCGGTGGCAAACCTGGCAGGAAGAGGTGATGTACATAAGCGGGCTGGTCATGTGGTGGTTGGTAAATTTCTGCCCGCCCTCACTGTGATAGGGCATGTGGCAGTCGGCACAGGCCACTCCCCTTTCAAAGTGGATCCCGGTGGTAAAAACCTCGTAATCGGGGTGCTGGGCCTTGAGCATGGGGGCCTTGCTGATGGCATGCGTCCAGTCGGAAAAGCCCATCCGGTCGTAGTATTCCAGCATGGCTTCGGGGCCTGTCCCGTCCTTCCACGGAAAAGTGAGGTAGTTGACCCCTTCAACCGGGAATTTCTTGTTAAAATAATATTCAACATGGCATTGAGCGCACACCAGTGAACGCATTTCCTGATGGGTGGACCTGGTGATATCCCTGCCGGTGCTCTCCCAGGCTTCGATCAGCGCCGGCCGCGTGATGCGCAGGTCCATGGTATTCGGATCATGACAATCGGCGCAGCCGATGGGGTTAACGATCTCAGGTCCACGAGAGGCCCAGGCGCCGCTGTAGAAGGCGGCCACGCCCACCTCGTTCATCACCCTGGGCACATCGGGGCTTTTACAAGTCCAGCAGGTGTTCGGCATAGGTCCGTCATCCGGTCCCGTGGGGGCACCGGTACGCAAGGTGTGGTACATGTCATGGATGGCATAATAATGCCCCCTGCCCTGGTTGTAATCGAGGGAAAACGCATAGCCTGCCCAGAGTACCACCAGTTGCGGATACTCCCCGAGCATGTCGACCATTGTATTCCCATTGTAAAGCGTGCTGAATGAAGTGTCGGAAGTGCGGGTGTATGACTCAAATTCCCGCGGAAAATTCTTTCCCCATTCCGCATTACGCGGTTCATAGTCGGCCAGTTTGACCACCGGCTTATTGACAAATACGGCTTCGGCCCTTCGTTCCACGATAGAGGAAGCCAGTAATCCGAGTAAAAACACGATGACAAGGGTGGTGAAGAACAGCAACCAGTTCACCCAGGGTTTTCTTTTCGCTTTCATAATTCAGCTTTTTTCATTTGTTTTTCATTATCCTGTTCAACCAGGCCGGGACGGGACTTCCCGGACCGGGAACCCTGGCAAAGGGCACGCTCGACAGGCTTTGCACCCTGCCATGCGGGGTTTCCCGGTGGCAATCCCAGCAAAGCCGCTCCCTGGCATGCTGATGGAAAGAAGCGGTAAAGGCCATCACCCTGTCGTTTCTGATCAGCTCGTCGTGGCAGCGATGGCAGTTCTGCTGCACAACCCGTTTGCCGGCGTCCTTGATAAATATCGTCTGGGGCTCCAGCCGCAAGGTAAACATATAGGCATGCCTGAGCCCGTCCTTGGCCTTGAAATAATAAGTATTGAAAAAATTATCGTGCGGAACATGACAATCATTGCAGTGTGCCACTTCGCGGTGAGAGCTGTGCGCCCAGGTGGCGTATTCGGGGGCCATGATGTGGCAGTTTACGCAGGCCTTTGGGTCGTCCGACAGATACGAAGCTGCATCTGACACATACACCAGGAAAAAGAACAGTCCGGCCATGATGCCCGTAACCACCACGGCTACCGAACGCCAGGAGGCAGGAGGAATGATAATTTCGTACAGTTTCCTAAACATTTCCCTTTGGCTGTATAATCAGGTAATAATGTACTAAATATATTATTTATGTCAAATATACAAAGCCCGCGACTGAAAATGCAAATAAAAATGTAATTTATAACATGTATAAATTGAGCCGTGATAAAGAAACAGGCAGTTGATGCATGGACGTGGAAGAACCGGCTTAACAACCTTTTGACACCCCTCCACCGATATAATAATGCGTCAGATCCATTCACCGGAGAGGATATTACCGCGAATTCCCACCACTGTTTTCTTCAGGGGTATCTTCCGCACGGCATTTTCCGCAGCCATCCGGGCCATCTGGACGAGGCCGCTGCAGCAGGGGACTTCCATCACCAACACGTGCAGGGTGTTGATGCGGGCATCGTCGATGAGGCTGATCAGTTTCTGTACGTAAACATCGGTGCCCGAATCAAGCTTCGGACAGGCGATGGCCAGGCTTTTCCCTTTCAGATAGCCTGAATGGAAATTACCAAGTGCGAAGGCGGTGCAGTCGGCAGCCAGCACCAGGTCGGCACCTTTAAAATATGGAGCATTCGGATTCACCAGGTGCATTTGCACCGGCCACTGACGCAGTGCCGAAGGGATATCGGTACCCGCATCAATTCCCCCGGCCCGGCTTACGGCTTCCTCATCGATGTCGAACACCATGGCAGCCGCGCCCGGACATCCGCCCGAACAGGCATCGGCACGCGGTTCATCCTGCAGTTTCCGAATCACCTCATCGGGGGCATAGCCCAGATCCTGCTGTTTTTCAAGAAAGCCAAGGGCTTCCTGAAAGAAAGCCGTTTCGCCGTGATCCTGTAAGTGCTTCAGGTGCGCCACCACGGTGTTGAAGCCATGTTTGACGATCTCCTGCATGACAACCGCTTCATTATAAGGCGCTGCCTCGCGCAGTTCAACCTCGATAGCCCCTTCGGGACACTCACCGATACATGCCCCCAGGCCGTCGCACATCAGGTCGCTCACCAGGCGGGCCTTGCCATCAATGATCTGCAGGGCGCCTTCGGGACAGGCAGGTATGCATAGCCCGCAGCCATTGCATTTTTCTTCATCAATCTTTATGATCTCCCTTTTCATGATATTGATTATTTGCTGCCCGGGCTTCAAAGAACCTCCGCTTATGCCTGTCAAATCCAGTTTTGAAGCAATACAGGGCAGAAATTATTATTATTTTAATATATTTGGTATTTAATTACGCAAATATACAAATATTTAAATCAAAAGAAAGATGGGGACAGAGATTTTTTATTCTTCGATAAATTGATCGAGGGTTTGGGATTGCAGGTAGTCCCTGAATTTGAGGGTAATGTCTTTCATCACATTCCTGAAAATACACTTATCGAAGGGACAGATGGGCTTATCGAGCGGGCATTTGGTTACGGTGATGCGTCCCTCGATGGCTTCATAAATATCGAGAAAGCTGATCTCCGATGCTTCCTTTTTCAGGGTAAACCCACCCGAGGGGCCACGGCTTGAAGAAATGAAGCCCTCTTTAACAAGCCGCTGAAAAACCTTTGCAACATGATGCCGCGAACCGGCGGTAAGCTCCGCGATGTGGTTTACATTTACCAGTTTATCGGACCTGCCAACAAGGATCATCCCGTGAATGGCTATGGAAGCCGCCTCGCTCAGATTAAGTATTCGTGACATCCTGTAGATTTTAGTAATTAAATACTCAAATATAAGCCCTATTTCGTTTCAATGCGGAAACCCATCTATATTTTATTAAAAACAGGATAATTTTAAACCATTATAAATAAGCCGTGCTGGCTATGTCTGCATTCCGGCGATCCGGATTTGCTTTTCGCATGGCTTTGGGCTATATTTGTATTTAACCCTCACACATCAAAGCATGAAAAAGATACTTGTCCCCCTCGACTTCTCGGAAGACAGTGCCATGGTTGCCCGTTATGCGCTCGACTTCGCCAGGGCAGAAGACGCACGCATATGCCTGATGCATTCGGCCTTCGACCGCCTCGTGATACCGGAAAGGACTTTCCCCGGCAGTATAGAAACCGAGTATTACATCAGCGAGCAGTTGCTGAAAGACCAACAGGAGCAAGCCGGAGAACGATTGAAACTACAACTGAAACTGATCCGGAAAATAGCCCGTGAAGAGGGCATAAGCGGTGCCGTTTTCACCACCCATACCGGCGGTGCCGAGCCGGCATTCGAGATACTGGAATACAGCGCTGTTTTTCTCCCCGACCTGATCGTAATGGGCAGCAGCGGCAGCGGCAACAAAGGTTTTCTGGAAGGCAGCGTATCAAAAAGGGTGATGAACAATGCCAGTGTGCCGGTGCTGGCTGTCAGTCGCGAATGCGATTACAAAAGGGTGAAGAACATCCTTTACATGACCGATTTCGAAAAGGCCGACCTTGCGGCCATCCAATCTGTTTTCAGGATTTTCGGCCGGCAGCCGGTCCACATTTCGGTGCTGCACCTGGCAAACGAATACAGGATGGAAGAAGCAGAACGGCAAATGGAGGAGTTAAGAAAGAAATTTAAAAATGAAGAAAAAAAAGGGCTGATCGGTTTTTTCACCGAAAAAAGGCTTGATTACCGCAAGGAAGTGCTGGAGTTCATTTCAGCCGGCGACATCCACCTCGTCAGCTTTATCCCCCATAAGCGGAATTTCCTGGAAGGTTTTTTCAGGAAGGTAATGACAAAAAAAGACCTGTTCGAAGCCGGCCTGCCACTGCTGGCCATCCCGGCAAACGGGTAAATAAGCCCCTTAGGCCGGCATCCCTCTGTATTCGGAGCCCCATGCTGCCATATCATTTCACAAACACCCGTCGGTCTATCGATGAATTTTTTTAAAACCGTCCGAAAACAAGCACCGTCGCATTTCAGCACAATGTACTATATTTGGACACTGAATACAGGCATAATCCGGGTATGAAGCTTTCTGTTGTCATCGTCAACTATAATGTCAGGCATTTCCTTGAACAGTGCCTCAGCTCCGTACGCCGCGCGGTCCGGGACATTGAGGCGGAGGTATGGGTGGTCGACAACAATTCCGTTGACGGATCGGTGCGCATGCTGCGCGACAAGTTCCCTGAAGTCAGGCTGATCGCCAACAATGAGAACCTCGGTTTTTCAAAAGCCAACAACCAGGCCATCCGGCAGTCGGAAGGCGAATACGTGCTGCTGCTCAACCCCGACACGGTTGTGGAAGACGACACCTTCACAAAGATCATCGCCTTTATGGATGCACACCCGGAAGCGGGAGGGCTGGGCGTAAAGATGATCGACGGCAAGGGAAATTTCCTGCCGGAATCGAAGCGGGGCCTGCCCACCCCGGATGTGGCCTTTTACAAGATATTCGGCCTGTCGAAGATCTTCCCCCGATCAAAGACTTTCGGCAAATACCACCTGGGCTTCCTCGACAAGGACAAGGTTCACGAGGTGGAAATACTCTCCGGAGCCTTTATGTTCATGCGGCGCTCGGCCCTCGACAAGACCGGCCTCCTCGATGAATCCTTTTTCATGTACGGCGAAGACATCGACCTTTCGTACCGCATTGTCAAGGCAGGGTATAAAAACTACTATTTCCCCGAAACAAGGATCATCCATTACAAGGGCGAAAGCACCAAAAAAAGCAGCATCAACTACGTTTTTGTCTTTTACAATGCCATGGTGATCTTTGCCCGCAAACATTTTTCACAAAAAAATGCCAGGCTCTTCTCTTTACTGATCAACCTGGCCATCTGGCTGCGGGCCTCCATTGCCATTTTCAGCCGGTTCATCAAAAAAGCCTTGCTTCCCCTGATCGATACCGCCCTCATTTTCGGCGGCATCTTTTTCATCAAGGAATACTGGGAATCACGCGTGATCTTCCCCGAAGGAGGAAGTTATCCCATGGTCTTTATTGCTGTGGCCGTGCCCGTGTATATCATCATCTGGCTGATGTCGGTTTATCTCAGCGGAGGTTACGACAGGCCCGTCCGCATCATCCGCATCTTTCAGGGGATCACGGTGGGCACCGTCATGATCCTTGTGGGTTACGCCCTCCTCAGCGAGTCGTATCGCTTTTCAAGGGCCATCATCATTCTCGGGGCGGTGTGGGGGCTCATTTCCATGACCGGCCTGCGCCTGCTGCTGCACATAGCGGGATTTAAGGAATACCGCATCGGCATGGCCAGAAACAAGCGGTTTATCATTGTGGGAGATGCCGAAGAAGCCGGGCGGGTATCGGAACTTTTGCACAAAACCTACCTGGCGCCAGTGTTTGTGGGGCTGGTCAGCCTCCGCAACGAAAACGGAAACCGCGAAAATTTTATCGGCAGCATCGACCAGATATCGGAGATCATTCCCATTTACCGGATATCCGAAGTGATCTTCTGTTCCAAAAGCATTCCCCACCAGGTGATCATCGACAAAATGTCGGAACTGCAGCACTTCAAGGTCGACTTCCGGATCGCGCCCGAAGACAGCCTGTCGATTATCGGAAGCAGTTCGATCAATACCTCCGGCGATCTGTATACTGTCGACATCAACTCCATCAGCAATCCCAAAAACCGTCGCAACAAGCGCTTCACCGATATTGTGGTTGCCCTGGTAATGCTTGCACTGCTGCCGTTGAACCTTTTCCTTGTCAGGAATCCGGCAGGTCTGGTCCGCAACATTTTCGGCGTCCTGATCGGAAAGTTCACCTGGGTAGGTTATGCCCGCCACCGGGAATCGGATCCCGAAAAGCTGCCAAAGATCAAAAAAGGGATCCTCAACCCGGAGGATGCCTTCGGGAAAAAGCGGCTGAACCGCGAAATCACCGGAAAGCTGAACATGATCTATGCCAGGGACTATAATTTCATGACCGACCTGAACATCATTTTCAGGGGATACCGGGCGACCGGAAGGATGTAATGTTTATGCCCTCTTTAAATGAACATAAAAGCGTAAAATTTGTATATATAGTGAATTAAAGAAATTTACCATGGCCAGATTTGAGATCGTAATGCCCAAGCTTGGCGAAAGCATCATCGAAGCCACCATCACCAAATGGCTGAAATCGCCCGGCGACACCATCGAAGAGGACGACCCCATTGTTGAGATCGCTACCGACAAGGTTGATTCGGAGATCCCCTCCCCCGTTGAAGGAATACTGAAAGAAATCTTTTTCCAGGAAGGTGATGTTGTGGAAGTGGGCAAGATCATTGCCATTGTAGATACCGGCGGTGAAGGCTCTGATGAGGGAAAGCCGGCTGAAAAGGATGAAGATATCCCCGCCGGGAAGCCCGAAAAAGAAGATGAGGGTAAAAAGACTGTCGAGAAACCGGCCGCCGGCACATCCGCTAAAGATGTAAAAGAACCCACACGTTTCTATTCTCCCCTTGTAAAGAAAATTGCTTCCACCGAAGGCGTCTCCATGGCTGAACTGGAAAAAATTGAAGGCAGCGGCAAAGACGGGCGCGTGACCAAGCAGGACATCCTTGATTACCTGAAAGACAAGCCTGCCGGTGCTGCATCCGCGGCCCCGGATGAAAAGCCGGCAAAACCATTAAAGACGGAGGCTCCCGCAATCACAACAACAGCCGGCGACGAGATCGTGGAGATGGACCGTATGCGCAGGCTCATTGCCGACCATATGGTGATGTCAAAGCAGGTCTCACCCCATGTCACTTCCTTCATCGAAGTGGACATGACACCGATCGTGAACTGGCGCAACAGCGTAAAGGACATGCTCTTCAAGCGCGAAGGGGAAAAGATCACCTATACGCCCATCATTATTGAAGCAGCCGCCCAGGCCATCAAGGAATACCCGCGCATCAACGCCTCGGTCGACGGGAACAACATGATCATCCGCAAGAACATCCATATCGGCATGGCGGCAGCCCTGCCCGACGGCAACCTCATTGTACCGGTAATAAAAAACGCCGACCAGAAGAGCCTGCTCGGCCTGACCAAGGACGTGAACGACCTGGCCCAAAGGGCGCGTGCCAACAAGTTGCTTCCCGATGAGATACAGGGAGGCACCTTTACCACCACCAATTTCGGCAGCTTTGCCAGCATTACCGGCACGCCCATCATCAATCAGCCACAGGTGGCCATACTCGGCATCGGCGCAATCCGCAAAAAGCCGGTGGTGATTGAAACGCCTCAGGGCGATATGATCGGCATCCGCCATATGATGATCCTCTCGCTGGCCTACGACCACCGTATTGTTGACGGTGCCCTGGGCGGGATGTACCTGAAAAGGCTGGCCGAACTGCTCGAAAATTTCGATACCGGCCGTAATATCTGATGAATCATTGGGGCGTATTCCCATAATTCATGTATTTTCGCAAAAACCATCATACACCCGCTCATAATATGGATTTAAACCTCAGCAAGCCCCTGGCCGTTATCGACCTTGAGACGACCGGCATCAGGGTGGCCACCGACCGCATTGTGGAGATCTGCATCATCAGGACAGAACCTGACAACAACATGCAAACGCACACTTACCGCATCAACCCCGAAATGCCCATCCCCCTTGATTCCACACTTATTCACGGTATTTCCGATGAAGACGTGAAAGACGCCCCAACCTTTACAGAACTGGCCCCTGTGATCTACGAATTGCTTGAGGGTTGCGACCTGGCCGGCTACAATTCCAATAAATTCGACATACCCCTGCTGGTGGAAGAATTCCTCCGGGCCGGTATTGATTTTGACCTCCGCGACCGGTATTTTATTGATGTTCAAAACATCTTCCACCGCATGGAGCCCAGAAACCTGCGGGCCGCATACAAATTTTACTGTGGCAAGGAACTGAAGGATGCACACTCGGCCGAAGCCGATACACTGGCAACCTTTGAGATCCTCAAAGCCCAGATCGAACGCTATGAAGGAACTGAATACAAAGATGAAGAAGGAAACATCAGCGTGCCGGTCAAAAATGACATGAAAGCCCTTCACGCCTTCTCTTACAATACGCGCTTTGTCGACCTGGTCGGACATATCATCTTCAATGCCAAACAGGAAGAAGTCTTCAACTTTGGAAAACATAAGGGCAGAAGCGTGGAGGAAGTGTTCAGGGTTGAGCCGCAGTATTTCGACTGGATGATGAGGGCCGAATTCCCGCTCTCCACCAAAAAAGTGGTGGCACAGATCAGGAAACGCTTTATCCGTCCGTGACAGATATAGGTTTTCGCCATAAAAAAAATTGCAGCATAGCATGAAGATCTTCTGTATCGGCAGGAATTACATCGCGCACGCCAGGGAACTGGATAACCCCGTACCCGCATCGCCCGTTTTTTTCCTCAAGCCCGACACGGCCCTGCTCAGGAGGAACAGGCCGTTCTATTACCCTGAATTCTCTTCAAACATCCATTACGAATGCGAACTGGTTGTTCGGATCTGCAAGCTCGGCAAGGGCATTAACCCGCAGTTTGCCCATACCTATTACGAAGAAATTGGCATCGGCATTGACTTCACCGCCCGCGACCTGCAGGATAAGGCCAAGGCAAAAGGACTCCCCTGGGAGATTGCCAAGGCTTTTGACCATTCGGCACCCCTCAGCGAGCTGTTCATAAATAAAAACGAGTTCTCCGGAACGGATAACATCCCATTCAGCCTTGTGAAGAACGGAGAAACCGTTCAGCAGGGAAATTCCGGCAATATGATCTTCAGCATCGATGCCCTTATCACTTACCTCTCGGGCTTCTTCACACTGAAAACGGGCGACCTGATCTTTACCGGCACTCCCGCAGGCGTCGGGCCGGTACAGCCCGGCGACAGGCTGGAAGCTTATATCGGTGACCGGCTGATGCTGAAATGTGATATTAAATAGCTGGAAAGTCCGGGGGTGATTATTCTCTCAACCCCCAAAAGCAAACTGCCGCTTTAGCGGAACACCACGTCTTTTACCACTTCTTCGCCGGCTGCCTCGTTCAAAAGTTCAACAATCCTGCTTTTCGAGAAGGAAAGTTCATTCTTCAGTGCCGGGGAATCGAGCTTAACAAACAACTTTGATCCCTTGAAATAAAGGTCTTTGGTGTGGCGGCTGATCATTTCGCCGGTCACCGCCTCCCAGGCGGCGATCACACGGGTCTGACCGATCTTTCCCTGCAGCCTGTAGGTTTCCAGCAACTGCCTGATCACCTCGCCCAGACTTTGTTCGTTCGAATTCCTCATATGCTTCATTTATCCGGTTCTGACAGTTTACCGGCAACAACATTGAATATACAGTGATCGATATCTATCATACTAAATATCTTTTCAATCCGGCTGCGCTGGGTATCGGTAATAAACACCTGCCCGAAACTGTTCTCACTCACAAGCCTGACCAGTTGCTGCACCCGCTTTTCGTCAAGCTTGTCGAAAATGTCGTCGAACAACAGTATGGGCTTATAGGCCTTTACCTCGCTGGTGTAATCGAACTGGGCCAGCTTAATGGCAATGACGAAAGATTTCTGCTGCCCCTGCGAACCGAATTTCTTGACGGGATGGCCAAAGATGCTGAACTCCAGGTCGTCCTTATGGATGCCCTGTGTGGTATATTTCAGGATACGGTCGCGTTGGATCGACTCCTTCAGCAGATTTTCCGGCTCATCATGGTGCAGCTGGGATTCATAAACCACCGATACGCTTTCCGTCCCTCCGGTAATAAAAGTAAAATACCGCTGGAATATGGGTATAAAACGTTCGATGAAAGCAGAACGCTTTTCATAGATCTCCTTGCCGAGCCTGGCAAGTTGTTCATCCCATATTTCGATCAATGCCTGATCAAAATAATTCCTTTCATAAAATTGCTTGAGCAGTGAATTTCGCTGCTGCAAAGCCTTGTTGTAATTGATCAGGTTATCGAGATAGACCTTGTCGAACTGCGCAATGACACTATCAATGAACTTCCTTCTGATCTCGCTGCCCTCGTTGATCAGGTCGCGGTCGTATGGAGACACCATTACCAGGGGGAATTCGCCGATATGGTCGGCCAGCCGGTCATAGGGTTTGTCATTCAGCTTAAAGAGCTTGCGCTCGCCAAGTTTCTGAATGCAACTTACCTTGTCGCTGCTGTCGCCGTTGCGCACATAGTTTCCATGGATGGCAAAGAAGTTTTCGCCGTGCATGATGTTCTGCATGTCAACGGGGTTGAAATAGCTTTTACAGAACGAAAGATAATGGATGGCATCCAGCAGGTTGGTCTTTCCTGCACCGTTATCGCCCGTAAAACAATTGATCTTTGGCGAAAAGGCCGCAAATGCCCCGGCACAATTCTTAAAATTTTTGACATCAATATTTTGAAGATACATCAGTTTATCCCCCTGATTTTTTCAGCAATTTCTTCCAGGAGCCATGGTGGTGTTGAAGCTGCCCCGCTGATCCCCGCCGAGGCTGCACCGGTGAACCATTCCGGGTCGATCTCCGCCGGAGTTGACACAAAATGGCTGCGCGGATTGGCTTGCAGGCAGGCATGAAAAAGTTTTTTTCCGTTGGCGCTGTGCTTTCCGCTGACAAAAATGACCACATCATGCATTCGTGCAAAGTCATCCAGTGAAGGCACCCGCCTGCTGACATGCCTGCAGATGCTGTCGTGGCAAAGGAAATCAGGTTCCGGATTTTGCTTCCGCATGCCTTCTTTGATGAACGATGCCACTTTGTCATAGGCATCCCCATTCATGGTTGTTTGTGAAAACAGGCGTACGGGTCTGGCAAAGTCGATACGTTCCGTTTCTTCCGGCGAGCCGACCACGATGGCCCGGCCCATGGCATGGCCTGCCAGTCCGATTACTTCCGGATGGTCTTTACGACCAAATATCACCACCTGCCCGCCAAGCCGTTTCATCTCTTCTGCAGCCCTCTGCACCTTCTGCTGAAGGCGTTTTACGACACTGCAGGTGGCATCGACCAGCCTGACGCCGCCTTTCGCAGCCATCCTGTATGTTTCGGGAGGCTCCCCGTGGGCACGGATCAGCAGCTTTTTCCCGCCCAGGCGGGGAATATCGGCACGGCCGGCAACGGTCAGACCTTTTTCGCCGAGCCGTTCCATCTCCCTTTCATTATGAAGCAGCTCACCCAGGCTGAGCAGTATTCCCTCCTCACGGAGATTCCTTTCCGCTATGTCAAGGGCCTTTTTAACCCCCGGACAAAAACCTGCCCCCCTGTCGATGACGATTTTCATGGAACACAAAGATAGTTAAAGGCGGGCGAATAACATGTCTCCCGTAAACGGAATCGGGAATTTATACAATGGAAAAACGTTGATCTTATGCTATTGCCCGTTTCCTGCCGTTCGTTTCTTTGAAAACTCTTCGAGGTTAAGCGTAAGCGTGATATAATTCGGAGATCCCACCAGGTGAAAACGCGAGCGGGCATAGCTGAAGTGGAACTTTGATATCCTGATCCCCAATCCCCATGAGAACCCGACCGTCGATTGTTTGGCAACCACCTTATTATCCTGGCGCAGGCCATAGTTATAGCCTCCCCTGAGGCTGAGGAAGTCGGTAATATTGAGTTCTGCCCCGATCACAATATGACGCATGGCCTTGTCGGCAAAATCGGCAAGACCGCCTTGTTCGCTCACCTCCCCGGTGATGGGGTCGGTATTTCTGGCAATGGCCAGCGGGTCCTCGTAGGTGAGGTCCCATTTTTGTATGTTATGGTAGAGGAATGAGAATCGGAAGGGCAGGTGTTCGAGTCCTTTCGACACCCCGAACTGCAGCTCGAAAGGCAGGGGGTGTGTCTGACCGCTGTAATAGCCTTTCAGCATCAGGCCGATATTGCGGGCGATGAGTGAGGCGGTCAGGTCGGCCCGCTCATGCACATAGGAACCTGCCACATCCACTGCCAGGCCATAGCTGTTGTAAGATTCGAATGAAGAATAGATACCCTTGATGTTTGCTCCGATGGTCCAGTGCGGATGCAGCCTTCTCCCCCACCCGATATTGAGTGCGTATTCACCGGCGGTGAAAGTGCCGTTACGCTGTCCGCTGGCATCGGCCCGGTCGAAAGTGCCATAATTGATATACTGCATACTGGCGACAAATGTTCCCGCTCCGCCCAGTGTACGGCCGTATTGGGCAAAACCGTAATTGATCCCGGCAAAGTAATTGATAAAACTAAAGCCCAAACGGTTATGCATGCCATCGCTGATCAGTGAGGGATTGGCCAGGGCCAGGGTAATATCATCGTCGTATACGGCCAGGTAGTTTCCTCCCAAAGAAGCAATTCGTGCCGAATTGGGAAGTCCCAGAAATTCGTATGTGCTTTCACCACCAGTCTGGGCATTTGCCATGGCCGGCATGAGGAAAACAAGAATTAAGGAGAGATGTAACAGGTATTGATTTTTCACGGGCATAAAATAAGATCGTTTCGATAATACTATCAACGGCTTTCGGTCATTATTATTTTTAAAGACTGAAGTTCGTTCAAAAAGATGCCCAAAATTAGTCAAAAAATGCAGATAGATGTATCGGGGTTACCATTGATATAGTATTCCAGTACCTGCCCCAAATACCTCGGGGGTTACATGGTTAAATGGCTACATGCCTGCCCCGAGAATCGGGGGTTAAATGCCTGCCCCGATTACCTCGGGGGTTTCAGTGTTTCAGTGCTTGCCCCGAGAACTCGGTGGTTTCAGTGTTTCAGTGTTTCAGTGCCTGCCCCGAAAACTCGTGGGTTTCAGTGTTTCAGTGTTGTTATAAAGACCTTTTCTGCAACATTTCAGAATTCAGACTTCAAATACATTGCTGTCCGGGATATTTCTAAGCAGCGAAAAAC
>CAZHFC010000025.1:0-53206 GCA_964531985.1 uncultured Bacteroidales bacterium
CACTGAAACACTGAAACCACCGAGTCCTCGGGGCAGGCACTGAAACACTGAAACCACCGAGTCCTCGGGGCAGGCACTGAAACACTGAAACCCACGAGGTCTCGGGGCAGGCACTGAAACACTGAAACACTGAAACACTGAAACCACCGAGTTCTCGGGGCAGGCCGAGCCTGGCTGCGCTGCCAAATAACTGCTTCATTATCAATTTAGAGTATTTCTAAACAATTCCCGAAAGCACTGTTTTACAATGATTTCTGCATATTTTATTCATATACCGAAATCCAGCACCCCTATAATGTACTGAAATATAGGCTATTATACCCAAGCCAAAATCGGCCGAAATCGTTTTACAGTTATTCTAATGTTTATAATTTTGCCCTTTGTGAATAAATAAACAGCAGTTTAATGCTGTAAACCTCATAAAAAGGAGCAAATCGTGAACGAAGTAATGCTTTATTCCCTGATATCGCTCGGCGCCATCGGTATCGTCGCTGCGATAATCTTATATCTGGTAGCCCGGCGTTTCAGGGTGGTGGAGGATCCCCGTATCGATGAAGTGGAAGAGGCACTGCCTGCAGCCAACTGTGGTGGTTGCGGCTATCCCGGCTGCCGGAATTTTGCCGAAGCAACCGTGAAATCGGCTACCGACAACAAGCATATCGAAGGGCTGAACTGCCCCGTGGGAGGTAACGAAGTAATGGCGAAAGTAGCGGCACTGCTGGGGTTAACGGTTGAAGAATCAAAACCCATGATCGCGGTGGTACGCTGCAACGGCTCCCGCGAAAACTCCCCCCCGAAGCTCAGCTACGACGGCCCGGCCACCTGTGCCTTTGCCCACAACCTGTATTCGGGTGAAGGCGGATGCCCATATGGCTGCCTGGGCCTGGGCGACTGCGTAGCAGCCTGCAGCTTTGACGCCATCCATATGGATCCCGGCACCGGTCTTCCCGTGGTCAACGATAAATGCGTTGCCTGCGGCGCCTGTGTCAAGGCATGTCCCAGGAATATCATTGAACTCAGATATAAAGGGCCCAAAGACAGGCGCATTTTTGTGTCATGCGTAAACAGGGAAAAGGGTGGCGTAGCCAGGAAAAACTGCGTGGTTGCCTGCATCGGTTGCGGCAAATGCGAGAAGGAATGTAAGTTCGATGCCATCACCATTACCAACAACCTGGCCTATATCGACTACAAAAAGTGCACGCTTTGCAGGAAGTGCGCACCGGTTTGCCCGACCGGGGCCATCCTGGAACTGAACTTCCCCCCTAAAAAGGAAAAAACTGCCGAAGCAGCCGGCAAGGCAGAAGTCAGGAACAGGGAAGAGAATCCCGGGAAACCGGAAAACAAAGAATAACCAATACCAGCATAATCATAATGGCTATGTTAAAGACATTCAAGTTAGGCGGCGTACATCCCCCCGAAAACAAGCTGTCGGCCGGACGTGCCATCGAGGTGTTGCCGCTGCCCGAACAGGCTTTCATCCCCCTGAACCAGAACCTGGGTGCCCCGGGCGTACCGCTGGTCCAGAAAGGCGAGCAGGTAAAAACAGGCCAGCTCATTGCCAAAGGCGAAGCCTTCATCTCATCCAATGTCCACTCATCCGTGTCGGGCAAGGTACTGAAGATCGACGATTTGATGGATCCTTCGGGCTACCGGCGGCCAAGCGTTGTGATACAGGTTGAAGGCGACGAGTGGGTCCCGTCCATCGATCGTTCGGAAACCCTGGTTCGTAACATCAGCCTCAGCCAGAAAGAGATCATCGAAAAAATACACGAAATGGGCATCGTAGGGCTGGGGGGCGCTACCTTCCCTTCGCACGTGAAGCTCATGGTGCCTGCCGGCAAAAAGGCTGAGGTGCTCATCATCAACGGCGTGGAATGCGAGCCGTACCTCACCGCCGACCATCGCCTGATGCTCGAAAAGGGAGCGGAGATCCTGGTCGGGACCAGCATCCTCATGAAAGGGCTGGGCGTGGAGCGCGCCATCATCGGCATCGAGAACAACAAACCCGATGCGATCAGCAACATGAGCGAACTGTCCAAATCATTTCAGGGCATCACGATCGTCCCGCTCAGGGTAAAATATCCGCAGGGCGGCGAAAAGCAGCTCATCAAGGCCGTAACCGGACGCGAGGTACCTTCCGGAAAGCTTCCCATCGAAGTGGGCGCCGTGGTAAACAACGTTGGCACGGCCTTCGCAGTTTATGAAGCCGTACAAAAGAACAAGCCGCTTTTCGAGCGTGTGGTGACCATCACCGGTAAGTCATTGAAAGAACCGGGCAACTACCTTGTCAGGACCGGAACCCCCATCAGCATGCTCATCGAGAAGGCAGGCGGCCTGCCCGATGACACCGGCAAGATCATCGGCGGAGGCCCGATGATGGGAAAGGCCCTGCTCTCGACCGAGATACCGGTTGTGAAGGGGTCCTCGGGCATACTCATACTGCGAAAGAATGAATCAAAGCGCGTACCTGTGATCCATTGCATCCGCTGCGCCCGCTGCGTGAGCGCCTGCCCCATGGGGCTGGAACCACTGCTGCTGGCTCAGTATGCACAGCAGGAAATGTGGGATGATTGCGAAAGGGAAAGGGTGATGGATTGCATCGAATGTGGTTCATGCCATTATACCTGCCCCTCGGGCAGGCCCCTGCTCGACTATATCAGGCTGGGGAAATTCAGGGTTGGACAAATAATCAGGAACAGAGGAAAAAACTAAAATATGAGCGTATTAACTGTTTCGGGCTCCCCGCACATCCACGGGGACGCATCTGTTAAAAAGATCATGTATACGGTGGTGTATGCCATGGTCCCCGCCATGCTGGTCTCGGTCTATTTTTTCGGGCTCGACGCCTTGCGGGTGCTGGTGATCTCGTCGCTGGCCTGCCTGTTTTTTGAATGGCTCATCCAGAAATATCTCATTAAGGGCCCGGTGAGCGTCAACGACGGCTCGGCACTGGTAACGGGGGTGTTGCTGGCATTCAACGTGCCCACCAACCTGCCGGTGTGGATACTGATCATCGGCGCCTTTGTGTCGATAGGCATGGCCAAGATGTCGTTTGGCGGACTGGGCAAGAACCCTTTCAACCCCGCCCTGGTTGGGCGTATTTTCCTGTTGATCTCCTTCCCGGTGCAGATGACCACCTGGCCTGCGCCACGGGCGCTCTTCGGCAATCTTCCCGCTTACCCCGACGCCCTCAGCGGCTCCACCCCACTGGGCTATCTCAAGGAAGGCCTGAAAACCAGCACCGTGCCGGAGCTCTTTGAGACCATGCCCGGCATGCTTATGGACTTTATCGGGTACATCGGCGGTTCGCTGGGCGAAGTCTCCGCTGCCGCCCTGCTCATCGGCGCCGCCTACATGTTTTACAAGCGGGTGATCACCTGGGAGATCCCCACGGCCTATATCGGCTCAGTGGTAATATTCTCAGGCATCCTCTGGCTGGTCAACCCCGACGCTTATGCAAACCCGCTCTTCCACCTGCTCACCGGCGGCCTCATCCTCGGCGCCTTCTACATGGCCACCGACATGGTGTCGTCGCCCATCAGTTCACGCGCACAGATCATCTTCGGCATCGGCTGCGGGGTGATCACCATCCTCATCAGGATATGGGGAGCATACCCCGAAGGGGTCTCCTTCGCCATCGTTATCATGAACGCCTTCACACCGCTCCTAAACAAGGGATTCAAACCAAAACGCTTTGGCGAAAGGCTGAAGGCAGCATAGTTATTGATCAAAATAAAAGCTAAGATAAATGGCCAAAAAAATTAAATCATCCTTTATCAACATGGTGCTCACCCTCATGATCATCACCATGGTGGCATCACTGGCCCTGGGGTCCATCTACAACCTCACCCTGGAACCCATCAGGGCAGCCAAAAAGGCGGCAGCCGAAAGGGCGATCAGGCTTGTCCTGCCTGCATTTGATTCGCTGAGCAGTGATACCTTGTGGGTGAGAATACCCATCGACAGCACCCTTGCCGATCAGGGCAACGGGGGGCAGGACTCACTGCAGTTCTTCAGGGCATACAAGGAAGGCCGGTTAGCAGGGGTTGCCGTTGCCACATTCTCAAACCAGGGCTACGACCCCACGCAGATACAGATCATGGTCGGGTTCAGGCCCGACGGCGTGATCGACAGCACGGTGGTGACCCAGCAAAAGGAAACCCCGGGGCTTGGCACCAAGATGACCAGCCCCGAATTCAACGGGCAGTTTGCCGGCAGGGACCCGGCCAATTTCAGGCTTCTGGTAAAGAAGGAAGGGGGCGACGTGGATGCCATCACCGCCTCCACCATCAGCTCAAATGCCGTTTGTGACGCCCTCAGGAGGGCTTACCGTACTTTCGAATCATATAAAAATGAAGGAGGGATAGAAGAATGAACCAGTGGAAGAACTTCAGCAAAGGCTTTATCAAAGACAACCCCGTATTTGTTCTGCTGCTCGGGCTTTGCCCCACGCTTGCAGTGACCTCCTCGGCCATCAACGGCCTGGGCATGGGACTGGCCACCACCTTTGTGCTGCTATGCTCAAACATCGTGGTGACCCTGATCAAGGATTTCATCCCCAACAAGGTGCGTATACCCTCTTTCATCGTGATCATCGCTTCCTTTGTCACGATCGTGGAGCTGGTAATGCAGGCATACTCCCCTGCCCTCTTCAACGCCCTGGGCATCTTCATCCCGCTCATCGTCGTGAACTGCCTGGTGCTGGGCCGCGCCGAAGGCTTCGCCTCCAAGCAGGGGTTCATCTCCTCGGTGGTCGACGGCCTGGGCATGGGCATCGGCTTCACCTTTGCCCTCACCCTGCTGGGAGCCATCCGGGAAATGCTGGGCAATGGCTCCATCTTCGATGTGAAGTTCACCAGCGGTGATGCCATCCTGCTCTTCGTCCTGCAGCCTGGAGCCTTCATCGTGCTGGGATACCTCATCGCACTCATCAATAAAATGAAAAAAACATCGTAAAAATATAAGTCATGGAATATTTTGCAATCATCATCGGCGCCATATTCGTTTCCAACATCGTGCTGGCCCAGTTCCTGGGGATCTGTCCCTTCCTGGGCGTCAGCGGCAGGGTATCGACCTCTGTGGGCATGAGCGGCGCCGTGCTTTTCGTCATGACGCTGGCCACCCTGGTCACCTGGCTGATCTACGTATATGTGCTTGTCCCCTTCGGGATCACTTACCTGCAAACCATCAGCTTTATCCTGGTCATTGCCTCGCTGGTGCAGATGGTTGAGATCATCCTCAAAAAGATCAGCCCGCCCCTCTACCAGGCGCTGGGTATCTTCCTGCCGCTCATTACAACCAACTGCGCCGTGCTGGGTGTAGCCCTGCTGACACAATCGAAGAACTACGACCTGCTTCAGGGCATCGTCTTTGCCATCGCCAACGCCATCGGCTTTGCGCTGGCCATGATACTGTTTGCCGGCCTCAGGGAACACCTTAACCTTATGGAAGTACCAAAGGGCATGCGTGGCGTTCCCATCGCCCTGGTAACCGCAGGCATACTTGCCATGGCCTTCATGGGCTTTGCAGGCCTGGTATGATCATCCCGGCAGGGAAAGTTCTGGCGTCACCACCGATGCATATGCTTTTATTCATTACTTTTGTTTCCGTCACCACCTGATTAGCACCTTATGCCACTCGACACCATTATCAGCTTCCGCAATGTACCCGTTTACCAGAAGGAAAACCTTGTGCTGAACGATGTCACTTTTACCGTCGACCGGGGCGAGTTCCTCTACATCATTGGCAAAACCGGCACCGGCAAGAGCAGCCTGCTCAAAACCATATATGCCGACCTGCCGGTAAGGGAAGGCATTGCCACGGTAGCTGAATACGACCTGAGAACCATTAAAAGGAAGGATATCCCTTTCCTCCGCCGCAAGCTGGGGATCATTTTCCAGGATTTCCAGTTGCTTTCCGACCGTACGGTTTACGACAACCTTCACTTTGTGATGAAGGCCACGGGGTGGAAGGACAAGGTCAGGATCGCGGAGCGGATACAGGATGTGCTCGACAAGGTCGGGTTGGGAACCAAGGGCTTCAAAATGCCTCACCAGCTCTCGGGCGGCGAACAGCAACGCCTCGGCATTGCAAGGGCCCTTGTGAACGACCCCGAGGTGGTACTGGCCGACGAACCCACCGGCAACCTCGACCCGGAGACCTCACGCGGCATCATGGACCTGCTGTTCGAGATCAGCAACTCGGGACGCGCGGTGATCATGGCCACGCACGATTACTCACTCTTCGAATTTTTTAAGGCACGCACACTGGTGTGTGAGAACGGGAAGCTGGTATCAAGCCTGGCCTGAATCCTCCCCTTCCCAAACCAGCCTGATCAGCCGGTCGGCATTCACGGAATTGCTGTAATCGGAGGACAGCAGGCGCTCCCGCTGTGAAATCTCCTCTTCGGTAAAGACCAGCCCAAACAGCCTGTGCAACTCCTCCTTCAACCCCGCCGCATCGTTGGCAGTTACGCAAAGCTCATCCAGACCTGTGCCGTTCAGCATCTTATTATTGACAAGACAAAACCGCCCGCGATACAATACATTCAGCAACTTCAGCTTCAGCCCGGTGGCCTGAAAGGTAACCAGGATGTTCACATGGGCATTCCGGATGAGGTCGAACATCTTTTCATCCACGGGATTGCTCACCAGGGTAATATTCTTTTTGCCCCCGACAAGCTTCCTGATGCGCCGTGGCGGGTTCATGCCGGCAATGACAAGGGGGATGCTGCCGTCGTTGAACACCTCGTTGATCAGGAATGCCGCGGCATGGGTGTTTTCCGGCACCTCGATATTCCCGTGGTACAATGCATAATCACCCCTGCCACACTTCGACTCCACCCCTTCGTTCGGATGAAAGCTGGGGATATAATGGACCCTGTTTTGCGGGAAATGCTTACGCAGGTATTCGGTATCCTTCTCCGAAACACAAAGCATAATACCGGCATGCCTGAGGACATTCTGGTAGAAGCGAAGCTTGCAACTGGCAATCAAAAAATAAATCCTGCTAAAGAGGTTATTGCAAACCTTGAAAAGATTGAAATAATAGCGGTGTTCGATATTGCTTTCGCGATAGATCCGCAGCCTGTTACTGAGCCGTTTGTCATCAAGGTAATAGCATGAGTGAAGTCCCTCGAAGAGGATGGGGTGCTCGTCCTTCAGCAGGTTCTCGATAAGTCTTTTTGAGCGGCGGCTGATCACAATGTAAGGCTTCAAACTCAGTGCCGACAATAGCCCGGTTTTGCGGGGGTAATAATGCAGTTCCTCGCAATACGGCCTCAGATGCTGCTCGGCCCTTCCCCGGCCGGGGTATTCAATACAATGCAGGTGTATTTTTATCCCTTTCGCATGCAGGGCCCTGATCTTATAGAACACGTCGATCACCCCCCCGTAGTTCGGGGGCCAGGGAACGTCAAAAGAGATGATATGTAAGTGTTTATCCTGCAAAGGCTGAAAATATCGGGATTAGTTTCTTCTCTTCATTTTCCCAGCATAATTCATCCGCTGCAAAGCTAAGGTTTTCTTTCCATACTTTGTAACGCTCCTTGTTATTCAGCATATTGTTTACCGCCTTTGCCAGCATTTCCGGCTCATGGCCCGAAACGAGCATGCCGATCTCATATTGTTTCACTATTCCCGCTATTTCGGGGAGGTCCGATGCCAGCACTGGCACGCGCGCCTGTATGTAGTCGAAGAGTTTGTTGGGCAGGCTGTAACGGTAGTTGAGATTGGTGTCTTTGTCGAGGGTCACCGCTATGTCGGCCTGCACGGTATAAGCATGCAGTGCTTCGAAGGGCACCTTGGGAATGAACATCACCTTACCGGAGAGCCCCGTCTCCTTTACCTGCTGTTTCAGGTCATCAATCACATCGCCTCCTCCAATGATGACAAAGACCGCACCGCTGATGTACCGCATGGCCTCCACCATTTCTTCGGCTCCGCGCTGCATGTTGATGCCCGCCCCCTGCAGCAGGATCACCTTTTTTCCGGGCGGGAAAGGATTGTCATTCTCCTTTATACCGGGTTGCGGTTCCCGGCGGCAGGGAAGGTTCCTGACCACATGCACGGGCACATTGTATTTTTTGGAATACAGGGCGGCAATGGACCCGTTCACGGTGTATACATGCCGCAAGCGGGGGAAAATCCGGCCTTCGATAAAACGCCACACGGCCTGCACTGTTTTACGGTTGACAAGTTCCGGTGTTTCGGTATAATATTCATGGCTGTCGTAAACAAGCGCCTTTCTCCTGATGCCTGCGGCCAGAAAGTTGGCGGGCAATGTATCCAGGTCGTTGGAAAGAAAGATACCGGCGGGGCGGAAAAGCAGGAAAAGGAAAAGCCTGATATTGTATTCGGCGTAGAAGCAAGGCCCCCGGCGAAACAGCAGGCGCATCCTTTTCATCCGGTAGGGGCGCCGGCCCAGGGGAAGGCTCTCCTTCAGCCTGCGCCCGATCAGCAACACCTCAAAGCCCATCTTTACCAGTGTATTGCAAACACGGTCGACACGCTGGTCGGTCACCAGGTCATTGGTCACTGAAACGATGATCTTCTTCATAAAAATCCTGATCGTGAGGCTAAGTTAATGCTTTTGACAATACGGTAACGGATGCAAAACATCAATATTTCCTGCATCAGGCGAAGCCGCCATAAGCAAAAGCTTATTACCTTTGAAGACCCCATGATGATCAGCGAAAACATATCCCTGAAAAAGCACAATACCTTTGGCATCGATGTAAAGGCAAAAAGGTTTGTCCGTGTAACGGATATGCAGGAATTGCAGGAGTTGTTTGCCGGCGGATTTTTTTCCGGCGGCGACCATCTCCTGTTAGGGGGTGGCAGCAACATCCTTTTCACGCGCGACTATGACGGACTGGTCGTGCAGCTCGGGCTGGGCGGCATTGCCGGCAGCGAGGCCGGTGAAGGCCGTGTGCTTGTCAAGGCAGGCGCCGGTGTGCAATGGGATGAACTGATTGATTACTGCCTCGAACATAATTACGGTGGTATCGAAAACCTTGCGCTTATCCCGGGCAGCGTGGGAGCAAGTCCCATCCAGAATATCGGCGCTTACGGGGTTGAACTCAAAGATGTGTTCCACTCCCTGAAGGCTTTTGATACGGCCGGAGGCGAGACACGGACATTTAACAGTGAGGAATGCCGCTTTGGCTATCGCGACAGTGTCTTCAAGCGGGAGCTGAAAGGCAGGTACATCATCACGGAGGTAAGCCTTTTGCTGAGCAGCAGGCATTTACCTGACATATCTTACGGGGCGTTGCGCGAGGCACTCGACCGCATGGGTAAGCCCTGCCACGACATCCGTGCCGTTGCCATGGCTGTGGCCGAGATCCGGCGCAGCAAACTGCCCGACCCTGCCGAGACCGGAAATGCAGGCAGCTTCTTCAAGAATCCGGTCGTCGGGCAGGAGGCTTTCACGAAATTGCAGGCCGAAAACCCGGGCATGCCACATTATCAGGCTGGTCCCGGGCATTACAAGCTGCCGGCAGCCTGGCTGATCGAGCAATGCGGATGGAAAGGAAAACGCAACGGGCAGGCAGGCGTACATCACGGGCAGCCGCTGGTGCTGGTGAACCATGGCGGGGCATCGGGCAAGGACATCCTCAGGCTGGCCGAACGCATCAGGGAGTCGGTAAAGGAACGTTTCGGGCTCATGCTCGAAACCGAGGTAAATATTATCTGAGCCGGCCGGGATACCACTCATCTTATTATCTTTGAGCAATCATAAACACGAAATACATTGAAGTTTGCAGGAAAGGCACTGACTTTCATCCGCAGGCACCTGGAAGCATTGATCTGGATCGCTGCCCTGACGGCACTGGCCCTGACCGATCCGGCTGAAACATGCCACAGCCTCTGTCCGCTGCACAATCTCGGCATCGGCTGGTGCCCCGGCTGTGGCCTCGGACATGCCATTTCATGGTTCTTCCGCGGGGAACTACTGCGGTCGTTCGAGGCACACCCCCTCGGCATTCCGGCCGTTGCCATCCTCCTGGCGCGCATCATTGCCGTATTCCGTAAAAACCGAATTTACAGGCAACATTTATATACCAAAACAATTCATCATGGCTGAGATCTTTATTTATTTCCCCGAGGCAAGGGGACAGGAACTGGCGCTCCTGCAAGAGATGACCAAAGACTACAACGACAAACAATTGCAAAATTTTGCCACCCTTTACAGGGCCAGGCGCCGCGACCCGCAGATGATCCTGCTGACCACGGTACTCGGTTTCGTGATCGTTGCAGGCATACAGCGTTTCCTGATCGGACAGATCGGCATGGGGCTGCTGTACCTGTTCACTGCCGGGCTGTGCTTTATCGGCACCATCATCGACCTGATCAACTACCAGGACCTGGCGCTTGAATACAACCGCAAGATGGCCCTGGAAGCAGCCACCTTTGCCGGCATGGTAAAAGACTGAGAAGTTTATTTTTCGATGGAATGCCTGGCGCCGCACCTGGGGCAATCGATATTGCCACGGCCGTAATCGGGCGGCACTTTTATGCGCAACCCGCACCGGCAATCGATAAAGGTGTAACTGTTTACGGCCATCATCAGGTCGCCCGTATTGCGTTTTACCGTTTTTTCATCGGCTCCGGGCCTGTCATCAAATGCTTTCCTGATCCCCGCATCTCCGGCTTCTTTAAGGCCTGAACCGGGAATGATGCCGGCCTGTCCGCCCTTTACCGTCCGGTATGCTTCCTGGTAGTTCATGTAGCCGGCACCCTGCATCGAACGCAATATCCTGATGCGCTCGGCTATGGGTGGATGGGTGCTGTACAGGCCCGCCGCAGCCCTTTTCTTTTTCTGGAATGGCAGCGCGATGTACATGGGCGCTGTCACCTTATTGGCCGACTTCATCTCAATATGCGCACCCGAGATCTTTTCGAGGGCCGAGGCCAGCCCTTCGGGGTACCGGCTGAACCGGACGCCGGTGGCATCGGCCAGGTACTCGCGCTTGCGCGAAATGGAATAATACAGCATCCCCGCAAAGACGGGAACCAGGATGGCCACCAGCAGGGCCAGCACCATCACGATGGCCTGTCCCTGACCGTCGCGGCTTCCGCCCGAGCGGTATCGGCCTCCGCCCCCGCTGTAAAGCATCCCCCGCAGGAAAACTTCCGATATGAGCACGATGCTGCCCAGCATCACTCCCGCCAGGGTCATGAAGCGGATGTCGCGGTTATAGATATGGGCCATTTCGTGGGCGATGACACCCTGCAGCTCATCCCTGTTGAGGCGCGAGAGCAGGCCGGCAGTGACAGCCACCACCGCATGTTTCGGGTCCCTGCCTGCGGCAAAGGCATTGGGAGCCTCCTCGTTGATGATGTATATTTCGGGCATGGCAGGCAGGCCGGAAGCGATCTTGATCTCCTCCACGATGTTGAAGAGCTGCGGATGTACGTCGGGGGTGACCTTTTTGGCATGGCTGGCCGATAAAAGGATCTTTGACCCATTGAAATAACTGATCAGCGAAAGGATCATCCAGATGAGCAGGGCGATGATAACGCCATCGAGGCCCATGCCGGCCGGGTTCACAAAATAGCCGATGGCAAAGCCCAGCAGGGCCAGCCCGATGCCCATCAGGACAAAGAGCAGCAGGGATCTTCTCTTATTGGCACGGATCAGTTCCCACATGATGCAAACATCAGAATGATACCTTTGGCACTTCTTTCTCTGCCTTGTCTTCGAGTTCGAAAAATTCCTCCTGGGTAAAACTGAACATGCCGGCCACGATATTCGATGGGAACATCTGAATCTTGTTGTTGTAGAAGAGGACCTGGTCGTTGTAGTTCTGCCTGGCGAAGGAAATCTTGTTCTCGGTGGAGGTCAGTTCTTCCTGCAGGCTCAGGAAGTTTTGATTTGCCTTGAGGTCGGGGTAGGCTTCCACTGCGATCTGCAGTTTCCCGAGAGCGCCTCCCAGCAGGCCTTCGGCCCGGGCCTTTTCGCCCACGCTGGAGGCCTCCATGGCCTGACTGCGATAAGCCGTAATGTTCTCGAGGGTCTCGCGTTCATGCTTCATATAGCCTTTCACGGTCTCGATAAGGTTGGGAATGAGGTCGTGGCGGCGTTTAAGCTGTACGTCGATCTGCGACCAGGCATTTTTAACCTGGTTACGCAGGCGCACCAGGGCATTGAAAATGGCAATGAGCCAGATCACCAGGATCAGGATGATGCCGAGAATAATTAATACAGGTACCATATTTCCTCCTTTTGTTAGATGTTGTCCTTATTTGCCGAGTTGATCCCTGAACATGTCCCTGAGCAGGTCCCTGACCTTCTCCACCCCGGCGGTTTGTTCCAGTTCGAGTACCTGCAGCAGTTCGCCATGGTCGAACCACAGGCCGTGCCCATTCACACAACGGTCGATCAGCACCTGTCCGCCCACCATCACCTTCTCCATCTTTTTGCTGCATCGCGGGCAGCGCACCTTTTTCTCGTGTATCCCCGGGGCCGCAAGGAAGGTAGCCAGCAGCTCGCCGGCCGCATCCGCATTGCCGAGCAGGGTTTCCAGCTCACCGGCATCAAGCCAGATGCCGCCTGAAGCGGGACAGTAATCGATCTCGACGCCCGATAGTTCAAGCACGAGCATGGGTTGCCGGGAAACAGGCGATCGCATATTCAGTTTTTTTCAGGCAGTGAAGTTAATAAAATTATTACCACGGCAAGTACCATTACGGCCGGGTCATCATTTTTCCATGGCCCCGGTCAGCTCGCTCACCTCCTGTACCCCGTGCCTGTCCATGTATTCTTCCATGCCCCGGATGATTTTAACCGGCACCATGGGATCGACGAAGCAGGCCGTGCCTATCTGTACGGCGGCCGACCCGGCCAGCATGAACTCAATGGCATCGGCGGCATTCATGATGCCTCCCATGCCGATCACGGGGATCTTCACGGCCTTGTATACCTGCCATACCATCCGCAAAGCGATGGGTTTGATGGCCGGGCCCGACAAACCGCCGGTAATGGTCGACAACAGAGGCTTCCGGCTTTCTGCATCGAGGGCCATGCCAAGAAAAGTGTTTACCAGCGAGACTGCATCGGCGCCGGCACCTTCCACTGCCATGGCCATTCCCGCGATGTCGGTAACATTGGGCGAGAGCTTTACGATCAGGGTCTTTTTATAAACCGCGCGCACCGCCTCCGTAACCGCAATGGCCGAAGGGCAGCTTACGCCAAAAGCCATGCCGCCCTCTTTTACATTGGGGCAGGAGATATTCAGCTCGATGGCCGGAATATGCTCCAGCTCATTGATGCGGGTGCTGAGTTCTACATACTCCTCGATGGTGGAGCCGTTCACGTTGGCAATGATCGGGGTGCCCAGTTTGATGATTCGGGGGTAGATATCACTGATGAAATGACTGATCCCCTTGTTTTGCAGTCCGACAGAGTTGAGCATTCCGCCCGTGGTCTCCGCCATGCGCGGGTATGCATTGCCGTCGCGGTTCTTCAGGGTAAGGCCCTTGATAAACACAGCACCCAGCAAGGCCGGGTCGAAGAAATCGGTGCAGGCATCGCCGTAGCCGAAGGTCCCGGAAGCCATGGTTACCGGGTTTTTCAGGTTCAGGGCATGTATGTCGACACTCAGCTTTGCCATCTAAGATCGTTTGTATTGAACACCGGTCCTTCGGTACATACGCAAAGGTTGCCGTGCACGGTCGGCTGAATACAGCAGAGGCACACCCCGAAACCGCAGGCCATCAGGTTTTCGAGCGACACCTCGCAGGTTACCGACCACTTGCGTGCCATGGCGGCCACTGCCTTCATCATGCCTTCCGGGCCGCAGGCATATATCATGCCATAGTCAGCAGTTTCGCCCGAGAAGAGGCTGTGCTGTGTCAGCAGTCCCCGCTCGCCCAGGCTGCCGTCTTCGGTAGTACAATAAACATCGCCGTATGTTTCAAATTCCTCCGTAAAAAGAATATCTTCGGCCGTTCTTCCGCCGGTGATGATGTGTACAAGGTTGCCCTTTTTCTTCAGTTCACGTCCGAGCATGATAAAGGGAGCCACGCCTGTGCCTCCCCCGCAGAGGAGCACTTTTGTGTTTTCAGGTATGCTGAAGGCATTCCCCAGCGGGTGGATCAGGTTCACCGTCTGACCCTTTTGCAGGTCTCCCAGCTTACGGCTGCCCTTTCCGATGGCCTTCACAAAGAATTTTAATGTTTTACCTTCCGCATTGCAGTCGAGGTATGAGAACGGCCTGCGCAGGAACACCTCCGGCTGGCCGTCGACGCGGATCTCGGCAAAATTTCCCGGGTGGATGTCGGGGATGGCCTCCGTGCCCTCCAGTTCAAGGACGTAAGCGCTGCTGTTGAGCCAGCGAAGGTCTTTAACGCGGAGGTCTTCTATTCTTTTCATTGCTATGCAAAAAAATCCCGGTTTCCCGGGTTATCCTATTCAGTGGTTTCATCCCCGGTGCCGGCCGGGCCGGTGCTTTCGGCGGCATCACCGGCAGAATCCGGGCTTTCTTCATCCTTCTCCTCCTCTGTAAAGTCGAGCAGGTCCATCTCGTGGAGTACCTGGTACCACTGCACCACCTTTCTAATGTCGGAAACATATACCCTTTCGCGGTCGTATTCGGGAACGGCCTCCCCGAAGAAAGCCTTCAGTTCTTCCGGTTCCGACTTATGTCCCGGTACAGGCTTCCCCTGCAGGTATTCATGGATCTTTTTCAGCACCTCCTTCAGCGGAATGTCGTCGGTTTCGGTAAAAATGCTGATCTCTTCGAGGGAACTCACCTTTTCATGGGCAAAGACCGGGAAGCGCCGTTTGTCGGCCATCGACTCCACCAGCATGCCCGTCTTTGTCTGCGACAGCAGCTTGTAAAGTCCCGGTTTACCCGATATCGCCATTATTTCCTTTAAATCCATCATGCCATATAAATTTGTGCAAAAGTAAGAATAATTGGAACATGCGATAAAATAGCCTGCCCCAAAATTCCAGTGTAAGTGCCTGCCCCGAGAATCGGGGGCTACATGCCTGCCCCGAGAATCGGGGGTTAAATGGCTAAATGGCTAAATGGCTTATTGGCTAAATGGCTTATTGGCTAAATGGCTTATTGGCTACATGGCTACATGCCTGCCCCGGGAATCGGGGGCCTGCCCCGAGACCTCGGTGGTTAAATTCGTCAGACTGCCTATTTATGAGCGTAGCGAAATGAAATGGCTTAGTCGAACGAATCCCCGGTTTACCGGGATGGAGTGAAATAACCTGGCTCACTTTATATCGAATAAAAATAAGAATGGTAATTTTGCGGGATAAAACGTGAAGAATATTGACGAGCTTCCTTGGTTTGGGCTAAGGAACAAATGAAGGGATCAATGCCATGAACATCCGAAAAACAAATTATGTGTGGCGGGTTCAAAACCGCCACAGGCTTTTCTCAGTTTTGCTGTCTGTGTTTCTATTGATCACCGGCACCCAATCTGCCGCCCAGGTAGGCGGGATCTCCGGATTGAAGATCAGCTCCTATACCGTTGGGGTAGTCAATCATCATGAAGTTGAATTCGAGCCGGCCTTTTGCCATTTTCATTCGAAAAAGCAATGGGATAAGAAAGGAATACTTTCCAACCATTCTTCTGAAGGAGACAGCATCAAATGGAACACAGGGCTTGGGTTCAGGGTAACCTACGGCATAAAGGACAAACTTGAAATCGGCACAACCATATCCAATAACTTACGAATGGCATCCGTAGGGGCCCGCTACGTATTTTACAACAGGAACACCAATGGACTGGCAGTGATCGCAGGGGCAAACATCCCGACAGGCAACCATACGCTGAGCAGGTCCTTCAGGGTTTCCGATGAGATCGCAAATGCAGGCGGGGGCCTGGTATTCACAGCGTATTTCAACCCTGACTTTTCTGTTGATGTGAATGCCCAGTATATGAAATTCGTGCAAAAAACTGCGGATAACGGAAAAGATAACTTCTACATGAATTCCGATCTGGGTTATTACTTTTTTTCGCAGCAACTGCAGGTAATTGCAGGTTTTGGCTATCAGGCAAGCAGGTTCAATGACTACAGCAGCCAGGTATTCACCTTTTATCCGGGCATAACCGTTGAAACCGGCAAAAGCTATATCATCGTACTCTACGGCCTTTATGATATCTGGGGGCGCAATTCAGACAAGAACTACGGAATGGGGCTGGCCCTTACAATAATACTGGATTAATCATGAGCCGGCCTGTATCCGGCAAAACATCAGGGTTATCATACCCGGCAGAGACTGAAAGTTTTGCCCCCGATGTTGTATGCAGTCTATTCGCAATCCCTGCAAAAACCGGCTGCAGACGGAACCGGCCATGAAACGGTTTTTTAAAAATAAACGAAAATATTTATAATTTTACCCTGAAAATCGTTGCTCCCTGCATGAGCACGGCTACAATTTTCGCAAAAAACAAAGCAACCCGGCAGGCTGTACATGATATATATTACCTTCACAAGAATTGTTTTTATGAGACCAAAACATTTGATAACGTGCATCATCAGCCTGATCATATTTGAATACGCATACGGATGTACCACCTTTGTGTTAAGTGATGAAAAGGGGCATATTGTTTTTGGAAAGAATTTTGATTTTCCCATAGCAGAAGGCCATATTCAGATTAACTATAAGAATACGGAAAAGACTTCCTTTTTCAGCCCCCCTGAAATTCCGCTGACATGGGTTTCAAAATATGGAAGCATTACCTTTAATCAGGCAGGCAGGGAATTTCCGTATGGCGGCATCAATGAAGCGGGCCTGGTTATCGAACAAATGTGGCTGCAGGAAACAAAATATCCCGGCCCGGATCATCGCCATGGATTAAATGAATTACAATGGATCCAATACCAATTGGACAATTTCGCCACTGTTAACGAAGTCATTCAAAGCGATTCATTGGTAAGGATTTCCACCATGGCCGTGTCATATCTTCATTTCCTGGTTTCCGACGCCTCCGGGAATGTTGCTGCCATCGAGTATATTGACGGAAATATGCTGGTCAGGAAAAATGATGATCTGCCTTATAAAGTACTTGCCAACTGCACCTATCAGCATTCACTTGACTATAAAACGAGCATCGGAAACAATAAAGCGGAAGATCATAATGAATGGACAAAGAACTCATCCGGCCGTTTTGCCAGGGCTGCCGGTTTAATTCAGGATTATTCGGAAAAGGATGATATCATTGACTATTCATTTAACATACTGGACAGCGTATCTCAACCGGGCAATACACAATGGAGCATCGTTTACGATCCCGTTAACCTGAAGGTCTATTATAAAAGCTCCCTCAGGCCGGAAAGACAAATGATTGACATGCGCTTAATTGACTTTTCATGCAGGGAGCAAAACCTTTACATTCCTGTTGATGAACGATTTTCGGGCATTGATCACTTCCGAAACCTGACCTGTGAAGATAATCTGAGAATGCTGGAATTGATCGTCAATGGAATAGAATTCTTAAAAAATGCCGTATCCCCTGATTATATGTCATCTTCTGCCGAATACTATAAAGGGGTTACGTGTATTGATTAACAAGGAAAATCTGTATAATAACAAAACCGGACAGGTCCATTTTACGTAAAATTTACGATCGTTGCCCCAAGTAAACATAACCTTGATAAACTGCCGGACCTTTCGATATGTAAAAACCAAACCTGATGGACACTGACGAATTATCTGATGAAAGCTATTATGGAGTGATTGGTGAAGCTGAAGAATTCCTTCATGAGTTAACCCTTCACTTTGGTGTTCTTGCTTCCTCATGTGAAGATGAGGAAGAATACCTGAATTCAGCCTTAAAATTGGTTGACAGAATCAGAAAGGCTGATCCGGATATGTATGAACATATCTTTTTTGGCGAGAATGTTAAAAAAGATTCTCTTCAATCCGTACTCAAAATTATTGAGCAAAACATCATAAAAACTCAGCGGATTCCCATTGAAGAAAGAAGTTTTACAAGATGGTAAGCTTATAATACACAACGAGGCTTTGCGCACCACACCCTGCATCGCCCGGGTTTTCCTTCCGGCCGACATATACTCTGATGACATCAAAAAAAACGGCCGTTTCCTTTCCCCGGAAAATACCATCATAAAAACTTGCCGTATTTTTGCCCTGGCATAATAGTCTCTGCACAATGGACATCGTCATTATTTGCCTGGCAGCATTCATCACTGCCATCCTCACATTTTTCTCGGGTTTTGGGCTCGGAACCATTCTTACGCCCGTATTCATGCTTTTTTTTCCTGTTGACCTGGCCATTGCCCTGACGGGAGTGGTACACTTTTTCAACAACCTCTTTAAGATCATGCTGGTTGGCAAAAAAGCAAACAAAGGGGTACTTCTGCGTTTCGGCATACCGGCGGTGGCAGCTGCCTTTGCAGGAGCCTGGCTCCTGCTGCATATCCCCGACAGCCGGCCATTGTTCAGTTATGAAATGGCCGGCAGGGCCTTTGAAGTGTATCCCGTCAAATTCATCATTTCATTGCTTCTGATCTCCTTTGCCCTGATGGACATCTTTCCGGTATTTAAAAAAATGCAGTTCGGCAGGGAGAAGCTCCCCCTGGGCGGATTACTGAGCGGCTTCTTTGGCGGACTTTCGGGCAACCAGGGAGCCTTTCGCAGTGCTTTCCTGATCAAGGCGGGCTTGTCAAAAGAAGCCTTTATCGGAACGGGGGTGGTCGTTTCAACTTTTATCGATTTCACCCGCTTGGGGGTGTATGCCACACGCTTCAGCAGTTCAGGCCTCACCGATAACCTGCTGATCGTGATGCTTGCAGCGGCATCGGCCATCAGCGGAGCCTTCCTGGGAAACAGTCTGCTTAAAAAAGTCACCATCAACTCAATTCAAACGCTCGTTGCCCTTATGCTGATCCTGGTCTCCATCGCCCTGGGTTCAGGAATACTGTAAAACGCCTCCTTCAAAGGTGAAAACCCTGGTTTAAGATACGATACCTGATAGCTGATACTGGACATTAGAATCAGGAACTGTTGGTGGAACAGGCCTTTTTGCAGTTTGGGGAGAGAACGCGCTTGCCATCGGGTTTGGGGTGTCCCGCCCTGGCGGGATTTTCGCTTCGCCTGGAGCTGATGACGGTATTGCCGGCAAAAAATAAAAGAAAACGGGGCATCACTGACCATGATATTTATTTATAATTTTACCGCTTGCCGGAGCGATGAAGAAGAACAGAAAACCAACCACAAAGGCCGCAGCAGGCGGGACGGTGCCGGAAGAAAACCCCGGCCTGGAAAGCATCCTCACCGACAGTTCGCGTGCCACGGCCGACCTGGCCGTCGGGATCATCATACAAAAGCCTGCTTTATTCGGCCAGGCATACCAAATGTGCATGGAACAAAAAGGCTTGCCGGCCCTGCGGGCCGCCAGGGTGGTACAACTGCTTGCGGAGCAGCAACCCGCCCTTTTTACGCCCTGCCTCCCCGACATGGTGTCGCAACTGCCCGGGATGACACACAGCAGCGTAAAAAGGTGTATGATGAAGGTGCTGACCTTTTTTGATCTTTCGGCGCATGAAGACCTGCACGGCCAGATCATCGACGCGGCCTTCATGCGCATGAACGATCCCGCCGAAGAGATCGCCACCAGGGCATATGCAACAGAGGTTCTCAGGCGTTTCATAAAGCCGTACCCTGAAATAGCGGGCGAATTTATCGCCGCACTGCAACTCATGGGCATGCAGCCGCCCGAAACGCTCAGCCGGCATTCGCAAAAGATACTGAGGGAGATTTACCGCGAATCCGCTCCTTAGGCAAAGGTCTGAAGGTCGTGCAACTTCTTGTAAACGCCTTCCTGCCTGATCAGTTCATCATGATTACCCCTTTCAACGATCTCGCCCCGCTGCAGCACGATGATCTCGTCGGCAAATTTGATGGTCGACAGCCGGTGGGCGATAACGATGGAGGTGCGGTTGCTCATCACATTGGCCAGGGCCTCCTGTACCAGCCGTTCCGATTCGGTGTCGAGGGCCGAGGTGGCCTCGTCCATGATCAGGACAGGCGGATTCCGCAGGATGGCACGGGCGATGCTGATGCGCTGTTTCTGCCCCCCCGACAGCTTGGTGCCACGGTCGCCGATATTGGTCTGGTATCCTTCGGGCATCTTGCTGATAAACTCATCTGCATTGGCAATACGGGCAGCCTCCCTCACATCCTCTTCGGAAACGTCGGACATGCCGAAGGCGATGTTGTTGAACACGGTATCGTTGAAAAGTATCGACTCCTGCGTTACAATGCCCATGAGCCCGCGCAGGTCGTCGATGCGGTAATCCTTCAGGTTGATGCCGTCGAGCAGGATCTCGCCTTCACAGGTATCGTAAAAGCGCGGCAGCAGGTCGACCAGGGTTGACTTCCCGCCGCCCGACTGCCCCACCAGGGCGATGATCTTACCTTTCCCGATGGTCAGATGGATATGCTTAAGCACATCCTCCTCCTCGTACCTGAAGGTTACGTCGCGGTATTCGATGGCAGTGGTAAAATCCTTTTTCGGCAATGCATCCGGCTTTTCCTCTATCACTTCTTCCGCATCAAGAATCTCAAAGATCCTGTCGGCCGATGCCAGCCCCTTCTGTATGCTATAGTAACCGGTTGCGAATGTCTTGGCCGGGGGGATGACCTGCGAAAAGATGACAATGTAGGTAATGAAGACCTCCCCGCTGATGGGCGAATTGTCGCCCAGCACCAGGCCGCCGCCAAACCAGAGTACGGCAATGATCACCACCGATGAAAGAAATTCGCTCAGGGGCGACGACAGGTCGCGGCGCCGGTAGATGCCCAGGGTGATCTTCGAATATGACTTGTTCTGGTCGGTAAACTTACGGTTCATGAAGGAGATGGCATTGAAGGCTTTGATGATGCGCAGCCCGCCGATCGACTCCTCAATGGTCGACAGCATGCCTGCCAGGCGTGTCTGCCCAACGCGCGACTGCCGGCGGAGGCTGCGCCCGATCCTGCCAATCAGGTAACCCGTTACCGGCAACACGATAATAACAAAAAGGGTGAGCCTGGGGCTCATGCTGAGGAGGAAGACAAAATAGGCGATGATGGTGATGGGATCGCGGATGATCATCTCCAGGTAGTTCATGATGGAATATTCCACTTCCTGCACATCGGTGGTCACCCGCGCCATGATGTCGCCCTTCTTCCTGCTGTGAAAAAAGGAAAGTGGAAGTATCAGGATCTTGTCGAAAACCTCGTTGCGGATATCCCTCACCGAGCCGATACGCACATTGGCCATGAAATACATCGACATGAAACGGGCCATATTGCGCAGCAAAAAGGTACCCAGCAATACCAGGCAAATGGTCATCAGTGCCTGCATGCGCCCCTGTTCCCTGATAATATTACTAAGTATGTAGTTCATATAATCGATCAGGGCCTCGGAACTGAACGAAAGTTCGGGCTTATCCATCACAAGTTCGGTGGTGCCGAACAGAAGGCTCAGGAAAGGTGCCAGCAAAGCAAAGGTAAAAAGGCTGAAAAGGATGGTGAGCAGGTTAAAGAAAACGTTCAACAAGGCGAAAACCCAGTATGGCCTGATATATGCTAATACCCTCCCGTATTTTTTCATCAACTGTTCAATTTAGCGGTATGTTTTTACCTTCATGGAACTGATCATTATTGTATGTTATTGCGTATGCGAAATACATGAAAGTTTCATTAAAACAATCCGTGCTTACGCAGCGGCCAACTATAAATGGTCAATGCCCGTATAGTTGTGCGGACTGATGGCTTTCAACTCCTCTTTAAGCCTGTCGGGAACTTTCAGGCTGTCGATGAATTTGTGTATTTCCTCCCGGCCGATCTTTTCATTCTTACGCGTGAGGCCTTTGAGCAATTCGTAAGGGTTGGGATAACCTTCGCGGCGGAGGATGGTCTGGATGGCCTCGGCCACCACTGCCCAGTTATCTTCCAGGTCGGCATGGATACATTCGTTGTTCACCTCCAGCTTGTTCAGCCCCCTGATGAGCGATTTGAGGGCGATCAGGGTATGCGCCACGGGCACGCCGATGTTACGTGACACGGTCGAATCGGTAAGGTCACGCTGGAGGCGCGACACGGGAAGGTCGGCGGCAAGGTGTGTAAATAAGGCGTTGGCAACGCCCAGGTTTCCTTCAGAGTTTTCAAAGTCGATGGGATTGACCTTATGCGGCATGGCCGATGATCCTACTTCGCCGGGGGCGATCTTCTGCCTGAAATAGTTCATCGAAATATAGGTCCACATATCCCTGTTCAGGTCGATCAGTATGGTGTTGATGCGTTTCAGGTTATCGAAAAAGGCGGCCAGGTTGTCGTAATGCTCAATCTGTGTGGTGGTCTTCTGCCTTTTCAGCCCAAGTGAACCGGTCACGAATTGATCAGCAAAAGCGGGCCAGTCCACATCAGGGTATGCTACATGGTGGGCATTGAAATTTCCGGTGGCTCCGCCAAACTTGGCTGAAAAGGGAATGCTCTTCAACAGGTTCATCTGCGCCTGCAGGCGTTCTGCAAACACAGCGATCTCCTTGCCCAGCCGGGTTGGTGAGGCTGGCTGCCCGTGTGTGTGCGCGAGCATGGCGATCTTCTTCCAGGCCTTCGACCGGTCAGTAAGCTTTTTGTGGACTTCCTTCAGCAAAGGCATCAGCACCTCCTCAAAAGCCAGGCGTGTGGCATATGGCACCGATGTATTGTTGATATCCTGTGAGGTGAGCCCGAAATGGATGAATTCACGGTATTCCTTCAGCCCCATCTTGTCGAACTTCTTCTTGAGATAATACTCCACCGCCTTCACGTCATGGTTGGTGGTTTTCTCAATTTCCTTTACTTCCAGGGCATCGCTGAAGGAAAAGTTCCGGCTGATGGCGCGGAGGGCTTCAAAGCGTTCGCTGCCGAAATCTTCCAGCCCGGGCAGGGGAATCTGGCAAAGGGCAATGAAATACTCAATTTCCACGAAAACCCTGTAATTGATAAAAGCGGCCTCCGAGAAATAATAGGTGAGCGACTCGGTTTGCTTGTGATACCTGCCATCGACCGGCGAAATGGCACTTACTACTGATAGATCCATATCGTGATAGTTTTATATTGCCGTAAAATTAGAAAAGAAACGAGAAAAGTCAAGTAAATCTGAAAAAAACAGGAAATAATGCCGGATGGCAGCCACAATAAATGCAATGGAAAACGAAAAACAGCCTTTCCTGAACGGGATGTCCGAAGGAGAAGTACCCTGATCAGGCCGCGTGGCGGAAAGCTTCGCTGATCAGGTCACTGTAAATATCACCGAAGGTGATGACGCACCAGGCATGCAGGATGACGAGTTCTTCCTTACCAAGCCATCTGACCGACTTTTTGAGTTCTTTCCCGAAAAGTTCCCTGCTGAAACTGACTTTCCGGAGTACCAGTTTTGTGTATTCAAGCATGGGCAAAGGGTTTTGTTTAAAGGTGAACGCCCGCGCACTGTTTTTAGTGTACCCTTTCCGGATGAATTATCAACAAGGCGGGAAGCATGGAAAAGCATCCCTTCCGGGGCATTTTACGCCTGTGCCCTATTCAAACACGGTGGAAGCATAGAGCACGGAATAAGTGGCAAAAAAGCCAATGGCCCCGCCACTGAGGTTCCCTGTCACATTTGCGGGCGGCCCGCTGAAGAGCGGGGTGCTGAAACTCACTTCCTGCTGCACCGCCCAGACAAAATCAGCATATTCGGCGCTCACGCTGCAAGCCTGAAAGGTAATAACATCGCCTGGCCTGAGTTTTTCGCGGGGACGGGCCTGATTCAGGTATCCAACACCGATGCCGTTGGTGAATCCGCCGTTGTAGAAACGGTCATCTACAAGGATCTTTGAGCTGATGGTATCGGTGAGCAGCGTATCGTTCTTAAAAATATTGAACATGTAAAAATTCGTTTCGGGGGGATCCCAGTAATAACACTGTACCTCGTAAAAGCCCTCTTCTCCCCAGTCGGGCTGGAACTTCAGCCCGATGTACACGGTATCGCCGATCATTGGCGTTAGCGAAGTGGCCGTAAAATAGCGTTCGCCCGAGATTTCCTTTTCGAGCTGTATTTCCAGCTTGTAGGTCTTACCGGCCACGGCATGATATCCCTCCGGCAGGTAATAGCGGCCGGGGCTTTCTTCTGTCAGTGCCACCACCTGCCCGTCGCTGTCGCTTACATGCACGTCGGCATTGGTGACCGGCGGGGGCGGCTGGTTGTAGAAATAGCTTCCCGACTCCGACAGCATGACCACATGCCTGCTGCCCGGATCGGTGGTGATCTGCCCGTCGACAACCAGCCGGGTGAAGGTCTCATCAAGCTCAATATCGATGCGTTCGGTACAGGAAACCGCCATCAGGCCCGCAAAGGCCGCCAGAATCGTAATCTTGAACAACTGATATCGCATGGCCGTTTCTAAAATTTGAAGTTAAAAGTCAGCGCCGGGATGATCCCGAACAAATAAGTTTTCTCCGCGTAGGTCTCGTATGACTTATCCGGGTTGGCCGGGTCGGAACTTTCCTGCACGAAATTGATCGACCAGGTGTTGTGCCTGTCGTAGGCATTGTATACCGACAGGGTCCAGGAATGCTGCCATTTTCTTCCGGGCCTGTCTTTTCCGTGCAGGGTTCCCGACAGGTCAAGCCGGTGGTAATCCTGCATGCGGTATCCGTTCCTGTCGGAATAAATGGGCAGGATCACGCCGCCGATCACGGCCCTGCCGACCGGGAAGGTAACCGGCTGCCCGCTGGCATAAACCCAGTTGGCAGCTACCGTCCACCTGGGGTTAATGTCCCAGTTCGCCACTATCGAAATATCATGCGGCCGGTCGTAAGGGGCGGGGTATTTTTCGCCCCCGTTGATATCGGGAAACTCGCGCCACGAACGCGACCAGGTATAGCTCACCCATCCGCTCAGGCTGCCGTTGAGCAGCGCCAGGCTGTTGACACGGAACAGTGCTTCCACCCCGTACGACCATCCCCTGCCAAAGCGGAGCTCTCCTTCCAGTTCCTTGTTCAGGAGCAGTTCAGCATGATCCTTGAAGTCGATGGACCTGTCCATCCGCTTATAATAACCTTCCAGGCTCGTTTCAATAAGGTTCGACTTAAAATTCCGGAAGTAACCCAGGGCGAACTGGTCAGCCACCTGGGGTTTCACGTTCGGGCTGGCCGGGAACCACAGGTCGAGGGGCGTGCCTGCCGTTGAGTTTTGCGCCAACTGCATATACTGGTTGGTACGCGCATAGCTGGCTTTCAGGGAAGCATCCTCGCTGAGAAGGTAATTGAGGCCGATGCGCGGCTCAAGGCCCCAGTAAGTGTGGTAGATATTACCCCTGCCGTATACGGTAGAGTCGATGACCTCATACTGCGCATCAAAATTGTAAACCACCCCGGGTCCAATACCTGAAAAGCCCGACAACCTCAGCCCGTATTTCAATGTGAGGAGGGCGCCGATCTTCTGCTCGTTGCCTGCATATACGGCCGATTCAATGGCATGGCTCTTCGGCACGATCCACTCGTCGAAAAGGGAGTTATCGCCCGTACCCTTTGCAATGCCGGGATTGAATGAATGGTAAACAGAGGAAAGGCCGAAACGGATAATATTGTTTCCGCTTGCATAATAAGTAAAATCAGCCTTTACCCCGTAATCCTCCAGATCCGAATCCCAGATAAAGGAGTTGGGTTCGTTGTCGGTGGCCGATCCCAGGCCATACTTATACTTGCTGTATATGAATGAGAAGTTCGAGAACAGCCGTGCCGAGAACAGGTGGTTCCACCTGGCGGTGGCCGTTTGATTGCCCAGGATCATCCGTGCAAACTGGTTTTTGAACACGTCACGCCCGAAATATCCCGACAGGTAAACCCTGTTTCGTTCGTCGATGATATGGTTGACTTTGGCATTGAAGTCGTAAAAATACAGTTTGCTGTTCCTGATGTCCTTGTTTGCCGAGAGGGGAAGGAAGAGGTCGGCATATGTCCTCCTGCCGGAGGCGATAAATGAAGTTTTATCCCTGATGATGGGCCCTTCGAGGGTAAGCCGGCTGGCGATGAGTCCGATGCCGCCGGTGGCCGAAAATTTCTTGGAGTTTCCGTCTTTCATCCGGACATCCAGCACCGATGAGAGCCTTCCGCCGTAAATGGCCGGGATATCGCCCTTATAGAGTTTCACATCCTTGATGGCATCGTTGTTGAAAACAGAGAAGAAGCCCAGCAGGTGCCCCGCATTGTATACCGTGGCTTCGTCGAGCAGGACGAGGTTCTGGTCGGGCGAGCCTCCCCTTACCACGAAGCCGGAGGAACCTTCGGCGGCCGATTGCACCCCGGGCAGCAGCAGCAGCGCCTTGATGATGTCCGTCTCACCCATCAGGGAAGGTATTCGTTCGATGGTTTTGGCTGACAACTTCATCACGCTCATCTCCGCATCCTTGACATTTTCGTCGGGTATTCCTGCCACCACCTCCACCTCGCGAAGGAGTTCACCCCTGGGCCTCAATTCTACGTTAAGGACAACATCTCCCGAAAGTTCAACGCTGTGTGTAACGGATTCATAACCGATATAGGAAAAACGAAGGGTATAGTTCTCTTTTTCAAGGCAAACCGAATAAAAGCCATATACATTGGTTGAGGTTCCCGACCTGAGCTCCTCAATGAAGATGGTGGCTCCGATGAGGTCTTCCCCGCTGCTTTGATCTTTCACATAGCCGTTCACACTGAACTTGCCTTTTTCGGGATCGTCGGGCAAAGCCATCGCTGCCGCAAAGAAAAGAACCAATAATACGGCAATGGCCGGCGATTTAATCCGCATAAGCATTATTTGCATCAGAAGGTCAAATATTGATTTTACTGGTGAAACCAGCCAAAAAGAAAACTGATGCTGCCGCTTACGCCATTAAAGGCATTGTCGTTGAAGTATGCCTTTTCAACCGGATCTTCCCAGCTGTGGTTATTCGGAAGGTATTCATATGTTTTATCGATGCCCGTAACAAAGCGGTAACCGATGCCGATGTTCATGCGAAACCACCGCAGCAGATTCAGGTTCAGGTCAAAATGGGGAGTAAGCACAAACACGGGGTCGAACATGATATTTTCCCAGCTATCGTACCAGTGGTAGGTTTTATCGGTAAGAGAAACGGCTCCCCATCCGATCCTGGTGTTTACCCCGACATTGATGGGGCTCCTGGGATTGAACACCACTCCCAACCAGATACCGCCATGCCCGAAGCGCACACGCAGGTCTTCGTATTTTGAATTCTGGAAAAAATCGAACCCATCCAGTCGCTCAAGGTCCCGGGTATGCCGGGTAACCAGTCCTGTGCCGTAGCCACCGATGAAAAAAGTCTGGCTCAGCAGGACGGCCGCCCCTGCTCCCATTGAAAAACCCAGGTCATCACCTATAGTGGAAAATTCCCCGTCGAGGGAAGTAAAGCCCGATACGGTTACCCGTTTGTCGCCGTCGCCGATCAGGTAGCGTGTGTTTTCCTGCCCCAGGCTTATAATCGCAAAGGCCAGTGCCATCATAATAGCTGTTATTCTTTTCATAAAGTATTGCTTTAATGTTGTTCAATTTTACCGGTCATCATCACTGCATTTGCTTATCAAAATACATGCCGTTCCCACAGCTGGTGCATCATTTCATGAATTTTTGCAAGATGGATACCCCCTGCGGGCAATCAGGTGCAATATTAGCCCGAATTTACATACTGAGACGATTGAAAGGCAGGTTTTATTGCCAAAGAAGGTTAATTTTATGTTATCTTGTCATATAATTTTAATGGAATGGTATTTGTTGGATGGTGCATTTACAATTATCGAAGATGCGTGAAGAAAAAGCCAGATTACTCAAAAGCACATATTTCCCGGTTCTTTTCCTGCTGGTGATATGGTTCGTGGCACTTGCCGGTGAGCTGTCGGGCATCAGTTTCAGCCGTTACGGGCTTTACCCGCGTACCTTTGACGGAGCGCTGGGGATTGTCACCGCACCGCTGATACACGGCGACTACAGGCATCTTTTCGCCAACTCGGTTCCGCTGTTCGTTTTGGGTTCCGGCCTGTTTTTCTTTTACAGGGCCATAGCCGTGCGGGTGTTTTTCCTTATCTGGATATTCGGGAACCTTTGGGTTTGGGGTATTGGCAGGGAGGCGTATCATATAGGTGCCAGCGGCATCGTTTACGGCCTGGCATCGTTTCTTTTCGTCAGCGGCCTGATCAGGCGGGAACCCCGCCTGATGGCCATATCGCTCTTTGTAGCCTTTCTCTACGGAAGCATGATCTGGGGGATCTTTCCCGAGCTTTTCCCGGGCGAGAACATTTCCTGGGAGTCGCACCTGACGGGCATCCTGGCAGGAGTGTTGTTTGCAATATATTTCAGGAAAAGCGGCCCGCAACGGAAGCGTTATTCATGGGAGTTTGAAGAAGAGGAGGAAGACGGGGACGAGGGCCCTGCGTACTGGAAGATACCCCCGGGCCGTCATGGTCCCTGATCAATCACTTTTCTATTATTGAAACCAAACAGTGGCAGGCAGAAAGCCAACATCAGGGTTATCCTTGCTGCAAGCGTTTTATGAGTTCACTGAACAGCACAAGCAGGTCTTTCTCGGCCAGGGATGCCATTTTCAGGATGTCACGGATATCAGCCACGGCAAGGTTGTCGGGATCACATTCGTCGGTGATCACCGAGAGGGCTGCACAGGGCAGACCGGCATGGCGGGCAGCGATGGCTTCGGGCACGGTCGACATACCCACCACATCGGCACCGATCCGCCGCAGATAGCGGTATTCGGCGCGGGTTTCCAGCATCGGTCCGGGAACGGCCACATACACCCCTTCATGCAGCAACAGCCCCTTTTCAACGGCAATCTGCCGCATCATCTCATTCAGCCTGTGTGAATAAGGTTCACTCATATCGGGGAAGCGGGGCCCCAGCTCATCATGATTGGGTCCAATCAGCGGATTGCCGCCCAGCAGGTTGATATGGTCGGTGAGCATCATCAGGTGACCTTTTAAAAAGGCAGGGTTCATGCTGCCGCAGGCATTGGAGACCAGCAGGTTTTGCACCCCCATCATCTTCATCACCCTGACGGGAAAAGCCAGTTCCTGCATACTGTAGCCTTCATAGTAGTGGAAACGTCCGTGCATCACCATCAGCTTTTTGCCGTGCATCCGGCCATAGATCATTTCTCCATGGTGGAAAGAAACCGTGGATACCGGAAAATGCGGTATATCAGCATAGCTGATCTTCACATCAATTTCCATAAGGCTGATCAGCCTTGACAAACCGGAGCCCAGGATGATGGCAATACCGGGTTCTTCCATACCCGCATTTTTCAGAAATCCGGCCGCTTCGCGTATATTCTCCATATTATTGTGTGTTCCGCTCATCCCATTCGTTTTAAACCGGAGGCAAAAATAACAAGAATATGCAAACGGCAGCTCCCGTCAGACAATGGCAAGGCAGGATTGATTGCACGATTGCGGCGATTGAGCGATCCTGCCGCCTCTCTCATTATCCGGGAGATTGTTCAATTACAGTATTTTCATTCATCAGGTTCTGAAAATTTGATTCTGACTAATAAAATTTTAAATAGCTTTGCACGTTGATATACCATTGATGAAGAAGACCTCATTTTTAAACCGTTAACACTTACTGAGAGATGATCAAAAAAGCATTAAGAATGTCCTTTCTCCTGCTGATCGCCCTGACCATGGCATCGGGGATGGGAGCTTGCAAAAGCAAGAAAAAGCTGGCCCGCGAGCAGGCTGCTGCGGAATATGCGCGGAATGTTGAAACAGCCAGGCAGGACCTGTTATCCATCATCAACGACGAAGGCGGCATGAGCCTGCAGGAAAAGGAAAGAAAACTGAAAAAGGTCAAAGACATGAACCTCAACGAGCCGGAGATCCTGGCCCTGATCAGGGATGCGGAAAGGGTGATCGAAAATGAAAAGGAAGCCCTGCGCAAACAGGCCGAAGAGGAAGCGAAAAAGAAGACCGGGGTGGCGAAGTTATCGCTCGACGAATACTTCGCCCTCATCGCCGGTGCCCCGGGCATCGACTTCGCCAACCTGAAGATCAGCGAAGCACTGAAACTCTTTGCTTCACCCGAAACGCCCGTGCTGATCATCATCAGCCAGGAAGGCGGCATTACCGATTACGACAAGCCCACCACGGCAAAAAAATACCTGGAATACCTCAAAGACCAGAAGAAGAACCTGAACGTGATCGGGAACATAGAATACGATGCCAACGGCAAAATCAAATTACTTGAACTTATTAAAAAGGACTATTAAAATGAAAAGACTCAGCTTAGTTTTGATCATCCTTGCCGGGCTGGCCTTCACTTACAAGGCCCAGGCCCAGACCGATATCAGCCCCGAACGTAAACGCGCCATCGACAGCCTTGCCATGGAGAAAATCCGCGACCTGGGCAAATACATCAGTATCATAGGCGATAAGAAGACCCCTTTTTCCGAGGCCAAGCGGGTGATCGACCGCACCCTCGAACTTTTCGTGGAAGACGCCCGCATGGGCGTTTCATCACTGAGCCGCGAGGAAGTGGCCTATTACGGCATCAGGGAATACCTCGAAAGGCTGATGCTGCTCAATTACGACAAAGTCAAGATTGAATGGTACAACATACAGTACATCAGCGACCTGGAGCTGCAACCCGACGGGCGGTACGTTGGAGTGATCACCATATTCCAGCGTTTTGAGGGCTCGTCAGACGACGGGCTCGTGTATAAGGACGTCACGAAAAAAGACATTACCGTTTACGTTGAACGAAAGCAAACCCAGATAGGCGGTAAGCTGGTGGGGTTCTGGGATGTACTCCTGGGCGACATCCGTGTTGTTGAAACCACCAAGTAAACAAACATGCTGAAAGTCTTCCTTACCCCGGCAATATTTAGCCTGCTGCTGCTGCTGTTGCCATGCATGCTCTTTTCCCAGAGCATCGGCGAGTTCATGTATGATGAATCCGAACTGTATGCCGAAACCAAACAGGTGAACCAGTTCTTCCGCAGGTTCAACGGCGAAGAGGACAAATTGGGCGAACGCCTGTATGCCAAGGACAAGGACTTCCGTTCCCATAAGCTGCGCCGGAAATACATCCCCATGCTCTTCAACCTTGATGAAGGGATACTTACCGAAGCGGCCAGGGAAAAATTTACCGAACTGGTGCTCGACAAAAACGAACCCGTTTACCTCGACTTTCACGGGGGCGAATGGCTTTGTGAACTGAAGACGGTATTCCTGTATGAAGGAAAAGAAGAGGAACTGACCCTTTTCATGGTGTTGCAGCAGGAAGAAGTAGGATCGAAATGGGTGATAAACGGCATCCATTTCGAACCTTTTTACGCTTATCTGAAAAAACCCGATAACAGCAACTTCAACGACAAGAAATTCCTGCACCCGCTCAGTCATGAACTCGGATTCATGAACATTTTCAGGGTCTTTACCGAATCCGACAGCCTTGAATATTTCGCGCACAGGGACTTCAGCCCCGATTTTCTTTCGCTCTTCTTTTATGAGGTCCGCCGCGACAAGCTGCGCTTTTTAACCGTGAAAGACCTGAAATTCCACTTTTTCCAGATCGAAGGATGGTATTTTGAGCTCACTTATTTCAACCGCGACGGATACAACAGCGGCTGGCTGATCTCCAACCTGCTCGAAATCGACCAAAGGAACAAAGAGATCCTCATCAATTACATATACCATGAATAAGCGCTATACGAAGTTTGTCTGCCTGCTTGCCATCCTGCTAATTACCGTGTGCAGCCATACGGCTTTCACACAGCAAGCATCGGAGCGCTTCAGCGAAGAAGAGATCGGGGAGTTCAAGGCCGAGATCGGGAACCTGGTAAGCTTTCTCGAATATTCATTTAACATGCTGGGCGATCCGGGCACTACGGCCAGGGACAAGGATGTGATCATCAACCAGAGTTATGCCAAGGTCTTCCTCAGCCAGGAAGTGCAGGTGGAGGACGACCTGGATGACACAAGGGAGACGCTGATCAACAAGGATGTTCAGGCTTATCTCAAGGATATCGACTTCTTTTTCAGGCAGGTGGTGTTTACGCTGAACGTCAGCAACATCGACCATCAATTCAAGGATAACGGCGATCTTTACTTTATCGTTACCCTTACCCGTACACTGAGTGGGCTCACGGTGACCGGCGACTCTGTTTTTTCGAACAAGGAACGTTTCATCGAGGTAAATTACGACGAGAATTCACGCGACCTCCGGATCGCCTCCATCTATACCACCAAAATCGACGAACGCGATGAGCTCTTCAGCTGGTGGAATACCATGCCCGGTCCCTGGAGGGGGGTGCTGGGCAGCGAAGCCCTGCTCTTCGACACCCTCAGTTTATCTGAATTTATATATGTTGACGACAGCATGGGCATAGCAGAATATACCGGCACCATTGAAGTGGTGATCGACACTTTCCTCGTTTATGGCGCCGACACCCTGCACATCAGCGAAAGCGACTTTATCGACGGCCCGGTACGCGATACCGTGAAGCTGGCCAAAAACACCGCTTACCGCCTTTTACAGCGGATAGCTGCAGAGACGTCCATCGACATCAGCGGGAACCTTAACATCAACACACTGGCACCGCTCTCCCGAATGGGCGACCTGATATCGGTAAACTGCGCCAACACCCTCATTGACGACCTCAGCCCGTTGCGGAACCTCATCAGGCTGGAAAGCCTTAACTGCTCAGGCACCGCTGTGAGAAGCGTGGCCCCGCTGCAATATTCCGTCACGCTGAAAAACCTCGATCTCAGCACTACCCTGGTGGGCGACATCAGGCTGCTTGCCAACCTGCGCGGCCTTGAAAAACTGGATTTCTCGAATACGCCTTCCGACAGCATTGACATGCTTTCGGACATGACAAAGCTGAACGCACTGCGCTTCAGGAATACACATGTTAAGGAGCTAAGCCCCCTCCGGCGATTGCAGGAACTCCGGACACTCGACTTTTCGGGAAGTCCCGTGAGCGACATCAGCGCACTCCCCGGCCCAGGCAAGCTCGAAAGGCTATTCATGAGCAATACCAATGTGAAAGACCTCAGCCCGTTGTCGGGACTTGTCAACCTGCAGATCATCCGTATCGACAGTACCAATGTCGACGACCTGAGCCCCCTGAGCGGGCTGCCGCGGCTGGAGGCGATCTATTGCGACAATACAGGGATCACGGGCCAAAAGGCCAAGCAATTCCTGCTGGACAATCCCAACACCCTGGTGATATACGAGACCATGACGCTGGCCAGTTGGTGGATATCGCTCCCGCAAGAATGGCAAAACATCTTTCGGAGCCTGGCCATGCTCGACCCCGTGCCAGCCACAGAACAACTGCACAAGGCAGTCAAGCTGAAGCAGATCGACATATCCGGAAAAGCAACCATCAACACGCTCTCGCCGCTGGTCATGCTGAAAGATCTGGAATCCCTGAACTGCAGCGGTTCTGGCATTGAAAACCTCTGGCCCCTCTCAGGGCTCACCAATCTGCGTGTCCTCGACTGTTCACATACCGGAGTGGAAAGCTGTGATCCACTGAGGGACCTTGAAAAACTTGAAAAGCTGAATATCAGTCATACAGGGATTTCCGACATCCATTGCCTTTCGGCGATCATGGGGTTGAAAGAGCTCGACATCTCTGGCACGCAAGTATCCGCGATCGCTGTTTTTACCGGCAAGGGGCCCGGCCTGGTATATGCCGACAACAGCCTTGTAGGACTGGCTGAGGTGATCGCCTGCAAGAAAGGAAATCCCGGCGGGCTTGTGGTATACCAGACAGAGGCATTGCAGGCATGGTGGAACGGCCTGCCGGAATCATGGCGGGAGGCCCTGGCCGCCGCTGCGGACGTAAGCCGCTCCCCCGGCAAAGAAGACCTGCAGCGGATCGCCGACACGGAAGACATAGACCTTGGCAGCCGGAAGAACCTTGGCGGCCTCGAACCGCTTGGGAAGCTTTACCGCCTCCGCTCACTGAAAATGAACGACACCCAGTTGCCGGACCTCCGCCCTCTTTCCGCGGTGTTCAGCCTGGAGACGCTTGACGCCTCCAATAACCCCATCACCAACATCGCCCCGCTGGCCGGTCTGCACGGGCTGAAACACCTGGATCTGAGAAATACACCCATCGACGACCTGGAACACCTCAGTGGGCTGACCCGCCTGGAGGTACTCGACCTGTCGGGTACACCGGTAAAAAAACTCAATGAACTTTCATCCCTGTTATCGCTCCGCGAAATATCCTTTTTCAACACCGCCGTTAAGTCGCTGGATCCGCTCGAAGACCTGCCTGCACTTAAGATGGTCAGGTGCTACAACACTAAGCTGAACGAGCGGAAAGTGAAAAAATTCATCGAACGCAAACCCGGATGTGAAGTCATATTTTACTGATATTCCGGAAAACTACGGATTGAAAGCGGATATATGCCGGGTGTATCATATGCGGCTTTTTATTAGTTTTGCATAAACGCTAGCCCCCATCACATGAAAAAGCTGTTCCCGAACCTGCTCATCTTACTGTTTGTTATAACTTCCCATGCCCAGCAACAAAACGATGACGGCATCCCGCCTTCCCCTTTTGAGTTGAAACCGCTCAGCAAGGAAGAGCAGGAAGCCTTGAAAAAGCTACCTGAGCTCATCCTGCCCGAGTCGCACCGTAACAGGGACCTTCCCACCGTGGTCGACAACTCCACACAGCCATACATGCGTTCGGCCTTTCAGCAGTCGGGGCTCTCCTGCGGGCAGGCTGCCGGCATCGCCTATAATTTCACCTATGAAATCGACCGGGTGCGCAACCTTCCCGCCAACACCAATGACAACCTCTACCCCACGCATTTCACATGGAACTGGATGCACGGCGGCTATGGCTGGTACGGCGTAAGCTACCTGCACAGTTTTCAGATCCTGCGGCACTGCGGCAACGTGAACGTGACCGATTACGGCGGCAGCCTTGCCTACGGCGGGGCCGAACGCTGGATGACAGGCTACGACAATTACCATAAAGGCATGGAGAACAGGATCAATGCCATATACCGCATCAATGTGGGAACGCCCGAAGGACTGGAAGTATTCAAGCACTGGATAAATGACCACCATGAAGGGGCTGACGTGGGTGGCGTAGGCAGCTTCTACTCGCAGTACATGTCCGTTGCCACCACATTGCCGCCGGGAACACCCGAAGCCGGCAAGCATGTGCTCACCTACTTCGGCGGAAGCGCCAACCATGCCCAGACCATTGTGGGCTACCACGATTCGATCTGCTGGGACTATAACGGCGACGGGCAATACACCAACCATATCGATATCAACGGCGACGGGGTGGTCAATATGAAAGACTGGGAGATCGGCGGATTCAAGATGGTGCAGAGCTACGGGGGCGTGCCCAACTGGGGCGACCAGGGCTATGCCTATATGATGTACAAGACCGTGGCCGACAACCTTGGACAGGGCGGCATCTGGAACCACAGCGTGCATGTGCTCGACGTCAAGGAAAGCTGTGAGCCGCAGGCTACCATGCGCGTTACACTGACACACGACAGCCGCAACATGATCAAGGTGGTGGCCGGGCTTTCGAACAACATCTCCGCCACCGCACCGCACTACATACTGGAATATCCCATCTTCAACTACCAGGGAGGCAGCCAGTACATGCAGGGCGGCACCAGCAACCCGGCCAACAAGACCATTGAGTTCGGACTCGACATCTCACCGCTGCTGGGCGTGATCAGCCTGGGACAGGATGTGCGGTTTTTCCTGCAGGTGTTTGAATACGATCCGGCAGGCACCGGCACCGGCGTGATCAACCACTTCTCGGTGATCGACTATACCGACGGCGTTCAGGCAACCGTTTGTCCGCAGAACAATGTTCCCATCAACAACCATGATGTGACCACCATGAGCCTGGTGGCCAATTTTGATTTCGACAAAGTGCATATCGTAAATCCGGCACTGCCGCCGGCCACGGTCGGACAGCCTTACAGCCACCAGTTGCTGGCCGCAGGCGGGCATCCTCCCTACCACTTTACGCTGCACAGGCATTACGAAGAAACAGTGTCGACGGAAACTTTCCCCATGGTGAGCCAGTACCAGCTAAATCCCAGCAACAGCAGCAACGGGCGCGTGAGCAGGCAGCTCGACTTCGAATTTCCTTACTACGACTCCGTGTATTCATCGGTTACACTCCATGTTGACGGCTATCTCATGTTTGATGAGCAGCTTTATCCTTACCCCTATTTTTACGACGACATGGTCCTTTTCAGGATCACCCGCCACATCTCACCCTTCATGTGCCATGCCATCAGGTTATACTCCTATGACGGCGACGGCATCTGGTATGAGGGTGACAGCACCCAGGCCACCTTCCGCTGGAAAGCCTCCATCGACGGCAATGTGGGCAGCGACATCAACGTGGCCGTCAGGCTGTACCCTTCGGGTGATATCGACTTCATTTACGGCGACATCAACATAGGCGACAACATATTGTGGATACCCGGTTTATGCGACGGGAACGAAGATGACATGCAGTTCTCGGAATTCTATTTTGATGAGCTTCCCGACCCGAACAGCAAATATTCGTACAGCAGGTACAGCTACCCCGAGGGGCTCAGCGTTTCCGGTGAAGGGCTGATAAGCGGTACGCTGCAACAGCAGGTCAGCAGCGAGGCCCTGACCATTAAGGTGACCGATAATAATTTCGTTTACGATTTCAGCACCCTTTTGTTCTCCACCTCGGGCATCCCGATAGAGGATTCCATCTCCTCGGGGGGCGATGAGGTCATAGAGTACGGAGAAATCGCCCTGCTCAGCGTGACCCTTACCAACCTGGAGGATGAAAACATCAACAATGCCAGTATGACCATCAGCATAAACGATCCATATATCAATGTGCTTGATGATTATGAATACATTGGCACACTGCCTGTTGGGCAAAGCGTCCAACTCGTCAATGCCTTCTCCTTCAAGGTGGCTTCCGACATCCCTGATGAACACCTGATCGAAATAGAAACGAGTATTTCGGGAAGCGGCCAGGTATGGGAAAACCTCCTGCTGCACATAGCCTACGCACCCGATATTTCGATTACCGATATTATTTTCGAGGATAACGGCAACGGAATTCCCGACCCCGGTGAAACCGCCGACCTCCGGATCCGCCTGCTTAATGAAGGGGGCAGCAAGGCTTCCCAGCTGCACTGCCTGCTTTCGTGCCAGGATCCCCATATCACCATCAACGAAGACTCGGCCTATCTGCAGATCCTCAGGCCCGATTCAGCATCCTGGCTAACCTATAACATCAGTGTTTCACCGGATGTCCCGATCGGACAGGAGCTGGCATTTGAACTCGACCTTAACGGGAATATGGGCTTCGAAGCAAGCCTTCCTTTTACCCTGACTGCCGGGCTCACGGTTGAGGATTTTGAAACCGGCGATTTCAACCTCTTCAGCTGGGGGTTTGCCGGCAACCGCAACTGGATCATCAACTCCCAGTATCCTTACGAGGGCAGCTACTGTGCCCGCTCGGGCAGCATACTGCATGAGCAGTCGAGCAGCATGATCCTTGACGTGGAGGTGCTCGAAGCCGGCAACATCAGTTTCTTCAGGAAAGTCAACTGCCAGGGCGACGGAACCGGCAACAGCGACCACCTTGCCTTTTTTATCAATGGCATTGAACAGGCCCGCTGGGACAGCATCCTTCCATGGGAAGAAGTCAGTTTCCCTGTCGGGGAAGGCTATAACCGTTTTGAATGGAAATATGAAAAGGATGCGAGCGTGAATACGGGGCTGGATGCCGCCTTTATCGACTACATCAGCCTGCCATCCTGCCTCGATGCCATGCCCCACCTGTTGATTGAACCTGAAGCCTTCGACCATGCCATGAAGCCCGATGACACCGGTTTCGACACCCTATTCATCGACAACCCCGGCGAAGGTGAGATCATGTACACGCTGATGATCACCTCGGCCAAAGATAATGAGCAGGGCGGAAACAGGAGCATCGAAGGTTCCTACCTGGAGTGCAGCCAGACCGGCTTCTTTGCCGGTGAAGCCTTCAACTGGTCGTTTGTGCTTTATAACGGCAGTGAAGACGAGGAATGGCTGACGGAACTGACCCTGAAAATACCGCAGGGGATCATCATCGAGTCGGCCACCAACTTTATCGGTGGATCGGGCGGCCCCCTGGTCTTCACGGGCGGCTTTGGCAACGGCCCGCTGATGCGCTGGTACGGCGAGGATGCCTCGGGCTGGGGTGTGGTCTACGGCGGTGAATTTGCCAACGGGCAATTTTCAGGGCATGTCGAATCCGGGTTCACGGGCAACGCCCAGATGGATTATGTTATCACAGGCGACATGTACGGCAACGAACCCCATGTGGTGGAAGGGCAGATCAGCCTTACCAATATGGGCGGTATCGTGCCGTGGCTCAGTGCCGACATTTACGAGGGAAGCGTTCCCGGCCAGGAAGGGCAGCAGATCATCCTGACCTATAATACCGAAGGGATGGACGACGGCCACTATTACTGCAACATCATCGTATCCGACAACTTCCAGCATGAAACCATCATTCCGGTGCACCTGCTTGTCGACACTTACCTTGGGCTTGCCGGGAGGGAAAAAGAAAGCAGCCATGTACAGGTATTCCCAAACCCCTTCACCGATGAACTGGGCATCATGCTGGATATGGCCAAGGTAGAGGAAGTCAGCATGCGACTGCTCGACATACGGGGGGTTGAACGCGCACTGATCCTTGACAAGGCCATGGTGCCGGCCGGAAAAAGCACCTATCGCTGGCAGGCCGGCCCCGACCGGGCTACCGCACAGGGGATGTATTTGCTGGTGGTTGAATACGGCGGAACACGCTATGTGAAAAAGATCGTCCGCAGCAAAAAATAAGTATATATTTGCCCGAAAAACCAAACAATATGGACGAAATCAGGGATGTTACGGAAAAATGGGGCGAAGCCCTCGCCTCAGCAGAGGTTGAACAAATTACCAGGCTATACGATGAGGAAGCCGTCCTGTGGGGCACGCTCTCACCCGTCATCAGGAATACGCCGGCGCTGATAGCCGAATATTTTGAACGTTTCGCGAAGCTGAGCGACATCAGCGTCGACTTCGAGAAACAATACATCCGGCTTTTCGGTTCCGTGGCTGTGAACACCGGCTATTACACCTTTTCCTGGACCGACGAGGGCAAAAGCATTGCCGTACCGGCACGTTATACATTCGTTTACCGTAAGACCGGCGATGGCTGGAAGATCGTCGATCATCACTCATCCGTAATACCCGAACAGCCTTTCAAACCGGAAAAATACATGAGGCAGTGATTGAAAGTGTTTCATGGCGCATGGCCCTATGAAGCGGATCAAAAAAAACCTCTTTGCACTGATAATGCTCATGATGCTGGCACCGGCACTGGTAAAGGCATTCCCCGATATTTTTACCTTCAGCATAGCACCGCTGAAAGGTTACCAGAAAAAGGCAGCCATGCCGGAATTAAGGCTGGAAAACTGGTTCAACGGAAGCTATCAGCAAGATTACGAACGCTACCTGGAAGACCATATAGGGCTGAGAAATCTGCTGGTGAGGCTGCACAACCAAATCGACTTCTCGCTGTTCAGAAAAGGGAATGTGGCCTCCATCGTTGTTGGCAGGAACGATTGCCTTTACGAAACCAATTATATCCTGGCTTATACCGGGCAGGACTTTCTGGGGCGGGAAGCCATGGAAAAAAAATGCAGGATGATCAGGGCAGTGCAGGATACGCTGGAAGCTTCGGGCACCCATCTGCTCATCGTGATGCCTCCTGGCAAAGCAAGCTTCTTTCCCGAGAATATCCCGGGCAGGTTTTTGGAAAAAAAGAGCGACAGCACCAACTACGATACCTATACGGATCTATTCCGCCGTATGGGCATCAACCACATCGACTTCAACGCTTTATTCACAGGCATGAAAGACACCTCCCGCCATGCGCTCTACCACAAGTGCGGCATCCACTGGAGCATCTACGGAGCCTGGTTCGCACTGGATTCCATCATCCGCTATATCGAAGAAGTCAGGGACATCGACATGGTCGACATGAGCATTGCCGGGATTGAAGTTTCGGATATACCAAGGGGTTCCGACTACGACATGGGCGATGCGCTGAATCTTTACTGCAGGATACACGACCGCCCGATGGCCTATCCTTACGGTTACAAATATGAGGCACAGGGTAAGGTAAAACCCAGGATCATGGTGGTGGCCGACAGCTATTACTGGACTATCTACAACCTTCATAATGCATGGTTGTTATGGGAAGAGCAGGATTTCAGGTATTACAACCAGGAATCCTTTTCGCCAGGCAAGCCATCGAAAAAGGCTGAGCGGATCACGGCCCCGTACCTGAAGCGTTTCGATCTGATCATCATCATGTATACCGAAGCTAATTTGCCTAAATTTGCCGACGGCTTCTTTGCAGAGGCCCTGGCCGCCCTTCCGGAAGCCCGGCGCTTTGAAGAGATCAGACAGGGCATTATCCGGTCGCCCGAAAGGCTGAAACAAACCAGGAGAAAAGCCATTGACAAAGGCATCAGCCTGCAGGAGATGATCGACAGGGAAGCCAGGCAGGTACTCATTCATGAAACAGACAAAGTGAATTATCATACAGAAATTGAATAAAAGCCATGGTATTCAGCAGCAGCTTGTTCCTACTATACTTTTTTCCGATATTCCTGGTGGTCTACTACCTGCTGCCCAGGGCAGCCAAAAATCCCTTTGCCCTCTTCGCCAGCATCTTTTTCTATGCCTGGGGCGCTCCCGACTTTGTATTTATCGTGCTGGGCTCCATCCTGATCGATTATTTCATCGTTGGAGCGATGGCCCGCCTGCGGGGCAGGAAGAGGAGCCGGCTGCTGGCAGTTTCCATGGTACTGAACATCGGCCTGCTGCTGTATTTCAAGTACGCCAACTTTTTTGTCGACAACCTGAATGAGCTGCTCGACCTTAGCGGGGCAGGCAGCATTCACTGGATGCGGGTTGCCCTGCCAATCGGCATCTCCTTTTTCACCTTCCAGAAGATCACCTATGCCGTAGATGTATACCGTAAGGTTTACGGGCCGCTGTCGCGGCTTACCGATTATGCCCTGTACATCCTGATGTTTCCGCAGCTCATCGCCGGACCCATCGTGCGCTATAACGAGATTGCGGCGCAACTGGTCGACAGGCGCGCGCATGAGAACATCAACAACCGTCTCACGGGGTTTTTCCGTTTCATGGTGGGGCTGTCGAAGAAAGTACTCATCGCCAACGTCCTCGGCGAGCACGTTGATGAGATATTCGCCCTCGGCGGCGATCAGGTCGGCAGCCTCACAGCCTGGTGCGGGATCATTGCCTACAGCTTCCAGATCTATTTCGACTTCTCGGGCTACAGCGACATGGCCATCGGCATTGGCAGGATGATCGGCTTCCGCTTTCCCGAAAACTTCAATAACCCCTACATCTCCCAAAGCATAACCGAATTCTGGCGAAGGTGGCATATGACCCTGGGACGTTTCATGAAAGACTATCTCTACATTCCGCTGGGCGGAAACCGGGTATCGACCGGGCGCATGTATTTCAACCTCTGGGTGGTGTTCGTCATTTCAGGCTTCTGGCACGGGGCCGCCTGGAACTTCGTTATCTGGGGCATCTTTCACGGGTTGTTCCTTGTAGCCGACAAGGTATTCCTCCTGAAAACCCATAAGGCCATCGGCAAGCTGCCAAGCATCATCATCACCTATTTCATCGTGCTGATAAGCTGGGTATTCTTCAGGGCCGAAACATTGCCCGAAGCCATGGAATACCTCCGGAAAATGTTTGCCTTCACCGCCGGCGAAAGCTATTATTTCGACAATAAATTCCTGTTTATCATGGGAGTGGCCGTGTTCTTCTCTTTCTGGGGAGGATTTAAGGCAATAGAAAGATGGCAGGAAAAGCTCTTTGCCGAAGAACAGAAAAACAGGGCCATCATCCTCATGAGCCTGTTCAGTATCATCTTCTTCATCATCAGCCTGGGGGCCATCACCTCCTCGGGCTTTAACCCCTTCATCTATTTCAGATTCTGATGGCCGGTATCTTCAAGAACATACTCTTTGCAATCATCCTGCTGATGATGATACTTCCCGGCCTGCAGGGATATTTCAGCTTTGTTGATGAAAAGCCGTTGCACGGAGCCTTTGATAGCGCCGGAAAGGCTGAACTCACAGCGGGAAGGTGGTTCAGGGGAGAATTCCAGGAGGCCGCCGAGAATTGGATCGGGAAACGATCGGGATTTCATAACAGCCTGGTGAGAATGCATAACCAGCTCGACTACTCACTCTTCAGAAAACTGAATGCCGAGGGCCTGGTGCAGGGAAGTAACGGGCAGTTGTATGAATATGACTATATCAGGGCCTGGACGGGAAAGGACTTCATTGGTGAACGGCTGCTCGACAAAAAGCTGCGAAGGTTCAGGTTCATTCAGCAACACCTGAAGGAGAAGCATGGCACCGACCTGGTGCTGGTGCTGGAACCCGGAAAAGCATCCGTCTACCCCGAAGACATCCCCGAAAGGTATAAAAAGGACATGGGCGACACCACCAACTATGAATATATCCGGAACCGCGCAAAGGAACTGGGCATCAACCTGATCGATCTTAATGCCTGGTATATTGCCATGAAGGATACCGCCTCCTGGCCCCTTTTCCCGAAACAGGGAACCCACTGGAGTGAATATGCCATGTGGTATGCCGCCGACTCCCTGTTGCGCTATATCAGCGAGAGCAGGGACATCGCACTGGGAGCAGTGGTACGCGACAGCGTGGTGATCAGCAGCAGACTGCAGTCGACCGACTACGATGCAGGGCAAACACTGAACCTGTTCTGCAGCCTGCCTCACGGCCCCATGCCCTACCCCGTTTATCACTTTGATACGAAAGGCATCACCCATAAACCCAATGTACTTGCCATTGCCGACAGCTACTACTGGAACATCTTCAATACACGAATACCCGAAAAACTCTTCAACAACCAGGCCTTCTGGTATTTCTACAAAAAGGTCTATCCCGATTCCTATCACGGCGACAAGCTCGTGAAAGATCTGGATCTGCGGGCTGAAGTGGAAAAGCAGGATGTAATCTTTTTTATGTCGACGGAGCGTTTCCTGTATAAATTCGACCGGGGTTTTATTGACGACCTCTGGGAGCTCTACGGCCTGCCCAGCAGCCCCGACCGTATTACGCTGTATAAGACCGGCATCCTCAACCTCGACCCATGGTTTTCGGAAGTGATTATGGAGGCGAGGCGTGAAGGCGTAAGCCTTGGCCGCATGCTTGAGATGGAAGCGCGCCACCTCATGTGGAAAAATGAACCGGAACGTTTTTATGCACTTTTTGGCCCGGCACCCGTTGCCGACGACATCAGGAAAAATCCTGCCTGGTTCGCCGATGTCAGCCGCCGGGCAGCCAATAATAACATCAGCGTTGAGGAAAGGCTGATGGAGGAGGCTGCCTATATGCTTAAAAACAAATATCCCGGAGCTTTTCAGGAATACGAAAGCGTAAAAAGGATCATGGGCAACATCCGCAGCGACAGTGCCTGGCTGGTGCAGATAACAGAAAAGGCGGAACGGTATTTCATGACGGTGGATGAGGTGATCAGGGCTGACGCCGAGTATGTTTTCAGCCTGGAAAAGAAATAATTCGCACATTGCTCAGGTAAAGTTTGCGTATTGACACAAGGCGGGAGCCGGAAAATAAAATATATTCCGGCTAAATATTTCCAAAAAGCAATTCTTTTTTTGCAGAATTAAAATTTTGATGTATTTTTGCATTCCCTTTTTGGGGAAATGTATTAATCGTTTGGATCGGTAGTTCAGTTTGGTTAGAATGCCGGCCTGTCACGCCGGAGGTCGCGGGTTCGAGTCCCGTCCGGTCCGCTAAGAGCCCAGCTTGCAAACAAGGGCTCTTTTTTTTATGACCTATTTCGTATATATAACCCGCCGGCGCGCTCCTCTGCCTGAAATCCCTCCGCCAGTGAGAGGTATCTGATTGCTTAAAGCCAACCTGCCAGGGGATCCCTCCCCCGTTTACACGGGGTCGGGATGACCGGTAGTTATTTACTGGCATTTGTGCGTGGGTTAACACGGCATTTCGCCCGTTTTGAGCCTGCCGGCGGGGGTTTCTCCAAAATTTGAATAGCTCGCAATCGTTCAATCGCGCAATCACATTGGCCTCCCCCGCCTGGTTTAAAGGGGGGACGGGGGGCGAGGGACGGGGGCGAGGGACGGGGGCGAGGGACGGGGGCGAGGGACGGGGGACGGGGAAACAGGCTGTTTCATTTTGTTTTGTGATAACAACCGTTCCTGCTACAGTTCAGATTTCAGATTTCAGCTTTCAAAATCGGGCAATCTTCCGCGCAGCGGGGTTTGAATAACTTGACTTCCGCCCCGTAATTTCGTATATTTACATTCAACCATCGCCCTTATAACCCTATGAGAACCAAGAATATTATTATATTCTTCATCATTCTTATGCTCATTAAGGGCGGAATTGCCCAGCCTGAGTTAAAGATCGTCGGCAACATTCAGTCCGGGAACGGCCTGCTTACCGGCGGGATCAAATACATCTACAAGGATTCAGAGGGTTTTATGTGGTTCACCTTTGAAAGGGGGTTTCAGCGATGGGATGGCTACACAGCCAAAAACTACGGATACCTCACCGACACAACCCTCAACTCTGCCTACCGCTTTTGCAGACCCATACTGGAAGATCAAGATGGCAATTTTTTTATCGGAACACTTAAGAACGGCCTTATTAAACTGGACAGGAAAACCGATAGATATATCCGCTACCATCATGATCCGGCACATCCTGAAAACAGTCTGCCCGGGCATGGGGTAATATCAATGTTACCCGACACCAACGGCGATATCTGGCTGGGTTCATATGAAGGATTGACGCGCTTCAACCCCCGGGCAGAATCATTTAAAAATTATGTGGTCAATCCCGATGAAACACATGATCCCCGCAACATTACCAGATGCATATTCAGAGACAGTGAAGGCACATTGTGGATTGGCACCCAAAATGGACTTTACCTCTTCAACGAGGAGAATGAATGCCTCGAAAAAATAATTACAGACCCTGTCCTGCCTGAAAACCTGAATTTCTTCGGGTCTGTCCTGGAAGACATACACGGCAGTTTGTGGTTCGGGACGAACTGGGGGATCCTTGTTTATGACAAGGCCGGCGGGTTCTGGAAACACATCATGACCATCAACCCTGATAAACCGGATTCTTACGCCGATGCCAAGGTGAATTGTATGCTTGAATATCACAGTCGGACGAAACACCAGGTATGGATAGGCACCATGGCCGGGCTTAAAGTTTACGACATGGCCAATGGGGAACTGACCCATTTCACCCCCAGCAACGGATATCCGGAAATAACAAATGCAGGAAGTGTCCAGTTCCTGTTCCGTGACGAAAATGATATTCTGTGGGCAAGCATGGCAGGAATAACCTTAATCGACCTGAAAAGGAATCCTTTTCAGAATATCCGGCTGATGTCCTACCCCGATTCGATGTATGATGAACGTGCACAATGCTTTTTTGAAGACGGGCAAAACAACATCTGGATTGGCAGTGAAAATAACGGGGTTTATAAATTCAATCAAAAACTCGAATTCCTGAACAATTATAAAGCCTGTAACCTGCCTGACCGGATAAGCGAAAAAGAATTCAACAACCACGTATGGAGAATATATGAAGATCCTTCCGGCCGGATATGGATGAATACGGGGCCAACATTCCTGAGCGTCTTCGACATTAAAAGCGGCAATTTTCATCCTGTTGAGGTAGATGTGGGCTCCTATACCCCCAAGGCGCTGATCATTGATGCATTTGGAATGACCTGGCTCACGGCCCATGACGGATTGTTCAGCGGCACTGTAACCGGAAACCACGAGCTGCAGGTATCACTCCTTGACAATCCCGGCCTGCCCCGGGTTCCCATGGACGAAATATTATATGATACACATGGCAGGCTCTGGCTCATCACCCGTGCCTCGGGAGTTTTTTGCCTGCATCCCGACAACAGGGATTCCATGAAGTTTAGCCGATACCTGCACAAGAACTACCGCCACAAATTCACCATTGAGTACAATGCCAGGAAGATGACAGAAGACCCGGAAGGCAACATATGGTTCATCTCCCACCGTGAATTGTTCAGGTATGATCCGGCACTCGACAGCATTGTTCCTGATGAATTTTTCAACAATCAATACAATGGTGAATTGAATTCGGTGATACGCGACAAAAACGGCATATTCTGGATGGGGATAGCGGTTGGCATGCTTGCCTATAACTATTGCGATACCGCTTTCGGAGGTTTCAGGAAGATCGATTACCGTTCGGGGATGCCCTTTACTTTCCTCACACGAAGCAACTTTTTCATCGACAGCAGGGGCTATATCTACCAGGGAGGACAGCTGACAACGGAAAGGGGGTTTTTCCGGTTTCACCCCGACAGTATCCCCGAAGCCTACCACAATCCGCTACCGGTTGTGCTGACCAATTTCCAGGTCAGGAACAAGGATTTCATGCTCGACAGCAACATCACATATAAGAAGGCGATCCGGCTGAACCATAAAGAGAATTTCTTCTCTTTCGAATTTTCTGCAATGGACTACCGGGGCCCGGAAAAGAACCAGTATGCCTATATGCTCGAGGGCATGGACGATGACTGGGTATATACGGGAAACCGAAGGTTTGCCAATTATACCGGGATTGCGCCCGGCGATTATGTTTTCAGGGTAAAAGCTTCGAACACCGACGGATACTGGAATGAAGAGGGTACCTCGATAAAGCTTTCAATCCTTCCCCCGCCCTGGAAAAGCTGGTGGGCGTATTCCCTTTACGGCATTGCCTTTTTCACGCTGCTCATCGGCTGGAGGCGGTACGACCTCAAGCGGCATCGGCTGAAACAGGCCCTCGAGATCGAAAAGGTAGAAGGCGAAAAGCTAAAGGAGCTCGACAGCATGAAATCACGCTTCTTTGCCAACATCTCCCATGAGTTCCGCACGCCGCTTACCCTGATCCTGGGCCCCCTCGAAAAGCTGATCGGCACCACCAACGACAAGGATTGCATCAACGACCTGAACATGATGCATCGCAATGCCAGGCGCCTGCAACGGCTCATCAACCAGTTGCTGAACCTGTCGAAGCTCGAGGCCGGGGAGATGAAACTCATTGCCGGCGAGCGCAATATCGTAAGCCTGGTGAGGGGCTACGTGCATTCCTTCGAGTCGCTGGCCAGGCAAAAAAACATCAGCTTGAAATTCAACTCCGATGATGAACGCACCCTCATCTACGTGGATAACGACAAGATCGAGAAGATCCTCTACAACCTCCTCTCCAACGCCTTTAAGTTCACTCCCGAGGGGGGGGAGATCAGCGTTTCAGTGCTCACCCATCCCGTCGGGCCCTATTACAAGGAAAATACAACAGAAGGAGTGAAGATCATCGTGGCCGACACCGGTCCCGGCATCCCGCCCGACAAGGTAAAACATGTTTTCAGGCGTTTCTACCAGGCCGAAGAAGGCTATTCGGGCGACCAGGAAGGCACGGGCATCGGGCTGGCCCTCACCCAGGAGCTGGTGAAGCTGCACCATGGCGACATCACGGTTATGAGCCACGAAGGCAAAGGTACCACCTTTATCGTCACCCTGCCCAAAGGCTATGAGCACCTGAAACCTGAAGAGATCAGTGCCGTGCCAAAAGCCGGTGATGCGGATAAAGAAGCCCTGAAGGAATTCGAATTTGACAACATCCCTGTTCGCGTTGAAAAAAGCCCTGACCCCGAAATCCGCGAAGCGGACGACGGCAGGCCCCTGCTGCTCATCGTTGAAGACAATGACGACCTGCGCACCTATGTACGTTCCTACCTCGATAAAGAATACCTGGTTAACGAGGCAACCGACGGAGCGCAGGGATTGCAAATGGCCATTGAATACATCCCCGATCTTATCATCAGCGATGTGATGATGCCCGAAATTGACGGCTATCAGCTGTGCAGCACCCTGAAAACCGACGAGCGTACCAGCCATATTCCCGTAATCCTGCTCACGGCCAAGGCCGCTTTGGAAGATAAGCTGGAAGGGCTGGGGCTGGGTGCAGATGATTTCTTAAGCAAACCTTTTGATCCTGCCGAACTGCAGGTACGCATCAAAAACCTGATCAGGCAACGAAGCGATTTGAAGGCCCTTTTCAGAAAGGAAATGAAATTGGAACAGACAGAGGCCCTGCCGGAAATGCTCAGCATGGACCAGCAATTCCTGTACAAAGCGAGAAAGCTTGTAGATGAAAACATGGCTGATCCGGATTTCGGCATCGAAAGTTTCGCAAAAAAAATGGCATTAAGCCGTGTACAGCTGCACCGTAAGCTAAAAGCCCTGCTCGACCAGCCTGCATCTGCTTTTATCCGCACCCTGCGGCTCAACAGGGCGGCGGAGCTTCTCGCGAATAAAACCGCGACTGTTAGTGAAATAGCCTATGATGTAGGGTTTAACACATTGCCCTATTTTACCAGATGTTTCCGCGAACAGTTTGGGGTGACCCCTTCCGAATACATCCACCTTAAAAAGGAAAATTAACGGTCCTTATTCCCTGATGTAACATAATTAGAAGAAAATGAAACATCTATGGAAGATTTAAGCCTCCCTGTGGCATTAACTTTACGGGAGCATTTATAAACCTAAAATCTTCCAGCCATGAAAAAGATCATTCTTTCATTTTTAACCGGGTATTGCGTACTTCTCATTACGCAGGTGAGTACAGCCCAGATCATCCACGTACCCGCCGACCAACCCACCATACAGGCAGGCATCAATGCCGCCGGTAATGGAGATACTGTATTGGTTGACACAGGCACCTATTATGAGAACATCAACTACAAAGGCAAGGCCATTATGGTGGCCAGTCACTTTTTGCTATACGGCGACACCAACCACATCAACAACACGATTATTGACGGGAGCCAGCCGGTCTATCCCGACAGTGCAGCCTGTGTTATGTTCGTGCATGAAGAGGATACTACCTCCATCCTTAGTGGATTTACATTAACCGGGGGGTCCGGTGTGTGGACTACCGGGTTTAATGTCCGCGCAGGAGGAGGCGTCTATGCATGGGAGGCAGGAGCTAAAATCTCGCATAATAAGATAATGTATAACCAGGTTGAATCTGACAGCGGGGGGGGTGCCGGACTTTTATTTTTGGGTGGAGATAAATACTGGGCCATTATTGACAATAATATAATCAGTCATAATACCAGTATTTCAGATGGATTCTCAGCATTCGGAGCAGGCATGTCCATTCTGGTGAATGCTGTCATCAAAAACAACATCGTTGAACATAACAGCTGTATAAACACCACCGGTATGGCTGATGGAGGGGGGATTGAACTTGAGCTATGGGAGCCGGGGTCAAATCAGCATGCACATGTCTATAACAATATTATAAGATTTAATACGCTGGATGCCAATACCTGGGCAATGGGTGGGGGCATTTGTTCCTTTGCTGTTCCCTGCGAGATCAGGAACAATGATATTAATAATAATGAATCTCTGGCAGGTGACAGATGTCTGGGGGGAGGATTGCGTATTATAGCAACACAAAACAAAGTCCTGATTGAAGGTAACAATATATACGAAAACATACAGAATGGAGAATATGTGCAGGGAGGAGGTATTGATGTTGGTCTGGCGGCAGACACAGTTATTATAAAAGACAATATGATCTGGGGGAATGATATATCAGCAACCACAGCTGCATGGGGATCGGGGTTAACCTTTGTAAAAGACAGCCTCCTGTTCATTACTGACAACCATATTCATGAAAACCAGATTAGCGGGAGCAATTGGTGGTGCGGAGCTGGTTTATGTGCAGAAGGGACATATAATTTTGCTGATATCAGTAATAATTATATTTACAACAACACCGGGACCGGAACATCATATGGAGGAGGAATTCATTTTTATAACAATGAAGGCGCCAGATACAATATAGAGTCCAATTTCATACAGGGAAATCACTCAAATTATGGAGGAGGGTTATGGACTTATAACACCTTTGATATTTCCCTGACTAATAACATTTTTTCGGATAATATTGCCTGGTCGTGGGGAGGAGCTTATGCATTACGTCATGCTACTGATGATAAACCTTTGGAAATTTCCATATCTCACTCATTAGGAGAGGACGTCACCTTGAAATTACCAAAGCAAGAATCGCATCCTGTTGTAGTGAACAATACCTTTTATGCAAATGAGGCGGGGAATTCCGGTGGAGCTATTGATTCTGATCAGCGCGACCATGTACCCATTTTCTTTAACTGCATCTTCTGGGAAAATACCGCACCCAGCGGTGATAATATATATTTATTCGTACCCGACACCATTTTTATTTCACATTGTGACATTAACCCGGCCGACAGCTCAATTTCAGGAAGCTATATTGGCCATGGTAACATCTTCGAAGACCCTGGTTTTATACTTGGTGATTCGCTGTGTCATATCAATGGCGGACCCTGCCACAATACAGGCACAGGAGAACTTGAAGTGGCGGGAACAATTTATTATGCCCCGAATGTTGATTTTGACGGAGATCCCAGGCCACAGGGGGATCAATGGGATATCGGCGCGGATGAATGTCTGATGCCAAGCACACCGCATTTTCAGTCATCCACGAAAAAAAACATCCTGGAAGTTGCGCCCAATCCGGCCCGGGATAAAACCATGATCAGCTACCAGCTTCAGGAAAGGAATGATGCAAGCCTGAGCCTCTTCAGCACGCAGGGAGAATTGATTGAATTCATCAGCCTTGGGAATATGTCAGCCGGAACCCAAAGCCACACCCTCAACCTCTCCCACCTGCCAAACGGCATATACCTGCTGCGGCTGCAGGCAGGGGATGTGGTGGAGACGGCGAAGGTTGTTTTGATGAAATAAGCCCCTCACCCCCTAGCCCCCTCTCCCTCGGGGAGAGGGGGAAAAGGGGGCCGGGGGGTTAAGGGGGTGAGGGGTGAATCCACCCATGAAGCCATGAAGCCATTTAACCATGAAACACTGAATACCATGAAAAAACTTCTACTCCTTACCACAACCCTGATGATCGCCGCCGCGCTCAGCGCGCAGGTCATCCACATTCCCGGCGATTACGCCACCATACAGGCAGGCATTGATGCCGCCACAGACGGCGACACCGTGCTGGTCGACACGGGCACCTATTTTGAGAACATCAACTTTATGGGCAAGGCAATAACCCTGGCCAGCCGGTATATTATTGACCCTGATACAAATCACATCAATAATACAATTATTGACGGAAGCGAGGCCACCAATGTTGATAGTGCTTCGGTGGTTACTTTGGTATCAGGTGAAGATACAAGTTCGGTAATAAACGGCCTTACAATTACTCATGGCGAAGGTACCTGGTCGGAAATGTTTCAGACAAAGGCGGGTGGTGGGATTTTATGTATCAATGCTGGTGCGAAGATCATTAAATGCAAAATAATTGACAATGAACTCAGTCATGTTACCCATGCGCTTGGGGCCGGCATCGCCTGTATGGTCAGCAATGGAGATTTCAACATTATTATCCAAAACAATACTATTTCGGGAAATACAATATCCGTAACCACTACCATGGCAGAAGGGGGTGGAGTTTTCGTTGGAGCAAAAACTCCGGCTGCATCTTTAACGACTACAATTAGCGATAATATTTTCAGGAATAACTCATGTGAATGTGATATTCAAAGGGCGGATGGAGGAGCCATTAAAACCGTGTTGGAGACCATGGCTTCAGGATCATTTAACATCACAGGAAACACTATTGTCAATAACTCAATCAGAGGGGGCTCTACAAGGGGGGCCGGATTGTGCGGAACAGGAAATGGAGGATATGTATATAATAATTATTTCAAAGGGAATTATATTGATGGCAGCAGTGGGCAATTCAGAGGAGCGGCCATAACCTACAAAACAACTTCAAGTGATCTTGAAATAGTGAACAACCAATTTATTGAAAACAATTCACCCATAAATGCATCAGATGGTACCGGGGCGGTCAGCATAATGGACTCGTACGAAAACATGGTTATCATCGACAGGAATTATTTCTATCGTAATGAAGCACAGGTGGGAGCAGCATTTACATCACGAAGAGGATATAATTTACTGATAACCAATAATGTATTTTACGAAAATGCAGCTCAAAAAGGAGGGTGTTTACATATTTACAATCCGGAAACTGAAAATATCTCCCAAAATCAGTGCATGTCATTGAGGGCAGGGATAATCAACAATTCATTTATAGAAAATACTGCTGAAATTAGCGGTGGCGCTATAAGATTTGTAGGTTTACATAGTCCACCGGTTATTTTCAATTCGATTTTCTGGAACAATTCAGCACCTGATGGGCCTGACATCTTCAATGAAGATGATAATAAAATTACAATTTCATATTCAAGAATAACCGAAGGCGATATCAGCGGTCCCTGGAGTGGAAGTGATAATATTATTGAAGATCCTTTGTTCATTCCAGGAGATACTCTGTATCACATCGCTGGCGGGCCCTGCCACAATACAGGCACAGGAGAACTTGAAGTGGCGGGAACAATTTATTATGCCCCGAATGTTGATTTTGACGGAGATCCCAGGCCACAGGGGGATCAATGGGATATCGGCGCGGATGAATGTCTGATGCCAAGCACACCGCATTTTCAGTCATCCACGAAAAAAAACATCCTGGAAGTTGCGCCCAATCCGGCCCGGGATAAAACCATGATCAGCTACCAGCTTCAGGAAAGGAATGATGCAAGCCTGAGCCTCTTCAGCACGCAGGGAGAATTGATTGAATTCATCAGCCTTGGGAATATGTCAGCCGGAACCCAAAGCCACACCCTCAACCTCTCCCACCTGCCAAACGGCATATACCTGCTGCGGCTGCAGGCAGGGGATGTGGTGGAGACGGCGAAGGTTATTTTGATGAAATAAGCCCCTTCTCCCCGGGGATGCTTTTCTGCAATGCCCCTCATCCCCTGGCCCCTTCTCCCCAGGGAGAAGGGGGAATTCTGCTCAACCCCTGGCCCCTTCTCCCCAGGGATGCTTTTCTGCAACACCCCTCATCCCCTGGCCCCTTCTCCCCAGGGAGAAG
>CAZHFC010000026.1:0-52878 GCA_964531985.1 uncultured Bacteroidales bacterium
AAGTAACTTAATTTTCATGGGTGTTTGTGCTTTGCCAAATCATGGGTGTTTCATAGTATAAATATATAAAGTTATAAATAATAAGTAAATCAATTGCCATGAAGCTGGCCAGACTGTCAGATGATTGACTGATACTTGCAATCATAATTGCTTATCTTTGCCTTTACCTCCTTTCTTTGTTGATATCTGATTACATTAACCGGTATTGTTTTTTATTTTCAATTAAAGGGTTTTTTTGCTCCTCATTATACCTGTAAAGTTACGCAAAATATAACAGCCTGTCAAGGTTGGCATTCGCTAGCCGACCTCCTGGCTAAGGGGCCGAATTTAGAGCGTTGCATCTGCCGGTTTTCTGCACAAGGCTGGCAGGAGGAATTTGCTGGCTGACAGTAAAACGCTAAAGGATCCTTCTACCGTGTCGTTTCACTCACGGTATCAGGATGACAGCTTCATTTAAGAATCTTTGCTGCATTATCTGATTAGCACTACGGTTCCCGATGTGTTAAAACTTCGACTCGAGATAGAATAATCAAGCCCATAAACATATGTTCCTGACGGGGCTGGTTTGCCCTGATAAGTGCCATCCCAACCGAGGGAAATGTCGCTGCTTTCAAATACCATCTGTCCCCAGCGGTTGAAGATGGTCATGCTAAAGGAGCTGAGGTTGTCGGGCTGGCCGATGGCTTTGAACACATCGTTGAGGCCGTCCCCGTCGGGGGTGAAGGCATTGGGAAGAATGATCAGCTCACCGGGGGTTCTTCCGGTGGGGGTGGCGGGAGAGGGATTGGCTTCACCCCCTATTATTAGGGTTTTCTTAGTGAGATGTTTGTAAAAATATCGTTTTTTTTCGTATATTTGTGTTTGAAGGAAGCAAAGCAACTAAACTACTAACACTAAATGATAACAATTATGAAAAACACAATGTATTTATTCGGATTATTGCTCCTGACAGCAGCCATAGTGGGTTCGTCATGCAAAAAAGACGATGATGATCCTACGCCGGTTGACCTCTCTCCCGTTATGACCTTTATCGGGGGTGCTGGTTATACTGACAGTGATGCCGAAATGGCTCCCAGCAGCGCATTCAAAGTCGGGATCAATGCTTCAGAGAACCTTACTTCAAAGAGCGACATCAAATCATACGTTGTCGTGCGTACATTCAACAACACCCCGACCACGGTTTTTGAGGACGACGACATCAATGAGGCCAATTACTCCAAAGAGCTTGACCTTATAGCCAATACCCAGGCAGGAGAAGAAAGGTGGACTTTCACCATTACTGACAAGGACGGCCAAAACAAACAACTATCGATCGTGATCACTACGGTGCCAAATATATCCATTTACAAAAATGTAACCATGGGATCCTTTAACGATACAACCTACGGCAGCTTTATGGCTACCGCAACAGGCACAGTAATGACCAAGGCAGAAGCTTCAGCAAACCAGGGTTCTGTCGATTTTGCCTTCTATCTGGGTGCAATCAATAAGTCAACCTTCGGTGCACCGGCCAATGATGATATAAAAGCTGTATTCAACCTGACAGGATCATGGACCATATTCAATAATACATTATTTGATATGGCCGGCATCAACGCCACCGAATTCGATGCAATTGGTGGTTCCTACATATTCCCTGAATTTACGGGTACCGAAAATGAAATCAATAACCTCGAGGCTGATGATGTAGTGTTTTTCAAAACCGTAAACAACAAGCTTGGCTACATTAAAGTAAATACAATTAACGGGAAAGGCGACCAGATCAATATCGACGTAATAGTTCAGGAATGATCACTCCCGGATAATGATCGAAAAAGGGGCACTACATGGTGTCCCTTTTTTTTTGATCATTCGGATTTCATTTAAGCCCTTATCTGGTTTCAGCCTCCCGCTTCTTTCATGATCATCTCCATTTTTGCATCAGCCTCAGGCTACCCTTCAATCCACAGGATCTTCACACCCTACCCTTCCTCCTTTTCGAAGCAGTTCACCTGGGCCTTTGCGAACTGGTGAATGACGGAATCGAGTTTCCGGAATATATCGACCATATTACGTATCTTTAACCGAAAATTTGATCATTAACATTAATAATCCCATCACCCCATGAAAAAATCCCATACAATAACCTCAACCTTAACCTCCCTCATCATGTTTTTAACCGCATTCAGCAGCCTGGCACAATCGTCAGGGGATCGCGATTGCGAAGCGCTGTATACCATGATCAGGGAAGGACAGGAATGGTTCGGCGGATATACCGGGGAACAGATATCCTCAGCCGGGAATATCCGTGTGCTTGAATACCGCTTTTCGCTATGGAACAGCGATAGGGGCGAGCTCAGGACGGAAAATAAAAACATGTCGGTTAATTTCTATTATCCATCCTTCAGCGAACAGGACATTGCCACTGAGTTTTTCGGCCGCATGGTGAACGCAGTCACAGGGTGCCTGGGCGAAAACTATTACCTGAGCCGGGACGGGGCCGGCAACTTCCTTTTATATCATATGTATACCGATGCACGCGACAGCGACAGCAAAGAGTTTTTTATCCATCCAAGGATCATCCTTAGCCTCGAAGAATATCAGGGCCGATACCTTGTCATCATGAGTGTGCTTGCCTCCGATGATTGATCTGCTTTGCCGGTTCTCCTCCGGGTTTCCATATACCGGCGTATTTAGCATCTTTCCAAATAAGGCATGAACGGATGTATTTTGTTGACAATCCGCTGTGGCATGTTTATCTTTATGGGTTGATCTGCCGGCTGATCCATAAAAAAACTTTGCGCCTGCGAAGCCTCCGGGTAAGAGCCTTGCAATTACAATCAACTAAGGATTGGCCAACAGGAGGGTTTTGTCATAGCGCATAACAAACATTGAATAATATGAAAAAACTTTACCTCGTTCTCATCCCCCTTATCCCCGCCCTCTTGCTGCTGCTTGCCAATACGGGCGGCTCGCCGGCCGGCTATACCGGCTCTCCCCTCGACGGAATAAACTGCACTTCCTGTCACGCTCCGGGCCCGGCTACCCAGGTCGATGGCTGGATAAGTACCAACATCCCGCTCATTGGCTATACGCCCGGCGACAGCTATACCATTACCCTTACAGTTGAGGGACAGAGCGCGCCAAAGTATGGTTTCCTTATCACCTCCGAAACCATGGTTGCCAAAACAGGAAGCTGGACCATCACAGATGCCGGCCGTACAAAACTGGCCGGAACCTCTGCCGTTACCCATACGACTGCCGGCACGGCACCGCAGGGAACGCCGAATACCTGGTCTTTCGACTGGACGGCCCCGGCATCGGGCACCGGCGAAGTCACTTTCTATGCAGCGGTTAACCTGGCCAATGCAAATGGTGGCAACAGCGGTGATATGATCTATGTTACTTCGCTGCCCGTTGGCGAAGCCAATATCGGCCTGGCCGAACCGGACCTCAGCCTGCATTGCGGGCTTTATCCCAATCCGGCAAACGCATATATTATCGTCAAAGCTCCCCTGTATGCCGGGATACAGGTTTTTGACAACAGCGGTCGTCTGCTCCTGGAATCAGCCGTTTCCGGAGAAACGGAAAAACTTTACATAGAGAGGCTGGAGCCGGGGGTATACTATGTGCGTATCAGCCATCAGGGCAGCTACGCTACCATGAATTTCATGAAATACTAAGTATGTGTGTACAATAAAAAAAGGCTCCCGCAGCTTGCAGGGGCCTTTTTTTTCATTGATGCTGTCCTTAAAGGTTGTTGAAAAAATATTGCGCCATCCTTTCATTCAGGTGCATCCTGTCTTTACCCCCCACACCGTGCCCGTGCCCGGGATAAACAAAGTAGTCGGGTTGCTTTCCTGCACTGATAAACCTGCTGATCAGCGCCAGGGAGTGCTGCCATACCACCACCGGGTCGGCGGTACCGTGGATGATCAGCAGCTTCCCTTCCAGATTGCCGGCAAGGTTCAGCAGGCTGGCGGCCTCATAGCCCTCGGGATTTGTTTCGGGTGTGTCCATATAACGCTCGCCGTACATCACTTCGTAATACTTCCAGTCGGTGACCGGCCCACCGCAAACGCCGACTTTAAAAATTTCCGGCTTTCTGAGCATCAGCGAAATGGTCATAAAACCACCGTAACTCCATCCGTGTACCCCAAGGCGCCCGCTGTCGATAAAAGGCAGGTTTTTCAAATATTCCACACCGGTCAGCTGGTCTTCGACTTCCACCGTTCCCAGCCTGCGGAAAATGGTTTGTTCAAACTCCCTGCCCCGGTTGGCCGAGCCCCTGTTGTCGAGGGTAAAGACCACATAGCCTTCCTGTGCCAGGTAATAAAGGAAAAGGGATGCACCGCCCAGCCATGAGTTGGTAACCAATTGTGCGTGCGGCCCGCCGTAAACGTATACGATGGCGGGGTACTGCCCGGCAGGGTCAAACCCCGGAGGCGTGATCATGCGGCAGTAAAGCTCCGTGCCGTCATTGGCATCTATGGTGAAGATGCTCATGTTGCCTATGCGGTAAGCGGCAAGCGGATCCTGATTCTCCTGCAGAACCTGAAGCAGCTTTCCTTTGGTCGATACCACTGAATATTCGCGTGCAGTGAGGGTGTCGCTGAAAATGTCGATAAAATATTTCCCGTTCCCGTTGAGCCTGATATTGTGGTTGCCGTTCCTTTCGGCGATCTTCGTTATTTCGCTGCTTTTAAGTTCAACGCGGTAAACATCGGCATTCAGGGGGCTTTCGGTGGTTGCTGTAAAATAGGCGTATTTATCGTCGGGGCTGATGCCTGAAAGGCTGCGTACCACCCAGGGGCCGGAAGTAAGTTGCCGTAGCAGTTCTCCCTCCGTATTGTATAGATACAGGTGCCTGAAGCCGTCACGTTCGCTGATCCAGATGAATTGTTCCGGATTTTCATTCAGGAAAACCGGGCCATTCATCGGTTCAACATATTTATCACTGGTCTCCCCGAAGAGGGTTCTCACAAGTCTGCCGTTGCGGGCATCGTAGCAGTTGAGTTTCATATGGTCCTGTCCGCGGTTTAGCAATGCCACATAAATATGTTTCTCATCGGGGCTCCATGTCACGCAGGTGAGATACTGGTCGGCGGGCTCACCGGTGTTCAGGAAAATGATTTCTCCGGTGGCGGCGTCAAATACACCCAGGGTAACTTCGTGGCTGGCCATACCGGCCATGGGATATTTGATACTGTTCAGCGCTGCCACGCGTTCGTCTGTATCTACCAGCGGATAATCGCTCACCATGGTTTCGTCCTTTCGGTAAAAGGCCAGGTAACTGCCCCCGGGCGACCAATAAGTGCCTTTGCTGATGCCGAATTCATTGCGATGGACCGTTTGCCCGTTCACGATGCCGGGATCCTGGTCGTTGGTAAGCTGAACCTGCCGTCCCTGTATTGCAACATACAGGTTATTGTTGATGGTATAGGCCACTGAGCGGGTATTTTTTTCCACGTCGATGTTAGCGGCTTCCGAAGGGAAGTGGTTCAGCTCCTGTATCTGTTTTGAGCTCAAATGGTACAGATAAACCCTGCCCTGTGCAGTGAAATAGCCCGACTCGTCGTCGATCCAGTTGAATGAAGGCAGCCTGCGCAGGGTGTCGGCATCGATCTTATTAAGGCTGCTGTTGAGGTCGTTGAGGCTGAAAAGGAAGACAGGTTTCGAAACCCCTGCCTTCATGCTGAACATCTCCTGTTCTTCTGTATAGGCCAGGTAAGGAGTGCTGCCCATCCACGACAGTCCGGGCATGCTTTGGGGCATGATGGCGCGGTTCATAAAGGACGCATCGGCAATAGTCAGTGCCTTTTCCTGGGCGGTGGCGAGCAGTGGCAAGAGGATCAGGAGGTTTGTAAGGATAATGAGATACTTTTTCATATTGGTAAGGTTAATGATGGATTGTTTTGTCTGCCGGATGCGTTGCAAGATACAAATTCAAGGCCGTTTGCCGCATCCTGCCATTTTAAAAATTTATTAATATTTTCCCGGGGGGATGTGTGTAATGCATGTTCATGCCGGGACGGCAGATCATGCATTTTTAACGGCTGCCGCGATATGGCTGATCAGGTCCGGGTCATTTTCGATGGCTGTGCCCACAACGATAAGGTCGGCCCCCGCCCGGCATTTTTCACGGGCTTCTTCCGGTGTACAGATGCCGCCCCCCACTATGAGCGGAATGGAAATATGATCCTTCACTTTCCTGATCATGGATGAAGAAACCGGATGCGCCGCACCGCTTCCGGCATCCATATAGATCAGCTTCAGGCCGAGCATCTCCCCTGCCATTGCCGTGCATACGGCTATGTCGTCCTTCTCCCTGGGGATGGGGTTGGTATTGCTCATATACAGGGCGGTGGTGGCATTGCCGCTTTCGATGAGCATATACCCCGTGGGCAATACCTCCAGCCGGCTTGCCCTGATGTAGGGCGCCGCCGAAACGTGCTTCCCGATCAGGAGCTCGGGATTCCTGCCCGATATCAGCGATAGCAGCAGGATGGCATCTGCCTTGCCGTTTACCTGCATTTCGCTTCCCGGGAAAAGGATTAAAGGAATATCGCTTTCTTTGCGGATCAGATTGATACACTGGTCGAGGTGGTCATTGACCAGTAAACTGCCGCCAATCAGTATGTAATCAACATTCGAATCACGCGCCAGTAATGTCAGATGGTGCAATACAGCTCCGTCGCATTGCTCGGGGTCGATCAAAACGGCAAATTGCTTTTCCTTCCTGCTGGTGATCCGACTGTAAATATCCATGACAAGTGTTCAGGCGAAGCAAATATAGCAAAAAACTCAGGCGACGTGCAAAGCCGAAAAAAAAGCCGGCCCGTCTATTCAGTTGTCAGGGCCCCGGTAACGTACACCAGGAAATAGTTTTCAAGCCTTTCCGCAACCAGGTTGTAATGCTTGTCAATTTCCTCCCTGCAAACGCTTCCCCTGAAATGCCCTTCGAGCCTTTCAGGGATCCGGCCGATGCGGATATGGTTTCTGAAGTCGAGCATCCTTTCGCCATGAGCCTTGTAAATGGCTTCCTTGGCACACCAGTACAGGCAAAGTTTTTCAATTGGAAGGTTCCTGGGCGTATCTCCCGATTCATGCTCCCCCAGGAACTTGTCGCTGACCTTTTTCAGCCTGTCAGCTACCTCCTCCACGTCCACCCCGACCACATGCTTGCTGCTGATGATAGCAACGGCAAAATTGCCGGAATGCGAAACGGATATGTGGTCGTTCGAGAGGTCGATAAATGGTTTATTGCTTTGATCGTAACGCACCCTGATCTCCTGCCCTTTCTTTATGACGTTTTTCAGGATATGCCGGTATGCGAGCCAGTGCAGGCGCCGCTGGTCGGTCCTGAAACCATCATACCGCCGTAATTCCTCCTCATCCAGGCTAAGTTGCGAAAGGAACCAGTCCGGATCCTCCTCGATCTTCCATATCACCAGGCGGGTGCCTTCGTCAACGTATTTATCATTATACAGCGACATGCCGGACTCTTGTTTCCTGCAAAGATAAAACTATTGATGCTATACACGACCTCCGGCCCCGTTCCCTGACGCCGCTCGGAATGAACAGGGCTTGGCTGCTATGGTAAAAAGATGTAATTTTGCAGTCCTGAAAAATTAAAATAGATGACACAGATAGCAACAAACAGGATGACCAATTACAGGATAAAGGATATAGGCCTTGCCGACTGGGGCCGTAAGGAGATTGAAATAGCCGAAAAGGAGATGCCGGGGCTGATGGCCATCAGGGCGAGGTATTCCGATGAAAAACCACTGAAAGGCGCCCGCATTACCGGGTCGCTGCATATGACCGTGCAAACGGCCGTGCTCATCGAAACCCTCATTGCACTGGGTGCCGAAGTACGCTGGGCAAGCTGCAACATCTTTTCAACCCAGGACCATGCCGCTGCCGCCGTTGTACGCGATGCACAGGTGCCGGTATTTGCATGGAAAGGGGAAACACTGGAGGAATACTGGTGGTGTACCGACCGGGCGCTGGCATTTCCGGGAGGGAAAGGGCCAAACCTCATCGTCGACGACGGGGGCGACGCCACCCTGCTGCTTCACCTGGGATACGAAGCCGAAAACGACCCTTCGATCCTCGACAGGAAAGCCGAGAACAATGAAGAAAAGGTAATATTGCAGCGTCTAAAGGAAATACTCGGAGAAGATCCCAAACGCTGGCACCGCACTGCCGAAGGTATGAAAGGGGTTTCGGAAGAGACCACCACCGGGGTTCACCGCCTCTACCAGCGTAAGGAGCAGGGTACCTTGCTGTTCCCGGCTATTAACGTGAATGATTCCGTTACCAAGTCGAAATTTGATAACCTGTACGGATGCCGCGAATCCCTGGCCGACGGCATCAAGCGTGCTACGGATGTGATGCTGGCAGGTAAGGTGGTGGTGATCCTGGGCTACGGCGACGTGGGCAAGGGAAGCGCAAAATCAATGCGCGCATACGGTGCAAGGGTCAAGGTTACCGAAATCGACCCCATCTGCGCCCTGCAGGCCGCCATGGAAGGATACGAGGTTACAACCCTTGAGGATGTCCTGGCCGAAGGTAATATCTTCGTCACCGCCACAGGCAACAGGGATGTGATCACACTGGAGCACATGGCAGCCATGAAAGATGAAGCCATTGTCTGCAACATCGGCCATTTCGATAATGAGATACAGGTCGACAAACTCAACGAGGCCCCGGGGGTTGAAAGGGTCAACATCAAGCCACAGGTCGACAAATATATTTTCCCCGACGGGCATTGCATCTACCTGCTGGCCGAAGGAAGGCTTGTTAACCTGGGCTGTGCCACCGGGCATGCCAGCTTTGTCATGAGCAACTCTTTTACCAATCAGACACTTGCCCAGATCGAATTATGGAAGAACGATTATGAGATTGACGTTTACAGGCTGCCCAAACATCTCGACGAGGAGGTGGCCCGCCTGCACCTCGACCATATAGGCGTGAAACTGACCAGCCTGACCGATGCACAGGCCGGGTACCTGGGAATTCCCAGGGAAGGGCCGTTCAAGCCCGACCATTACCGTTATTAGGATTCATCACTGGTGTTCATTCACCCCGGCTGCTAGGGGTCACAGGCCTCCGGCCAATGGGGGATGTCCCATCCCGCCGAACGTGCGGCTTTCAGGTCACGGCATGCTGCTGCCGTCATGCCCTGTTGCAGAAACACCATGCCCCGCCAGTAATAGGCTTTGGCAGAACCGGCCCCGACCTCAATGGCCCTTGTGAAAGCTTCTGCCGCTTCCCCGAAACGTCCCTGTGCGGCAAGCATCAGCCCACGGTTGATCCAGGCTTCGCCCATTAGGGGATCCTGCGCCAGTGCACGTTCAAAATCTGCCAGGGCACCGCCAAAATCATTGAGCGATGCCTTTATCAGGCCCCGGTTATTCAGTATGGATGCATCATCCATACCCATGGAAATGGCACGGTTAAAATCGTTCAGGGCTTCTGAAGACCTGCCCATCCTGTAGTATGCCAGCCCCCGGTTCATATAGGCATCGGCGGCTCCCGGCTCATAGCGGATGGCCAGGCTGTAATCGGACACGGCATTGTAAAAATCTTCATAATCCTGCCATGCATTTCCGCGGTTGATCAGGGCTGCAGAGGCTTCAGGATAACGCTCCAGCACATCGTTCCACAGGCTCAGACTGCTTTCCCAGGTTTTTGAACGCTGATAAGTAAACAGGCTGAAAACGACCACAAAACACAGCATAACAGCCGGTACGATCCACCCCCGCCGCCCGCGGGGGAAAAAATACAGGAGTATCGCGGCAAAGGCATAATATAGCCCGATGCCCGGCAGATAAACATAGCGTTCCTTCACCACCTGTACCCCGAGGGGGATAAACTCAAGCACAATGGCAATGGTAACAATGAAAAAAATAATCCCGGCCAGCACCTGCCGCCTAAGTTCCCCCTTCAGCCTGAAAAGCATGAAAATGATCATGAGCGGTATCAGTGGAGCAAGGTAATATACTGCCGGAAGCGGCGTGCCGGGGTAGGGATGGAATGCCGAAAGCCCTGACGGGATAAAAAGCCCCGAAACATAAAAGGAAAAACCGTAGGCGATGAGCAGGGCCCTGTCGAAGATACCGTAACGACCGGAAATGGGAATGATATGACCGGCCTCTTCCCTTGCCGCAATGATGATCAGCCCCACAACCAGCGAAGCGATGAAGAAAGGAAGCTTTTCGAGCAACAGCCTGAAGTCGAATTTCCTCCTGTAATAAAGATCGGTAAACACCAGCAATACCGGAAAGGTCATGGCTGCCGGCTTGGACAACAGCGATAAAAGAAAGAACAACAGGGTGAGAAAAAGGTCTGAGACTCCGGGTTTTCTCACATAACGCAGATAGGTGATCATACCGCCCAGGAAAAAAAGTGTAAACAGCAAATTGCTCATGGCCGAAATCCACGATACCGATTCGGTTTGCATGGGACTGAGCCCGAAAAGTGTGGCCGTGATCAGGGCGGGAATATGGTTCCGCGTAAATCTGCGTATGAGGATGAATACCAGAAGAATGTTAACCAGGTGGAGCAGTAGGGAAAAAAGGTGGAAAATACCGGCCTTTCCGCCACCCAGCGCATAAAGGAAGGCGTATACCTGCATGGTGACGGGCTGATACATCCCCACGTAGAAGTTGCTGAACAGGCGGGCAGTGTTCGAAAGGGATAGTTCATGAATATGCCCGTTTTCAAGAACTTGCTCCGGGTCGTCCCAGTTGGTATAACCATTGTTGAGCGAGGGGAGGTAAACAATGAAAGTGACCAGTAAAATACCGGCCAGTATCAGATACGTTCTATTTACTTTCGGCCAGGGCATGCTTTGTCAGAATTACCCGCCCCGGGGCTAATTGCTTATGTATAGATTAAACCCGTCATAAACGGCCCTGTATTGTTTCAACGGGATGTTTGCCGGTGAAACCGGGGAGCCGTCGATGATCTGGTATGACAAATCCGAGCAGGTATCATATACAAACGGGTAATAGTCGTCGACGATCAGGTGCGTACATAATCCGCTTTCAGGATCACAGCAGGCATTTGAATTAACGGGCGGGGTTCGTTCGTAGGCCATAAAGTCTTCCTGCGACATGCGGTAAACGATCAGCCCACGGCTGGGAGGATTAACGTACTGGAAGTACATCCAGCCACCTACAATGTTCAGTTCCTGGTAAAGAGTGGAATTCGGATTGATCACTACGTTGATGTAGGCATAGGGAATGTCGCTGTTCGGATCATCACCCTTCCGGCACGACTGAAAAGAAAGGCCTGCGGCCAGGATCATCAGAAATATTCGCTTGCTCAGGTCAGTGATTAGCATGATTTTGGTTTCAGCGCATTTACCAAACGCAAAGTTACAATAAATATTGGCACTCCTCATGTTATGCTGCCGGAGGTTCGCTCAGGGCAGTAGGAAACACCGGTTTTCAACACCGGTAGCCGGCAGGTATTCCCGGCAGGTAAATACAATTTATGGCTGCAAAACAGCAAGCAACAACCAAAACTGTTTAACTTAGTGGGTTCGTTTAACAGGAAGCGCTTTATGAAATGCAGGCTATTCATCCTTGTTCTGGTGATTATTTTTGCCCTTGGAATGCATTCCTGCCGTTCATCACGCATGTCGGCTGCCCAGCGCAAATCGGTCAAGATTGAAAAACAGATGAAAAAGGACAGCCAGCTTCAACAGCAAACACTCAAAAAAAAGCACTACGACATTCAGTCGGAAAGTACACGGGCAATGATGAAAAAATCAAAAAAAAAGGCGAAATCGCTCAACCATCAACGCGGACAAGGATTTTTTGAACGTTTGTTCGGTGGTAAAAAAAAGAAAAGTTGTCTTGGCTGACAGGAACACATATTTCTTAAAGGGGCTTTTTATGCTTCCGCTCATGGCCATCGCCCTGGCTGTTATGCCGCAGGCTTATCATGACCTTCGTTTCGACAATCTCAAAACCGAGAATATCCGGCACGTGAAAGGCCTTAGCCAGAACATGGTGAACTGCATCATTCAGGATCGTGACGGATACCTCTGGTTTGGGACCTGGGACGGACTGAACCAATACGACGCTTATGATTTCAGGATTTTCAGCAAAAAAGACGGCATGAGCAATCCTACCATCAATACGATCCTGGAAGATGAGCACGGGATCATTTGGATAGGCACGCAGGACGGCCTCAACCGGTTTGACCCGGATACCAGATCCTTTGAAGTGTATGAACATGATCCCGGCAACAGTAACAGCATCAGTAATAATACCATCAATCATTTATACCTCGACCATCAGGGATATCTCTGGATAAGCACCCTGCGGGGACTGAACCGTTACGACAAGGAAAGGCATGTGTTTACCCGTTATCATTTCAATATTTCGGAAGCCGACAGCATCCGAAGCAACTGGATCAACAGGGTGGCAGGCGACCGTGAAGGCAAGCTATGGATCGGCACCCGTTATGGACTTTTTAACTTTGATGATTCCACGCGGCTGTTTACACCATATTTCCATGATCCCGCCGATCTTTCCAGTCTCAGCAGCAATGATGTTAATGAAGTATATTTCGACCGGGACGGTAATTTATGGGTAGGGACGCAAAACGGGCTGAACCTTTTCCGGGGCAGGGAGAAAGGTTTCGAACGCTATCTGCATAGTCGCAACGACCCGGAAAGCATCAGCAACAATGTAGTGCGGGCGGTATTTGAAGATTCGCGCGGAATCCTCTGGATTGGTACACGCAATAAACTGAATATTTTTGACCGCGAAAAAAAACGTTTCATCCGTTACGGACATACTGGCGAGAGCAATAGCATCAGCAATGATGAGATCAATTGTATTTATGAGGATGATATGGAGGCCGTATGGATCGGTACCTACAAAGGGGTGAACAGGGTTGACAGGAGGATTGCAAAATTCAAGCTTTACCGGAGGGATCCGGATGAAGCCGGGTCGCTGACCAGCAACATCATACACAGTATTTTCAGGGACGGGCAGGGGCAGGTATGGCTGGGAACCGGTAAGGGGGTGAACATCTATAACCCCGAAACCGGAAAATACAAACAGCTGAATTACCGTATCAGCGCGCATGCAAACCTGGTGGAGGAAAGGATCAGGTCCATGCTCTGCGACAGCAAGGGATTCATATGGATCGGTACTGACAGCCACGGCCTTTTAAAGTATGATCCCGCTTCGGGCGACATGAAAGTTTACAGGGCAAGGGGGGGGCTTTCAGGGTCACTCAACAGCAACACCATCCTGTGTGTTTTTGAAGATCGCCGGGGATATATCTGGACCGGATCAAACCGGGGCCTGAACCGCTTTCATCCCGACAGCGCCCGGATCACCTCATGGATGCACGACCCGCGCAACCCGGGCAGCATCTCCAGCAACCAGGTATGGACAATCTTCCAGGACAGCAGGGACAATATCTGGCTTGGTACCGACAATGGCCTCAATCGCTATCTGCCTGCAGAAGACCGTTTTGTTTCCTATACCTACCAATCCGGCAACCCGGCAAGTATCAGTGCAAATGCCGTATATGGCATATATGAGGATGGCCGCGGACGATACTGGATCGGGACCATGGGCGGAGGATTGAACCGCTTCGACCCGGAAACGGAAACGTTTATCCAATACACCGAGAAGGACGGACTGCCCAATAATGTCGTTTATATCACGCTTGAGGACGGAAGCGGGAACCTGTGGCTGACAACCAACTGGGGATTGTCGAAATTCGATCCGGAAAGGGAGGAATTTGTAAACTATGATGTCAATGACGGCCTTCAGGGAAACGAATTTAACGGAGGAGCCTGGTTTCTGGCAGATAACGGCGAAATGTTCTTCGGAGGAATGGACGGTTTCAACAGTTTCTTTCCCGCTGAAATCGTTTCGAACGAAGTCCCTCCGAGGCTGGTCATCACCTATTTCAAAAAACTCAACCGTGAACTCCTGCGTTCATTTCATGATGGGGATACTATAATACTGTATCACGACGATAATTATTTTTCCATCGGGTTTTCGGCACTTGATTATTCCAACCCCTCCAAGAACAAGTATCGTTATAAGCTTGAAAACTATGACGAAGACTGGATATTCAGGGATGCCGACCGAAGGTACGCGGAATATACACGCGTAAAGCCGGGTGCTTATACTTTCAGGGTTATCGGATCGAATAACGACGGGGTATGGAACGAAGAGGGCGTATCCCTGCACATCCATGTTCTTCCACCATGGTGGGAAACAATCCTTTTCAGGATACTGTCAGCCCTTTTTGTCATCACGGCATTCTGGCTTTTTGTATACTGGCGCATCCGGGCCGTTAAGAAAAAACACAGGGTTGAAAAGAGAATGCTGGAAATTGAAAGGCAATTGTTCGATGTTCAGCAAAAAGCTTTGCAGCTGCAGATGAACCCGCATTTTATATTCAACTCGCTGAATGCCATTCAGAGTTTTGTTATCTCAAACGATACCGACAAGGCCATCCATTACCTCTCGAAGTTTTCGCAATTGATGCGCCTGGTCCTCGTCAATTCCAGGGAGACGAGCATTCCGGTGAAAGATGAACTCAAAGCCGTGATCCATTACCTGGATATTGAACGCTTGCGTTTCGACAATAAGTTTGACTACCGGCTGGAAATCGACAAAAACATCGACCAGGATTTTATGGAGATCCCGCCAATGATCCTGCAGCCTTTTGTTGAAAACGCCATCCTGCATGGTTTGATCCACAGCGAGCGGCCGGGGATGATAAATATTGAGATGAAGCTTGAGGATGAATATATTTTCTGTACCATCCAGGACAACGGTGTGGGGCGGGAAAAAGCCAGGGAGATCAGGGATGCATCCGGCCTGAAAAAGAAATCCAGGGGCATGCTCATTACCCGCGAAAGGCTGGAGATACTCAATAAGCAAGGCAGAGAAAAATTCGCGGTTAAAGTTGTCGATCTCACTGAAAAGGATGGAACTCCTGCAGGAACAAGGGTAGAGATCAATATTTTTTATATTGATGACTGAGCCGGTTTTTTCATGAATGAAGAAAGCTTATTTGTTTATTTTTGACCAAAAGACTATTTTTACACAAACTAAGAGGGTTGTTTCTCCCGGAACCGTTATGATCAGAAGCATTATTGTTGAGGATGAAAAGCATTCGCGCGATACCCTGAGGGGGATGCTCAACCGCTATTGCAGCAATGTTGTAATCCAGGCTGAGGCCGACAGCTACAGGGCGGGGATTGCCGCCGTGAAGGAATACCGGCCCGATCTTGTTTTTCTCGATATACAGATGCCTGACGGAAGCGGCTTCAGGCTGCTGGAGGAGGTCGGCGATATCGATTTTGAAGTTGTTTTTACAACCGCTTTTGACCAGTTTGCCATAAAGGCCATCAAATACAGCGCCCTGGATTACCTGCTCAAACCCATCGACCCGGATGAACTCAGGGAAGCCATACGGAAAGTTGAAAACGCCATGAGCAGAAAGGAAAAGAACAAGAATATTCAGGTATTGCTCGAAAACATACGTTCGAACGAGACCGATCCGCATAAGATCATCCTGTCGACCTCCGAAAAGATACATGTTGTTGAAATTAACCAGATCGTACGCTGTGAGAGCGACAATTACTACACCCGGTTTTTCCTGAGCGGAGGGGAAAAGATACTTGTTTCGAAGACTTTAAAGGAAAATGAAGAACTACTGGGCAGCCATAATTTTATCCGCCCCCATAAGTCTCATCTTGTGAATGTTAAATATATCAAAGGCTTTATAAAAAACGACGGGGGCTATATTGAACTGACCGATGGCAGTCGCATCCCCGTGTCGAGACGAAAACGTGAAAAGATCATTGAAATCATCACACACTTGTAAATATTGGTTAATTTCCTATCTTCGTAAAAAAAACCGTTAACTGATTACTATCGGCCGGAAACTGATTATCGTTTTACCTTGGAACATTATTGTAATATATTTACCTTAGCATCGCCAAAAGCCATATTCATGCCATGGAAGACCTTATATACATATTAATAGGAGTGATCTGGGTAGCTGCAAGCATTTACCAGGCGAGCCGTAAACGAAAAGAAAAGGCCCGGTCGCAGTTACCTGCCGGCCATTCCCCGCAAACAGCCCCCCGCAAAAGGGAAGGCCGCAGCCTGCTCGAAGAACTGCTGAACGGACAGCAGGTACAGATCCCCGAACCCGCTATACTGGAACTGGAGGAAAAAGAAAGCAAAGCGCTGAACCCGCCGGTGCAGAAAAAACCGCTGTCATTCCAGGAGGAATATGCCCGTTATGGATTAAAAGGCCTGGAAGCAGCCCATAAAAAAAATATCCGAAATTCTCCGGACATTATAAAAATAAAACCCACGGTGAAAAAAGGGAAAAACATTCCTTTTAACCTTCGGAAAGCTATTATTTATCAGGCAATTCTTGAACGTCCTTATACCTGATAATTTGTTAAGGGAATGTTAATTTTTTTTGAATCCAGTGTTAATAATATTTGCATATTAAATTTTTTATTTGTTAACTTTACCGACTTATTGCACAGTGTTTATCTAACATAAAATTATCATGGTATGTTAAGAAATTTACTTCTAACTATTGGTATTGTACTGGCTGCCAGTCTGGTGGTATTCCCCCAAACATCCGGTACGCTGCAGGGAATGGTGATTGACAAGAACACCAAGGAAGAACTTCCCTTTGTTAATATCGTGCTCGAAGTTGGCGGGTCCCAGGAAGCCGGGGCATCTTCCGACATCAATGGGAAATATGTGATCAAACCGATCCCTCCCGGCAGGTACGATGTCAGGGCATCATTTATTGGTTACCGGGAAGTGCTCATCCGTGGCATCCAGATCAACGCCAACCAGACCCGCTTTTTCGACATCGAAATGGAATCGTCGGCCGAACAGCTCGAAGAAGTTGTTGTGATCGACTATATCGTTCCGCTGATCGACAAAGATCAGACGCAGAGTGGCGGAACCGTAACCCAGGAAGAGATCCAGAAAATGCCGAACAGGAACGTCGGCTCCATTGCAGCTACCATCGGGGGTGTATTCTCCAGGGATGGTGAAGCAGGCAATATCCGGGGTGCCAGGTCGGATGGAACCAGGTATTATATCGATGGCATGCCGGTAATCGGCTCGCTATCGCTTCCGCAGTCGGCCATTGCCCAGCAATCAGTGATCCTTGGCGGTTTGCCTGCCCAGTACGGCGATGCGACCGGAGGTGTGATAGAGGTCACAACCAGGGGGCCCTCAAGGATTTTCGGAGCCGGGCTGGAACTGGAAACCTCTGAATTCCTCGATCCCTTCGGCTATAACCGTGTGGGACTAAACCTCAACGGTCCGATATTCAGAAGAAAAACCGATGAACCGGGCAAAAAGGGAGAATCCCTGATCGGGTATTTTATAGGCGGTGACTTTGTCTATCGCCGTGACGGCAGCCCTTTTACCGGTGATATGTATACCGGTCAGGATGACTATATTCAATATCTGCAGGATAACCCGCTCCGGGTCTCCGGCCTTGAATCCGGAGGTACTTTCCTCAACGGCCAGTATACGCGGATGAACGATCTTAAAAAGATCAATTCAACACAAAACACTTCCAATTATACGGCCAACGTATCTGCCAAGATCGACGTGCGCACAGGACCTTCGGTAAACCTTACCTTCGGCGGTCAATACAACTACAACAAGGGAAGGGGTTATAGCTTTACCCATTCATTGTTCAACTACGATAAAAACCCGATGTATTACAGCCAGACCTGGCGTGTTTTCGGCCGCTTTACACAACGTTTCCCCAACAATCCCGAAAGCACATCGGCCATCAAGAACGTATATTATTCTATCCAGGCCGATTACCAGAACTTCAGCGGCTCCACCCACGATCCCGACCATAAGGAAGATGTCTTCAAATATGGTTATATCGGATCCTTCAACTCGCACCTTGCCAAAAACTATACACTTATCTCAGATACAATAGGCGGGCAGTATTATGAGAATGTATACCAAATGGATAACTACTTCGACACCCTGTATACCTTTACACCCGGTAACCTGAATCCATATGTGGCAAACCATACTTCTGCCTATTATTCACTCTATCCGGATCCGGAAGGCAACTGGCGGAATGCCGATCAGGTGCAGTTGGGCGGAGGCCTGCTTAACGGCCAGGGTGTGCCCTCAATCTATGGCATGTTCGCCCTGCCCGGCGCCATCCAGTCAGGATATTCTGAATTCAATAATAATCAAATCAGCGTAAATGCCTCAGGTGCCATGGACATTGGCAACCATGAACTCAGGTTTGGCATACAATATGAACAACGCCAAAACAGGAGTTACAGTGTAGCACCCGTTGCAATCTGGCAACTGATGAACGGCCTTACCAACTTTCATATCCTTGAACTGGATGTTGACAACCCCTATTTCGTATACCGCGATGGCATCTTCCAGGATACGGTTGAATATAAACGTAAATTCGACGCTGCCTCCCAAAGGGTATTCGACAGGAATCTCAGAAGTAAGCTTGGCCTTGATGTGAACGGAACCGATTTTATCGTCATTCAGTCGTACGACTATAATACCAACAGTATCCAGTACTTCGACGAAAACAACGTTTCACATACCGTATCTGTCGGCGAAAACATTTTCAGCCTTGATATGTTCAGCCCCGATGAATTGCTCAACGACGGGAACTGGTTCGTTACGGCGGTTGGCTACGATTATTCGGGCAATAAAATGTCAGGCAAAGCCAGTTTCGAGGATTTCTTCACCGAAAAAGACGATGAAGGAAATTTCACCCGTGCAGTGGGAGCTTACGAACCCATATACATGGCAGGTTACCTCCAGGATAAATTTGCATTCAGGGACCTGATCTTCAATATTGGTGTTCGTGTCGACCGTTTCGATGCAAACCAGACAGTCCTTAAAGATCCGTTTTTGCTATACCCGGCCAGGTCGGTCAGTGAGGTGCAGAGCGTCGGCGGCCAGGCGGTTAACCATCCTACAAACATGGGTTCAGATTATATCGTATACATCGATAACGTCGACAATCCGACCCGGATCACCGGTTACCGCGACGGAAGTACATGGTTCAACGCCAGTGGCACCGAAATACAGGATCCCAATGCCCTGAACGTGGGCTCGGGGATTTCCCCATACCTTGTAGATAATACCCTTGACCGGCCACCACTCGAATCATTCGAAGATTATGACCCACAGATCAATGTGATGCCAAGGGTCTCATTCTCATTTCCCATCTCCGATGTGGCCCTGTTCTATGCACACTATGACGTGCTGACCCAGCGCCCCACATCCAATGTCTTTTCCGATCCCAGGGTGTACTACTTTTTTAACAATATTGGCGGAACAATCAATAACCCCAATCTGAAACCCTCCAAAACAATCGATTACGAGCTTGGTTTCCAGCAAATCCTTTCGCCAACTTCCTCACTGAAGTTTGCCGCATACTACAAGGAGATGCGTGACATGATCCAGATCTACCGATTCAACGGTGCCTATCCGAAGGATTATACATCCTATAATAATATTGACTTCGGAACCATCAAGGGGATGACCATACAGTATGACCTGCGCCGTACCAACAATGCCAGGATCAGTGCCTACTATACGCTGCAGTTTGCAGAAGGAACGGGTTCAAGTACAACCACTGCCGCGGCACTGGTTGCATCGGGTCTTCCGAACCTGAGGACTACTTTCCCGCTGGCCTGGGACCGTCGTCATAGTTTCAATGTGTTTTTCGACTATCGTTTTGGCCGTGGTGCCGATTACAATGGCCCGGTCGTAAAGAGGGAAAAGAAAGACAAGGCCCCCTTACAGGTATTGAACAATACCGGTTTAACCATGACACTGACCGGCGGCTCGGGTACCCCCTATACAAGGTCGCGTAATATTTACAGCCAGCTTAGCGCAGGCACCAGGTTGCTGCAGGGTACCTATTTCGGTTCCCGCCTGCCATGGCAATTCCGCATGGACATTCGCGTGGATAAAGACATCCCGCTCGTTCTTGGCGATGAAAGAAACGGGAACCTCAATATCTATTTTTCAATCAACAATGTTCTGAATACGAAAAATGTCATCAATATTTATCCGGCTACCGGTAACCCGGATGATGACGGCTACCTGGCTGCCCCCGAATGGCAGCGGGAAATCAATGAGCAACTCGACCCGCAGTCGTTCCGCGACCTGTATGCTATTTTCATCGATCGCCCCTGGAATTACAGCAGCCCGAGAACCATACATTTTGGAGTAATATTCAACTTCTAAATACCGGCCATGATCCGGATATATGCCTATAGAATGAAAACAAAATAATAATCAACAATCATGAAAAAAATATTTCGCCATTTCTTTATTGCCTTGCTCTGCATAATCCTGGTTCAGGTTACATATGCCGAGGAATACAAGTACGGAAATAAAAACTCACAGACAATCAAGGAAACAACGGCCGGATGCGCGGCCGCTTCAAGTTACCGTTTCCTCGACATCAATAATGCCCGTGCAAGAATCAATACCGGTGGTGATATGTGGTGGGACCTTCCGGGAGGCATCGGGTCACAGTATTTTATCCCCAAAGCCGGTACGGCCACTTCACTTTTTTCGGGTTCATTATGGATTGGCGGGCTCGACATCAATAACCAGCTAAAACTTGCCGCCGTCAGGTACCGACAGAGCGGGAACGACTATTGGCCCGGACCGCTGACCATAGACGGAACCGCCTCGGTCGACGAGGAAACCTGTGCGAAATATGATAAACATTTTGTGATCACTCGTGCTGAAATTGATCAATACCTTGCCTGGTGGAACAGCGACAACAGGGCCGTTGAATACCCCGACTATAGCATTCCCCAGTCTATTTTAGAATATCCGGCGCATGGCGATGTAGCCAAAAACCAGAGTTATTACCTGGCACCTTTCCGCGATATTGACGGCGATGGTGATTATAACCCGAACCAGGGGGATTATCCTTATTATGATATCACAAATGAACTTTGTCCGCTCAACTTTGCCGGTGATCCGAACTACCGACCCCAGGTTACCATGGAAGAAGAACTGATGGGAACCCTGCACGGAAGCATCCTGGTCGACCAGGTTCTGAAGGGCGACCAGACACTTTGGTGGGTATTCAACGACAAGGGTAATTTCCACTCGGAATCACAGGGAGCCGCCATCGGCCTCGAGATCCGTGCACAGGCATTCGCCTTTGCCACCAATGACGAAATCAATAACATGACCTTCTATTCCTACGAGATCATCAACCGTTCAACCTTTACCCTTACAGGTACATATTTCTGTCCCTGGGTCGACACCGACCTTGGGTATGCCTGGGACGACTATGTTGGTTGTGACGTTGGAAGGGGCCTTGGTTATTGTTATAATGGTAATGCCGTAGACGGTTCGGGTGAACCCGAAGCATATGGTGACCAGCCGCCTGCCATTGGGGTTGACTTTTTCCAGGGACCCTACATCGATCCCGACGGCCGCGATAACCCGGCTTTCACCGGCGATTGCTCCATTCTTAATTCTCCCTATGAATATGACCAGATGGCCATCAATGGAGTAAACTTTGGAAACGGTATTGTCGATGACGAACGTTTCGGGATGCGCCGTTTTACCTACCATAACAATGCCGGAGGTGCTCTTGGTGATCCCGGGATCGCTCCTGAGTATTACAACTACCTTCGTGGTTTCTGGAAAGATGGCACACCTTTCCTGTATGGTGCCAGTGGCCACTTCAGCTCCAATCCTCCGGGTCCTGAAACCGATTTTGTATTCCCGGGCGACTCTGACCCATGTAACTGGAGTACAGGTGGAACCCCCCCAAATGGAGGATTCAACGCAAACGGCCTTTACTGGACCGAAGAAACGGCTGATAACAACCCTGACGACAGGCGTTTTATGCAGTCGGCCGGCCCCTTTACCCTCGAACCCGGTGCAGTTAACTACATTACGGTTGGTATTCCGTGGGCACGCGCCACCTCTGGCGGCCCCTGGGCTTCTGTTGAACTCCTGCGCGTTGTGGATGATAAATGCCAGAAACTCTTCGATAACTGCTTTAAGGTGCTTGACGGACCGGATGCACCGGACCTTACCATCGTTGAACTGGATCAGGAATTCATATTCTATATCTCCAACGGTAAAACCTCCAATAACTACCTCGAGTCATATGCAGAGTATGATAATACAATCACACAGCCTCTGCCCGGAAGTGAAACCGGTGAACGTTCCGATTCACTCTACCGTTTCGAAGGATACCTGATATACCAGCTTGCCGATGCCACTGTAACCCTCGATAATAAAGATGATGCAAACCAGGTCAGGCTGGTTGCACAGTTCGATAAAAAGAACGGGGTAACCACACTGGTCAATTATTATTTTGACAAATCAATCGGCGGTAACGTACCGGTGGTTGAAGTTGAAGGAGGCGATAATGGCATCGTTCATTCATTCCGTATTGTGGAAGATGCTTTTGGCGTAACCGACAGGTCACTGAAAAACTACAAGCAATATTATTACACGGCCGTTGCCTATGCCTATAATGAATATATGCCTTACAGCCAGGAGCCGGCCGTACTTAACGGGCTGCTGGGCCAAAAGGCACCTTTCCTGGCCGGTCGCCGCAATCTTAAGACATATCCGGCCATTCCCCATCCGCCACTGAACGGTATCGTGCTTAATTCAAATTATGGTGACGGTCCGCAGATCACACGTATACAGGGGAACGGTAATGGAGGCATGATACTCGAGCTGACAGACGAGACCGTTGCCGAAATAATGAGCAAACCGCCGGCCGACTCGGTCAACGTAATGGGATGCCCCGATTATCCGATTGCATACAATGCCGAATACAAATATGGACAAGGGCCCGTTAACGTTAAGGTGGTTGACCCCCTCAATGTTGTTAATGCTGAATACCTGCTCGAATTTACCGATGTGGTTTACAGGACGAATGATACCATTAAGATCGATTCGGCCATGTGGAAGCTGACGAACCTGACCAGCGGTAAGGAATATTTTGCCGACAAGGACATCCGCTTCAATTATGAACAATTGTTCCTCGACCTCGGGCTTTCGGTGCAGATCAACCAGCCGGCATTTCCGGGCGACAGCGCAGCGGTTAACAACGGCCTGATTATGTCGTATACTTCTTTTGCCGACAGTTCCGACAGATGGATCACGGGTGTGCAGGACAATGACCTGCCTTCGAGCCCGGCGAACTGGATCCGTGCAGGTACCTATCAGGATCAGGATAATTCATTATTCAACGACTGGAACATGCCCAATGCCTATGATCCCGAAGGTGCATTTGAAAAGATCGCACTGGGTACCTGGGCTCCTTATGTTATGGTTGCCCATAATGACCAGAGTCCGGTAGGCCCTGCGATTAATTCACTTTCGAAATCGCAGAGTCCGCTGGCCGACCTTGCCAGTGTGGATATTGTCCTCACTGCCGATAAGTCAAAATGGTCGCGTTCGATGGTACTTGAAATGTGTCCCGATAAAACCCTTTCGGAGGGCGGTGTTGAACGCTTCGGGAAAAGGGCCGGACAATCAGTGGATAAGGACGGTAACCCGGCTCCCGTCGGAAGCGGGGCCAGTACCAACCCCAATGATCCCAACTACATTTCCGAAACAGGGTTTGGCTGGTTCCCCGGCTATGCCATCAATATAGAAACCGGTGAAAGGCTTAATATTATTTTTGGTGAAAACTCTTTTCTGGTCGGTGAAAACGGACGTGATATGCTGTTCAATCCCACACCAAACATATATGACAATCTGGGCAACCCACTCTTTGGCGGGATGCATTATGTTTATGTGCTGAACCATAAGAAAAAAGTTTATTCAACCATAGGGATCACACTTACCTATAACTTCCCGGCCTATGACGGATGTGCCTATTTCCATTTTGCACCAAAAGCTTATGATTCATTGAACCTACCTGCAGCGGTTTATAATCCCATTATTTTCTCATCCATGATGTGGGTTGGAATGCCGCTGGCGATTGAAGGAAAGCCCTGGCTGCCGGAGGGTAATGATTTTAAACTTTCGATCAGGATGTCAAAACCCTACCAACGGTATTTTTCAGTTGCTGCGGAACCTTTATGTGCAGGTGATGATACAACCGAAACCAACTGGCCCGCCTATACCTTCACAACCGAAAATATTGCAACAACACAATACAGCGCCTCGAAAGCCGAAACGGATATTGACATGATCAATGTTGTGCCGAATCCTTATTACGCATATAACACCTATGAAAGGAATGCCTTGGATACCAGGGTTAAGATCACGAATCTGCCGCAGAAATGCACCATAACCATCTATAATGTTAATGGTACATTGGTCAGGCAACTGACAAAGGATGGTTCAGATACTTATATCGACTGGGATCTTAAGAACTTTGCCGGAATCCAGGTGGCCGGAGGTATTTATATAATCCATGTAAATACGGATGTTGGCGAGAAAGTGCTGAAATGGTTTGGCATTATGCGTCCACCGGATTTGAATACCTTCTAAGCTGTATGGGAAAATGAAGTTAATAACACTAAATATAATTAGTATGAAGAGCTTTTATAAATACTTAATTACACTTGTCGTCGTTGGCATGTTGGTAATACCGGACAGCTACCTGATTGCCGGTAATAAGGACCGTTCGGGGCAAGCCGGTGCAAGTCAATTGCTCATCAACCCATGGGCACGGAGTTCCGGATGGGGAAATGTTTCAACCGCCAACGTCAAAGGGCTTGAGTCCATGTTTATCAACGTGGCTGGTCTGGCGTTCACGCAGAGGACAGACCTGGTGTTTTCACATACGACCTACCTGAAAGGTTCCGATATAAACATGTTTGCATTCGGATTTTCGCAACGCGTTGGAGATGCTGGTGTAATCGGGATGAATGTGGTATCCATGTCGTTCGGTGAAATCCAGGTAACAACACCGGATTCTCCCGATGGTGGCATCGGTACTTTTAAACCCAACCTGCTGAATGTTTCAGTGGCCTATGCAAAAGCATTCTCTACCAGTATTTACGGGGGTATCACCATCAAAATTATTTCCGAGTCGATTGCCGATGCCAATGCGCAGGGTATTGCCATTGATGCCGGTATTCAATATATTACCGGTGAACGGGAGCAGATCAAATTCGGGATCGCCCTGAAGAATATCGGGCCCAAGATGAGTTATTCCGGCGACGGTCTCCTGGAAAAAGCGTTTTTTGCCGGCCAGAATAATGCATTTTCGCTCAGTGTTCCGTCAGAAGCATTTGAGCTTCCCGCTGCACTCGACATAGGAGCATCCTATGATATCCTAATAGGAGATTTGCACAGGATAACGCTTGCCGGGAATTTCAGGTCGAATTCGTTCGGTAAAGACCAGTTTATGGGAGGAATTGAATATGCCCTGGGCACATACCTGATGCTTCGTGGGGGTTATACCTATGAGGATGGTATCACTTCAAAAACAGAACGTACAACGGTTTTTACCGGCCCCAGCGCAGGGATCACGGTGTCTGTTCCCACAAACAAGGAGAAGGGATCCTCTATTGATATTGATTATTCATACAGGTCGACAGATCCTTTCAGCGGAACACACAGTATCGGCGCCCGGGTGGTCTTTTAATAGCTCCCGGCAAAGAACTTCAGAATATTATATTTAGGAAATGCTTATATGAAAGGCCCTTTTAAAAGGGTCTTTCATTCTTTTTCAAATGCAATGCCTCAGATCATGACAAAGAATAAATACTATACGCCGGAAGGCTTGAAAAAACTCAAGGATGAACTTGAATACCTCGAATCGGTGAGGCGTCCGGAAATCTCAAAACAAATTGCAGAGGCCCGCGACAAAGGCGACCTTTCTGAGAATGCAGAATATGATGCAGCAAAGAATGAACAGGGGATGCTCGAACTGCAGATATCAAAGCTCCAGGAAGAGATCAGGAATGCACGCCTGATCGATGAATCGAAAATGGACGCCTCAAAAGTATTAATTCTTAGCACCGTAAAAATAAAGAACCTAAAGAACAATGCGGTGATGAGCTATACCCTTGTTCCCGAAAAAGAAGCCAACCTGAAAGCGGGCAAGATCTCCGTTTCATCGCCGATAGCCAGGGGCCTCCTGGGGAAGAAAGTTGGTGATCAGGCAGAAATCGATGTGCCTGCCGGCAAAATGCTTTTCGAGATCATTGAAATCTCACGATAAATACCCATTAAATTTTCTGTACATTCCTGTATTATATTTCATACAATATAAACAATATAAACAGAAATGCTCCGTATCCGATGTTGGCACCTTAACGATGGTATTTTTGATCGTATACAGGAAAAATAGCCTGGCCCACAGGTAACCCCTGTTTTGATTTTCAATTGCAATTTTGTACTTTTGAGTGTGCCTGTGAATGGGTGCAGGGATCATAGACACTTGATAAAATCATATTGCCATGGCTAGCATATTTACCCGGATCATTAATGGGGAAATTCCCTCTTACAAAGTTGCGGAAAACGATAACTACTTTGCCTTTCTTGATATCAGGCCGCTCGCCAGGGGGCATACCCTGGTGGTGCCCAAAAGGGAAACGGATTATATTTTTGACCTGGATGACGAACTGCTTGCCGGGATGATCGTGTTTGCGAAACGGGTTGGCCTGGCCATTGAAAAGGTAGTTCCATGTAAAAGGATGGGTATGACCGTACTGGGTCTTGAAGTTCCCCATGCGCACATTCATCTCGTTCCGATCAACAGCGTGTATGATATCGATTTCAAGAAACCTGCGGTTGAAATGTCGGATGAAGAATTGTCTGATCTGGCGGCCCGGATAGCCGATTTGCTATGACCCGTCAGTAGGCGCGTTTGTTGCTTCCTTCAATATAGTGGATAAATGACAGGTTTGCCACGTAATTCCCGCCGGGTGTGGGATAGTCGCCTGTAAAGTACCAGTCGCCACGGTGATCGGGTATGGATTTATGCAGGTTATCGATACCCTGGTATATGATCCTGAGGCCCGGCACCAGCCCGGGAGGGGTGAGCAGTTCCGCGATCTTCTCAGAGATCTTTTCGGCACTGAAAGCTTTATAAATGAGCTTTACTGAATTCACGATCTCTTCTTTGGGTAAATGCTGCTGGGCTTTACATTCCTTGTACACATCGTTGATCATATACTCCTGACCGCTTTCTTTCAGCAGTGCAATGGCCGCTTTAAAGGCTATAAAATCGCTGAGCCTCGCCATATCAATCCCGTAACAGTCGGGATAGCGTATCTGTGGCGCCGAGGAGGCGATGATGATGTTTTTCGGCTGCAGGCGTGCCAAAATACGGATGATGCTCTGGCGGAGGGTGGTCCCCCTGACGATCGAATCGTCAATAACTACAAGATTGTCGGTTCGGGGCCTGATTGTCCCATAGGTGATATCATACACATGCCCCACCAGATCGTCACGCTCACTGTCCTGCGTAATGAAGGTACGAAGCTTTACATCCTTCACGGCAATATTTTCAACGCGTGGCCGGAGCGACAGAATTTCCCTGAGCGCTACGGGGTCAGGGGGCATTTTCATTTTGCTGATCCTTTCGAGCTTGATCCCATCGCACAGATGATGCAGCTCATCCATCATTCCTCTGAATGCTGATGCGGCCGTATTCGGGATATACGAAAAAACAGTGTTTTCAAGATCGCCCCCGATGGCTTCCATGATCGATGGTACCAGGGCCCGGCCAAGGTTTTTCCTTTCCCTGTAGATGGCCGAGTCTGTCCCGCGCGAAAAATATATACGTTCGAATGAACAGGATCTTTTTTCCAGCGGTTCCCTTGTAAGCACCTCTTCAAAGGAGCCGTTTCGTTTCACGATCAATGCATAACCGGGCTTCAGTTCCCTGATACTGTCTTCCATAACGTTGAAAGTAGTCTGTATGACCGGCCTTTCCGAGGCAGCCACAACTACTTCTTCATCGGCATAGTAATAGGCTGGCCTGATGCCTGCCGGATCGCGCATCACAAAGGCATCGCCGTGACCCAGAAGGCCGGCAATGGCGAAGCCGCCGTCCCAGCGTTTGCATGATTTCTTCAGGATGTTTCCAACATCCAGCCCGGCAGCAATCCTGGGGGAAATCTCCCTTTTTTCGTAACCCTCCTCCTTGTAATAACGGTAAAGCCTTTCGTTCTCTGCATCGAGGAAATGGCCAATCTTTTCGAGGATGGTGACTGTGTCGGAGGTCTCAACGGGATATTGCCCCAGGTCGATGAGCAGGTTGAACAATTCATCAACATTGGTCATGTTAAAGTTACCGACCAGCATCAGGCTTTTGGTCATCCAGTTGTTATATCGGATCATGGGGTGGAGGCTCTCAATGCTGTAGAGACCGTAAGTGCCGTAACGCAGATGGCCCAGGAAAAGTTCGCCGCTGAATTCAACGTGATTCTTAAGCCATTGAATATCCAAGGCCCGTTCGGGATGGTTTTTTATCAGATTCTTAATCGGCTTGTAGGCTTTTTTAAAGACATCCTGTATGGGGGTATTGGAATTTGAACGTATCCTGTCGATGTATTTACTGCCCGGCTCCATGTCGAATTTGATGCACCCGATGCCGGCTCCGTCCTGTCCGCGGTTATGCTGTTTCTGCATCATCAGGTGGAGCTTGTTCAGGCCGTAGAAGGCAGTGCCATATTTAGCAATGTAGTATTCAAGGGGTTTCAGGAGACGCAGCAGGGCAATCCCGCATTCGTGCTTGATGGGTTCACTCATGCAAATGGTGTTGAGGTTTGTTGATCATGATACAAAAATAATATAAATGATCCACCATGCCACGGGCAAATCAGGGCATTGCCCATATTTCCCCCTGCAATTGATTATGATATGCAAATTATTGCCTATTTTGGCCGGAAGAAACCGATAAAGCCCCGATAATATGAAGGATCTTTTTTTTCCTGCCCTGAAAAAATGCATGCTTACGATATTCTCATTCTGGTTTATCTATTTTGCCGGCGGACAGAATGATCCCTATGCCCCTTCCGGATTTCCGGATGAATGTACCACTATTACCGCCGGGAAACTGTCAACGGCAGATGGTTCCGTTATCACTAGCCATACTGACGACAGCCACCGTACGCGTTCATGGATGAACATCATTCCGGCAGCCATTCACCCGCAAGGCAGTGTAATGCCCATGTATAAACGGCAGGCCTGCGACACGCTGGCCATGCCCACCTACGCACATATCAGGATAGGGGAAATACCCCAGGTGGAAAGTACGTTTGGGTATATTAATACAGCCTATCCATGCATGAACGAAAAACAGCTTGCCATTGGAGAATCAACCTTCGGTGGCAGGGAGGTTTTGCAGTCGCCGGAAGGCCTGATCGATTGTCAGCGGTTGTGCCAGCTTATGCTTGAGCGCTGCAGCACCGCAAGACAGGCTATTGCCATGGCCGGTGAACTAACCGGAAAATATGGATGGAACGATGCGGGCGAATGTCTGACCATCGCCGATAAACATGAGGTATGGCATTTTGAGATCGTAGGCCCCGGGAAAGGTAAAACGGGAGCCATCTGGGCTGCACAGCGTGTACCTGACGACCATATCTCTGTAAATGCCAATGCGAGTACCATCAAACATATCGACCTCGGCGATCCCGATCATTTTATGGCTTCAGAAAACATTTATGATATGGCAATCGATTCGGGCTGGTGCAACTCAAAGGAAGATTTCCGCTTTTGTTATGCCTATGCTCCCAAAAGCAGGACTTCGCTTGCCGCCCGGAGAAGGGAATGGAGGGTGTTCGACCTGCTTGCTCCATCACTGAAACTTGATCCCAACGCCGAAAACTACCCCTTTTCGGTCAAGCCTGATGAGTTGCTAACCCTCGACATGCTCGTGGAGGTTTTTCAGGATTACTATGAAGAGACGCCCTTTAATTTTATCAAAGACATAACCGTTACCGATGATTCGGGAAAGACCGTCATCTCGCCGCTGGCAAACCCATTCATGCCTTACGACATGAATAAGGTTTTTAAGATTAACGGAGGATGGGGATGGCTTGGAGAACGTACCATTGCCCGCTGGTATACGATGTATGCAACCATTATACAGTGCCGCGACTGGCTGCCTGATGAAATCGGCGGACTTGTCTGGCTGGCGCAGGACAATGTGGCCACTTCCATTTATGTTCCTGTTTATTGCAGTGTAACCGACCTGCCGGAATCATATAAAACCCCCGGACGCATAAACGGTTATACCATGGAATCGGCATGGTGGGCTTTTAACAGGCTGGGAACCCTGGCAGCCCAGCGCTGGGGCGACATGCGCCATGATGTTAGCGCGGTGTGGGGCCCTATGCAGCAGGAACTGATCGAAAACCAGGCCAAAACAGAGGGTGAGGCCCTTGAACTCCTTCGTGATGACCCTGAAAAAGCCGTTGAATTCCTGACCCGGTATACCATGCTCTGGGGCAATAAGGTAGTGGAAAGGGCATGGAAACTTGGCGATGAACTTTGGACCAAATATGATGAATTGTTCTGATGGCCCGCTTTCATGAGGCGGTAATAAAACAATATTTTTGACGCAAGCTTTTATGTAAGAATTATGCCAAAAAAGGTCAGATTTCCACATACATACGTTATCATCTTTTTCATCATCCTTGTTGCAGCAGTGCTGACATGGATCATCCCCGGAGGTGAATACATTGAACAATACCACCAGGCGGATGACGGGAGGCAGGTGCTTGAAATGGAGTATCGCCCTGTGGAAAGCCAGCCGCAAACGTGGGAAGTTTTTGCCGCTTTGTTCAAAGGCTTTGAAAGGCAGGCAGGGATCATTGTTTTTATACTGATGATCGGTGGTGCTTTCTGGATCATGAACAACAGCAAGGCCATTGATGTTGGGATATTCTCTTTTTTGCGGTTCACCGGCAGGCTTGGCAAGTTGAGTGTGATGAGAAAGCTTGGCGTCAACAACATTGTAATGGTACTTATCATGCTGATGTTTTCAGTGTTTGGAGCTGTTTTTGGAATGAGCGAGGAAACCATTGCTTTTATTATCATCCTGGTTCCCCTGGCCATTTCGATGGGATATGATTCCATTACCGGTGTGGGATTGGTTTATGTTTCGGCAGCGCTGGGCTTTGCCGGTGCCATACTGAACCCTTTCACCATCGGCATAGCCCAGGAAATTGCAAATATCCCCCTTTTTACAGGAATAGAATACCGCTTTTTTTGCTGGCTTGTCCTCAATATCACAGGAATTGCCTATATCCTTTACTGGGCGGGAAGGGTTAAACGAAACCCCCGCATTTCACCGGTTTATGAAGATGACGGATATTGGCGCGAGAAAAGGGGAGGCGGAAATAATGCCGTTCAATACCATACACCTTTATCGGCATGGTTAACCTGGGTTATACTTTTACTGGTCATGGCGGCCTTTTCATGGGTTTATCCATGCACACCCATGAAAGTAGGCGATTATGCCCCTGCATACCTGATGATGGTTCCTGCCGGGACGATCCTTTTTGCCGTAAGCAGCTTTTTCGCCCTGCGAAAGTCGGCGCATTTTTTCGTGCTGAACATTTTAACGTTCACCATTTATTTTCTGATCGTCGGGGTTATGGGTTACGGCTGGTATATTATGGAGATCGCCACGCTGTTTTTTGCCATGGGGATTGCATCGGGCATGGCCATGGATTACGGTGCCAACAGGATCACAAGGCTGTTTCTGGAAGGGGTAAAGGACATCCTTCCCGCTGCGGTCATCGTTGGCCTTGCAGGCGGTATCATCGTGGTACTGGAAGATGGGAAGGTGATCAGCACCATTCTTCACAGCCTTTCACAGGGAATGAAAAATGCGAATGAGGTTACTTCCATCGGTATTATGTACATGATACAGACTGTTATCAACGTCATCATCCCGTCAGGATCGGCCAAGGCTGCCATCACCATGCCCATCATGGCCCCCTTCTCAGACCTGATCGGGCTTTCGCGGCAGGCCACGGTGATGGCCTTTCAGTTTGGCGATGGTTTTACAAATATGATCACGCCTACTTCCGGTGTACTGATGGGCGTGCTGGGCGTGGCCCGGATCCCTTTTCATAAATGGGTGAAATGGGTCACGCCGCTGCTCATCATCCTGCTGATCCTGGGTTTTTTGTTGCTCATCCCAACGGTGACCATGGATTTGCCGGGCTTTGAGCTTGACATACACCTGAGGGATTGATGTTTCCTAACCGCAGCATCCGTAATCCTGGAACATATTCCGGGAAGTTTACATGCGAAAAGGGATTCAGAATGAAAAAAAAATTACAGCCTGTTTCCGTCCCCGAAACAAACATCCATCTTCCTTGAGTTTTTGATCATGGGGTGGTCGCCGGGAACCGTGCGGAGCTTGTCTTCCACTTCTGAGAGCGGGATACCGGTAATCCTGTTTTCATTGAGGGCAACCATCACCCCGAACTCTTTACGGCTGATCATTTCAACGGCTGAAGTACCATAGCGTGTGGCAAGCAAACGGTCCATGGGCGAAGGACTGCCGCCCCGCTGAATGTAACCCAGGATGGTTTGCCTGGTTTCAAGCCCCGTTTCAGCAGTGATCATATCACCAATGTGCCGGGCGGCGGGAACCCCTTTTTTATGCCTGATACCTTCGGCAACAACCACGATGGAATAAGGCTTTTTCTGGTGAGCGCGCCTGACAAGGTAGGCGGCTACCGTTTTTTCATCATATTCGATCTCCGGAATAAGGATCACATCCCCTCCGCCGGCTATCCCGCTGTATAAGGCCAGCCATCCGGCATGATGGCCCATCACTTCTATCACCATGATCCGCTTGTGCGAGTTGGCAGTGGTATGCAGCCTGTCGATGGCGTCGGTGGCGATCAGTACCGCCGAATCAAAGCCAAAACTGGCTTCGGTGCCCCATACATCATTATCGATGGTTTTGGGAATGCCGATCACGTTCAGGCCTGCCCCGGCCAGTTGTGATGCCGTCCGCTGCGTGCCGTTGCCCCCGATGCAGACCAGTGCATCGAGACCCATTTCTTCATAATGTTTCCGGATGAGCTTCGGCTTGTCGATCCTGTTGTATTGTTTTTTGCCATTCTTGAAAGGCTTTTCGCGGGAAGTCCCCAGTATGGTCCCGCCCAGGGTGAGGATACCCGAGAGTTCACTTTCCTTCAATTCCCGGTATTCCTGGTTGATCAGCCCCAGGAAGCCCGAAGAGATCCCGAATACCTTCATGCCGTATTCCACGATGGCGGTCTTCCCAACCCCGCGGATAGCAGCATTCAGACCCGGGCAATCCCCTCCGGCCGTAAGGATACCGATCTTCATTCCTTTGGTTGATGTGGCCATGAAAGAGTTTTTTGTAAAAGTAAAGAATATCGCTTAATCAAATTGAAAATAGTTGGTGCGGATTCCGGGTTGGGGATGACAGAAACAGCGATGTGCCGGGATGTCTGTTTTGCAGATAAACTTCAGGGGTTTTACTGTCCGGCAAGCGTTTATTAAACTGTGATCCACAACACAAGGTTATTTCAAATCAATTATCTTTGCAGGCATCATGCAAAAGCAACAAATCAGGAAAGGCTTTTCAAAACTGAGCAAGGATGAGAAAATCTCACTCACGGCCAGCTATTTTGAAAACCCTGAAGAAGCGGCAAGGGAGCTGAAGTCATTTTGGCACGGAGATCCCGGCTTGCAAAAACGACTGGACGAGTTTGCCGAGAATACCATATCCAACTTTTATTTTCCATACGGCATTGCGCCCAATTTCGTGATCAACGGCAATATGTACCTTGTACCCATGGTCATTGAAGAGAGCTCAGTGATTGCAGCTGCTTCCAATGCCGCTAAATTCTGGGCCGAAAGGGGTGGTTTCCACTCGGAGGTATTGTCGATGACCAAAATCGGGCAGGTTCATTTTATCTGGAAAGGGGCTGCGGAAAAACTTCGTGCCGCCATGCCGGAAATAAAAGATAAAATGATTGCCGAAACGGCTTCCATCACTGCCAATATGCGCAAAAGGGGCGGTGGGATCCTCGATATAGAATTGGTTGACATGACCGATAAACTGGATCATTATTATCAACTCAGGGCTAGTTTTGAAACCGTCGACAGCATGGGGGCCAACTTCATCAATTCCTGTCTGGAGGAGTTTGCACAACACCTGAAGCGTTTCCTGAAAGAAGACAAGCGATTTTCACCGGATGAAAGGGATTGTGATATCGTTATGGCGATCCTTTCCAACTATACCCCCGAATGCCTGGTCAGGACATGGGTTGAATGCGACATAGCGGCTTTTGATGGTATTGACCGTAACCTGAACGCCCTGCAATTCGCTAACAAGTTTGAAAGGGCCGTGCGTATTGCACAACAGGATGTATATCGGGCAACGACACATAATAAGGGCATCATGAATGGCATAGATGCGGTGGCACTGGCTACCGGAAACGATTTCAGAGCCATTGAGGCCTGTGCCCACACCTATGCCGCACGAACGGGAAGGTATTCTTCAATGACCGATATTACACTGGAGGGTGGGAAGTTTGTGTATGAGTTGATGGTACCACTGGCCATGGGTACCGTGGGCGGTCTTACTTCCCTCCACCCACTGGCCCGGTTTTCGCTCGATTTGCTTAACAAACCCGGTGCGGCACAACTGATGATGATCGCCTCGGCTGTGGGTCTGTCCAACAACTTCAGTGCATTGAAATCATTGGTCACCAGTGGGATACAAGTAGGACATATGAGAATGCATTTGTTTAACATTCTCAACCACATTGGCGTTACCACCCAAGAAAAAGATAAGGCAATCAGTTATTTCAAGGATAAAAAAGTGTCATTCAATAATGTGAAGCAGTTGATTGCCAGCCTGAGAAGAGAGAAATCCTAAACTGTAAAATTTGATTGGCAAAAAGTTTTATTCAAACGGCAAGTTGCTGATCACGGGCGAATACCTGGTGTTACAGGGTGCAACGGCCCTGGCCGTTCCCACCATACCCGGGCAGGAGATGCTGGTATCGGCGGTTCCCGGATCCGGCCCTATCCGATGGCAAAGTTATTTCAGGGAAAAATGCTGGTTTGAGGCCGGTTTCTCGGTACCCGGATATGAGGTTCTGAACGCTACCAATAAAAAGGCTGCCAGCTACATTGCCGGCCTGCTTCGCGAAGCCCGGCGGCTGAACCCTGAGACGACTGCCGGCATGCATGCCTGCAAGGTCAAGGCTATTCTGGGATTTGACCCGCTCTGGGGCCTTGGCAGCAGTTCAAGCCTTATCAGAAATATCGCCGCCTGGTTTGAAATTGACCCTTTCACCTTGTTCTTCAATACACAAAAAGGCTCGGCCTATGATATTGCCTGTGCCGGTGCGAATTCAGCGATCCATTACCGGCTGGAAAATAACCTGCCGCAGTTTGAATCTGCAGCTTTCAACCCCCCTTTTCGCTCCGCGCTCGCCTTTGTCTATTCAGGAAGGAAACAGGATTCAGATGCAAGCATTGGTAAATACCTCCGATCGGCAAAAGTTTCGAAGGACATGATAAAGCGTATTTCACAGATTGGAGGGGAAGTGGCACAGGCTCAAAACCAGCAGGACTTCAACCGCCTGATCGATGAACACGAAGACCTCCTGGCACTTATACTTCGGAAAACACCAATCAGGAAAGAGTTTTTTTCCGACTTTCCGGGAAGCCTGAAATCGCTGGGGGCCTGGGGCGGTGATTTCTTTCTTGCATCGGCAGAGGGGGGCATGGGTGAAATAAAGTCGTATTTTAGCGCTAAAGGCTTTCAGGTACTGTTCGGATATGATGAACTGGTACTGAATAAAGCCGGCCTTTCATCGCCAGGGCCTCACGGAGAAACGGATTAAACGACAATTAACGGAATGAACAAGATCAGTTGGCAAAGTCCTTCCAATATCGCACTGGTAAAGTACTGGGGTAAGCATGGCCTGCAGCTACCGTCGAATCCCAGTCTTAGTTTTACTTTGCAGGCCTGCCATACCCGTTCGGAACTGGAATGGGAAAACGGTACAGGCCGGGTGGAGTTGCTGTTCGAAGGCCTGCAGAATGAGAAATTCAGGTTACGGGTCAATAATTTCATAGAAAACATCAGGCCACACTTTCCTTTTCTGGAAGAACTGGATATTTTTTTCAATACCACGAACAGCTTTCCGCATTCGGCGGGCATAGCCTCTTCGGCCTCGGCCATGAGCAGCCTGGCACTCTGCCTTTGTTCACTGGAAGAGGCTGTTGTTAACAGGAAATTGCCGGAAGCGGAGTTTTTTCGTAAAGCTTCCTGTATCGCACGGCTTGGTTCCGGCAGTGCAGCGCGTTCCGTATACGGCGGATGGGTTTTGTGGGGAAGTGCCGAAAGTGTTGCGGAAAGTTCCGACGAATATGCCATTCCCCTGCCCATGGCCGTTCACGAATGTTTCAGCCGGATGTGCGACACCATCCTCATTGTTGATGAAAGCCCCAAGGCTGTGAGCAGCAGCGAAGGACACCGGTTGATGCAATCGCACCCATTCGCCTCGCGCCGGTTTGATCAGGCTCATGAACACATTGATCTGGTGCTGAAAGCCCTCGCCGTAGGCGATGAGGACAGCCTGGCACTGATCACGGAGAACGAAGCCCTGGGCCTGCACGGCCTCATGATGACCGCCAATCCGGGCTATATACTCCTGAAGCCCGGAACCCTGCAGATCATTGATAAGATCAGGAGATTCAGGGCTGCCAGCGGTATGCCCGCCTTCTTTACGCTCGATGCCGGCCCCAATGTGCACCTGATCTACCCCGAAAGGATCGCGGAAGCTGTGCAGGCATTCATCCAAGACGAATTATTGCTATATTGCAGTCGCAAACAAAGGATCGACGACCGCATTGGCCAGGATCCGCATAAAACCGGCTACTGAGGATGACCAACAGGCCTGAAGTTTTTTATGCCAAGATATTACTGTTTGGAGAATACAGCGTGATCTGTGATTCGATGGGGCTTACCATCCCCTATGCCCATTTCAAGGGTGAATTGGGGTTTTTGAATAAATACCGTTATACCGACTATGATTTTGCCATTGAATCGAACCGGATGTTGCGCGATTATCAAAAGCATTTGCTGAAACTTCAACACGACGGCAGTTTGAAATGCAGGCTCGACCTGCAGCATTTCGGGAAAGACCTTGACCGGCAGTTGTTTTTCGAATCCACCATCCCGCAGGGATTCGGCATTGGCAGTTCGGGCGCCTTGTGTGCAGCCATCTACCAGCGCTATGCCCGCGACAGGATCCGTTCGCACCGGAACCTGCGACAGGAAGAGGTATTGCGACTGAAAGAGATATTCGCACAGATGGAAAGCTATTTTCACGGGATCAGCTCCGGTATCGATCCGCTGAACTGTTACCTGAAGTATCCTTTGCTGATCGATCCGCAGGGACAGATACAGGTGGTAGGCATACCGCGAAAGAAATTCCCACTTCAGGGAGCCATCTTCCTTGTTGATACCGGAAGGCCTGGCATTACGCAGCCCCTGGTAAACCTCTTCATGGACAAATGTAAGGACCCGGCTTACCGAAGCCTGATCAAAAATGAACTTATTCCGCTCAATGATCAATGCATCAGCTCCCTGCTGAACGGGCAGACAGATGTTTTCTTTTCAGTACTTCATAAGCTATCGGAATTCCAGTATCGCCATTTTAAGCCCATGATCCCCGATCAGGTATGCGGTATCTGGAAAGCCGGCCTCGACACCAGAACATATACGCTGAAGCTATGCGGCAGCGGAGGAGGTGGATTTATCCTTGGCATCACCAGGGATTTTGATTCCAGTCTGATTTCATTGAAGGCACAGGGACAAAGGGTGATTGCCGTTTATAAGAATGGATAAACGTGACTTGCAAGGGAAGTAACCGGGTTGGCCCTCATGATCCTGGCATAATTTTTTTTCGCAAAAAAGTTTTATTAAGGAGATATAAAACCGGATATTTTGACAAGGACTATTATAGTAACGGGGGCAGCGGGCGGACTTGGGCAGGCGATCGTTAACCGGGCCCTGAAAACTTTCACGGACACGATGGTGGTGGCTGCCGATACCAATATGGTGCCCCTGAAACTACTTGAAGGCCATAACAGGCTTATCCCCTATAAACTCGATATTACCTCCGAAAAGGATATCGTATCGCTCCGGCGTGAGCTGGAATCCAGGGGATTGATGGCATGGGGTATTGTTAACAATGCCGGGATATCTGCTTTCTTCCCGGTAAGTGAGAAGGACAGGCACAGCCTCGAAGAGATCTTCGCCGTAAATACATTTGGTCCGGTGAATATGGTGCGGGTATTTTTGCCACACCTTATAAAAACTCAGGGCAGGGTTATACAGCTAAGCAGTGAAAGCATACGCTTGCCGGCTCCCTTCCATCCATACGCTGCCAGTAAGATAGCCATGGAAGCCCTGGGCGTAAGTATGCGCAATGAGCTGGCGTTGCTTGGTATCAGGCTGATCATGGTCAGGCCGGGAGCCATCAATACACCCATGCTGAATGATCTGTACGATATGAAGAATCATATCGGAAAAAGCGTATATGCTGATGCGCTTCGGCTTTTCGCCGAAAAGGCGCCCAAACAGATCAGGAGAACAACTGAGGCCGGTGAAGTGGCCGGGCTTGTAATAAAAGCCCTTTCGGCAAGGATGCCGAAAGGCTATTACCATATCAATAATAGCTTTAAACTGCGTCTGGCACAATTCCTTCCGCACCGGCTTCGCGACCGCCTCATGCAGGCCATGCTCCGAAAGCCTGTTTAATCCCCCTGCGTATAAAAAAAAGCACAGGGCATGATTGATCTGCAAATGCATACAGCAAAATGCCCTGTGCCTGCCGGTAAAACCCGGCCGTATTATTTTTTGGTATTCTTTGCAATGGCGGCCAGCGCCCTGAACATTTCGGCAAGGAAACGGCTTGCCACGATGATCAGGAAGCCATAAACCGGCATAATGATAATGCCAAACAGGCCGGACTCAACAAAGCCGATACCCATGCTGCCTGAGAGGGCATATGCGTCATTACCAAGGAAGATGGTCATGATCAGGGATGCGCCGAAGCCGACGATCCCGATCCAGGTGCCAAACCATTCGCCCAGGGTTTGTATGAAATGGGAAAAGACCGGCGTGGCCAGGTATTCATCGCCAACCTCCGAAGTAACGATCACCTTCGTGCGCCTGTCCCACCAGATCTGGAAACCGATCCAGCTGGCAAAAGTTATGATCAGCCAGATGAGTATGAAGGCAATCACAAATTTGCCTTTTGCGTCGAAAATCCCTCCGTTAATGGACTCATATAAAATGTATATCGGCAATAAAAGATTGACGATTGCCATTATCGTATAAAGCCAGTTAAAAGGCTTACGATAAAGATGCCCGTTATCGATGAATAACAGGTAGGGTTTGATAAAGGTAAAGAATTTATTGTCCATGGTCATGCAGTTTGGTCTCCTACTCGTGTGGCTTTTCGGTTCCGCCCCGTTTATTTAAGTGGGTTCTGGACTCCACTTTCGCAGATCAATATCATTAAGCCGGGCATTCCGGAAAAGGCGCTCATGGCATCAAAGTGTTATATAATCCGAAAAATCAATATACCCGGTAAGCAAGTCTTTATTCAAGCGTAAACATACAAAAATCGGAGTTCAAAACAAAATATCAATATAAAATTAATATAATATTTTTTTCTGGTGGGAACAGAGGTGTTCTTTGCCAAAATACAGCAGAAGACAAAAGAGACCCCAACTACGGCAGGAGCGATTTAGAGGGTTTTCCTGCCTTTGTCATTTCATATCAAGGTTGTATTGGGAATACAGTTGAAGGGAATTCAGCTCAAGGGCCATCAGGTTGCCAAAGCCGTTGCGCCCGGCCATATAAATGCCATTGTCGAGGTCGATATATCCAAATTGATCCACCTGGTCGCGCAGGGTAAAAATGGTTTCAAGGTCAACCGGTACATGTCCGTGGATGAGCTTACGGTGGCCTATCTTGTCCCGGTCAATGTCATAGCCCCTGGTCCAAAGCATGGCGTGCTGGTCCTCAAAAGGATCGTCAAGATCAAAGTTCAGCCCGGCATGGACCAAAACATAATCTTCGAGTATCATATGAGTGGGAAGCCCGTCGAGCCATTCGGCATATATCGCCGGTACTTTTCGCAGGTCATTGGTACCGAAGCTTTTCATGCTTTGCTTTCCGCCAAATCTTTTCCAGGCTGCTTTGCTGGCATTGCGGCTGCGCAGGCCAAGGAAGCTTTTCAGATGGTGTTCTTCCTGCCAGGATTTTACAAAACTTTCTTCGTGGTTGCCTTTGAGTAAATGCAGTCTGAATCCTTCCTGCTGCAGTTGCAGCAGAAAATCGAGCACGCCTTTCGAATCCGGCCCGCGGTCGATGTAATCGCCCACGAAATACAGGACATCATCCTTCGAAGGGTTGATGTAATGGTCAAAAAGGGCTTTCAACGTTTTACTGCAACCGTGTATGTCGGGGATCACCCAGCGTTTATTCATTTATCGGAATCATTTGATCATACCAATTCATGCCTTGTATTCTGAAAATCCATTGGAACAGCCAGATTGAATGTACAAATAAGTGCAGGCCATTGTTCATCCAGACCTTTTTGCCGGTTTCCAGCCGGAACCGTTTCAATATCCTGCAGCTGTTCAATCCGCAGCGGAGATCATGATTTTTTCGCCTGATTGGCAACCTGTTCCATCAGCTTTTTTATTTCCTCCGGATCGCCGATAAAGTAATCCTTTACGAGTTTCATATCATGGCCAAACTCAAAAACGTAGGGGATGCCGGTTGGTATGTTGAAGCTGAGGATATCTTCCTCGCTCATATTCTTAAGATATTTCACCACTGCCCGAAGGCTGTTGCCGTGGGCAGCCACCAGCACCTCTCCATGTTGTTCAAGGGCCGGTTTGATCTCTTCATTCCAGTAAGGGATCATTCTTTCGATCACCTCTTTGAGCGATTCGGTGCGCGGAATGTCCTTGTCGTCGACACCGGCATAACGCGGATCGAATTTGGCATTCAGGGGATTGTCTTCGGCGATGGGCGGCGGCGTAACGTCGAAACTGCGCCTCCACAGCAAAACCTGTTCATCCCCGTATTTTTTTGCTGTTTCGGCTTTATTGAGGCCCTGCAGCATGCCATAATGCTTTTCGTTGAGGCGCCAGCTTTTGTATTCGGGTATCCACATCATGTCCATTTCTTCCAGCGCCAGCCACAGGGTTTTGATAGCCCTGTTCAGGTATGAAGTGAAGGCCACCTCTGGCCTGAACCCTTCCTCACGGAGCGTACGGCCTGCCTTGCGGGCCTCTTCGATTCCCTGCTCCGACAAGCCGACATCTTTCCAGCCCGTAAAACGGTTTTCCCTGTTCCATTCGCTTTGCCCGTGACGCAATAATATCAGTTTATACATAATTCAGATTTTGTGCACAAAAATACAAAATATCCGGCAGGGAAACCATGGATGCGTGTAAATGAAAGGGTGTGGAGCATGGGACCCCGGCTCTTCCCTTTCCTTTTCGGAAAGATATTATTTTTTCATAACTTTGGCGTCCTTTATCCGGATCAAACACTAAACCATGAATACAGAGATGAACCCTAACCCGCTTGTACAGTACCTCAACAAAGCTTCTGAAGATTTTACAAAGGCCGACCTGTTACGCTATTGTGAAGACAATAACATAGGCATGATCAACTTTCGTTATGCCGGATGGGATGGACGGCTGAAAACCCTCAACTTCATCATTAACAGTAAGGACCACCTCGACCAGATCCTCAGTTGCGGGGAACGTGTAGACGGATCGAGCCTGTTTTCGTTCATCGAGGCCGGCAGCAGCGACCTATACGTGATGCCACGCTTTAAAACGGCTTTCGTAAACCCTTTTAGTGAAATACCTGCGCTCGACATCCTCTGTTCCTATTTCGATAAGGACGGCAATCCGCTGGAGAGCGCTCCCGAATATATTTTGCGCAAAGCCCACCGTTCGTTTACGGATGTTACGGGCATGCGCTTTGAAGCCATGGGTGAGCTCGAGTATTATGTGATTTTTCAGAAGGATGAACTCTACCCGGCCGAAAACCAGCGCGGCTATCATGAGTCAGTACCCTTTACCAAGTGGGAAGACCTGCGTACCGAAGCCATGCTGGCCATTGCACAGGCTGGGGGACAGATCAAATACGGGCATTCAGAAGTGGGCAATTTCACCGTGGGTGATATAGAATACGAACAAAACGAAATCGAGTTCCTGCCGGTGGATGTGGAAGATGCCGCCGACCAGCTCATGATCGCCAAGTGGATTTTACGCAACCTGGCCCATAAATACGGCGTTACCGTGACCTTCGCCCCGAAGATCACAGCAGGCAAGGCAGGCAGTGGAATGCACGTGCATACAAGGCTGATGAAAGACGGGAAGAATATGATGGTTGATAAGAATGGCCTAAGCGATACGGCAAGAAAAGCCATTGCCGGCTATCTTGCCCTGGCCCCATCCCTCACGGCTTTTGGCAATATCAATCCCACCTCCTATTTCAGGCTTGTGCCCCATCAGGAGGCTCCTACCAACATCTGCTGGGGCGACCGCAACCGCTCGGTGCTGGTGAGAGTGCCCCTGGGATGGTCTCTCAAAAAAGATATGATGCACCAGGTCAACCCCCTGGAAAAAGCCCTAGACGAGGACCTGACCAGCAAGCAGACGGTTGAATTCCGGTGCCCCGACGGCTCTGCCGATATCTACCTGCTCCTGGCCGGCCTGACCGTGGCCGCAAGGCATGGCTTCGAAATGAAAAATGCACTTGAATATGCCAAAGAAACCTATGTGGATGTCGATATCTTTAAAAAGGAGAACAAAGCCAGGCTGGAATCTCTCTCCGTTTTACCGGGCTCATGCCATGAATCGGGCGAAGCACTGCTGAAACAAAAGGATATCTATACCCGCTACGGTGTTTTTTCGGAAGGGATGCTCGATTGGATCGCAAGCTATCTGAAAGGGTTTGATGATAAAACGCTGCGCGACGACATTGGCAATAGCGAGGAAGAAATACTGAAACTGGTTAACCGGTTTTTTCACTGCGGATAAAACAAATCCGGCATGACCATTATTGGGCTTCCTGCAAAAAACCTCCGGTAATCATTGATTTTCTGGTCCATGTTCACACGACAGGGCTATTTACCTCTTTTTTCACCATCTTTGTAATATGAAAACACGCATCATCCGGTTTCTCGCAATAGGATTAATGATGATATTTTCCTATTGCGCCAATATGAAAGCGCCCGGTGGCGGCCCGGCCGATATTTATCCCCCTTTCGTAACAGAATCGGATCCCCCCAATTATTCCCTGCATTTTAAGGAACAAAGAATTATCCTGAAGTTTAACGAGTTTGTAAATGTTACCGATGTGATCAATGAGGTGTTTATCTCTCCGCCACTTAATAAAACACCCGACATCAGGACACGAGGAAAATCCGTCATCATTACCATCGACGAAGAACTGCACGACAGCACCACCTATTCGATCTATTTCGGAAAATCCATCAAAGACATTACCGAAGGCAACCCCATGGAGAACTATAATTATGTATTTTCCACAGGCGACTGGATAGATTCACTTTCCATCATAGGAGAAGTGATCAATGCATTTGATCTGAAACCGGAAAAAGATGTGCTGGTAATGCTTTATGAGGATAACAACGACACCATACCCTTCGACAGCCTGCCATACCTGGTCAAGCCTTCCTATCTCACCCGCACCACGGAGCAGGGTTTTTTTATACTGAACAATCTGCGGAATAGCGAATACCTGCTGTTTGCCCTCGCCGACATAAATTTCAGTGCAACTTACGACCTGGCCGATGAGAATATTGCGTTTCTCGACAGCCTCATCACCCCTGAATTCCTGATGCCGGATGAAATGCCGGATAGCCTGTTTGCCGACAGCCTGCTGTCAGCTCTTCCCGAAGCTGTTGATGAAGAGGATGATCAGGAGCAAGGGGATTGGCTGTATGATATTGGGGAGGAACTAATGGATGGCATGGTTGATGACACGGCCCTTCCTGATACATCTGGCATGGCTGCCGACAGCCTCTCGCCGGACGACATCAAAGCGGGCTTTTATACCCTCTTTTTGTTCGCGGAAGTTGACACCTTACAACGACTGCTCGGTGCCGACAAGCCACGCGACAGGGTGCTTCGTTTCGTTTTTCGTTATCCGGCCGAAGATGTACTTATTACACCGCTCACAGCGGTCCCTGAAAACTGGATGCTTCCCGAATGGAATAATACCCATGATACGCTCAGGTATTACGTGCTCAGCGAAAACCTCGACTCTGTGAGCTTCGTCATCAGCCTCGATACCATGATCTTTGATACGGTGAAGTTCATGTTGCGGGAGGATGACTTTCTGCAGGACAGGAAAGATAAGGAACAGGCTCTCAAGCTGTCATCCAATGCCCGCTCAACATTTCCTTTTCATGAAACCTTTCAGTTCAGTACCGGGGCGCCCCTGGCATATTGGGATTTTTCACGCTTCATGCTGGTGGAAGACGCCGACACCATCATGCCGGAACTGGAAGTGTTCGGACAGGCCCGAAGAATGGTAAGGCTGAACAGGGAACTCGATGAAAATACGTCCTATATCCTTTTCTTCCCCGATTCTGTGCTGACCGACATGTTTGGGCACGGCAACGATTCGGTAACGTTTAACTGGCGGACAAATGCAAAGGAAAACTACGGATCACTGGTCCTTCATGTGCATAATCTTTCAAACACGGAACAACTGCTTATTCAGTTATTAAACGACAAAGGCAGTATGCTGAGGGAAGAAACTGTCCTGTCGGAAAATACGATTACCTGGGATCTTCTGGAACCCGGAAAATATATTGTCAAGGCGGTTGCCGACAAAAACCGCAACGGCCGGTGGGATACGGGGAGCTTTTCGGGAAGGAAGCAGCCCGAACCTGTCGTTTTCTTTCCCCTGCAGGTGGATGTCAGGGCAAACTGGAACCTCGAAGAAGACTGGGAAGTTGTTTTCCGTTAAAAAAATTCAAAGAATGTACATATTTATTATGCTGATATGTAAATTTGTAATACCTTTGTCGAAAAATTAATTAAAAATGGAAAAAGTTGTGTTGGAAGTTAACAAACTAGAGATGGCAGCCAGCAAGTTAAGAGCAATTGCCCATCCCATGAGAATTGCGATCATTGAATTGCTCAATGATAAACCGCAAATGAGTGTTACCGAAATTTACCGTAAACTGAACATTGAGCAGGCATCAGCCTCGCATCACCTGAACATTCTTAAAAACAAGGGTGTGCTTCAGTCGAGAAGAGACGGAAAGAAGATCTTTTATTCACTGAAAAGCAAATCACTGAAAGAGATCGTTGACTGTATCAACCGCTGCAACGCGGAATAAGCCTGCTTCTTCAGTTTTGCAGAGAGAATATCAGTCGTAAAAAGAATTGTGCTAAGCGGGATTTTGCATGTTAATTGCAAAATCCCGTTTTTTTTATGAAGTCAGCGGAATAAATTCAAATTTTTTACCGTCGAAGAGGCCCTTGTCGCTCAGTTTCAGCTCGGGAATTACCAGCAGAGCCATAAACGAGAGGGTCATGTATGGGGCGCGGAGCGAAGAACCGAGAGCCCTGGCCTTTTTGTCGAGGCGGTCGTAGGCTGCCGCTACCCGGTATCCGTCTTCATCCGACATCAGGCCTGCAACGGGCAGCGGAAGCACTTCCCTTTCCGGTCCATCGGCCAGGGAAATCCCTCCCTTCGCCCTGACAAGCATGTTGATGGCCTGGCAAATATCATCATCCTTACTGCCCACGGCTATGAGGTTGTGGCTGTCGTGGGCCACCGTTGAGGCAATGGCCCCCCTCTTCAACCCGAAGTTTTTAATAAAGGCCACGGCTGGCTTTGCCGGTGAATACCGATTGTATACAACCAGTTTCAGGATATCGCGTCCGGTGTCACTTTCAATTTTTTCGTCGCCGGGTGCGACAGGGCTGTCGGCCGACAGCGTAACAAGCTGTCCGTCGAGGGCTTCAATTACCCTGAGATGGCTTCCCCCGGCTTTCACTTCAATATCACCGGTTTGGATCTCGCGGGTATTGAATTTGTTTATTGCCTGCTCTTTCACGCTTCCGATCAGGCTTTGTCCCTGCCTGGCCACCAGTTCACCTTCGATATATGTTTCGATCACTTCGAAGCTTTCCAGTGTGTTTACCAGGATAAAATCGGCAGGATCGCCTGCTTGCAGCAACCCCACGTTGAGCCCGTAATGCCGCACGGGATTAAGGGTGCAGGCCCTCAACACCGTGATGGGGTCGTAACCTGCTGCCATGGCCCTCCTGACAAGGTCGTTCATATGTGTTTCTGCCAGGTCGTTGGGATGGCGGTCGTCACTGCAGAACATTACCTGTGCGGGATATTGGCCAAGCAGGGGAATGAGCTCATCAAAGTTCTTGGCGGCACTGCCTTCCCTGATCAGGATATGCATGCCGTGCGCCGCTTTATCCAATGCTTCCCCGAGTTGAAAGCACTCATGGTCGGTGCTGATTCCGGCGGCAATGTATTTGGCGGCATCTTCACCCCTCAGGCCGGGCGCATGACCATCGACCGGCTTTTTATACTTCCTGGCAAGGTTCAGCTTGGCGAGGACTTCGGGGTCCTTGTTCAGCACCCCGGGAAAATTCATCATCTCCGACAGGTACAGCACATCATCCATGGCCAGGAGGCTTTCGATCTCGGCAGGGCCAAGTGTAGCGCCGGCCGTTTCGAAGGGTGTGGCGGGGACGCAGGATGATGCACCGAAAAAGAATTTGAAAGGCACCCGCTTCCCGTTCCGGATCATGAACAGTATCCCTTCAATACCCAGTACGTTGGCAATCTCGTGCGGGTCCGATACCGTAGCCACGGTGCCGTGAACAACGGCAAGCCGCGCAAATTCACTGGGGATAAGCATGGAACTTTCGACGTGGATGTGGGCGTCGATAAGTCCGGGCAGGATGAATGGCCCCTTTGCGTGTTTTTCTTCCTTTACGGCAGAGATCCTGCCGTTTTTCACGTGTACGCTTCCGGGAAAGATGCGTCCGCCCGGCAGATCAACCACCTGTCCTGTGATGCTGAAGGAATTTGATCCTTTCATAAGCCTGATGGGTTGTATGTAATAAAATTGAATGTCATTGCAATGATAATGTCAGCCTTCACGGCTTGCGATAAGTATTTCGAGCAGTTTTATGCCTGCGTCGGAGATGACGGTTCCCGGGCCAAAGATGGCTACGGTGCCTGCTTTGTAAAGGAAGTCGTAGTCCTGCGGCGGGATCACCCCTCCCACGATGACCATAATGTCGTCGCGCCCCAGTTTTTTCAGTTCTTCAATAAGCTGCGGCACGAGGGTTTTATGCCCGGCGGCAAGGCTCGACACCCCCACGATGTGTACGTCGTTCTCAACGGCTTGCCTTGCCGTTTCCGCGGGTGTCTGGAACAACGGCCCTATGTCGACATCGAAGCCGATATCGGCAAAGCCTGTGGCCACTACTTTTTCACCGCGGTCGTGACCATCCTGACCCATCTTGGCTACCATGATCCGTGGCCGCCTTCCTTCCAGTGCGGCAAAACGATCGGCCAGTTCGCAGGCTTTCTGAAAGCCAGCATCGTCTCTCGATTCCGATGAATACACACCGGATATTGACCGTATTACGGCCTTGTATCTTCCGTAGACCTTTTCGCATGCATTGGAGATCTCGCCCAGGCTGGCGCGATGTCTGGCCGCTTCAACGGCAAGTTCGAGCAGGTTTCCCTTTCCGCTTTCGCAAGCTTGTGTAATGGCGTTGAGGGAAGCCTGTACAAGGCTTTCATCACGTTCCGCCCTGAGTTTTTTGAGCCGCCTGATCTGTGCTTCGCGCACAGCCGTATTGTCAACCTCAAGGGTTTCGATCGGATCTTCTTTTTCAAGACGGTATTTATTAACACCCACGATGGTGTCTTTATGTGAATCGATGCGTGCCTGCTTTCTGGCGGCTGCTTCTTCTATTCGCATCTTGGGGATGCCGGTCTCTATGGCCTTTGCCATTCCGCCAAGCTTTTCAATTTCCTGTATGTGTTCCCAGGCTCTGCGTGCGATCTCATGTGTAAGGCTTTCCACGTAGTAGGAACCTGCCCATGGATCTACGCTCCGGGTGATGTTGGTTTCCTCCTGCAGGTAGATCTGCGTATTGCGGGCAATGCGTGCCGAAAAGTCGGTTGGCAGGGCGATGGCCTCATCCAGGGCGTTGGTGTGCAGCGACTGCGTATGGCCGAGTGCGGCTGCAAGGGCCTCAATACAGGTCCTGGCCACGTTGTTGAAAGGATCCTGTTCGGTAAGGCTCCAGCCCGAAGTCTGGCAGTGCGTACGAAGGGCCATCGACTTAGGGTTTTTGGGATTGAACTGCTTGACGATCTTCGCCCAAAGCATCCTTGCGGCACGCATCTTGGCAATCTCCATAAAATGATTCATTCCAATACCCCAGAAAAAGGAGAGCCTTGGCGCGAAGCTGTCAATGTCCATCCCGGCTTCAATGCCCGCCCTGATATACTCAAGGCCGTCGGCAAGAGTGTAGGCCAGCTCGATATCTGCTGTGGCCCCGGCTTCCTGCATGTGGTAACCACTGATGCTGATGGAATTGAAACGGGGCATGTTTTTGGAGGTATACTCAAAAATGTCGGCAATGATACGCATGGATGGCTGTGGCGGGTAAATGTAGGTGTTGCGAACCATGAACTCCTTCAGGATGTCATTCTGTATGGTTCCGCTGAGCTGGTCAAGGCCGGCTCCCTGCTCCAGCCCGGACACGATATAAAAGGCCATCACGGGCAGCACTGCCCCGTTCATGGTCATCGATACCGACATTTTATCCAGGGGGATCTGATCGAAAAGGATCTCCATGTCGAGAATGCTGTCGACAGCCACACCGGCCTTGCCCACATCACCCTCTACACGTTCGTGATCGGAGTCGTAGCCGCGGTGGGTGGCCAGGTCGAAGGCAATGGACAAGCCTTTCTGCCCGGCAGCCAGGTTACGTCGGTAAAAAGCGTTGGACTCCTCTGCCGTGCTGAACCCGGCGTACTGCCTGATGGTCCAAGGCCGCATCACATACATGGCCGAATAGGGACCACGTAAAAAGGGCGGCAAACCCGCTGCATAATGCAGGTGTTCCATGCCTTCCAGATCGGCGGCGGTATAAACCGGCTTGATGCTGATCTTTTCCGGGGTGTCCCAATGCTTTTCAATATGGTGCTGATGCTCCCACACCCTGATGTCGCTTGTGCCCGGAAAGTCTTTATTTATATCAATATGACTGAAATTTGGCTTCATGATGATGGTTCTTCTGATTGATTATTTTGTTAAACCCAGCATTTTCTGGAATCCTTCAAGGGTTTCAAGGACGTTTGACCTGAGGTGAATGAAATGTTTGATGCCTTTTTGCATGAGTGTTTCAACAAGGTCCTGGGGATACCCGGCAACCACCACGATGCTGTGCTTCGAAAGCTTGTCGCTGATCTCAGGGGCAATCACTGCATATTCTTCATCTGAACTGCAAATGACCACGATCCCTGCTCCGCTTTTGATGGCTGCTTCAACGCCTTCGTCTATGGTTTTGAATCCCGGGTTGTCGATGATCGAAAAGCCGGCTACTGCAAAGAAGTTGCCGGCGAACCGGGCCCTGGCCACCCGCATGCCGATGTTTCCGAAGGGGAAAAGGAATACTTCCGGGCGTTTGTGTTTGCGTGCGTAGCGATCGGTAAGCTGGCGGATCCTTTCAAAGGCCTGCGCTCCGCGGTAAGGCTTCAGCGTTTCAATGAGTGCCCCTTCTTCCGTGAAATCGGTTGGTTTAAAAATTTTGGAGCTCAGGTTTTTTTCAATTTTTTCACTGAAGTTCGGGTACTGGTTAACACCCAGGAGTGTCTTTTTCCGCATCGCTACGGCCGTATCAAGCGAACGGGCGTGTTCCTGCACTTGCTTTTGTATCCAGCCGTTTTTTATGGCTTCGAGATAGCCTCCTTGCTCTTCCGTTTCAAGGAACAGTTTCCAGGCTTCACCGGCAATGGCGCTGCTCAGGTTTTCAATGAAATAGGAGCCCGCGGCAGGATCTGCCACCTTGTCGAGGTACGACTCTTCCTTCAACAGCAATTGCTGGTTTCGGGCGATGCGCTCGCTGAATTCCCCTGCCCGGGTATAGGCTGAGTCGAAGGGGATGACCACATGAGAATCGACACCGGCAATGGCAGCCGACATCGACTCTGTAGTTGTGCGGAGCATGTTCACATAGGGATCGTAAACACTCATGTTCCAGCTTGCCGTTTCGGTGTGGATGCTCATGCGTGCAATATCGTCGCAACTGGGTCCGTATGCCTTAACAATGTTTGCCCAAAGCAGCCGTGCGGCCCTGATCCTGGCAATTTCCATAAAATAGTCGGAACCGACCGAAAAATTAAAACGCATGCCTGTGGCTGCCTTGTCGACAGGTAGCCCGCGTTCAGTGAGTTGGGTAAGGTATTCCGCCCCGGTCGACAGGCTGAAGGCCAGCTCCTGCACAATGGATGCACCGGCGTGGCTAAAATTCCGCCCATTTACGGTGATCACTGTAAAATGAGGCAGGTGGGCCGTAAGATCGATCATACGGCGGCAGCGTTCAAGGTCTTCATCCTGCGAATCATAAAATTTTCCCTTGATCAGCAGCCGCCCCAGGGGGTCATGGTTAACCGATCCGTGAAGCCTGCCAAGGTCACGATTGTATTGTTTGACCAGTTCAAGGTATATGCCTGCAATGTTTTCGGCCTGCTTTCCGCAAAGGAAATTCAATTCAACGATCTCGGCGAAAATATTTTTGCATAAATGATCGATATCTTCTTTCCGGTAGTCTTTTTTATCATCAAGGATAAATCCCAGCGAGTTGATCCCTTTCATCAGGATGTCGAGTGCCTTTTTGTTGGCACGTGCGATATTTCCCACGCGGATGTTTTGCCTGATGTGCCAGTCGTTGTTACAGGTCTTCATCCCCCGGGAAAAAGGAAACTGCCCCGGAAGCAATTCCATTCCGGGTATGTTCTGAAGGTCTTCTTCGACATAATAGGGTTTAATATTAAACCCCTGGGCGGTATTCCAGACCAGTTTTCTTTCATAATCGGCGCCCTTGAGGTCATTCATGATCTGCGCTTCCCACATTTCCCTGGTTACCGGCGGGAAAATATCGAAAAGGTTTTCCTTGTTTTCAGATTTACTCATATATGAAGTCTTGATCTTGCGATTTTTATAAAAACATGCTGTCGCAAAATTACGATAATTCTTGTGAAGGGGTCATTCATGATGTGATGTTTCCCCGCCGGCTGTGTGTTTTTGTATAGCCTGCAGCGTGATTTCCGTTCTTCGCACCTATTGATTATATTTGTGCATAAAATTTCTGGAGGATTGAAACCCTTTACCTGGATAATGATCATGTTGATTGTGCCGGCAACCTCGGGACTTTGCCAGGACTATGAAAAACGGATGCAGGTAATGCCTTCGGGTCACGCCTTTGATCCCCTGATACTCGATCCCGTTGAGTGCCAGTCGTACGGAGCCCTATATGCTTACTGGGAAGGGGGTGAGCTGCAGGATTTCATCTATTCGCCTCTTGCCCTGGGTTTCCAGTTGCCTGTTTTGCGCTGGACCATGGATGGTTACGAGTTAGAGGTGGGTTTTTTGGCAACGGTCTTTTTTCAGTTCGAGTTTGTGCAACCCGCATCCATATTCCAGGTTAACCTTATCAATACTGATTTCAAGGTAGGGGTCCCTGTCGTTTACAGAAAAGGCCCCTTTTCGCTCAGGGGCACACTGATCCACGTTTCATCCCATTTTTCGGAAGAATATATTTTCAGGCACAACATCAGTGGTTTTGGAGAGAACAGGAATACCTATGATGCTTTTGAACTGCATGCCTCATGGGATGTTAACAGATTTCGCTTGTATACAGGTCTGGGAATGGCTTTCAACTCCCCGCATAACAGGGGTTTCTGGAAGTTTCAGGGAGGGTGTTTATACAGGAGGCCGCTGAGACCGGGTGCAAAAACCAACTTTATTGCCGGCACCGATATGCAGGTACTGCAGGAAACAGCATACAGCCTTAATACGATGCTGGGAACAGGCTTTGAGTTCGCCTTGCGCAGCAACAGGGTTTTTCAGGTTTTACTGCAGTTCTATAACGGAAACCTGCCATATACGCAGTATACCCATTTAAAAGTAAAATACCTGGGGGCTACCTTGATTGGGCATCCGTTTTAACCAAAGGCATGACTGACATGCACTCATGGTCGCAGGTTTTTATCCTTTTGCTGTTTACCGACAGACAACCGGATTACCTGTGCCGCTGATGATCCCATTCGGGGGAAGGTTCAATACAAAAACAATTGTCCGGAATTATTTTATGCAAGGGCAGATAGTGTTTGCCAATCAGCCATCCTGGATCGGGTTGAACCACAGCAGGGGACCGGGAGGTTGATTTTGATTGGTGCAGCCGGATAGTTGGTTCCGATATACCCGGCGCTTTTTGAGCGATTCCAGGTGGTCAGTTTAACCGGTTTTTCTGTAATACTCAAAAAACCACTTGATAGTATTTGCTTCGGTTCGAATTGATTCGGACACTGTTTGTTAAAATATAAACTCTATGTTTCTGTATTTCAAATTAGTATCATTTCAAGGATTTTCTCTTGTAAAAACTGCTTTCCCCTCTTCCCTCAAACACCTTCAACTTCATCCCTGACCGGGACGGCCTCAACGATGTGTTCAAAGCCATCGGCCAGCCCGACAACCTCACCTCCTTCAGCATGAAGATCTTC
>CAZHFC010000027.1:0-51958 GCA_964531985.1 uncultured Bacteroidales bacterium
TCAGTGTTTCAGTGTTTCAGTGTTTCAGTGCTAAATATTCGTGAGACTGCCTTTTTATGAGCGAAGTGAAGTGAAAAGGCTTAGTCGAACGAATCCCGCTTAAGCGGGATGGTGGTTCCGGGTTCCGTGTACCGGATACCGGGAAGTACCAAGTTCAGATTTCAGATTTCAAATTGGCCAATCTTCCGCGCAGCGGAAGCCTCCTCGAACCTGATTTTACATGCAATTTCTATTCGGTTTGTGATAATAACCGTTCCGGCTACAGTTCAGATTTCAGATTCATTGCTGTCCGGGATATTTCTAAGCAGCGAAAAACGCGTAATTGTTAGAACCGCTCGACGGAGTTTATACTGAGCTGGCCTAAGTGCTCGCGGTGACACCCTTCGACTGTCGCTCAGGGTGACAATGCTTCCATTTATCCGGGGGAAGTAAGGGCGCGGCACACCAATAAAATCAAGTTATTGAGTGCCGCGCCCTTATTCCCTGAAAAAACAATGCCTTGTCATGCCGAGCGGTAGTCGAGGCATTGCCGACAATAAGACTCCAAAGAAGACCCTAAACAGTCCACCCTCACCAAAGCCCTTCCAATAAAGGACTATATCGCTTTACAATAAATTATTCCGGACAGCAATGTTTCAGATTTCAGATTTCAGATTTCAGTACGGGTAAATGGGCAAAAAGGATTATGGCAACATGGAGGTTAGGATTTTATCCTTAACTTCGTGCCTGAATATCTGTCCGGAAAAATTATTTTGGTTAAAATAAAAAACATGATCATGACAAAAAGTATTCTTTCAGCCTTCACGGCCCGTGCCCTCCTGCTTGTGCTGGCCGCCGCCCTGTTTCTTTTTTCCTGCAAGAAAGATGATAATGGCGACGACACGCCCGCCAACACTCCGCCGGTGGCCTCATTCACTGTTGACCCGCAGACGGGCAATACGCAGACGCCTTTCAGCCTGGATGCTTCGGGCAGCAGCGACCAGGAGACCCCTGCCGCGGAATTGCTGGTCCGCTGGGACGGCAACGACGACGGGGTTTGGGAGACGGATTTTTCGACCGTAAAGACGGCCACCGTGACTTACGACACTGAGGGCACCTACACCATCCGCCTGGAGGTAAAGGACGGTGGCGGGCTTACGGCCAGCACCACCCGGCAGGTAACGGTGTCGGCATCCGGCGGCAACCAGCCCCCCGGAATCCCCGCTGATCCGGTACCCGCCGACGGGGCCACGGAGGTGCCAACCGGCGCCCTCCTCCAATGGAGCTGTTCCGACCCTGAGCAGGATCCCCTCACCTATGATGTATATTTTGGCACCGGAACCAATCCCCCACTGGTATCGCAGGGGCAGACGGCCACCTCCTACCAGCCGCCCTCAGGCGCTAACCTGACAACCTATTACTGGAAGGTGACGGCCCACGACGACCAGGGCAATTCCACCGCCGGCCCGCTCTGGCAGTTCACCACACAGGCACAGGTCTTCAGCTGCGGCGAAGATTTTACCGATCCCCGCGACGGCAAGGTCTACGGCAGCGTGTTAATCGGCAGCCAGTGCTGGATGAGTGAAAACCTCAACGCCGGCTTACGCATCGACGGCGCCAACGACATGACTGACAACGGCATTATCGAAAAATACTGCTATAACAATGACGATGCCAACTGCGAGCAGTACGGCGGTCTTTACCAGTGGGATGAGATGATGCAGTATACAAAAAAGGACGTGACCGGGGGCATCTGCCCCGAAGGCTGGCACCTGCCCACGCTGCAGGAATGGGAAGCACTGGAAATGGCACTGGGCATGCCCGAGGAGCAGGCCACCGCCAGCAGCGGCTGGCAGGGCACCGATGAAGGAGACATGCTGAAAGAAGGCGGCAGCACAGGCTTCAACGCCCTCATGGGCGGCAATCGCAGCACCAGCGGCGCCTTTACGCTGGGCGGACTGGGCACTGCATTCTGGGCCGCCACGCAGTCGTCGACCTACTTCGCGCGCGCACGTACCCTCGACACCGACCACAGCCAGATAAACCACACCAATTACGACAAGCGTTACGGGCATTCGGTCAGATGCATCAAAGATTAGTCATGCGGGCAGGCGTGCACCGCAGCCGCCAAGGCGCCGGGCTTAACGCAGCAGCATCACCGTCCCGGTCAGGTTCACCGGACGGATGCCGTCGTCGCTCACGGTATTGTAGTCGATCCGCCAGGCATACACCCCAAAGGGGGCATCCTGACCTTTTATCTTGCCGTCCCAGCCTTTGCCCAGTTCCGTCGACTCAAACAACAGTTGTCCCCAACGGTCGTAGATCAGCAGGCGGTAATCCTGCACCGCATCGAAAGGCACCACCGGTTTGAATTCGTAGTTGACCGTGCTGGCGGGGCGAAAGGCATTGGGTACGTACATCTCGTAAAAGATTACATGAACCGTGTCAAAATTGTAACAGCACAGCTCGTTCTGCACACGCACCCAGTACTCGCCGGCCTCCGACACGAAGATCTCATTCGAAGTCTCCCCCGTGCTCCACAGATAGGTGGCGTACTGGTCGCCCGGGCTCAGCCGCGCCTGGTCGCCCTGGAAAATAAAAATGGTGTCGTTGCCAAGGTTAACTTCCGGAAGGGGATACACGCTGAGCGGTTCGGTATAAGTATAATCGATGCCGTTGTAAGTCTCGGTTACGCTGACCTGGTACTGTCCCTCCTGCGAAAAACGGTGTTCAGGGTTGAATGGATCGGAGCTGAGGGTACTGCCCGCGGGATCGTTAAAGTCCCAGGCGGCATCGGCCACATTGGCGGTATTGGTCAGGTTAAAGATGGTCACATCCCCCACACATACACTGTCGTAGGTGAAGTGCGGCCAGTTGACAAAGCTTTGCACCAGGTTGGGCAGCCCCCAGAAGCTGTAATTCCCTTCGAGGAAAAACTCCGCATTTGCCGTTCCGTAGAGGTTGTTGTAGTTGCACGCCATGCCCGCCCTGTTGGGGTTATACACCACGCCGAGGTATTCTGAATGGGTGGTGGCATTAATGCTTTTGGAAAGGTATATCCTGCCGTCGATGCCCAGTTGCAGGCCGGCATACCTGAAATTGTCGTTGCTTGTATGGAGGTTCGTCACCGTGCCGAAGACATTTCCCGAGGCCAGGTCGAACTGATAAAGTTCAGAGGGAAATGCGGGAATGATATTGGAATAGTCGAGGGTGGTGAGGTATACCTTGGTCCCGTCGGGTGAGAATTCCAGCCCGTAGGCACCGTAGTAGTCGGGGGGTGAGGTAAGGGGTGCCGACACCTCTCCCGTGGCGTTGTTGAAGTTGAGGAATTCAACGATACTGCTTTCGTAGAGGGCCACGGCCAGGCGGGAGCCGTCGGGCGAAGCCTTCATATATCCCATGAGGTTGTTGTCGCCGCTGTGCACCGCGCCGGCGGCGCTCATCACGTAGGAAGGCTCAACCCCGGAGGCAGTCAGCCGGAAAGCGCAAAACTCATTGTTTCCCCATTTGTGGGTGATGATCCAGTAATCGGTGCCGTTGGCATGTTTCACTGCCGTGAGCCTGCCATTCAGGCCGGCGGGGATGAGGTTGGTATTGAGTGAGGCAACGTCGCCCAGCCCGCCGTTGGCGCTCATCGACACCACGGTATAGTTCAGACCCTTGTCGCCGTTCATGTTTCGGTACGAATCGGAGGTAAAGACATAGTATTGCATGGGGTCGCCGGGCTTCGGCAGGATGATGGCCGGCTGCGTACATGAAAAATGGCTGAAAAGGCCGTCCTTCATCAGGTTGAAGTTACGGTTAAAGATCTGTTTGCCATTGGTCATGAACAGGAGGTTGCCGCTGCTGTCGGAGATCACGGCCGGGCTGATGGGCGTCTGAAAGGCGTCGGGCTGGCCGGTTTCGGCAAAGGCCTCGCCATTGTTGAAGTTCATCCCGGCATAAACCCCGAAATACCAGAGTCCGGCCTGCTTCATCTCACGCTGGCAATTGGTATGGTTCGGATAGGGGTTCTGCGCAACCAGCATCAGGGCCGGCACAAGGGCAGTCAAGGTCAGGGTCAGAAAAAGTCTGGTCAGGGCTTTCATGTATGTTTTCGCTATCTTTTTCAGCATATTATACGATAAAAATAAATGCAAGAATATAGATTTTTATTGTACCACAGTCGTGATTTTCGTTTCCGGCGCAAATTTTCCATTGATGATTCCTGCTGATGCCGGCATTATTGCAGTATAATTTTCATTGTTTGCTGCAGGTTCCTTCCCTGCAGTTTGAGGAAGTACATTCCCGCGGGGCGGGTGGAAATGTCGAAGGTTTCACGGATGATCCCATTGCTTCCCGGGCGGAGTTCACTGCTAAGGATGCTGCTCCCCATCATATCCGACAACAAGAGGTATACGGGTTTCTCTGTTCCGTCCACCACCAGGTTGAAGATCCCGGTTCCCGGGTTGGGGTACACCTCCACCCGGGGTCTGCCGCCTTGCTCGGCAATGCCCAGGCAGGCGTCATAGTCGAAGATCACTGTGACCCCGGTATCGGCCTCGCAGCCGTCAGGGTTTATCACATACACGGAGATCTGCTGTTCGTCGATCCCGAGGCCGGTGGTACCCACGATGATGGTACGCGTGGTGGCCCCGTTGCTCCAGAGGTATTGTGAGCCCGGGTTTCCGGCATCCAGCACAAGCGTGTCGTATGGGCAGTAGACCTGCACCGGTGGGCCGAGGTCGATATCGGGGGCAGGCTGAACGGTGACCCGTGCATAACCCATGGCTTCGTTATAGCCGTCGTCGATAAGGGCGTAGAAATAATATATGCCCGGCTCCTGAAGGGTAAGGCCAAAGGAAGGCTGGGCAGGCAACGTCATGGCCGGCTCTGAGCTCCAGGTATAGGTATAGCTTCCCGAGCCGCCGCCGGCATTTGCATGAAGAAAGAACTGCTCGCCTATGCACACCACAGAGTCGGGGGATACACTTGGGTTCGTAGAGAGGAAGCCGCCGCTGACCTCCACGACCACCTCATCAGATACGGCGGCGGTACAGCCCGTCTGGGCATCTTCCACGGTCAGGTAAAAGGGAGTGGTCTCGTAGAGATTTTTCGTTTGCGGGTTTTGCGCCGCCGCATCCACCAGCTTGTCGAGCGGTGTCCAGAAATACAGGTATTCGCCGCTTCCAAGGCTTGCCGAGCCGTACAGGGTGGTCGATATCCCGTGGGGGATGACCTGGTCATCGCCGGCATCGGGCAGGGGACTTGGATTAACGTTCACCGTAACATCGCCGTAGGCATAAATATAGCCATCAAAAACCGTAAGGTGGTAGGTTGTGGTTTGGGAAGGGGCCACCGTGGGATTCTGCAGGTCGGAGCTGAAGCCCACCGGTGTCGATGCCCATGAATAGGTATAGCTTCCCGAACCGCCTGCTGTCCCGGGTGAGAGTACCGACTGTTCGCCCTGGCAGATCACGGAAGGGCTGGCACCGGGGCTGGTCGAGAGCGGGCCGCCGATCTCACCCACGAAATAGGGGCCGGCATATGCTTCGCAGGTGTTTTCGTCAACCACCGTCAGGTCGTAGTAACCGCTGCCCACACCTACCAGGTCGAGGGCCGAGCCGGCCACCACACCACCGGCATCCTTCCAGATGTAGCTGTCGATGGCAAAGGAGGTGATCACCTCGATACCTGTAATGGAGCCGTTGCCGGCGCCATAGTTGGCAGCGGTGATCTCGACGCCCGTATCGTCGATCTCCGGCTCACCGAATTCTTCAATCTCCCATGGCCCGCCGTGGGTCACACACGACAGCAGGTCGTGCACTTCAAGGGTATAGGTGCCGGCCGGAACATTCAGCAGGTCGATGGTGTGGCCTACCACGGTACCGTACTGGTTTTTCCAAACATACGACAGTGCCGTTTGTCCGGTGGCCGAAAGCCCCGTAATGGAACCGTTTTCCATGCCACAGGTGGCCGGGCTGACACTGAGACCGAAGGTGTTCAGCGTGGGAGCGCCAAGGTTCAGCGTAAAAGGAGTCTGATGGTTTTCCACCGCGTTGTTGCATGCATCGACGATGCCGGGGAAAGTTGAGTAAACGTGCAGGATATAGTCGCCATTGCTGGCAAAGGGCGGATCAACGTAAAGGATGAATTCCTTTTCCCATTCACCGCCCAGTGAGCAGGAAAGGCCCCATACGTCGGTCACCGTGTAGGGACCGCCGGGGCCGGTGATGCCGAAAGAGGCCGGCGTCACCCTGTCGCAGCGAACACTCTCGCTCCAAAGTATACGCAATTCGTTGGTGTTGCATCCCACCACCTCATCGGCAAAAACCTGATCGATCACCGGCGGAACATCGTCGAAGATCTGCGCCGTCGACATGGAGAAGTCGAGGGTGTATCCATACTGTGTTGATGAATAATTACTGATGTTGATCACGTAATTCTGGCCTTCGAGCACAGGGATCATGGCATTGAAGGGTGTGCCGCCTGCCGGCTGGCAGGAGCTGTTTGAGCCTCCGTTGGGCCCGGTGGGCCCTGAAGTGCCTGACCAGTTGCAGCTCACTTGCAACTGTGCCGCCTGCTGGTAGATATCTTCGCATCGCGCATCGGTCAGGTTGTACACTACCCAGTCGTAGTCGTCGGAATACTGGTAAGGGGTGATCACAAATCCCATGAGCCCGTCGCTCTGAACGGTCACGTAATACCATACGCAGTTTTTCTCCCCGCTCAGCATGCAGTTCCCGGGGCATCCGCCGGTACTGGGGATCTCATTCGGATAGTTCCCCGATCCCGAATAGGAGTTCAGTTGCGTATAGAAGCCTTCACATACGGGGATGGCGCCAAGGCAGTCCTGGTCGGTAGGAACCTGTGCACGGGAAGTTTGAATAAAGGCAGGGATAAAGAACAAGAGGATAATCAGCCGGATCAACTTCATCATTCAGATTTATTTAGTGTTGGATTGCGTAAAATTGTCCAAATTTATGTTTTTTTATTGTTTCATGATCTCTCCCACATAAAAAGCCTTGCTGGTATTCAGTTTCAGGATGTACAGGCCGGGTGGCATCCCGGTCAGGTCGAGCGCTTGTCTGACCATGCCGTCGTAACCGGGCCTGAGTAGTTTGTGGCGCTGCAATTTCCCCGTAATGTCGAGCAGTTGCAGGGTCACGGCCATTCCGTCTGTTTCCGCTTCTATCATGACCTTAGCGGTTGCGGGATTCGGATAGACGCGAACAGGCATGTTTGCGGCCATTTCACCTGTTCCCAGGCAGGCCTCATGGTCGAAGACGATGGTCACGCTGGTGTCGGCCCGGCAGCCCTGCGGGTTGGTCACCTGCACCGAGATCGTCTGCACATCATATCCCAGGCCGGTGGTGCCCACCTTAATGCAGCGGCTGGTATCGCCGTTTGACCAGAGGTATGTGCTGCCGTGGTTACCGGCATCGAGGGTAATGGTGTCGTAAGGGCAAAAGGTTTGCACCGGGTTGCCCAGGTCGATGAGCGGGGCGGGATGTATTCGTACACTGGTGTATCCCGGCACCTCGTTAAAGCCGTCGTCGACCTTCACATAAAAATACCAGATTCCGTCTTCCGGCAGGCTCAGGCTGAAGGAAGGCGCGGAAGGCAGGGTCATCGGGGGATCGGAAGTCCATGTATAGGTATAGCTCCCCGACCCGCCGCCGGCATTGGCATGGAGCCAGAAAGTCTCCCCTATGCAGAATACCGAATCGGGAAAAGGTTCGGGGTTTGCGCTGAGGATCCCTCCTGTGATGTTCACCACCACCTGCCCTGGGGTTTCGCTGAGGCAGGAGGTTTCGAGGTCAGTGACCATGAGCTGGAAAAGCGTGGTTTCGTATAGGTTCTTTGTCTGGGGCTCGGCCACCTCCGGATCGACGAGCTTATCGGCTGGCGACCAGCTATAGGCATAGTTGCCGCTTCCGCCCGTAACAGAGCCATGCAGGGTGGTACTGGTGCCGTGGGGGATGCTGTGGTCCGCTCCGGCATCGGGCAGGGGCAATTGGTTCACGTATACCGCCACGCTGGCCGAATCGGTGATATATCCGTCGGAGACCTCCACATGGTAGGTGGTATTTTGCTGGGGACTTACAACCGGGTTTTCGAGTGTGGATGTAAAGCCCTCCGGTGTGGAGGTCCAGCTATACTCATAGCTTCCCGAGCCGCCACCGGCACCGGCAAAGAGGGTGGTCTCCTCCCCCCGGCAGATCACCGACGGGCTGGCGGAGGGGTTTGCCGTGAGCGGCCCGCCGATCTCCCCGACAAAATAAGGACCCGCATAGGCCTCGCAGGTATTTTCATCGATCACGGTAAGTTCGTAGTAGCCCGTCGGGACCCCTGTGAGGTCGAGTTGACTGCCAACGGTATTTCCCTGATCATCCTCCCAGATGTACTGGGTGATTGAGAAGTTCGAGTTGACCACGATGCCGCTGATGGATCCGTTGCCGGCGCCGTAGTTGGAAGGGATGATGACCACCCCTTCATCGTCGATCTCCGGCACGCCCAGTTCATCAACAAAGAAAGGCCCTGCGGTTGCGATGCAGTTGTTCAGGTCGTACACTTCCAGGGTATAATGTTCGGAAGGCACATCCACGAGGTCAATCAGGTTGCCTGCCACGTTTCCCTGAGAATTTGTCCATACGTAGCTCAGTGAAGTGAGCCCGCTGGCTGTAAGTCCGGTAACAGCGCCATTGTTGAGGCCGCAGGTGGCATCGGTGATCTGCAGTCCCGACTGGTCGATCTCCGGGGCTCCGAGGTCGAGGAAGAAGGATATGGTGTCGGCAGGGGCGATGTTGTTGCATACATCCTGTACCCCGGGGAAGCCCGTGGCCATGTACAGGGTATACATGCCATTGGAGGCAAAGGGTTTATCGACGGTGAGTATGAATTCCTTTTCCCACTCCCCGCCCACTCCACAGGCAGGGCCATACACTTCCACCACCTGGTAGGGTCCGCCCGGTCCTTCAATGGTGAAGAGAAAAGGGGAGACGCCTGCACAGGTAACATTTTCGCTGAAGAAGATGGTGAGTTCCGTTTCATTGCATCCCGTGATCTCTTCGGCGGCCACGGAAGCGATGGATGGCGGCACATCGTCGTAGATCACGGCCGTGCTGGCGCTGAAGTCGAGCGTAAAGCCGCCCTGTGCGCCCGAACCCCAGTTGCTTACATAAAGGACAAAGGTCTGCCCCTCGAACACCGTGAGGTCGGCATTCCACTTGTTTGTGCCGCTGGTGCCGCAAACGTTGCAGTGAGTGGTACCACCGAAGAGAGAGCTCATACCCGTTGTATTGGAGATGCCGGCTGCATTGCAGCTTACCTGCAGGGCGTTGACCATGCTGTAGATCTCTTCGCAACGGTTTTCGGTAAGGTTGAACACTGCCCAGTCGTAATCGTCGGAAGTAACATCCGGCTGTATGGTAAATCGCAGCAATCCGCTCTGCTGCACCGTAAACAGGTACCAGGCGCTGTTCCACTCACCGTCGAGGCAGTTGTTGGGGCAACAGGTGGTGCAGAAAGAGGGTGAACAATGCGGGATCTCATTGGGATAGTTGCCGGGACCCGAAAAGATCAGGGGCTCGTAATAAACATCCTGACATACCGGGATGGCCCCCAGACAGTCGCCCGCCGTGGGCGTCTGCGGGTACACAGGCATGTGTATGGCCAGGAGAATGACCAGCAGGCCAACGAGCGGTATGCCCTGAATACTGTATTGCCTTTTCATCATTAAAGATATTTTAAGCAGAGCGAAAAAACTCCATGTAAATAACCCCGACATGGTTTTCAATCATGTTCCTGCATGGCGTCTTTCATCATGCTCCGTATTTGGCTCCGATAAGAATGACTCCTTTATAACACTACTAAATTACAAAAAATATTCATACAGCGGGATATGATGGGTCAATTTTGCATTCAAAAGTGATCATTTCAAAAAACTTTTGGCAAAATTTTGGTAAATATCCAAAGTAGTTGTATTTTCACAGGCTATTTTTATTTCACTCAGGTCTCCTGGGGTTTTTTCCTGAGCATGAAATAAACAAGACCAATACCGGCATAAGCGCCACCAGGATGCCTGAATCTACTGAATGACCGATGAGATATACTATTATTTTTGCTATTGCGACAGTTTTTTTACTGACATTTTCTTCCTGTGAGAAGAAAGAGGAAGCCAGGGAGCCGGTAGCCGCCTTCACCATAAACCCTTCCAGCGGCTCTGTTGCCGTGGATTTTTTATTCAATGCATCCGGGAGCCAGGATGATGAAGACCCCCTGGATTCGCTGAAGGCAAGGTGGGATTTCGACGGCGACGGCTTTTACGACACGCCCTTCTCCTATAATAAAGTAGCTGAACATCGATACGAAAGCGCCGACAATTATCATGTGACGCTGGAGGTGATGAATACCAAGGGTTGGACCGATACGGAAACGAAAATGCTGTACGTTTATCCCGACAGCCTGCCGCCAGTGGCCTCCTTCAATGTGCTTCCCGACACGGCCAGCGTAAATACCATCTTTTATTTTACGGCCGCCACGAGCTACGATCCCTATACGCCCGTCGACAAACTGCGCTTCCGCTGGGACTGGCAGAGCGACGGAAGCTGGGACACCCCCTACCTGGAGGATACCATAATCTATCGGAAATTCAACAACCCCGGCGACTTCAGGATACTCCTCGAGGTGAAGAACGAGATCGGGCTTACCGATACCACCAGCAGGCTGATCCACGTTTATAATATCAAATAAGCGTTCAACGCATTGCGGAATTAAGTACAAATATTTTTATAAGGCATATGATGATCAGAACGGCATCTTCCATTTTGTTTTTTTTCATCTTCCTTACGTCCTTCGCCCAATACAGGATTGAAGGGAGCCTGCAGGGACTAAACAATGAGAACATCATCCTGCTCCGTTTTTTCGGCGACCGCCACAGCTTTCTCGACTCGACCAGAACCGACCGGAACGGATGGTTCCGCTTTTCCCTCCCCGAAGATACACCCGCCGGGCTGTATTCGCTTGCCCTGAATAACAAACCCTTCGCCGACCTGATCTTCAACAAGGGGAACATCACCCTGAAGATCGACTGGAACAGTTCTTCCCTGCCGGAATTCGTTTTTTCGGTCGAAAACCTCGTTTACTACGATTACATGGTCCGTTCCGACATATTCACTAAAAAGTATGCACAGCTTGTCGACATACTGGGTGCATACCCCGAACAGGACAGCTTCTATTACTATACTGGGGCCCATTTCGACAGGCTGCAGGAAAGTTTCAGGGATTATACGGAGCTCATCCTCGAAGAGCATGCCGGGACCTATGTTGCCAGGATGGTGCGGAGCGACAGGCCGGTGATGATACCCGCAAAGAGGGTGAGGGAGGACTACCTGCAGTTTATGAGGGCTCATTATTTCGACGAAGTCGATTTTACCGACACCACCCTGCTCAACAGCAATATTTTTACCGGCAAGGCCATCGACTACCTTAAATTCTACTCCCTTCAGGGCATCGGTAAGGCCGGGCAGGAAGAGTTGTTCATACAGGCGGTTGACAGCATCCTGCTGCATGCCATGGAAAACGGGCAGGTCTATGATTTCCTCATGCAGTACCTCATCGAGGGCTTCGACATGTATGGTTTCGACAACGTGATCTCGCATATTGCCGGGAATTATGAACCGGCCGGTGCCTGTGTCGATGAAAACAGCAAGTCGGAATTGCATAAAAGGATGGAAAGCCTGCGCGAGATGGCAGTAGGCAAGACCGCCCCGCCCATCACCTTCACCGATGAGCACGGGCAGCCACAAGGGCTCGGAAGCATCGACAAGGAACTGGTGGCTGTGATCTTCTGGGCAAGCTGGTGCCCGCACTGCGTATCCATGATGCCGGAACTGCTGAACCTCTATCAGGCGCCCGGACTGCCATCCTTTGAGGTGCTGTCCATCTCCGTCGACACCAGCGCTGCCGAATGGAACCGAAGCGTAAAGGAACTCGGGTTGCCATGGATCAATTACGCCGAACTGAAAGGATGGGACTCCAAAGCCGTAAAGGATTACAGCATCTATGCAACCCCCACCATGTTCCTGCTTAACCGCGAAAGAGAAATTCTCGCCAGGCCGGTGAACGTGACGGAATTAAAATATGCGCTGGAACGCAGCGGCAAAAAATGACCCGGGCACGGCAATTTATCCGAATTCCATCGATCCCCTGTTTTATAATTTCCTCTTGATTTATCACAGGAATTTTTGTATCTTTACCGGGAATCCGGTTTTAGGCACATGCTGCCTGGTGGTTAGATTAACCGTTAAGCCTTTCCCGTTCAAGGCTGCAACTACAGGTAATTGTTGATAAAATACCGAATGGCCGCTGGTTTACCATATTAACCAGGGCAAATGATCATCATATAAAATAAAATGAATAAAATGCACGAAGTTAAGATCATCTATTTAACAGGGAAGACAGGGAAAAAATACCGTTTTTACACTTTTCGCAGCCCCGAGGGCTTCAAACCCTCCGGTGGCGTATTTGCCATTACCAGGCGAAGGAAAAGAAAGAGCGCATGGGAACACGAGGTTATACACCTTGATGAAATCCACGACATGTCGGGGCTTCACGTGCACATATCGCAGGCAGGCCCCCAATACATGGAAGAAGAGAATTTCATCGCCGCACGGCTTGAGAACGACCCCCTGAAGCGGAGAAAATCCATCGAAGACTTGCTGGGCAATTACTTCCCCTCAAGGCTGCGAACCTGACAAATCTTCCGAAGTCCTAAGGCTGATCCTGTATGATCCTCACCCTGATGGCAGCGGCAATATTTTTTGCGGTGGTGAGGGTGCTTACATCCCTGTATAGCTCACCGTCTTCGCCTGCGTAGTGGCTGTGGCCGATGAGTTTCATCTCAAAAATGTTTGTCTCAGCATCTTTTTCAATCCTGCCTGCATAGACCACGGCCGGCTGGCTGGAACTCATGTAATCGGCATTGCCGGGATAAAGGGTGTTGGTCCAGTATTCATTCCAGTCCCACGACTGGTTGATCTCCAGTAACACATAAAAAACATCGGGCAGCGTCTGCATGCTTCCCGCCACCAACCTGAAGTCGCCTGTGGGTGTCGGTCCGGTAATGGCGTCGGGAACAGGGTTCTCCGCGTCGGGGAGTTCGCCGTATTTATGCCACCAGTATGGCAGTGCGGCAGGGCGTTTCACGGGGCCCGGCTCCCAGTGGCCTGCGGTAACTCGGCCATGGCCGAAGATGCCCGTACCGATGGATGCCGCCACATACAGGGTCTCCATATGGTTTCCGGCCTTATCTTCGATCCATACGGCCATCAGCGGGTGATTATGCGCCGGGCCTTTTCTGAATTCAACCTCCAGCATCAAGCCCGCTGCATCGCGATTGGTAAAGAGCATTTCAGGTGCTGCGGCAGCCGTTCCGCCTCCCCTGCGCGATGAACATGCCTGTATGGATATGAGGGCAGGCAAAGCCAGCAATAACAGCAAAAATCCGGCTTTCCGGTTAAGTCTTTGGCATTTACGGATCGGTGGTTTCATGTGCATGGGTTTAGATTTCAAAGATAATGCCGATAGTGGGCAATATGGTTCCAGTTTCATTGGAGATCTCTTTCAGCTTGTAACGCTGCCGGGCGGGCGGATCGCCGGGATTCACAATGATATAATTCCCCTGCGGATCCCTTTCCCTGATCAGGTTGGGAGGAAGCTCCGCTTTGAAGTTATAAAGATTCTGTATGTCAAGGTACAGCGTAAGCGACCACTTCCTGAAATAATAGGATTTGTCGACCCGCACATCAAGCTGGTGAAAGGCCGTAAGCCTGAAGGCATTGTAATTGTTGTAGTCGAGGCCCGGCCCGCTGCGGGCATCCCAGGCCAGCACAAAGCCCGAACCTTCCTCATCCCATGGGGTATAGGGTGCCCCGCCGGCATAACGCCACTTGATGCCAAGGTCCCAGTTCCTTTCGAACGACCTCCTGGCGGTTATGTTAAAAAGATGTTTGTTGTCCCATGCCGAGGGGATGAAAACATCGTTCTTATCCTGGAACTCACTCCTGACAAAAGTATAGGAAAGCAGCATATTTACTTTTCCGAAGAGGGTGCCGCGCATGAAAAGCTCGACGCCTGCGGCCCTTCCTTCCGACTTTGAAATTACTTCCTCATCGCCGTAAGTGCCATAGTCGGCACCTTTGCTGGCCAGGTTAACGGAATCGGAAACCGAGAAGGGATAATCGTAATAATGCTTGTAAAAGCCTTCCAGCGAAAGCTCGAAGTTGTCGTCGGGCCTGAAGGCGACACCGGCCACCACCTGATCGTTGTAGATATATTTGATCCCGTTGTCGCGGTTCACCAGTTCCCCGGCCGGGTTCCGGAAGCCGAGGGTGGTATAGGCCGGACGCTGGAAGTATCGGCCGGTGTTGAAATTCACCGTCCATTTGTCGCTCAGCAGATATGATGCGGCCAGGCGCGGCGAAAGCTGGCTGAGCATGTTCGACATCTCCGGCGAATAGTTGGCGGCATCGGTCCTGACCCCCAGCGAAAGCGACAAGCGGTCACTCACAAAAGAACGGGAAACCTGTGCAAAAAGGCTCCACGAAAGCATCTCCAGCCGGCTGTCGTATTTCACATCAAGGCTCTCATTCCCGTCAAACACCTTCCGCGCTGTACGGTTTGTATAAAGGGCGTGGTTGATGCCGCCACCGGCCCTGATGCCATATGCTCCTGCACGCATATCATACTCGTAGCGCAGCTTGTTTTCTGCTTCGGTCGAGAGATAATCGAATATCTTATTATCGTCGGAGCTTTCATCGTTTTCCAGATACTTATACTGTGAATTGTTGAGATAATTCCGGCTGGCGACGAGCGTATGGGAACCGTTGTTGCCAAAATGCTTGTAGACGGCTCCGAAGGTATACGACCACTGTTCGTTGACCGGCACCAGGTCGAGGATATACTGCTGTTCTTCGGTGGGGTCTTTCAGGCCGGTGTTCAGACGGAACTGATCGATGGCCCCGATGCCGATGAAGGTGAGGGTATTCTTTTTGTTGAAGATGATGCGGTGCTTAAGCTGGAAGTCGTTGTAAGTCGGCAGGAAGGGCAGTTGCAGGGCGCTGAAGAGAAATTCCAGGTATGACCGGCGTGCCGAGAAGATAAACGTGGATTTTTTCCCCGCCGGGCCTTCCAGTGTCAGGGCCAGGTCGGAAGCCCCGATGGTACCCTTGAAATTGATCTTGTCGGGGTTCCCGTTCTTCATCTTCATTTCGATCACGGAGCTGAGCATGTTACCGCGTGAAGCGGGAAAGGCCCCTGACAGCAGGTTCACCTCCCTGAGGAAGTCGGCGTTGACGATGCCCACCGGGCCGCCGGAAGCGCCCTGTGTCGAGAAGTGGTTGAGGGTGGGGATCTCCACCTCGTCGAGGTAGAAGGTATTTTCTGAAGGCCCCCCTCCCCTGACGATCACGTCGTTGCGGAAAGCAGGCGTGGAAGCCACGCCCGGCAGCACCTGTACCACCCTGGAGATATCGCGGTTGGATCCGGGATTTTTCTCAATCTCCGACACCCCGATGCTTCTTGCCGACAAGGGGCTTTCGGCATCACGCTCGAAGGCGGATGCCCGCACCACCACCTCATCAAGCTTAATCTGCGCCTGTGTCATGGGCACATCCAGGTATGCCGTGCGGGCCGGGGTCAGTTGTATCTCTTCGGTGGTCTTCTTCTCATATCCCACCGCGCTGGCCACCAGCCTGACAAAACCGGGGCTGATCCCGGTAAAGACGAAATTCCCGTCGAGGTCGGAAGTAGAGCCGATGTTGGTCCCGATGATGACGATGTTTGCAAAGGGTATGGGCTCATTGCTGCGTGCATCGAAGATGCGGCCGCTGATCCTGGCTTCCTGTGCCGTGAGCAAGGCGGCAAAGACCATAAAAAAGAGAGAAGTGAAGATATGTTTAAATGGATTTTTCACGGCTTAGCTTTTCATATGTTTATTAAAAACGCTCAATGCCCTTTCACGGGCAAAGCGATGGTCAACGATGGGAGGCGGACAGGAATCCGTGCCGGCCCCGGGCACCCACCGGCGGATGAATTCCGAACGGGGATCAAACTTTTTTGCCTGCAACTCCGGGTTAAAGATCCTGAACCACGGGGCGGCGTCGCAGCCTGTGCCGGCCGCCCACTGCCAACCGCCATTGTTTGAGGAAAGTTCAAAATCGAGCAGTCGGGAAGCAAAATAGGCTTCGCCAATTCGCCAGTCGACAAGCAGGTGCTTCACCAGGAAGCTGGCCGTTATCATCCGCAGCCGGTTATGCATATAGCCGGTGGCATTGAGCTGGCGCATACCGGCATCCACCATCGGGTAGCCCGTATTCCCGTTCATCCAGGCATTGATCTCCCTTTCGTCGTTCCTCCAGGCAATGCGATCATATTCCCTCTTGAACGAAGCCTCCGCCACATAAGGGAAATGCCAGAGTATCATCATATAGAACTCACGCCAGATCAACTCGTTCAAAAAAGTTTCGTTCAGGCTGCGAGCCAGCTTTACCAGCTCTCTGACGGAGATGGTGCCAAAGCGCAGGTGTATGCCCAGGCGACTGGTCCCCTCGAGGGCCGGAAAATCCCTGTCGAGATGATACCGGCTGATCAATGAGGCATCCGGGACAGGTGAGGGGAAAACCACGCCTGATGCCTCAAAGCCCATTTCCTTGAGGGACGGCATATGGGCCACGGCATGCTGAATCAGCCTCCCGGTGAGCTCTTCAGAAGGCCAGGATACGGGATCCGTGCCGGCCAGGAGCGTCTTCCATTTTTTCATATACGGGGTAAAGACCGTATATGGCCTGCCATCATCCTTCAGCACCTCATCCTTTTCGAAGATCACCTGGTCGCGAAAGGTACGGAACCCGATGCCCATTCCTTCCAGCAAGCCTTCCAAGCGCCCATCGCGCTCCCGCGCGTATGGCTCATAGTCGTTGTTGGCAAAAACATTCCGGATCCGGTATACTTCCGATAATGCCGTAAATACTTCTTCGGGCGAACCCTCATAAACCAGGAGCGTGCTCCCCCTTCTTTCGGCCTCCCGTTTGAGGCGCAACACCTCCCGGTGAATGAAGGTCACGCGGGGGTCGTCTTTCGCTTCAAGCCTGCCGAGTATCCGGCGGTCGAAGATGAATAGCGGGAGCACCGGCAACCCGGCCTGGAGGGCCCTGTACAGACCGTGGTTATCGGAAAAGCGCAGGTCGCGCCTGAACCAGTATATATTGATCGGGCTCAAGATGTTTAATATTTCGGCTTATTCGCTAAACAAAAGCTAAACACCCGGTACTGATAAATGTTCATTCGCCGGTATTTTTTGCTTTTTCCTTTTTCACCCGCTTCCGGTGTGCAGGAAAGGTAAACCGGTGATCCGCCTTTTTGATGAGGTAATAGGCGATGGCGAGCCCCACGACAAGTGCCCCGATGGCGAGTTTCGTCAGATCGGTGTACTGATCAAAATCGAGTACGATGATCTTTCTTGCCAGGGCGATGATGGCAACCAGCACGACGATCTCCACATGCACGATATCATCGCGCAGGTATACCTTAATGGTGTCGAGCAATTCAATTCCGATCAGCACGATGAGGATGCTTCCGAACAGATCCATCATCACCTTCTCGTCGAGTATGTGGAAAGTCCCGACGGAAAGATAGGAGATCAGGGTATAGGCAAGTTGAATAACGGATACCAGCAGTACCAGGGCCATGGTCACGATCAGCACCCATATGATTATGCTTTCAAAAATCCTGAGGGTTTTCATGTTTATATTTTTTAATTGCATCAGTTATTGTTTTGCTTTGCCGGCAATTACGGAGATGGCTTGTCCAGCCTCATGATAATGGTATTTAAATCCCTGTCCGGACAGTTTCGCGGCCGACACCCTTTGTCCGCCCAGCACCAGTTCGCGGCCCATCTCTCCGGTCAGCAGGCGGATGGCCCAGGCCGGGGCAGGCAGTTGGGGCTTCCGCCTGACCGCCTTTGCCAGGTGTCGTGAAAATTCCGCCTGCCTGCAGGGGCCGGGTGACACCATGTTGAACACTCCTTCGGCTTTATCATCATCCGCCAGGAACATGACCGCCCTGCTGAAGTCCGTGATGTGTATCCACGACATCCACTGCTTTCCGCTGCCGATCTTACCTGCCACATGCCATTTGGCCTGTCTGACAAATACGGGCAGCAGCCCGCCATCGCGGCCGAGTACCAGTCCGATGCGGAGGGTAAGCAGCCTTTCAACCCTGGCCTGAATTTCCGGGCCATGGCTTTCCCATTTTTTGCAGACCTCGGCCAGGAAGCCTTCGCCCGGATCTGTCGTTTCTGTGCAAACTTCATCTCCCCGGCTCCCGTAGTAGCCGATGGCGGAGGCCTGGATGAAGAGTCCGGGCCGTTTCCCGCTTTTTCCGATGGCGTCTGAAAGCCGCTGCGCGGCCAGCACCCGGCTGTTCACGATGGCTGCCTTTCTCTTTTTCGTCCAGGGCCCGCCGGCGATGGGCTCGCCGGCCAGGTTCACGATGATGTCGGCTGTGGCGGCGGCACCGGCAAGTGCATCCGGGTCCCAGCCAACGACATGGACGGAAGCGGGAAGCCCTCCCCTGTTCTTTTCCGGCGACCGTGACACGGCCGTGACCTCATATTTCCGGCTGAGGAAATCAACCAGCAGCCGGCTGCCGATAAAGCCTGTTGCTCCGGTTATCAGTACATGCATGACGATATATTTATAAAACCTGTATTTTCAATGATGCATTGTAATTCCCGGCGGTGATCCGGCAAAAATACAATCCTGCCGGGAGCGGCATCCGGTTATCGTCGCAGCCGTTCCAGCCAGCAACATGCAGGCCTTTTTGTTTCTCTCCCTGTCCTTCCGCATATACCTTTTTACCGTGTACATCAAATATTTCGAGAATTACAGCCGTGTTTTCGGGCAGGCTGTATTGGATGCTCAGCTGCTGACCGGTGGCCGGCCTGAAGGGGTTGGGATGGCACGAGGCCTGAAGGCGCTTTCCCATAACAGCGGGGTTGCTGATGCCCGTCGAGGCGTTGAGCCCGCCCGAATAGCAATTGAGTTTGCCGTTCCTGCCACCGGCCACCATCTCCATGGAGAGGTCGCCCGTGATATCGGGTATGGCACTGATGGCATCCACCGGGGTGCTGAAGGGAATGGATGCGAGTTCATCACCGTTGAGGCCATCCATGAAGTAACAATAATTACTTGAATAGAGGGTTCCGATAACCACATCGCTCATCCCGTCGCCGCTGATATCGTCCATACCATCGGCCACCCATGCCTTGTCGGCGAGCGATTGCATCCATATGACCGAGGCATCGTATCCGCTGATCACGATCCCGTTGGTCCCGCCGTAGGCGATCAGGAAGTCGGGATGGCCGTCGGCATCCATATCGTCGATCTTTATAAAAGCATTAATGATATGCCCCAGGCCGGCCGTGTGCACGGGGTTGCCCGTGGCCGCGTCGAGATAATAGATATGCCCGCCGGGGATGACCCCGTCGCCGGCCGCCACGTCATGAATGCCGTCGCCGCTGATATCGTTCAGTTGCCCGAGTGCCCATACCGAAGTCCCTTCGGTGGTGTGGGTCCACGCTATCTCTCCGTCGGCGCCGTCGATCCCGTATACTTTCCCCTCCGCTTCCATGCTGTTGGAGGCCCCGGCGATCACATCCGCCTGACCGTCGCCCGTAAAGTCCTTTACGCCCATGCAGGAGAAGTTGGGTCCTCCGGTATAGCATTCCCAGATTGACTCCCCGCCGGGGCCATCCAGGCAATAGATCCTTCTGGGTCCGGTGCCGCCGCCATCGTCGCCGGTTGAAGCGAGCACATCCACAATGCCGTCGCTGTTATAATCGTATGAACAATCAACCTGGTAAACCCAGCCGCCTTCACCATATTCGTAGGTATGGCGTTGCCAGATGAGGCTGCCGGTTTTGCCGTCGAGCGCGATGATTGAACGGCTGCCCCCCGTTGTGCCGATGACCACCTCCTCAAGGCCGTCGCCGTTGATATCGGCTACGCTCAGGCCGTTCTGGTTATACACGGAACCGTTCCCGATATTGAACTCCCACATGACATCGGCAAGGCCAGAGGAGTTACCGTTAAAGCACCTGACATAATTATCCTCGCTGCAAACGATCACGTCGGCCACGCCGTCGTATGTGATGTCATGAATGGGTGCGATGGCCTTGGGGCTGTTATCCCAGGAAACATCGATCAGATAATGCCAGAGCAGTTCACCGACGGGCCATGACTGGTCGTTGCCTTCACCCTCGAGCGTAACGCTGATGACGGGCTGGGCGGGATCGTTGGTCATCACCTCCATGGTGCCATTGTATGCAATTGCCGATACAGGATTGAACCACATGCCGACCATGGCCGTGTCGAGGGTCTGTATGGTGAATGGGAAAGTTTCGTCGGGAAAAATATAAAAGTGGGGATCGGATGAAGTGATCTCTGTAAGCTCGAGCACTTCATCGCCGATATTCTGAACGGAAAAGAACCAGCGTGTATGGGCATGACTCCTGACCTGCCCGAAGTCGTGACTGGTGATCCCCGCCTGCGCGCTGGGGCCGGGATTCACACCGTGTCCTGTCAGCCTGACAGCCACGGAAGGATTCACGGGGTCGTTCGAGACAACCTGCACCAGCACATTCATGGGCACCGGCTGCACAGGCGTGTAAAACAGCGGCACGGAAACGGAGCTGCCGGGCTGGACCGTGGCGGGGGTCGTGAAACTCGTTGAGACCGGCTCCCCCGGCGGGATGTCGATCGATTGTATCACCAGCGGGGCCGTACCCGTACTGGTAACGATCATGTTCCAGACGGGATTGTTTCCGATGGTCACTATGCCATAATCATGCATGGCCACCGGAATGCTGATGGCAGGCGTGCCGGCGCCGCCCAGGTCGACCTTGTAGAGGGTGCTGGGCGTGGTGCTGATCTGCCCGTCGCAATACCAGAGGTAATTGCCGTCGAACACAATGCCGGAAGGCTTGATATTTTCAGAAGGATGCGCTTCCAGCAGGCTCCCGCTGATATCGATCTTGTAAAGCATATCGTCGTAATAGTCGGCAACCCACAGATCGCCGTTCTCCAGGCAAATATCCCAGGGTTGTTCGCCCGGCGACTGAAACTGGGTGAGGATGGCGCCGCTGTTATCAATTTTATAGATGGTTCCCGGGTCGGGATAATAGGTGCAAACCCAAAAGTCGCCGGCATCCCAGGCGATGCCCGACATATAGTGGTCGGGCAGGGTGATGGTCGACAGGATGTTTCCCGAGAGGTCAAGCTGTGTAGCCAGGGCCGGGTTGGCGGCACCGGATGGCTGGTCGATGATCCAGAGGTGCTGCCCGTCCCAGGTCATCCCGTAGGAATCATCAATGGCCGGATTGGAAAACTGAAGGTTGCTCAGCCCCGTGGCCGTGTTGAACCGGTATACCTTGTCGCCGTTCGTGCCATAAATGCCGTGATAAATATATGCGGACCCGTCCCAGGCAAGCCCGGATGCCTTGCCGTTTATGTCGAAAGTTTCCACGATGGACCAGTCGCGCTGCGGCTGGGATGTTGCAGCCAGCAAGGCCGGAATGGTAAGAATGAACACCAGATAAAGACGTTTCATGGATGGTTGTTTTGGTATCTGTTATTAAATATCCATACAAATATAATACTTCCCCGGCAGGAAAAAAAGAAACGGCCCTGACGGATATCTCAGCAGATGTTTTAAAATATTATTCCTACTTTTATTCGCATCAATCAAAGATCGGCACTTATGGCACTCAGCGGCAAAAAGAGGAAGTGGCTGGTGGCGGCAGGCGTGACCCTTATGGTACTGCTCACCGGTTTACTTTTCCTGAACACCTTTTTAAGCAGGAAAGCGGATTCGTTCCTTCGGGAAAAACTGTCGGCCATCGATACGGCCTCCTATCATATCGACTACGAAAGGGTCAGGGTTAACCTTTTCAGGCTGTCGGTCAGCATCGAAGGCCTCAGCATCAGTCCAGGGGATGCCGCCATGGAGCAGGCCCGCCGCAGCCGTCTGGCAGCCCCGGTCTTCGGGCTCAGCATCGGGCGTGTCAGCATCAGGGGCATAAACCCTTTTAAGGCAATGAGGGGCGAAGACATACGAATAGGCAGCATCACGCTCAGCCGGCCCGGGCTTGCGATATACAGCCGCATGGGACCCTTCGAGGCCCTTGAGCATAACGATGCGGGAGCAATGGATCATGAGGGGGGGGATATCCCGCAACTGACAATCGGATCTTTCAGGATAGCCGATGCCGGTATCATATACCATGACCTGTTGCAGGGAAAGCCGGTTATGGAAACCCACGGACTTAACCTCGTTCTCAGCGGCCTGCAAACCCGTCCCGCTTCCGGCGAATCCCATACAGATGCGCTCAGCCTCGTGGGATTTTCACTCAGCCTCGCATCCCACCGCATTGACCTTCCGGGAAACTTTTACAGTATCCGTTGCGGCCCGGTCGTGATCGATCACAGTAAGGCCTCGGCCGTGATCGACTCACTCAGGCTGACCCCCCTGTATGCAAAAAACAGTTTCGGGAAAGCCGTGGGTCATCAAACAGACCGCATCGACCTTTTTGTGGAAAAGATCGGGATGGACGACATTGTCTTCGACAGCCTGCCCGCCGGAAAGCTGATCGCCGGGCAATTGACGGTAAACAGTCCGGTAGCCGACCTTTACCGCGACAAGCGCGTGCCGCTGGATATGGAACACTACCCTAAACTCTTACAGACCGCCGTAGCCGGCATGCCACTTCATGTAAACATCACCCGGGTGAAAATCGTTAACGGCAGCATCGCCTACGGCGAGATGGTTGAAGGGGCCTCAGTGCCCGGAGGGTTGACATTCAAAGCCCTCGATATCCTTGCCACGGGTATCTGCAACGATCCCGATTCGATCAGCGTGGGGCAGGCCATGGTGGTCGACGCAAAGGGCCTGCTGATGGGCATCTCGGAAGCCCGGCTGCACCTGCGCCTGCCGGTCGGCGACCCGCGTGAGCGTTTCAGCTTTTACGGCTCACTGGCGGCTATGCCCGCCGTGGCACTGAACCCGCTCATCACGCCACTGGCATCGCTGGAGGCAAAAGAGGGTAACATCAACAGTCTGGAATATTTCGGCATTGCCCGCAGCGACACTGCCATCGGCAGGGTACAATTATTATACCGGGACCTGGATATGAGCGTGCTGAAAAAGGGCCAGTATGAAGGTGAGCCGGCCCATGAGAATAAACTGCTCTCCTTCCTGGCCAGGAGCGTTGTTCAGAAAAACAACCCGCACCCGGGCAAAGATGCACAAGCGGCTTCCATGTTCTTCGAACGCAACCTGAACAAGGGCTTTTTCAATTTCCTCTGGAAAAGCATACAGAGCGGCATCATGAACACCCTTCTTCCTGGCGGGAAAAACATGAATGCAGAGATGTCATGGTCGGAATTTGTAGCGGACTGGCCCGCAGTACTGGCCAGCGACTGGCAAAATCTGCAATCACAGCATCGTCATGAAAAAGAAAAAGAAGACGATAAGGACCGGAAGAAGGAACACGAGCACGAGCATAGAAAGAAACGGAAATAGATTTCATCTTCCCGGATCAGCAGGCTACCGGCCTCATTTCTTCTCAGCCTGCTTCACCAGCTTTTTTGAGAGCAGGGCCTTTGCCGTGGCTTTTGCCACCGGCGACAGGGCCTTTGCCGTTTTGGCATAGGACGACAGCCTGTACTGCGCGCCCCACACGATCATGTCGCCCCTGTTCTGGTATAGGTTCAGATCGATCCGGAATTCCCGGCCCTGTTTTTCATAATAGCCCGGGCGGGTGATGATGCCAAGGTCGTTGTAATAATAGAATGAATAATATTCGAAATAGTTGTAAGCATAGGGCGGGATTACATCGCCCGGCATGATGTACATATCGCTTTCGCGCACATCGACCAGCCTGGCTATCAGGATCCCGTCCACCCCTGCGCTGTCGAATTTCCTCTCGAGCGTGCTGTAACGATACATGGAGTCGTAATGCAGCATGCTGTATGCGTCTATCATGACAATTCCCTTACCGCTGAGGGCTTTGAGCAGCGATTCCGAGGCTTCCCCTCGCAGGTCCTTATCATGAAACTGAACGATGAGCAGGAGCTTTTTCATGGGTTCCTGCAAAAAACGCGTATCGTCCCATACGGTCCGGAGTTGCGCCGTAGCCGGCAGGGCGCATAGCTGCAACAAAAGAAAGGATAACAGATAGGTTTTTTTTATCATATGCCTGACATCATGTGGTATATGCAAAGAAACAGAATTCATCCGGATCACCGCGAAAACTTACCTGAAATAATAATTGTATATGGTATTCCCGGCTCCCACGATCATGTTCAGTTGCCCGTCGCGATTGAGGCTTCCGATAAGCATCCGTGTTTTTCCGATGTGTTCGGGGGTGCTGATCAGTTGGCCTTCCCTGTCGAACACGTATATTTTCCGCTCGGCCTCGGAAACCACGCCAATCAGCTTTTCACGCGGGGATACGGGGACGATCACCGGCGAAGAGCGGATGTCATTGCCAAATTCGCGGAAAAAGATCACATTCTTAAACCGGTCGAAAACCGTCAGCCTGTTCCCGTCGAGATAGATGAAATCCTTGCCGTTGCGATTGTCAAAATCCTCGTAAAGGAAGTAGTGGTCAGGGCTGTAGGAGCCAAAGTCGGTGCGTTCGATACGGCCATTGGAATTGATATAGGTCAACTTTCCTTCATTGTCGGTGGTGAGCAAAATCCCCTTGCTGTTGGTTTGATTCACGTAGAATGCCGAGCCGTTCCCGTTCACGAAACGTTCCTTGAGGTTGATGCGCGGATTACCGCGGCGGTCGGTGATCTTGATGTTGCCTTCTTCATCGGCAATGACGATATAGTCCCTTCCGCCCGTGCGGAGATGCTGCACAGGGGTGTTGACCCTCGCTTTCGACAGCGGTCTTGTCCAGCCGTCCACCACCCTCCCCCTGATATCGAAATTATACACCCTGTTATCTTCGAGTGCCAGCATGAGTCGGTAATCGAGGTTATTGTCGTAGTCGAAAACCGCCAGGCCATTGGTCGCTTTCATTTTCAAATCAACAGGATAGGCCTCCACATCCCTCCCGAGCAGGTCGATGAGGTAAATGCGTTCCGCCGTATTGAAAAGGTACTGAATCTTCCCGTTTTTGTAAAAGTCGACCGTTTGCACGTCGCTGATCACCTTCTCGCCAATGTTCAGTTTCCAGTTAATGTTGCCGTTGTGGTCGATAAGGTACATATTGTTAAGGGTGTCGAAGGCAACGATCTTAAGGTTATTGGTGCGGTGGTCGGTAACGAAATAAGGCTCGCCGTGAACCGGTGCGTCGAGGTATGCCTTCCAAACAGAGAGGTCTTCCTTCACATAGGAAGGATTATGCCTGAAGTAGGCACTGGTAAAGAACATATTGTTGAGTGTCTTGAACTGCACGGCGATGGCCTCGAAGTTCCTGATCACACCGGGGTTGTCCATCACAAAACCCGCCAGTGGACCCGACAGCAATTCGGGGAGCCGGCCGGCCGAGTTACGGACATTGAAATAGCAGAAGATATTCGACTCGCGGGCCACATTATTGGAGAAGCCTTTAAAATTCTCGTTTTGTTCAAGGGTTTTTCCCGACTGGAAGATATTGATAAAGTTTTGGATGCTGCTGCTGGAATTGGCAAAGACGATGTAATCCTCTACCCGGGTATAATAGTTATTAACGATCTCAGAGAAGATACTTCCGAAAACCAGGGGGATGATATCGGGAATGTTGACCCGGCGGATGTCATAGCCGCGGTAGCTGCCTGAAAACTGGCTTGAGGACAGTTCGCCCAGTTGCCTGAGGGCCATTTCGATATCGCGGGCATGGATGGCCATGAAGGTATTTTCCCGTGTATCGGGCAGGTGGGGGTTGATCATGCACAGGGCGATTTCGTTCCCCACCCAGGAAGTCATGAATTTTTCGGTATTGGGGCCGTACCGTTTGTTGAGTTGCTGCAGTTGTTCGCTCCTGCCGGGGAAGGACGCTGTTTTTTCCACATGCAGCGCATAGTCACGGTAGAATGTATTGAAGTCGGCGAAGCCGAAACTGACCAGCAGTGAGGTATTAAAGGGGAGTATGCGCGTTAGGGCGATTTTCGGAGGCTGCTGGTTTCTGAACAGGCCCAGGAACTGATGCAGGGAGTCGACTGCTTCGGTATAGCCGTTCAGGAGCAGTTCATTGTTCTTTATGATGAGGTCGACTTCCGACCAGGAGCCGAAGTTCGGGATGACCGGCCGGGCGGTCGTGAAAGCGGGTGAGAACAGCTTTGTGAGTGTGAGCGGCAGGCGTTCGAAGTTGATATAAACATTGGCGTCCACTTTTTTTCCTGCCGTGAGGGCAACCCTTTCGAATTCTTCCAGCCGGGGCAGCGTTGTTTTATGATCCATGCGCAGGACCACTTCTTCCATGGTTGCCTGCGTGCTTCCGACGGCACATAATCCCCGCCTGACCATCGTATAGCAGATTACGTCAGTGGAGTCGTGCAGTTTATGCCCGCGGGCGCCGGCAAAGTCGACGGGCGTTTTCTGCAATGCCTTTCCCGCCAGGGCATTCACCAATTGATCTATATGGTTTTCCCTAGCGCCATAGGGCCACCTGAAAAGCAGGCACCACCCGGTGGCGTTGCTGTCGCCGTTAAGAACCAGGTAAAACTCCTCCTCCTCCATGAGTGGGCCGTAGCCCATGGACACAAGGCAGGAATCCGCAAAGGCAAGCTGAGATAAAAACCGGCCTGCACCTTCTGTCCCTGCCAGTTCCATCCATATTTCATTCTTGCCGGGAAGTGCATGCAAGGTTTTGCCGGGACCGCTGAAACGGATAAAAACGGCGGCATCGGAGGGGATGGCCTGCATGGGGTCATACGAAACATTGCCGTATTTGTCGTAGAAGAAATAGCCCCCTGCCATGATGAGCAAGGCCAGGGTCACAAGGGTGATATGATTGAGTAATCGTGAACGTTTTGCCATGGTCGTTCGTCTTATAAAACCAAAAGTATAATAAAATAAACATCCTCACGGCAGGCGATGCCGAATTAAACTAACAAGGGTATGTTAATTATTCGGGTTTCCGGGATCATCAGAGGTCGATACGAAGTTGCTCGTTCATGTTAAAGCTTTTTCTGTGGTAGGGTGAGATGCCATGGCGGCTGATGGCATCTCGATGCTGGCGGGTGGGGTATCCTTTGTTCACATCCCAGCCGTACAAGGGGTATTCCCTGTGGAGGGCACGCATGTGGTCATCGCGGCAGGTCTTGGCCAGGATCGATGCAGCGGCGATGCAATAATAAATTGCGTCGCCCTTCACCATGCAGCGGTGCAGGATTTTGCCATAAGGAAGAAAGCGGTTCCCGTCGACCAGCAGCAATCCCGGTTTTGTGCTGAGGCCGTTGATGGCGCGGTGCATGGCAAGAATTGAGGCGTTGAGGATATTCAGTTCATCGATCTCCTGGTTGCTCACCGCACCCACGGCCCATGCCATGGCATGTTCCTCGATCTCTTTTCTGAGCAACACGCGTTTTTTTTCGCTGAGTTTCTTCGAGTCATCAAGCATACCGTTTTCATAGCCTGCCGGCAGGATCACGGCGGCGGCAAATACAGGTCCTGCGAAGCAGCCGCGCCCTGCCTCGTCAAGCCCGGCAACCAGCAGTCCGTTTTCATTGTAATTGATCAGCATGGCAGCTTAAACCAGTTATTTGCAAAGGTTATGATCAGGAGTATCCAGAACAGCAGTTCCAGCTTCAGGGGTGTTTTTTGCCGTTCGGTAAAGCCAGCGGCGATGATGGCGGCGGCAGGCACGGCAGCCATTGCCGGGGCTGCCATATCATATTCGGCTTCGTATAACAGGCTGGCAATGGCAATCAGGGCAAACCACATCAGCAGCAGCATCTTTTTCCTGACGCTGATATTCCAGGCCTGCATGCGCGAAAAAGAGCGAAAGGCCGAAAGCAGCAGCAGCACCCCGATCCATCCCCAGGCAATCATTTGCAGTGGGCAGGCATTGAGCGGTTTCATGATTCCCGGACCCGAAAACCAGGCGGCATACAGTTCCCACTGCGTCATGAAAGTATCGTTGAGCAGATGATACAGGAAAAGGTAGAGGTACACCCCGGTAAAGCCGGCCAGTGACACCATCATGATCCTCCCGCTGAAGGTCCCGAACAACATCAGGGAAAGGAAAAGGATGAGCAGCAGAAAGATGGAGGCAAAATGAAAGAGGGATGCCAGTGCCAGCAGGAATGCAGCGCTGAAGACATTGCCGGTGGGGTCGGGCTGGCCGTAAGTGTTAAAGATGCTTCCCAGTGCCAGGATAGTAAAAAAGACAGCCGGAAGCAGGCTGAATATATCCGCCAAGGCGGGAAGCTGGCTCATGAGCACCAGGAACAGGGCAGCCGGCACAAGGGTATTCTTGGGAACCAGCTCATGCCGGATGAGGATATGGTTCAGGATAAGGGCTTCGGCCAGTACGAGGAGCAAAACCGCCAGGATTGCGGCAAAGGGCCAGCCAGTCAGCCAATTGGCAAGAAGATATGCCAGCGGCGATTCCATGCCCGGCACAGCGGGTGCCACAGGAAACCTGAAGGCGGGCAGCCAAAGGGCCGCCGCCAGCAACAGCAGCAAAACATACTGCTGGTAAAAGCTGGATGAAAAAAACCTGATCAGCACAATAATCTGTATTTCCCGTTGCCAATATCCCTTTATTACCTTGGCGGCGGCCAGCCGCGCAGGTCAAAGCCCAGGTCGCTGCGGTAATATTTACCTTCGAAGTTTATTTTTGAGGCATTCCTGTACGAACGTTCCAGGGCTTCATCCATGGTGTTGCCCATGGAGGTGACCGCGATCACGCGTCCGCCGTTGCTGACCACCTGCCCATCTTCACTGCCCGGGGCAGTCCCGGCATGAAAGATGATGCTTCCCTCAGCCCCGTCGATCCCCGTAATCAGCTTCCCCTTCTCATAGCTGCCCGGATATCCTTCCGATACGAGCATCACTGCAACGGCATAGCGCGGATCTGTCTGCAGCGCAATCTCGTCAAGCCTGCCTTCGCCCACGGCCACGAACAGCTTCAGAAGGTCGGTCTGTATGCGGGGAATGACCGACTCTGCCTCCGGGTCGCCCATCCTCACGTTGTATTCGATCACCCTGGGTCCCTCATCCGTGTTGATGAGTCCGAAAAATATGAATCCCCTGTAGTCCATTCCCTCGCTGATGAGCCCTTTTATGGTAGGTGCGATGATACTGTTTTCGACCTTTTGCATGAAAGCGCTGCCGGCGAAAGGTACAGGCGAGATAGACCCCATGCCTCCTGTGTTGAGGCCGGTATTCCCTTCGCCGATGCGCTTATAGTCTTTGGCAGAAGGGAGTATCTTATATGACCTGCCGTCGGTGAGAACGAAGCAGGAGATCTCGATGCCGGTGAGGAACTCTTCGATGACCACCTTGTTGCTTGCCGCACCGAACCTGGCATCCTTCAGCATGGCAACAAGTTCCTTCTTCGCATCTGTTAGCGTTTCACAGATCAGCACCCCCTTGCCCGCCGCCAGTCCGTCGGCTTTGAGCACCCATGGCCCCCCGCAGGTTCCAAGGAAGGCCAGTCCGGCGTCGAGCTCCTCCCTGCCGAAGGTGGCATGTGCAGCCGTAGGGATGCCATATTTATTCATAAACTCCTTGGCAAAGTCCTTGCTTCCTTCGAGCATGGCCGCTGCGGCGGACGGACCGATCACCATGACATCCGACAGGCGGGGATGCTCCCCGAAGTAATCGCGGATGCCGTTTACAAGCGGCGCCTCGGGCCCTACCACCAGCATGCCGATATTGTTTTCGATGGCAAAGGCGCCCACTGCCTGATGATTAGCGGGGTCAATGTTTACATTCCGGCCATGCTGCACGGTACCTGCATTGCCGGGGGCGATAAAGAGATTGCCGAGCATGCTGCTCTGCGCCATTTTCCATGCCAGGGCATGCTCCCTGCCACCCGAACCCAACAAGAGTACATTCATATCAGTCGCTTTTTTCGTTCATGACTTTATCGATGACCTCCCACAGCCCACTGGCCGAGCGTTCCCAGGTAAAGTGCCCGCTCCGCTCCCTGCCTTTCATGATCAGGTCCTGCCTGAGTTCCCGGTCAGCGGCCAGTTGCGCGAGGCCACGGGCAATGTCGTTCACCGAGAAGGGGTCGACCAGCAGGGCTGCATCGCCGGCAACCTCCGGCATACTGGTAACATTGGCGGTGATCACGGGCGTATCGCATCGAAAGGCTTCGATGATGGGCAGGCCGAAGCCTTCAAAATAGCTGACATAGGCCATGGCCAGGGCCGATGCCACTGCTTTGTGCAGGTCTTCGGCCGACATGCGTCCGCTGAAGATCACCTCTCCGGCATGCATCATTCCCTCATAGGCCTTCCTGATGTCGGCCGTCCAGTATTTACGGTTACCCACAACCAGCAGGCGGGCACCGGAGCCTGTATTTTTTTTGAAGAGGTCGAAGGCCCTGAAAAGCCTGGCCAGGTTTTTTCTCGGGTGCAGGGCTCCCACAAAGATAAAATACGGGGCACCCCCGCTCAGCCTGCGCCTGGTTTCCTCTTTCACTGATTCCTCAACCGGTGTAAACCGCTCATTGGCGCCGTTATAGACCACCGTGATCTTCGGGGAAGGGATCTCATAGAGGTTCATGATGTCCCTTTTGGAAAATTCCGATACCGTAACGATGTGCCGGGCCTTGCGCGCATAGCGCGGAAAAAAATAACGGTAATAGCGTCGCTCGAAGAAAGGAAGATCCTCCGGATAATGCTCAAAATTAAGGTCGTGGAATACCGGCACCGAAGGCACATCCGTATGCAGGGAGAGATAGGCGTCGGGTGAAAGGAAGAGGTCGGCACCGATCTTTTTGAGTATGCGGGGGATGGTGTGCTCAAACCAGATGTAGTACAGCAGCGGATGCCTGGCCTGGGGGCCGGCCACCACAGGGGTGATGTTGCTGGAGAATATGAAGCGCTGATCGTACTTCCGGTCGAAGATGAAGAAAAACTCGTGTTCGGGATGTGCGGTGGTGATCCTTTTCAGCGTTTCAAAGGCGACCCATCCGATGCCTTCCAGTTTACCGGGAAGCAAGAGGCGTGTATTGACGGCTATCCGCAATGAAGTAGTATTAAAAATTTCAAATATTGACTTATTTGGGGCGTTATCCTTCCTTCTGGCAATTTTATGATAAATTTGTACAAATTTAAATCTTTTCCGTTAACCACAGGTCGCAGGCCCGGATAAAACCATTACAAGCAAAGCCAAAGAGATGCAGCGAAAATTCATCACAAACCTGGTTTTACTGCTGTCGCTGAACCTGCTGATCAAGCCCTTCTGGATACTGGGCATCGACCGTACAGTGCAGAACACGGTAGGCGAAGAGATGTACGGCTTTTATTTTGTGGTTTTCAACTTTTCCTTTCTTTTCAACATCCTGCTCGACCTGGGCATCACCAACTTCAACAACCGCAACATTGCCCGGCACCGGCAGTTGCTGAACAAGCATTTTTCGGGCATCATCGCCGTACGCCTTTTGCTGGCGTTGATATACCTGCTGGTTACCTTTGGCATAGCCCTGGCCATCGGCTTCAAGCCGGGCCAGCTTTACCTGCTTGGCTGGATCGCCTTCAACCAGTTCCTGCTGTCGACCATCCTCTATCTCCGCTCCAATATTTCCGGTTTACTGATGCTTCGCACCGACAGCCTGATCTCAGTCCTCGACAGGGTGCTGATGATCATCTTTTGTTCGGTACTGTTGTGGGGCAATGTCACCAGCCAGGCATTCAGGATTGAGTGGTTCGTATATGCACAAACGGCTGCATACCTGCTCACGGCCTTCATCGCCCTTTCGGTGGTGATCGTAAAGGCGAAGTTCAAAAAGCTTTACTGGAACCAGGCATTTTTTATCATGATCATGCGGCGGAGCCTTCCTTTCGCCACCCTGGTGCTGATGATGTCATTATACAACCGTATCGACCCCGTCCTCATCAACCGTCTGTTGCCCGGGCCGGATGGGGAGATCCAATCGGGCATCTATGCCAAGGCTTTCCGGCTGTTCGATGCGGCCAACCAGATCGCTTACCTTTTCGCCGTGCTGCTGCTGCCGATCTTCTCCAACATGATACAGAACGGTAAGCCGGTAGAGCACATGGTGAAGCTTTCCTTTTCCCTGCTGTTTACCATTTCGGTGACCGTGGCCCTGGGTTCGTTCTTTTATGCCACCGAGATCATGAACCTTTTATATCCCGGCGACAATGCCATGGCTGCAGAAATATTCAGCAAGCTGATGTTCAGCTTCATCGCTGTTTCGGGCATCTATGTGTTCAGCACCCTGCTCACGGCCAACGGCAACCTCAGGCATCTGAATATCATTGCAGCATCGGCCATCCTTTTCAACCTGCTGGTGAATATCCTGCTAATCCCCAGGATACAGGCGCTCGGATCTGCTTATGCCAGCCTGTCGGCACAGTTCATTTCGGTGATCCTTCAGATCATCATCGTTCAAATGGTTTTCAGGTTCCGGTTAAACATAACCTACCTCTTATCGCTGGCGGCCTTTGCCGGCCTGCTCACCCTTGCCGGCCATTACAGCGGCATGCTTCACGAAAAGTGGTATGTGGGGCTTGCCGCCCTGTTTGCCATTGCCTTTGTGCTGGCATCTGCACTGAGGCTTTTCAGCATCGGCGGATTCATCCGGATATTCCGCGAACGCGATCCGGCCCCCTGATCCCGGTGGAAAAGTGCCGGCAGGCCATCGCCCCCGGCATGAAATAATAAGAAATAGCAGGAAAATTTCGTTGATCCCTTTAAAATATTTCATATTTTTGCTCCCTTTGTACATTATAGAGATCGAACATGATGGTAAGTAAGTTTGCACAAAACGGCGACTTTGACTCTTCCGGGTTCATCTATTTCCTGTATTTCTGGCGGAAGCCCCTGATCATTATCATGCTGATCGCCATCGCTGCCTCCATCCTCTTTTCTTCACCCTTGTTCATCACACCGAAGTATAGATCAACGGTGATCCTTTTTCCGGTGGCTACCAATTCCATATCCAAGGCATTGATCAGCCAGCAGTCGGGTATCAGGGAAGATATTATGGGTTTTGGTGAGGAGGAACAGGCTGAACAAATGCTGCAGATCCTGAATTCGAACAAGATCATGGACAGGATCGTGAGCAAGTTCAACCTGATGGAACATTACGGGATCAAACCGGAATCGAGGTACAAGTACACACGCCTGGTGAAAGAATACGAGAGCAACGTGTCTTTCAGGCGTACCGAGTACATGGCGGTTAAGATCACGGTACTCGACAAGGATCCCAAAATGGCAGCAGACATCGCCAACGGCATTGCGGAACTTGTGGATTCGGCAAAAACGCAGATGCAGCGGGAGCGGGCCATAAAAGCCTTCAGCATCGTGGAGCAGGAGTATGCGGAACTGCAAAACGAGATAAACGGGATCGTCGACTCCCTCAGGGTGATCGGAAAGCTGGGCATCAACGATTACGAATCGCAGTCGGAGGTGATCAACCAGCAACTGGCCATTGCCCTTCGTAACGGCGACACCAGGGCCGTCAGGGCACTCGAGGAGCGCCTGGATGTGCTGGCAGAATATGGCGGAACCTTTCTGGCCCTTAAGAACACGCTGGAGTTCAAGTCGGAACAACTTGCGCTGCTCAAGGCAAAATACAAAGAAGCAAAGGTGGATGCCGAATCCGAACTGCCACAAAAATTCATCGTCAACTCAGCCTATCAGGCCGAAAAAAAATCGTACCCCATCCGATGGATCATCGTGGTGGTATCGACCATTTCAGCCCTGCTGCTGGCCATCCTGTTCATCATCCTTATTGAGAACTTCTCACGGATCAAAAAAAAAAGCCTTAAACTGAACCTAAGGCCCTTCAGCAAACTGATCGACATGATCAACAGCGAAGCGGGGCACGAAGAAAAAAAGAATGATGAAGACAAGGACAATATAAAGTTCGAACAGAAACACAACCAAGCCACTCCCGAAGCGATAAAAAAGCCGGAAACAAAAACAGAAGGAAATAAAGAAGAGCCGGCTTCGGCAGGGAATAAAGATGAAAAGGCCGTTGACATTGAAAATCCGAAAAAGGAAAAAACCGATAAAAAGCCTGAAATACCAAATAAAAAATCCAATAATCACCCAGAAATGAAAACCTATTACAATAACACCAGTCTGGTCGGCATCATCCTAAAATGGTGGATGCATATTCTGATCATTGCCGTCGCTGCACTGCTGCTGGGCGTATTGTTCTCCAGTCCGATATTCATCACACCAAAGTATAAGTCGTATGCCGTGGTATACCCGGCCAACATCTCCCCTTATTCCGATGAGAGCGAGACTGAGCAGATGCTGCAACATCTGCAGTCGAAAGACGTAAAGGACAGCGTGATCAAAAAGTTTGATCTGGCAGCCCATTACAGGGTCGACAGCAGTTTCAAATATTTCTACTCCACGATATACTATGAATTTGGCCAGAATGTTAAAATTAACAAAACGCCTTTTGAATCGGTAGAGATCACGGTTTTCGACAAGGATCCGGAGATGGCCTGCGACATGGTCAATGCCATCATCGACTTTTACACCATGAAGGTAAGAAAACTTCACAACGACAAGTACATTGAGGTTATCAGGATGTACGAGGCCAGCATTATCAAAAAGCAGGCACATATTGATTCATTGAAGGACCGGCTTCATTTTCTTGGCACCGAATACGGCCTCATCGATTATGATGCACAGGCGCTGGAAGTCACCAGGGGATACCTGCGCACGGTGATGGGAGCCAGTACGACCAGCATCAACCAGCGCGAAGTGGAACGGCTCAAGAAAAATATCGAGGAACGCGGCGGTGAGCTGATCGAGATCGTTGAGTCGATCAGGAACGAAGCGCAAAACTTTTCCATGCTGAAGGTGGATTACGAGAATGCCGTGCGTTTTCACACGGATGAGCTGACATACGCCAATGTTATCACGTCGCCTTACCCGGCCGATAAAAAGGCATATCCCGTACGCTGGCTCATCGTGCTGTTCACTATGATCGCCACCCTTTTCCTCACCGTTATCGTGATCCTGGTCATCGAGCGTTACCGGCATTATTTTAAGATCAAAAAATAGCTTAGCATCACGGTCTTGCAACTGATCGAAAAATACAAGGTCTACATTGTGTATGCAATAAGCCTGGCGTTTATTGCATTGAACGCATATCTCATTATGCAGGACAAGTACTATGCCCTGCTCACGCCCCTGTTGCTCATTTTCCTGTACCTGTATATTTTTGCCCTCGACAAGCTCATCCTGCTGATCGTTTTCCTGACACCGCTGGCGGTCAATTACAAAAATCCCGAACTCGGGGTGGGAATATCGTTGCCCGTTGAACCGCTGATGCTTGGGGTACTGGTGGTTTTTATCCTGAAACTCTTTTGGGAGGGAGGCTTCAACCGCAAGGTTGTTACCCATCCCGTAAGCATCTTCATCATTCTCAACCTGGTCTGGATCGGGATAACAACCATGACCAGCGAGATTCCTCTTGTTTCGGTCAAATTCCTGATTGCCCGGCTGTGGTTTGTGGTGCCTTTTTATTTCATCGGCATACTGCTTTATAAAAATATCCGGAACATCAAGCTTTTTAACTGGCTTTACATTCTGCCGCTGATGGTGGTGATCGCCTATGCCCTCTTCAACCATGCGGGTTACGGTTTCGATAAGCCGTCGAGCAATATCGTTATGAAGCCCTTTTACAATGACCATACGGCCTATGGGGCGGTCATTGCCCTCTTCCTGCCATTTTTTACCGGCTTCGCCTTCAGTAAAAGTTACAGCAATTCACAGCGGCTGGCCAGCTTCATCGTGCCATTCGTACTGGTGGTCGGGATGATCTTCTCATACAGCCGTGCGGCCTGGATCAGCGTTGCTTTCTCTGTAATGGTTTATTTCATCATTGCCTTACGAATAAAGTTCAGGTGGATCGTTGCGGGAGTGCTGTTACTCTCCGGGCTTTTCTATATGTTCTCCTTCCAGCTGATGGACAAGCTGGAACGCAACAAGCAGGATTCATCCACCGATTTCGTGGAACACATACAGTCGATCTCGAACATCTCCAGCGATGCCTCCAACCTTGAACGCATCAACCGCTGGAACTGTGCCATCAGGATGTATCACGAACGTCCTTTCCTGGGCTGGGGGCCCGGCACCTACCAGTTCGTATACGCGCCTTTCCAGCGCTCAAAAGAAAAGACCATCATCAGCACCAATGTCGGCGACATGGGCAATGCCCACAGCGAATACCTCAGCCCGCTTTCCGAATCGGGTATCCTGGGCATGCTCACCTTCATTGCCATCGTCATTGCCGCAACCGTCACCGGCCTTCGTGTTTACAAACGTGGCAAAACCAAAGAGGTGCGCATGATCAGCCTGCTGCTCCTGCTCGGGCTGATGTCGTATTTTGCCCACGGGCTTTTGAACAACTTTCTCGACACCGACAAGGCGTCGGTACCTTTCTGGGGCTTTATCGGGATACTGGTCTCGCTCGATCTTTTCCATACCGGCCGCGACAAGCCGGAGGACGAGAGCGCTGCAGCGGATCAGGAATAAGTTTCCCCTGCCATATGGCAGCATTCCACCGTCAGCTTATAGCTGCAGGGGCGATGTATACCCTGAAAAAACGCAATGGGTGTTTTCGGAGGCCGGCGCGGTATGGGACTCCCTGCCGCTCCTAAAGCTTCCTGACCTTTTCCCAGATCTCCGGAAGTTTCCTGATCAGCGCAAGCTGTTGCCAGGCTTTGCGTGCCTCCTGGGCGGGGGCCCCGAAGTAGACTTTTCCGCCCTCAAGCGACTTGTCGGTGCCCGATGTTGCCAGCATCACCGCACCCTCCCCGATCACAATGTCTTTATCTACCACGACCTTCCCCCAGAGGATCACATGATCTTCGATCCGGGTCACTCCGGCAATGGCCGTGAAGGCCCCGATCAGGCAAAAGCGGCCGATACAGGTGTCGTGCCCCACCTGCACGTGGTTATCGAACTTGGTATAATCGCCAACCAGGGTATCGCCCGTCACGCCCCGGTCGATCGTGGTATTGGCTCCCACCTCAACATGGTTTCCGAGTATGACGCGGCCGATCGACCTGAACTTCAGCGTTTCTTCCTTTCTCTTCTGGAAATAATAGGCATCGGCCCCGATCACGGCACCGGCATGTACCACAACCCCGTCGCCGAGGATACAATGATCATAGATCACGGCATTGGGATGCAGCAGGCAGTTTTTGCCGATCACGACATGGTTTCCGACAAATGCGCCCGGCTGGATCACGGTGCCTTCTCCTATGCTTGCCGAAGGGCTGACCATGGCGCCGGAGGGAAGAAATGGACGGAAATGCTCCCCCAGCCTGTTAAAGTCCGTAAAAGGATCGTCGGAGATGATCAGCGCTTTGCCTTCGGGGCAATCAAGCTGTTTGTTTATGAGTATGGTGGTGGCCTTCGAGTTTAAAGCCTTATTGTAATACTTGGGATGATCCACAAAAGTCAGGTCGCCTTCTTCCACCATATGGATCTCATTCATGCCTGTGACGAGGTGGTCTGCATTACCGGTAAAAGTGGCGTTTATCAGTTCACTGATACGGCTTACCGTTTGTGCTTCCGGAAATTTCATAGGATTTTGGTTTTAGGATGCCGTCCCGCCGGCAGCAGCCGCATCCGGGCAAAGCATACGGATAAATTGGTGTGTGATCAGGCTTTTACCCTTTCGGAGTATTCACCTGTACGGGTGTCGACCCTGATCAGGTCGCCTGTATTGATAAACAGGGGTACCTTGACGGTGACACCGGTTTCCATGGTGGCATCCTTCATTACGTTGGTAGCGGTATTTCCCCTTTCTCCGGGCTCGGTGTAGGTAATCTCAAGGGTGACGTAGGCCGGGAGCTCGCAGGCGAGGAACGATTCGGTTTCGGCGTGGAAAGTGATCTCAACCTCCTGGCCTTCCTTCAGAAAACCGGGAGCCGATATCAGTTCTTCTCCGATATGTATCTGTTCGAAGGTTTCCTGATTCATGAAATGGTAGCCCTGGGGATCTTTGTAAAGGTACTGGTAAGGCCTGCGCTCTACGCGCTGCACATTGATCTTTACGCCTGCGTTAAAAGTGTTGGGAAGCACCTTCCCGGTTTTCACGTTCTTGAGCCTTGTCCTGACAAAGGCGGCGCCTTTGCCCGGCTTTACGTGCTGAAAGTCTACGATCGTATATAATTCACCATTGAATTCTATCACCAGTCCGTTTCTGAAGTCTGCGGTTGTTGCCATTGTATTTTCCTGTTTATCAATCCTGTTTTTGAAATTTGCTGTAACCTTTCATGATGCCCCGTGTCGACTTGCTGATGAATGAAAGGATCTCATCGCGTTCGGGCGTTGCGGGCACATCGGCTTCGATGATTGTCACTGCCTGTGAAACATTGAGTCCACGAAGGTAGATCATCCTGTAAATATCCTGAATGCCATTGATCTGATCATTGTTATATCCTCTGCGGCGGAGGCCGATGGAATTCACGCCTACATAGGATAGCGGTTCACGGGCGCCCTTGGTGAAGGGAGGCACGTCTTTTCTGACCAGTGCACCGCCCGATACCATGCTGTGCTTACCGATCTGGACGAATTGGTGCACGGCGGCAAGACCGCCAACAATGGCAAAGTCGTCGATCTGAATATGGCCGGCCAGGGTGGCGGCATTGGCCAGGATCACATTATCGCCGATGATACAGTCGTGGGCCACGTGGACATAAGCCATGAGCAGGCAGTTGTTGCCCACCACGGTCTCGTAGTTTGCCTTGGTGCCCCTGTTGATGGTGACAAATTCGCGGATGGTGGTATTGTTCCCGATCTTGACAATGGTTTCTTCACCGTCGAACTTAAGGTCCTGCGGAATGGCTGCGATCACGGCCCCGGGAAAAATGCGGCAGTTCTTGCCGATACGGGCGCCCTCCATGATGGTCACATGGGAGCCGATCCAGGTGCCTTCCTCCACGATCACGTTCTTCTCGATGTTCACAAAAGGTTCGATCACGACATTGTTGGCCACTTTAGCCTGCGGGTGTACATATGCCAGGGGTTGGTTCATCAGTATGTATTATTCGTTACTATTCTCTTTTCTGGTAATTGAGGCCATCATATTCCCTTCCATCACGACCTTCCCGTTCACGTATGCCTTTCCTTCCATGTAACCGATTCCGCGGCGAATGGGCTTCACCAGCTTGTTATGAAAGATTATGGTGTCGCCGGGCTGCACGATCTTCCTGAACTTAACATTTTCAATCTTCAGGAAGAGGGTCACATAGTTTTCAGGGTCGGGGATTGATCTCATCAGCAGCACACCTCCGGTCTGAGCCATGGCCTCGATCTGTATCACGCCCGGCATAACGGGATTTCCGGGGAAATGCCCTTCAAAAAAGCTTTCATTCATGGTAACGTTTTTCATCCCCACGATGAAATCATCCCCGATATCCAGTATCTTGTCGATAAAGAGGAAAGGCGGACGATGGGGCAGGAGGCGCTGGATCTCGTTTACATCCATAATGGCTTCCCTGCCGGGATCAAATAAAATCGGATTTTCCATTTTTTTTGAATTATTGGAAATATGTTTTCTGATGAGCTTACCCAGCTCCACATTTGCCTTATGTCCGGGCCGGCGGGCGATGATATGCGCTTTCAGCGGTTTCCCAAGCAGGCTCAGGTCACCGATAAGGTCGAGCAGCTTATGCCTGGCTGGTTCATTTCTGTGATGCAGTTCCAGGTTATTGAGAATGCCTTCCTCCAATACCTCGATCCTGGGCTTTTTAAAGAGGTCGGCAAGCCGGTTCAACTCATCCTGGGTTACCACACGGTTCACGAAGACGATGGCATTGCTCAGGTCGCCGCCCCTGATCAGGTTATTGTTGAGCAGGTATTCGAGCTCATGCAGAAAGACGAAGGTTCTGCAATTGGCAATTTCATCCCTGAATTCGGCTATGTCTTCCATCACGGCATATTGGGTGCCCAGCACCCGGGTTTCAAAATTGATCATCACCGACATCCTCAGCCTGTCGGCAGGTATGGCGATCATCTCGATCTTGTTTTGCCTGTCGCGATAGATCACATTTTCCTTCAATTCAATATACTCCCTATCGGCATCCAGTTCCCTGCTCCCGGCATTACCCAGTGCCTCAGCAAAGTAGCGTGAACTTCCATCCATGATCGGCGGCTCGCTGCTGTTTAAGTCGATCAGCAGGTTGTCGATCCCCAGCCCCGTGGCGGCAGCGAGTACATGTTCGCAGGTGTTGATATCGACACCCTCCTTACGCAGGCTCGTGCCGCGCGAGGTATCAACAACATGTTCGACCAGGGCTTCGACAAGCGGCTGCCCTTCGAGGTCGACACGTCTGAATACAAGGCCATGCCCGGCGGGAGCCGGGTTGAAGGTAAGGGTTACGTCATTGCCGGTATGCAGCCCGGTACCACTGACTGATACGGGCTTTTGTATGGTCTTCTGTTTTTCGGGCATACCTGAATGACAATAATTTATAATAATTGGCGCAAAAGTAATAAAATTTAATACAACCGGGGAAAGAAAATGCCGGTGAGGGGATACTTAACGGGAGCCTGTTTTCTTTTCGAGTTCCTCAATTCTTTTAAGGATCTCATCGAGGTTTTTAAAGTGTATGTAAGACTTCATGAATTGCCTCAGCCTGATGGCCGGAGAGCCCATGATGATCTCCCCGTCGGCTACGTCGGAAGGGATGCCCGACTGCGCCTGTATCTTTACATTGTCGCCGATCTTCAGGTGTCCGGCTATGCCTACCTGTCCGCCGATCATACAATTCCTGCCGATCTTGGTCGAACCGGATATGCCGGTTTGTGCTGCGATAACGGTGTTTTCGCCTATTTCCACATTGTGGGCCACCTGTATCAGGTTATCCAGCTTAACGCCCTTCCTGATAATGGTGGACCCGATGGTTGCCCGGTCGATGGTGGTGTTTGAACCGATCTCCACTTCATCCCCGATCACCACGTTCCCGATCTGTGCCACCTTCTTATAAACATTGCCCGCCGTGGGGGCAAATCCGAAACCGTCGCTGCCGATCACCACCCCCGAATGAATGGTGCATTCGTTGCCAACCACGGTACCGGGATAGAGCCTGGCACCGGCAAAGATCATGGTATTCCGGCCAATACTCGACTGATCGCCGATATAGCTGTGGGCATAGATCTTCACACCGTCGCCGATCACCACCCCTGAGCCAATGCAAACATAATCGCCCACGTACACGTCATTCCCGATCACAGCGGTCTCATCAATACATGCCGTGGGGCTGATGCCGGTTTTATCGTGTTTCATCTTGTTATACAACTCCAGCAGGCTGGCAATGGCCAGGTAAGGGTCGTCGACCCTGATCAGTGTCGGGGAGAGCTCCCGGTCGGCCTTGAAATCCCTTCCCACGATCACCACATCGGCACCGGTGGTATATATAAAAGATTCATATTTGGGATTGGCCAGGAAGCTCAGGCCGCCCTTCTCGTCATCATCGATCCTGATCACCCTGCTGATGCTGATCCCGGCATCCCCCTCAACCGTTCCGCCAATGATGCCTGCGATCTGTCCTGCTGTTACTTCCATATCTCTCTGTTTATTCCTGCTGCAATATTAAGATTTTATCTTGTTGTGTGTATGTGTTACAGGGCATTTAATACAATTTGCCACCGGCCTGGGGCGATAACCCATTGATATCATGAAAATTAACAGACAGCCTCATCCTATCAGCACGCATAAAACCACGGGCTGTGGAACGACAAGGATGACAAAAGTCCTCAATCCCTGAATTCTTTCGGGTAACAGATAAAATTCTTGGTAACGCTCCTGTAGAGCACGCTGATGTTCAACTGCTGTGTAGCATGGGCAATATCTGCAATTTCCCCGTTCTTGTATTGTATGTTAATTTTATCGCTTTGCGGGTGGTAGGCGCGGTTTTCGGAGGTGTCGGCAACGATAAAGAAGGCCGCTTCGTCCCGTTCCAGCCCATATTCTTCAGCGATCTTTCCGGCAATGTCCGAGATCCTTTCCTCATCAATTGTTTCATCCTGCATTTCGGTGGCAAATAGCTGCCTGTTCACCAGCATCCGGCAAAGCCTTCCCAGCACGGGATCGGGGGATGCGGCCCATGCTTTTATGGCTGCAAAGATGTCAAAATCGTCGAGCAATGAAAACATTTCAAGGCAGGAGGGATCATTCAGCAGCTCATCGCGGCTCACCTTGTTTTGAAGAAAATAGCCCAGGGCAGGCGTGGCAAAAAGCTTCTCCCCTCCGAGGCTTATCTCCCTGGCACGCCTGAGGATGCTGATCAGCATACTTTCGGCCGCAATCACGGTTTTATGCAGGTATACCTGCCAGTACATGAGCCTGCGGGCAATGATGAACTTCTCGATCGAATAAATGCCTTTTTCCTCCACCACCAGGCGGTCGCCGGCCACGTTCAGCATCTTGATGATACGCTCGGCATTCACCACTCCTTCCGATACGCCGGTGTAAAAGCTGTCGCGCTTCAGGTAATCAAGACGGTCCATGTCGAGCTGGCTGGATACGAGCTGATGCAGGAACTTCCTGTCGCAGGAATCCTGAAAGATCCGGATGGCGCCTTCCAGCGCACCGTCAAACGCTTCGTTCAGCCTGTCCATATAATGCCTGGAAATAATTTCATGGCTGATGCCGTCGATGATGGAATGTTCAAGGGCATGCGAGAAAGGCCCGTGGCCGATGTCGTGGAGCAGTATGGCTGCCTGTACATCCCTGGCTTCGGCGGGGCCGATGCCGACACCTTTCTGACCCAGGGCATTTACAGCCTGGCCCATCAGGTGCATGGCGCCTATGGAATGATGAAAACGGGTATGCAGGGCGCCCGGGTACACCATGTCGGTGAGGCCAAGCTGCCTGATCCGCCGCAGACGCTGAAACCACGGGTGTTCCACCAGATCGAAAAGCAAAGGATCGGCAAGGGTGATGAAGCCGTAAACCGGATCATTGAATATTTTCCTGCCGCTGAATGAAGAATGCCGCAAGTCTGTGTTATTTTTGTATTGTTATGAGTATTTGGACAATATTTAGCCTGAAATTACATTTCAATAATACGAATTATTTTTGAATGACGAAGCCGCCACTGCTGCCGGCTCCAAATAAACCTTACCAACCATATGGAAAACATCACTATTTTATGGGCAGATGACGAGATTGAACTGCTGAGGCCGCATATCATCTTCCTCGAACAAAAAGGATTTGAAGTGGTTACGGCAAACAACGGCGACGATGCCCTGGAGATCATCCGCGAACGGCCCTTCGACATCATTTTCCTCGACGAGCATATGCCCGGCATGTCGGGCGTGGAAACACTGGCGGAGATCAAAGCCATCTACCCCAACCTGCCCGTGGTCATGATCACCAAGAGCGAAGAGGAATCGATCATGGAAGATGCCATCGGCTCCAACATCTCCGATTACCTCATCAAGCCCGTCAACCCCAAACAGATACTCCTCTCACTCAAAAAAAACCTCGAAAACAAGAAGCTGGTCAGCGAAAAGACCACCATGGCCTATCAGCAGGAATTCCGCAATATCGGCATGGACCTCTCGGCCGGGCTCAATCATGAAGAATGGGCCAATATGTACAAAAGGCTGACCCGCTGGGAACTGGAACTGAAAAAAACCACCGACAAAAACGTTTCCGGGATCCTGGACATGCAAAAGAAAGAAGCAAACCAGGTTTTTTCCAAGTTCATTGAAAAGAACTATCACGACTGGATCGGGGGCAGGTCTGATGACAAACCCGTAATGTCGCCTTCCCTCTTCAGGGAAAAGGTATTCCCTGAACTGAAACCCGGCAAACCGGTATTTGTGCTGATCATCGACAACCTCCGCTACGACCAGTGGAAGGCCATCCAGCCTACCGTGGAGGACTATTACCGGGTCGAAAAAGACGACATCTACTACAGCATACTGCCCACCACCACGCAATATGCGCGCAATGCCATATTTTCGGGGCTGATGCCGCTCGAAATCGAAAAGCGCTACCCCAAATACTGGACCCCTGAGGAGGCAGAGGGAAGCAAAAACCAGTTCGAAGAGGAACTGCTTGGCGAGCAGCTGAAGCGTTTCGGGAAAAATATCAAATATTCCTACAATAAGATACTGAACCTCGAAGCCGGACGCAGGCTCTCTGAAAACCTTTCGAACCTCTACAACAACGAATTGAACGTGATCGTTTACAACTTTGTCGACATGCTTTCGCATTCGCGGACGGAAATGGAGATCATACGCGAACTTGCCGATGATGAGCCGGCCTACCGTTCACTGATGCAATCGTGGTTCGAACACTCATCCCTGTTCGACATCATCAAGTCACTTTCTGAAAAAGGTATACCGGTCATTATCACCACCGACCACGGATCGGTGAGGGTGGAAGACCCCGTAAAGATCGTGGGCGACCGCAACACCACCACCAACCTGCGCTACAAGTCGGGGAGGAACCTGAATTACGATCCAAAGGAAGTCTTTGAGGTGCGGAATCCCGGCGACATATACCTGCCGAAAAGCAATGTGAGCTCCTCTTACGTATTTTGCAGGAGCAATGATTTTTTCGCCTATCCGAACAATTATAATTATTACGTGAAATACTACCGGAACACCTTTCAGCACGGAGGTATATCGCTCGAGGAGATGCTTGTACCGGTCATCACACTTATTCCCAGGTCCTGAACCATGGAACACATCTACAACTGCCGTTTACCCGGAGAACTGGAGGCCATTGCCGCCGACATCCTGCGCCGTTGCGGAGGCCCGGGCGTATATGCCGTTCACGGGGAGATGGGCAGCGGAAAAACCACGCTGATCAAAAATCTCTGCCGGGTACTGGATGTTACCGACAATGTGACCAGTCCCACTTTTGCACTTGTCAACGAATACCAGTCTGCCACGGCAGGCCCGGTATACCACTTCGACGTTTACCGCATCAAAAAGACCGAAGAGATGATGGACATCGGCTATGAGCAATATTTCTTCAGCAACAACTACGTTTTTGTCGAGTGGCCGGAAAAGATCAGCGAACTTTTACCCGAAAAACACGTATACATCATGATCAGGGAAGCTGACGACATGCGACGGGAGATACTGCTCAAATACTGATGCCATGGAAAACGGAAAACAGGGAATGACAAATCTTTCACAGTCGGAACATTTCATGCCGAAAGAAGAGGTCCTTGAAGTTTACCGCTCGAGGAAGAGCCTGGTCATCGGCATCCCGAAGGAGAACACCTACCAGGAAACGCGTGTTGCCCTGGTTCCGTCGGCCGTCAAATACCTTTGCGAGCGCGGCCACCGTATCCTTTTCGAAGCCGGTGCGGCGGATGCGGCCCATTTCACCGACCACGAATACAGCGAAGCCGGGGCAGAGATCAGGTACGAGCGAGAAGAGGTATTCAAGGCCAACATACTGCTGAAAATTGCGCCGCCCACCCCTGAAGAAACGGAGATGATCACCCCCGGCAACACCCTTATCTCGGCGCTCAACATCAACGGCAGGAGCGAGCAGTTTTTCAGGAGCCTGATGAACAAGAAGCTGACTGCCCTGGCCTATGAACTCATGCGCGACGGGGCTGGCTCCTATCCCGTGCTCAGGTCGATGAGTGAGATCGTGGGCAACACGGCCATTGTCATTGCCGCCAACTACCTGCGCCATCCGCAATACGGCCGCGGGGTGATGCTGGGCGGCTTTCCGGGCATCACACCCACAGAGGTGGTGATCCTCGGTGCCGGCACCGTGGGCGAAAGCGCCGCCCGCGCCGCCATCGGAATGGGCGCGCTCGTCAAGATCTTCGACGCCTCCATCACACGACTCAGGAGAATACAAAAACACCTCAACAACCGCGTATTCACTTCCGTGCTGCAACCCGGCATCCTTCGCGACAGCCTCCAGACTGCCGACATCGCCATCGGCGCCATCCGTTCGGGCGAAGGAAAAAGCCCATGTGTGGTCGACAAGGAAATGGTTAAACGCATGAAATCGGGCGCAGTGATCATCGATGTGAGCATCGACCAGGGCGGATGCTTCGAAACCTCCCGCATCACCAACCACAACGAACCGGTTTTCAAGGAATATGACGTAACGCACTATTGCGTGCCCAATATCGCCGCCAGCGTACCGCACACAGCTTCCACATCATTGAGCATCTTCTTCATGCCCGTGCTGCAAAAGATCAGTGAATTTGGCGGCATTGTTAACTTCCTCAAAAACGATTATCCCATGCGCAATGGTGTATACGTTTTCAACGGGGTGATCACCAACAAGAATATCAGCGAAAACTTCGATCTTCCTTTCCGCGACATTGAATTGCTGATATCTGCCATCTAAGCCTATGCACATGCACCAGGGGCAGCAGCATAAACGTCCTGAAACCGTCAGCCTCATGGGCAGCGAGATCCATTTCGCGGATCTGCCCGGCCTGGCCGCCCTGCTGGAAAAATACGGGGCCGCCGGGGAAGATGCCTTCTTCCTGGCCGACACAAACACGGCACTACATTGCCTTCCACTGATCAGGGAACTGACAGCGGGCCCCGGCGAAGGCCGGCTGATCGTGATCGATCCCGGCGATGACCAAAAGAACATCCAAAGCCTGCATCATATCTGGAGTTTTCTCCTTCATGCAGGTGCCGGGCGTCACAGCCGGCTGTTCAACCTGGGGGGAGGCATGATCACCGACCTGGGTGGCTTTGCGGCATCGACCTACCACCGTGGCATCCCCTTCATACACCTGCCCGTATCCCTCACGGCCATGGCCGATGCCGCCATCGGCGGAAAGACCGGCCTTAACCTCTGCGGCATCAAGAACCAGCTTGGCAGCTTCAGCCTGCCCGAAGCGGTGATCATCTGCCCGGCATTCCTCGAAACCCTGCCGGACGGCGAACTGCTGGCAGGCTATGCAGAAGTGGCCAAGACAGCCCTGCTGGCCGATGCAGCACTCTGGGAGGAACTCTCGTCAGGCTTAAACACACGACCTGCACGCAAAGACCTGCTGCAGATCATGGACAGCCAAATGCTATACCGGGTGGCGGCCATCAAGGCGGGGATCGTAGAGGGCGACTACCACGACCGCGGGCTGCGGCAATGCCTGAACTTCGGGCACAGCATCGGCCATGCCCTCGAAGCCCTTTACCGGGAGGAGGGAAAGCCGGTACGGCATGGCATAGCCGTGGCCGCCGGCATGGTATGCGAAAGCATCATCGCCAACAAGCTCTCCCTGATGACTGATGAACATCTGCAAGCGATCAGCTCCCGCCTGCTCACCCTCTTCCCGGCAGTTGAATTCGGCACTGACGATATCGACAAGCTGCTGGCCTTCCTGCGTCACGACAAGAAGAACCCCCGGCAGGGAAAACTGTTCTCGCTGGTGACGGAGCCGGGGCACTGCCTGCATGGAATAAGCTGCAGCGATGAACACATCCGCCATGCGCTCATCCTTTACCTCGAAAGAGTGGCAGGCAGTATAACCTGAGTATGGATAGCATCACCATAAATACGGATACAAGGCGTTTGGAGGGACGCATTGCCCTGCCCCTGTCGAAGAGCATCAGCAACCGGGCACTGATCATATCGGCCATCAGCGGCGGGCAGGCCATGCCTGGCCGGCTGTCGGATGCCGGCGACACACGCCTGATGCAGGAACTTCTCCGCCAGGCACATGCCGGCAATCGTGCGCTCGATGCACAGAATGCCGGAACCGTATTTCGCTTCCTTTGCGCCTACCTTTCGATGCTGGAAGGCAGCCGCCTGCTCACCGGCAACAGCCGCATGAAGCGACGTCCCGTGGGAGCCCTCGTGGAAGCCCTTCAAAAACTGGGGGCTTCCATCAGCTATGCCGGGCAAAAAGGTTTTCCGCCATTGCTCATAAAAGGAGGCCCGATGAAAGGAGGAAGCCTTGACATCGATGCCGGTATCAGCAGCCAGCACATCTCAGCCCTCATGATGATCGCCCCTGCCCTTCCCGGCGGCCTGAACATCAATCTTAAAGGACGAGCGGTGTCGCGCCCCTATATCGGCATGACTGCCGCCATGATGAAGCAAGCCGGCATCCCGCTGAAAACCGGCCGGCAAGCCGTCAGCATTCCCCCGGCAGAATACCGCAAATGCAGTCTGATGGCCGAGGCCGACTGGTCGTCGGCGGCCTTCTGGTACGAATGCCTGGCCCTGGCCGGGCAGGGGGAAGTGCTGCTGGAAGGCCTGGAAAAGGAAAGCATACAGGGCGATTGCCATGCAAAGGATCTGTTTCTGAGCCTCGGCATCGAAACCGATTTCGTGAAAGAAGGCGCCCTGATCACCCGTTCAGCGGCCTGCAGACGTGAAGTAAGCGAAGATTTTTCAAACCACCCCGACCTGGCCATACCCTTTATCGTGGCGGCAGCGGCACTGGGGCTAAAGGGCAGCTTCGGCGGGCTGGAAGGCCTGCGCCACAAGGAATCAAACCGCACGGAACTGCTCGCTGCCGAACTGGAAAAGGCCGGCATCCGCTGCCGTACAGGCAAGGGGCAACTCAGCTTCGACGCACAAAAGATGCACATCAGCCAAAGCTTAGAAACCAGGAACGACCACCGCATGGCCATGGCCTTTGCCCCCCTGGCACTGCTGGGCAAACCCGTAACAATAAACCGGCCGGATGCGGTGGAAAAGTCGTACCCCGGATACTGGAAAGAACTCGGAACCCTGCTGAAGCTTTCGTAATTGCCCGATGTACTGATAAAGCCGCCTGCGACCCAAAGGAAAAAAAACAGTAATGACTGTTTGATGAAATTCCCTATTTTTGGATAGATGAAAAGAAACATCCGGCTATCGCTGATCCTGCCCTTTGCGGCTGCCCTGCCGCTGGCCATCATTGCCCTGAACGAACAATATATCAGGGAGCATCATGGCGACAGCTTTTTCGAGCTTCTCCTGCTGGCATTCATCCTGCTCATATTTACAGCCGCCTTCTACCCTTTTATTAAGATATTCAAAGGCCTTGCCGGACAGAAAGGATACCGCATGTTCTGGGGCAAAGGCAAATATGCCGCAAGGATTCTGGAAACAGGGCAACAGGGAATGGCCACCGTCCTCGGATTAGCCGAAACCAGGGGAGGCATCGTCACCATCAATGAGCAGCCGGTACTGCAAATGGCTTTGCGTATCGAAACCCCGAAGGGCCGTTTATACGAAGTTGAATTCGAGCTGCTGATGCCGCGGGCGGCGCTGCCCCGGTTCCAGCCCGGGGCCGTCTTCCCGGTAAGGATCGACCCGGAAAATGAAAACCATGTGGTTTTCGACAAAAAGCGTTACGCAGCCATGCCGTCGCACACCATCGCTGCCGGCGACTGGTCAGCAGAAGAGCGGGAAAAAGCCGGGACAGAAGCAAAAAAAGCGCTGGCAACGCTGGCCGGCATTGAAGACAGCGGTGCCAGCGTAAATTTCAGGCCCGTCGTAAAGATCCTTTTCGACATTCATATAATGGACGAAGACATGTACAGGATAGAAAAAGAGATGCCCATGAAGGGCGAAATGGCCGGAAAGCTGAGGGATGCCGTTGGCAAAACCTTTAATGCCAGGGTGCATCCTTACGACAGGAATAAGGTACTCATTGATATTGATCTCTGATATAGCAGGCTTTAAAAATATGCACTCATGACATTAGGAAGATTTTTCAGGCTGTTTATCCCGCTTTACCTGGGATGCATCCCGTTGGTGGTGGTGGCCGTTTCCAAAACATCCATCATTGCCGCCTACGGGGAGAAGGCCCATGAAAATATCCTTGGCATTGCCCTTGGCATCTTTGCTGCCGGCTGCATCACCCCGCCTGCGATTATCCTCTGGCGTTTATTTGGCGGCGGGAAAACAGGCATGTTCCATTTCTGGGGCAGGGGCAAAAAGGCCAGGGCCATCATCGAAACAGGCCGGCCGGCCATGGCGGAGATCCTGCAGTCCAACGAAAAAAGCGGAGGGCTTGTCATAACGCTGAACGAGCAACCGCTCATGAACCTTTTGCTGAGAATTGAAGACGGGGAAAGCCCTCCTTACGAGCTAAGCATCGATGCGATCGTTGCCCGTACGGATGTACCGTATTTTCAGCCCGGAAGGCGCATACCCGTAAAGCTTGATGCCGCTGGGGGCCGCCATGCGGTATTTGACGCGGAGCGCTGGGATGCCATGCAAAAAGAACACATCAAGAACGACGGCTGGACGGAGCATGACCGTGTCCTGCTCGAAGAAAAAGGCAATGATGCCATTGTAAAGATCATCGGGATAAAGGATACCGGCCTGAGCAGGGACTTCCTGCCTGTGGTAAAACTGCTCTTCGAAGTCAGCCTTTCAGGCAAAAGCCCATACCGCGCCGAAAGGGAGCTTGCCCTGGACGAAGAAAAAATCAAGCTGATCGGCGCATCTGCGGGAAAATCCTTCAGGGCAAGGGTACATCCGCATGATCGCGAAAAAGTCAGGATCGATTTTGAAAAGCCTGCCTGAGCAGAAGGCCGTTGTTGCGCATTCGCAGGCCGGGACTGCCGAAGGCATCAGAATGGAAATCGAAGACCCTTGAATGCGTGATCACCAGCCGCAGGCCAGCACATCCACAATATGAATGGTTTTAAGGGGGATGTTGTTTTTCGAAATATATCCCTGCAGGTGCATCAGGCAGGAGGCATCGGTGGAAACGATGAATTCGGCACCCGTTTTCAGGGCATTTTCAATTTTACGGTCGGCCATGGCCGTTGAAATGGCTTCATTTTTCACCGAGAAAGTCCCGCCGAAACCGCAGCAGAAATCGTTTTCTTCCATTTCCACAAGTTCCAGGCCCTTCACTTCTGCCAGCAGCAGGCGTGGTTCGTTGCCCAGGCCGTATTCGCGCAGGGCGGCGCAGGAATCGTGGAAAGTAACGCGGTGCGGAAAATGTGCGCCCAGCTCCGTCACCCCCAGGCGGTTAACAACAAAGTCGGTGAACTCATAGATATTCTTCTGCAACTGCTTGTATTCGTTGTGCAGTGAAGTATTGTGAAAAAGTTCGTGGAAATAATTCTTCACATAGGCGGTACATGATGCCGTGGGGCTCACAACCGGCCTGTTGTCCGGAAAATCGCGGATGAATTTCGCACCAACGGCCTTGGCCTCTTCCCAATAACCCGTATTGAATGCAATTTGTCCGCAGCAGGTCTGTTCAGGATTATAATGCACCTTATGCCCCAGTTTTTCAAGTATCCTGATCATGTTAAACCCCGTTTCGGGGAAAAACTGATCAATAAAACAGGGGATGAAGATGTCAACGGTCATGGAAAATGATTATCAGGCAAAAATATAAAAAATAAGCAATGGCGATCCGGAAGAAAAAATATACAAAATACAAAATGCAATATGGTTTTCCGCGCAGCGGAAGCGATGCCTTCTTTTGGCACCTCACCCCCTGGCCCCCTCTCCTCAAAGGAGAGGGGGAAAAGGGGGTTGGGGGTAAAGGGGGTGAGGTGCATGAAAATAATGAAAAATGACAATTGACAACACCGAATCGACAATCTTCCGCGCAGCGGAGCAAGGGGGGCGAGGGACCCTTCGCTTAAGTTTATCCTGAACGAAGTGAAGGGCTCAGGGCAGGCTCCGGGACGGGGGACGGGGATTGTTCCAGTGCCTGCCCCGAGACCTCGGTGGTTTCAGTGTTTCAGTGTTTCAGTGTTTCAGTGTTTCAGTGTTTCAGTGCCTGCCCCGAAACCTCGGTGGCCTGCCCCGAGGACTCGGTGGTTTCAGTGTTTCAGTGTTTCAGTGTTTCAGTGT
>CAZHFC010000028.1:0-50270 GCA_964531985.1 uncultured Bacteroidales bacterium
CAATAAAGGACTATATCGCTTTACAATAAATTATTCCGGACAGCAATGTTTCAGAGTTCAGAGTTCAGATTTCAGATTTCAGAATTCAGATTTCAAATTGGCCAATCTTCCGCGCAGCGGAAGTCCTGTTATCTCAACGCCCCTTGCTGCGGATCAGGTTCAGCGCACTGCCGGCTTTGAACCACTTGATCTGGTTTTCGTTATAGCTGTGGTTCACCGTGAAAGTGTGTGAAGTCCCGTCATGATGATGCAGCGTCACATTCAACTGTTTGCCGGGGCGTAAATCCTCCAGCCCGATCACATCGATGCGGTCATCTTCCAGCACGTGATCGTAATCCGCCTTATCGGCAAAGGTCAGGGCCAGCATGCCCTGCTTCTTGAGGTTGGTTTCGTGTATCCTGGCAAAGGATTTCACCAGCACCACCTTCACGCCCAGGTTCCGCGGCTCCATGGCGGCATGCTCCCTGGAGGAGCCTTCGCCGTAGTTCTCATCGCCGATCACCACGCTGCCGGGCCCGTGGGCTTTGTAGTAGCGTGCTGCATCAGGCACCGGGATGTACTCACCCGTTTCCTGGTTTTTCACACTGTTCGTGTCGTGGTTGAAAGCATTCACCGCTCCGATGAGCAGGTTGTTGGAGATGTTGTCGAGATGGCCGCGGTAACGGAGCCATGGCCCTGCCATGCTGATATGATCGGTTGTGCACTTCCCCTTGGCCTTGATGAGCAGGTTCAGCCCTGTCATATCCTTTCCGTCCCAGGCAGGGAAGGGTGTCAGTAACTGCAGGCGTTCCGAACCGGGTTTCACGATCACCTCTATGCTGCTTCCGTCTTCGGCGGGAGCCTGGTAACCGGCATCTTCAACTGCAAAGCCTTTTACGGGAAATGCAATTCCCGTGGGCTCGTCCAGTTTCACTTTTTCACCATCCTCGTTCACCAGGTAATCGGTCATGGGGTTAAAGCACAGCGTACCGGCAATGGCAAAGGCGGTCACGATTTCCGGCGAAGCCACGAAACCATGGGTATTGGGATTGCCGTCGTTCCGCTTCGCGAAATTCCGGTTGAAGGAGGTCATGATGGAGTTCTTTTCCTGCTTGTCGGCACCGTGGCGGGCCCACTGCCCGATGCAGGGACCACAAGCATTGGCCAGCACCACGCCGCCAATCTTCTCAAACACATCCAGGTATCCATCCCGTTCAACGGTGTAACGTACCTGTTCAGAACCCGGGGTTACGGTATATTCCGACTTCACATTCAGTTTTTTGTCGATGGCCTGTTGCGCCACGGAGGCGGCCCTGGTAATATCCTCGTATGAGGAGTTGGTGCAACTGCCAATCAGGCCGACCTCCAGTTTTTCCGGCCAGCCGTTTTCCTTCACTACTGCAGCAAACTCAGAAACCGGTGTGGCCAGGTCGGGAGTGAAGGGCCCGTTGATGTATGGCTCGAGTTCCGAGAGGTTGATCTCGATCAGTTCGTCAAAATACTTTTCAGGTTCGGCATATACTTCCGGGTCGCCGGTAAGATGTCCGGCGATCTTGTCGGCTTCTGCAGCCACCATATCCCTGCCGGTACCCGTCAGGTATTCGCGCATTTTATCATCGTATCCGAAAATGGAAGTGGTTGCGCCTATCTCGGCGCCCATATTGCAAATGGTACCCTTGCCGGTGCAGGAGATGCTTTGGGCACCGTCGCCGAAGTACTCAAGGATGGCCCCGGTACCGCCTTTAACGGTCAGGATGCCGGCCACCTTCAGGATCACATCCTTGGCGCTGGTCCAACCGCTGAGCCTGCCGGTGAGCTTCACCCCGATGAGCTTCGGAAATTTGAGTTCCCAGGGCATGCCTGCCATCACATCCACGGCATCGGCCCCGCCAACGCCAATGGCCACCATGCCGAGGCCGCCTGCGTTAACGGTATGAGAATCGGTACCGATCATCATCCCCCCCGGGAAAGCATAATTCTCCAGCACCACCTGGTGAATGATACCGGCTCCTGGCTTCCAAAAGCCGATCCCGTATTTGTTCGATACGGAAGCCAGGAAATCAAAAACTTCCTTATTGGCGTCTTTAGCTGTTTTCAGGTCTGCCTCAGCACCCACTTTGGCCTGAATAAGGTGATCGCAGTGCACCGTTGAAGGCACGGCCACCTTATCTTTACCGGCCTGCATAAACTGCAGCAGGGCCATCTGTGCCGTGGCATCCTGCATGGCCACCCTGTCGGGCCTGAAATCAACGTAGGATTCACCCCTTGCATAAGCCTTTTTGGCTTCGCCTTGATCAAGGTGAGCATATAAAATTTTTTCCGTCAGGCTGAGGGGCCTTCCCACTGCCTTGCGCGCAGCTTCCACACGTGACGCCATGGCTGCATAAACAGCCCTGATCATGTCCAGATCAAATACCTTTTCCATCATGCTTGTATTCCTTTTTTATTCGTTGCCCCGCGGGCCGGGGCCTTTGGTTATATATACAATTATAAACGAAATTTGTTTCAGATCCGCAAAGCCGGATTAATCAAAAACGGGCTTCCAGTCGGCAAAATGATCGGATACCACGAAAGTTTTGGGCTCCGTGGTATGAAACCCGTTCGAGTTATACGTCCAGCCCATCGTTGCTGATCCCCCTGCATTTTCGGTCGTAATCAGGAAGCGGTTCGACAGGTGCCCGAAGTAGTTTGCCTGGTTGCGGGGCAGTTCCTGGTCGCCGCCGCTGGGGTCAACGGGTATCCAGCCATAGTTGGGCATGTAAACCTCCACCCATCGGTGGAATACATCATCCATGCAGTCGTCGTCGCCACGCACCACCACCGCACCCACATAACGTGCCGGCAAGCCGGCGGCGCGGCACATTGCAATATACACGAAAGCATATTCAGAGCAGGAACCGTTGCCGCGTTCCAGCACGGTGGGGGCGGTATTCCAGCCACCGGCCATCTCATAATACATATTATCGATCAGGTAGTTGTATATCTTGCGCGCAATCCAGTACGGGTTCTTTTCATCACCCACAGCCTCATGCAGGGCCCGGGTAATGACCGGATGGTCGAACTGGTATTTTTCATTGTTTTCGTAATAGGCGGTTGGCATATCGGCAGGAACATCTTCCAGTCCGCCCACTTTATCGGGATAAATAAAATAACGGATCTCAGAAATCCGGGCTGTGGTCACCATTTCGGCCTGTACCTTGTTGCCTGCTTCCACGCCGGCATATGCGTAATGAGCGGTCTGTTGCCCGCTTCTGTCACGCACCACTTCATAGCCCGGTGTGAGCACCATGCTTTCGATCACCTGGTTATCCCTGCCAACCGGGATGGCAAGATGTATATCTGCGGTGAGCATGCTCCCCGGCCCGAAGTTGGTCAGCATATGTGTGTAGGTGACCTGTGCATGACGTTCATTTTTCAGCACAAAGCGATCATCATCCCTTGCAACCAGGCAGTACAGCTTGTCGTTCTGCGAATCCACTGCCCATATATGCTTTCCGTCCCATGCCAGTCCGCGCGTAAAGGGCCCGGGTGCATCGGTCATGATGAGCACCTGCCCGTTGTTGGGATCGACCATATATATCTCATCCTGAATGCGGTCCGACACCCAGAGGTATTGCCCGTCATAGGCCAGTCCGCGGGGGTCGGTAGCCGGAGCGCGCAGGGTGACGATGGTAGTGCCATCGTCGGGGCTGAACTGTATGATCTCACGGGCGGCATCGTCAACACACCAGAGGTAACGTCCGTCCCAGGCCAGGTCGCGCGGACGTGATGCAGGCGCCGGGATGACTTTCAATACATTCCCATTTTCGGGATCAATCCTGTAAATAAGACCCTGGTAGTTTTCCTGCAAAGGCAGACCGCCTTTTACATCGGCACACCAGAGGGCCTCGCCGTCCCATGCCAGGCCGGAAGGCCAGTAGGCAGGCGATGGCAACGTACGCAATACAATTCCGTTATCTGCATCAATACAATAAAGGAGCTGTGCCTTACGGTCGGCCATCCAGATGTTTTTACCGTCAAAGGCCAGTCCGGTCGGGAACTGCCCCGGTGTATCAAAAACTTTCAACACCTCGCCCGGATAGGCGTGGGCGATCAAAGGCATCAGCATCCCGCACAGGAGAATGGCAATAAATGGGGTTCTCTTTTTCTTCATGATTCCTGAATGTTAACTTTCCAGCAAGCCCCGGCCGGTCTTCACAATCATTTTGCTGGCCTTCATGTCGGCAATGAGCTTGTCAAGGATACCGTTGATAAAGACTTTACTTTTTTCGGAGCTGTAATATTTAGAGATGTCAATGTATTCATTCAGGGTAACCTTTACCGGGATAGTGGGGAATTCGACGAGTTCGGCCAGGGCCATTTTTATCAGGATCACGTCCATCAGGGCAATGCGGTCTATTTCCCAATTACTGGCTTTCTCATCGATCATCTTTTCGAAGGTATCGTTACCCATGATGGTCTTGCGCCACAACCTCACCATGAACTCCCGGTCTTCTTTCCCGGCCCCGGCACTGAGCAAGGCAGGCAGGGGCCTGTATTCATCGTCAGTTTCATGTATCATTTTTGCCAGTTTAACCAGCAACATGCTGGCCGTATAGTAAGAATCAAAGGCCCAGAAAACCGACTTATCCTCAAAAAACTGCTCAAGGAGTTCATACTCTGTAAGTACCTTCCTCACCAGCCTGGCAATAAAGTCGCGATCGTTGGCAAAACTGCTGTCGGCCCTGCTCATATATGTTTTGTAAAAACTTTTTTCCTGCATCCCGAGATAGGCCTTCCTGACCATCCCCTGCTCATCGGCCCAGTTTATCCTGAGTTGCTTGTGCATGCGCAGGTATTCGCGGTTGTTTTCAATCTTTTTAAGGAAACGGTTTTCGACAAAACGCATATTGGGATTCAGGTCTTCTTCCGTTGGAAAGTACTTTTTCTTTTTATCCTCCGAAAGGTTATGGGCGAAATCCCGCATTTCAATGATGAAAGACAGCTGGAGTATAACCAGTTCATAAAGCTTATCAATGCTCTGGAAGAGCAGCTTTTCGCTTTTGGCCAGATCGGCGCTTTCATCCTGGAAATAGGCATAAATCGCCTGTAAAACTTTTATCCTTAAGTGCCTTCTGCTCAGCATACAGGTATGAACGATGGTTTAAAAAATGCTCTCTTGCTGCAAATGTAGAAATATAATCCAGAAAACTTCAATAAAAAAACGAAAGCTGAAAAACAGTAAGCCGTGATCCGGTTTTTCAGCCGTCACATGTTTTTCAACAACTTTACAGATGCAATCATTTTTTGTTCAGCAGCTTACAACAAATTCACTAACTTCGCAGACAAAGATCAGCTCCGATGGATATCAGGAATGTTCTCGTCAAATACTGGGGTTATAATGCCTTCAGGCCTCTGCAGGAAGACATTATCAGGTCGGTGATGGATGGGCACGACACCCTGGCCCTGCTGCCTACGGGCGGCGGAAAGTCGATCTGTTACCAGGTGCCGGGTATGGCAAAGGAAGGACTGTGCCTGGTGATTACGCCCCTGATCGCGCTCATGAAGGATCAGGTTGAGAACCTCAGGAGCCGTGGGATCAGGGCGGGAGCGATCCATTCCGGTATGCATGCCCGCGAAATCGACCTCATGATCAACAACAGCATTTACGGTGAACTGAAATTCCTGTATGTCTCTCCCGAGCGGCTTGAATCCCCCGCCTTCAGACAGAACATCGAAAGGATGAAGGTCAACATCCTGGCTGTTGACGAAGCCCATTGCATTTCGCAATGGGGTTACGATTTCAGGCCACCCTACCTGAATATTGCAGAGATCAGGCCGCTGACGGGAAATGCCCCCGTGATGGCACTCACGGCAACCGCCACCAATGATGTGATCGCCGACATTCAGCAAAAACTGAAGTTCAGTGAAGAGAATGTGATCAGGAAAAGTTTTGAAAGGAAGAATCTCTCCTACGTGGTATTCAGGGAAGAAGACAAGGAAGGCAGGCTGCTCAAAATTACCGGCAATGTCCGCGGAACCGGCATTGTTTATGTCCGCAACAGGCGAAAATGCCGCGAGGTATCAGATTTCCTGAACAGCAAAGGCGTTAAGGCAACCTATTACCATGCCGGGCTGGAACAGAACATCAGGGAGCACAGGCAGGAAGAATGGATGAAAGACAAAAAGCGGATCATGGTGGCCACCAATGCCTTCGGCATGGGCATCGACAAGCCCGGTGTACGCTTTGTTGTGCATTTCGACCTCCCCGACAGCCTCGAAGCCTATTTTCAGGAAGCCGGGCGTGCCGGCAGGGATGAGAAGAAAGCCTATGCCGTGCTGCTCTACGAAGAAGCCGACATCCGCAATGCCAAACAGAACCTCTCTGTCTCATTCCCCGACCCCCAGGTGATCAGGGCTGTCTATGCTTCGATCGGGAATTATTTCCAATTGCCCGTGGGCAGTGGCAACAACCAGCGCTTCGACTTCGACCTGCAGGATTTTTCAAGCCGGTACCGCATGAATGCCGGAACTGTCTTCAGCGCCCTCAGGATACTTGAAAAGGAAGGGTTGATCATGCTTGGACCCGACATCGAGACTCCTTCCAGGATCATGTTCAATGTCAACCACGGCGAACTATATAATTTCCAGGTTGAAAACCCGCCTTTCGACCCCTTCATCAAACTGCTGCTCAGATCTTACGGCGGGCTGTTCAAAGAGTTTGTCAGGATCAGCGAAAAAGAACTGGCCAAACGTGCCGGCACCGAAGCCGATAAAATCGTTGGAATGCTCGCAAAACTCCAAAAAGCAAATATCCTCACATACATACCCAGATCCGACAAGCCGCAGATAGTGATCACCCACGACCGGCTCGACAGCAAATCGCTGAGCTTCTCGGGAAGTGCCTACGGAAATCGCAAAAAGGCAGCATTGAAACGCATGCAGGCAGTGCTCGACTATATACTGTCGACCAGCCAGTGCCGGAGCCAGATGCTGTTACAGTATTTTGATGAAGCAAAGGCGCAACGCTGCGGCATATGCGATGTTTGCCTCAACAGGAACAGGATCAACGTGAGCGAGATCGAATTCGACAGTATCCTGGATGTCCTGAAACCCGCACTGAAAGAAAAAGCCCAGGGCCTTAACGAACTCCTGTTTATCGCCAGGAAGTTTCCCGACGATAAAGTGATCAATGTGGTGATGTGGCTGGTCGACAACGAGAAGGTCGATGTGGATGAAAAGGGCCTTTATTCATGGCGAAAGCAGTTTAAGATTTTTTAATGCTATTTTTACATCTTTAAAACATTTTTTATGAGACAGCTTTCTCTTACTATTTCGATGCTGCTGATCATAGCAGTTATATTGTCAATTTCAGGCCGGGCACAGGAGGGTGATGTTTACGTAAGCCTTGCAGGCGGGATGAGCATTCCCCTGGCCGATTATGCGGCTACGGATTTTAGCAGGGAAACATCCGGCTTTGCCAGGCCCGGCGGCAATTTCACCATACATTTCGGCTACCGCATGAATGAATACCTGAGCCTGTGCGGTTTACTCAGCGGGAGCGTGAACCGTTTCGACTATATCAGTGTCCAGGAAGAATTGAACACCATATACCGCGAGGTGTTGCCCGACACACGCTGGGTGGTTGAAACCAAAAGCTGGGGCCTCGGCGGGCTGCTGGCAGGACTGAATGTTTCCCTTCCCCTGCATACGCGAAGGTTATACCTTGAAGGCAGGCTGCTGGGAGGGTTCCTTTATTCATATTCACCGGCAGTTTATATTACAGGAGTAGAAAGCGGAATGGAAGACAAAACCATCACCATCGAACAGAGTGCAGCCCCTGCCTGGTCATTTGATGCCGGGGCCGGCTTCAGGTACCAGCGCAGCAAAAAACAGTATTTCACGCTTTACGCCGACTATGTTTATGCGCAGCCATATTTCAAAGATGTGCGCACAAACAGCAACTTTGCGTACAAACGCGATGATTCCTACAGCCAGAAAGCAGGCGCCCTGAACATCACACTCGGCATCGGATATATCGTAAACTGACCCTTTACCGCTACATATGAGATTAAGCGAATCATTTTACCGTGATGAGGATGTGGTGATGCTGGCGCGATGGTTCCTTGGAAAGGTGCTCATAACCCATATCGACGGCCATATCACTTCCGGCATCATCACCGAGACCGAGGCTTATGCCGGCATCAGCGACCGGGCCTCACATGCCTGGAGAGGACGCAGGAGCACTCGTACCGCACCCATGTATATGGCCGGAGGAGTGGCCTATGTCTACCTTATCTACGGGATGTATTCACTGTTCAACATCGTGACCGGCCCGCCCGGGATCCCGCATGCAGTGCTGGTTCGCGCCATCCGGCCGCTCGAAGGCATCGACATCATGCACCAAAGGCGCAAGCGGACCGGGGAAAAGGGCCTGTCCGACGGGCCTGGAAAACTGACCATGGCAATGGGTATCAGTTGTGCCGACTCAGGCACCCCGCTTTTTGGGAAGAGGATCTGGATCGAAGACCGCGGCATTGTGCCGGACGCAGCAGACATCATGAGCGGCCCCAGGATCGGTGTAGACTATGCCGGTGAAGATGCCTTGTTGCCATACCGCTTTATTTGCAAACCCGGCAGCATGGTGCAATAAAAAAGGCCGCCTTGCAGGCAGCCTTCTTTTCCGGTAAACACGATTGGTTATTTAACCGTGTTGGAAAGTTCGTTACCAGGTTTGAATTTTACCACCTTCTTGGCAGCAATCTTGATTTCTTTACCTGTTTGGGGGTTCCTGCCTTTTCTGGCAGCACGTTTTGAAACACCAAATGTTCCGAAGCCTACGAGGGCAACGCGATCACCTTTTTTGAGAGCACCGGTGGTGGCGCCTACGAATGCTTCAAGAGCCCTTTTGGCATCAGCCTTGGTGAGACCTGCATTGGCTGCAATGGCATCAATTAATTCTGCTTTATTCATACTGCAAAAATTTTAAATTAATAAATGATTTTGATGTAAATGTTTTTAAACACTAACAAATATAAGGGTTTTCGAAATAATGTCAAGGATTTGCAGCCCAAATCGATCAAAATGTTGATAAATGGGGGTATTTGTTAATAACTCCACCCCAAAATGCCCTATTGGCAGGCATTTTAACGAACTTACAGGCGTTTCAGGGCACCCAGCTATAAGGCAGGGTTCAGGCCGGCCAGGAAACGTTCTGCATTCATCCTTTTCTTCCCGGCCTGCTGCAGTTCGAGAAGCGACAGGCAGCCTTCGCCGCACTTAACATGAAGGTAACTTTTATGGTCGCTGAAAACCTCTCCGGGTTTTCCGGGCAGATGCAGGCCACAGCACAATTCCGTGCGGAAGATCTTGATGTTCCTCTTTCGCCCGGCCAGCAGCAGTTCGGTATAGGCGCCCGGGCTGGGGCTGAGTCCACGCACCTGATTATGTATATCCGTGGCAGTCCTGCTCCAGTCGATCCGGCAATCATCCCGGCTGATCCTGGGCGCTTTCTTCAACTCCTCACCAGGGCGCAGCAGTGCTTCCTGCGGAAGCAGGTCAGGGCCGCCCGACTCAATCGCACGGATGGTTTTCAGCAATACCTGCGCACCAAGCAATTTGAGCCGGTCATGATATTCGCCGGCAGTCTCATCCCTGCCGATGACGGTTTCCTCCCTGAAGGCGATCATGCCGGTATCGACCTCCTGCTGCAGGAAAAAGCTGGTGACCCCGCCTTTGCGCTCACCGTTCATGATGGCATGGTTAATGGGTGCCGCACCCCGGTATTGCGGCAAAAGGGAGGCATGAATATTGACCGTTCCTTTTTCCGGCATCGCCCAAACTGCCTCGGGCAATACCCTGAAAGCCACCACCACAAAAAGATCTGCCTCAAAAGAAGCCAGTTCCTTGATAAATCGGGGATCTTTCAGGTTTTCAGGCTGCAGCAGCGGGATCCCTTCCCTGATTGCATACTGTTTCACCGGTGAAGCTTTCAGCTTACGCCCACGCCCTGCAGGCTTGTCGGGAGCTGTCAGCACCGCACAGACGTCATACCCGTGTTTCAGCAGGGCCTCCAGCGAAACCAGGGCGAAGTCGGGGGTTCCCATGAATACGATACGTATGTCCGGAGCAGCCATATACAGTTTTGGGGCTTAAATATAAAAAAAAACCCGGTGAGATGACCGGGTAATTATTATCAATGAATATAGAAACTATTCTTTTTCTTTCTCGATCAGGCGATTGACCCTGGCAATGTTCCTTTCGATGGTCCGCGCCTCAGCACTGCGGAAAAACTCCCTGTATATCCTGTCATAAGCCTTGAGCGCTTCTTTGTAATCACCCAGCAACTCATAAGTCATCCCTGCCCTGTAAAGGTACATGGGTGTTGTAAAATCGTTGATCTCCTCATCGGCGGCACGCATGTAATAACGGGCTGCAGCCCTCATGTCATCAAGTTCCATATAGGCATCGCCCAGCGTGCCCAGTGCCATGGGGCCGATGATCTTATCAGCGGGCTCGTATTTTTCAAGATGCCTGATGGCTTCCTCATAATCACCAAGTTTCATGTAACAGATTCCGGCATAATACCGCGCAAGGTTACCTGATTTTGTACGGCCGTAATCATCAATGATATCGATAAAGCCGGGCGCATTGCCGTCACCGTACAAGGCCCTGTTCAGCGAATCCGTTTCAAAGTATTTCTGCGCGGTAAAGATCTGCTCCTGGGCAGCGATATTGCGCGGATTAACAATAAAGCGCTGATAGCCGAAATATCCCAGAACCACGATGATGACACCCATGATGACATAGGTGATGATCTTCTGATTCCTTTCTATGAATCGTTCGGTCTTGCCTAATGCTTCTTCAACGGCAACAAGCCTTTCGTCACCGGAACTTTTCTTTTTTGCCATGCGCGTATCGGTTTTTTGTGGTGCAAAAGTAATTTTTTTATCTGAATGACAGAGCAACCACCGGCAAATTTTTACAATTCACGGCATGGCCCCCTGATCAAAGTCGCCGCAACCGCGGCTACGGCAATCCAAAGAATTGTATTTTTGTATGTTGATGAAGGATAAAACGCCGGATCGGACAATAAGGTACGGCCCGCTAAAGAAAGAAGCATTCATATCCATGAACATTGAAATAAAAAGAAAGCTGGCGCGATACCTGGAAGGATTTATCTCGGAAAACAAGGCAACGCTTTTCAACAGCATCATCCTGCAAAGGACAAGACATATCACCCTGGTGATGGAAGACATTTACCAGTCGCAGAACGCCAGTGCGGTACTCCGCACCTGCGATTGCTTCGGGATCCATGATGTGCATATTATCGAAAACAGAAACCCTTTTAAGGTTAATCGCGATGTTACTTTGGGATCAACCAAATGGCTTAGCCTGAAAAGATATAACAAAAAACCCGCAAATACTGCAGATTGCTACGATCATCTAAGAAAGAACGGTTACCGTATCATTGCCACCAGTCCGCACAAGGGGGATGTCATCCCTGACAGCCTGGATATAAGCCAAAGGCTGGCCCTGGTCTTCGGCACCGAACTTGAAGGATTGTCGGAATATGCGCTCAAGCATGCCGACGGATATGTCAGAATACCAATGTATGGCTTCACAGAGAGTTTCAATATCTCGGTGTCGGCGGCCATCATCCTGCACCACCTTACCGAAAAAATGAGAAGGTCTGATATCGGATGGGGGCTGACCGAAGAAGAAATGCTCGACACAAGGATCTCCTGGATGAAAAACGTGATAAAAAGATCTTCCCCGATCATCCATGAGTTTTTACACAAGGAAGGGAGTATATAAGGGGGAGATTATCCAAATTTTTCATACTTTTACGGGAAATAATGTTTTTCTAAAAATTTTGACCCATGGGAAAAGGTGACAAGAAGACAAAAAGAGGCAAGATCATCAGGGGTAGTTATGGCGTTTTGCGCCCCAGGAATAAGAAAAGCGCAGGCACGGTTGAAGAAAGCAAAAAACCAAAGAAAAAAGCACCGGTCAGGGCTGCGGTAGAAGAAAAAAAGACAAAAAAGGGAGCAACGCCGGTCAAAAAGCCCGAAAATAAGCCGGTAGCGGAAGCCCCAGCCGTTGAGGAACAACCCAAAGAAACCGCAACCGGCAGCAAAGTAAAAAAAGCCGAAGAGGTTAAGGAGGAGAAACCCGGAAAGCAGGAAGAAAAGACTCCGGAAAAGAAAGCTGCCAAAACCGGCGAAAAAGAGGAATCAACTGAAGAAAAAAAGAAGGCTGAACCCGAAACTCCTGAAGAAAAGCAGGGCGACAGATAGAGATCAGAAACCCGAAATCCTGCTGAATGAAGATGGCAGCCGCTCAAAAGGCGGCTGCCATTTTTTTGAATACCTCACCACGCTCTTCGAAATTGGAAAACATTCCGTAGCTGGCCGCAGCCGGAGAAAGCAGGCAGGTATCTCCGGTTTTCAGCACCTTTCTTGCATGGGCAAACACTGCATCCATATCTATGGCATAAACACAATGGCTCGTCCCCTCCAGGGGGCCGGCGAAAAGCCGGAGCATTCTTTCTCCTGCAGGCCCCACAAATACAATGTGCGGCACCGTTACGGCCTTCAGTTCTTCAAGTAAAATGGTATAGTCAAGGCCACGGTCATAACCTCCGAGGATGAGCATGTCGACACCATTCAGGGTGCGCAGGGCTTCGAGCGTGGCTTCCGGAATGGTGGCAATGGAATCGTTATAGAAGGAAACACCCCTGAACGCCCCGGCAAATTCAAGACGGTGCGGAAGCTTTTTGTATGTCGCCAGGCCCCTTTCAATATCTTCCGGTACTACACCCTTTGCCAGACAGGCGAGGACGGCAGCCATCACATTCCGGATGTTGTGTTTTCCCGGCAGGTCACTTGCCTGTGATACACTGAAGCGGTACAGGCGGCCATTCATATCACGACAGCAAATTTGCTTCCCGTCGAGGTAAGCCATGGCTTTATGGTCATTGCCAAGGGTAAACGGCATCAATTCCCCTCCGGGCTTTTCCATCGCTATCAATTCACCTAAAAAGGGATCATCCGCGTTGTAGATCAGCCGCCCTCCCTCTTCCTGCATCAGCCTGATATTGAACTTGGCCATCTTATATGCGGTAAAGTCGCTGTAATGGTCGAGGTGCTCCGGGAAGATATTCAGCAGGATAGCGGTTCGCGGTGCCAGGCTGATATGTTCAAGCTGGTGCGACGACATTTCAAAGACCACATCCGTATCCTCAACGATCTCAGCGGCAATATCAAAGGGAGGAATGCCGATGTTGCCGCTGAGCACTGCCCTGCGCCCTGCACACAGCAGGATATGATGGATAAGGGTGGTGGTGGTGCTTTTGCCCTTGGTGCCGGTCACCCCGGTAACCCTGTCAGAATATGCCTGCAAAAAAATATCAGTCTGTGAGGTGATGATCGCTTTGCCGCAGCGGCCGGCAAGCAGGCTGAGCGGTATCCCGGGCGATTTTATCAGCATGTCCGTTTCGGCACAGCCATCCAGATAACCTTCGCCCGTATGAAGTTGCACCTTTTGATCGCCGGCCAGCCAGGGGAGCCTGTCCGCCAAACCGGAATCACGGTCGGCGATGCTGATCATTAAGTTTGGAAAAAAGGAGCGCAGCAGGCGGTAGGTTGATTGTCCTTCCCTGCCAAAACCGAGGATCATGATCCTCCTGCCTTCCAGCAACGCCTTGATCTTATCAGCCATGCAATGCTTTTTTCAGTAGGTTTATATATGCTTCATCCGGAAGGTTGTTCTCAGAGAACTCCCGGAGCAGCGCCGCCGGGCTGCTCATGTTTTCATCGGCCGAAGGCCTTTTCCCCAGATAATACCTGATCAGGGCCGGCATTTCATCATCACCGAATGAGCCCGAAGCATGCATAAGGGCTGCATTCACTTCGTCGGTGCGGCCTACACACTCAAAGGGCTTTTCTCCGAACCGGCCGCTGAGCTGATCGAGCAGGCCCGACAGGGAGGCATCATCAAACAGGTCGCGGCCAAAAATATCCACCAGCTTCCGTTGCCCCAGAAAAGGAAAAAGGATAATGAAGGTAAACAGGCATTTTGAACATTTACCGCACCAGCGGTCGTCCCTGCTGCCAACATTACAGCTTCTGAACAGCATGTGATGGCGCGGAAATCCCGCAAACAACTTCGCGATCTGCAATTCATTCAGCGGGCGAAGAAAACTATAGTAGCAAATGCCGGAGCTTATGCATCTTTCCATGTATTCCCTGAAATCGTTTTCGAATTCAAGGGTTTTCGAATACTGGTGATTGATGGTGGTATCCGCAACGGTCGGCTCGTTGGCACTCGACTCATTCGACAGGGCCACCTCACCCAGACTGTAAAGCATGGCAGCCATGGCGGAAGCAAATGCCAGCATGGCGCTGAAGGGCGTATGTCCGTTCAGAAAGCCCATATCATTGAGTTCCAGAAGTTGCGGATGTATGTCCCTGCGCATCACCACGATATCTTCATTGCCGAAGCCGGCCTCATAAGCCGTTCTGAGGCTTGCCGGCCGCGGGTTGACGATGAAGGGCCTGCAGGGCTTCAGGCGGGGCAAAAGCTCAAGGGTGACGACAGAATCCTTTCCGCCTCCCACCGGCACCAGTATACCGTTACCGGCCGCGAAAGCGGATGGCTTCGCCCGATCGCCTGCGACCGGGCGTATGCTGATAAAATCAACGGACGGAAATATGCCGTTGGTATGAAAGAACTCCCCGAGCCCATGCAGGTATAGTTTCTTCCACCAGTCAACCTGCCAGGGGTCCAGCGGGGAAGCCTCAACGATCAGAAGGGGCGGACAAGCCGCCTTCCAGTAGCTCAGCAATTCAACCATTCCCATATTGAAAATCAGCTTCCTGAAAAGGGAAGATGCTAAAATGTCCGGGTCGAAGGCAGCAGGTAATGAAAAAAATATCCGTGGGGAAAAACTGAATCGCCCACCCATATCAAATGCATAAGTAATCTCTAACTGATTATTTACCAATCGATAAGAAAATTCTTTGTATATAAAATACGGATACTTTCTTCGTAAATCACGATATAATTCTTCACCAACTGCTGTCATCAGGCTTATCTGGTATTATTTTTGTAATTTAGTAGTCAAAGGTAAAACATTTGTAATTATTGCCCGAATGACCGATATCAACAAAATAATCAATATCAGGAGCAATGACCTGAAGCCTGCCAGGGGGACCATCCTCATTTCGGAACCCCTGCTGGCCGACAATTATTTCAGGCGGTCGGTGGTGTTGCTTGCCGGTCATGAAAATGAGGGTTCTTTTGGCGTTATCATGAACAAACCCCTTGACACCAGGTTCAATGAAGTTGTTGCCGATTTCCCTGATTTCAAGGGGCAGCTGTTCCTTGGAGGTCCGGTACACAGTTCCAGTCTTTTTTTCATCCATACGATGGGTGATATGATCGGCGACAGCCTGAAGATCATGGACGGGCTATATTGGGGAGGCGACCTCCAGGCGATTAAGGAACTGATGTTGCTGAAAAAGCTGGGTCCGGAGCAAATCCGGTTCTATATTGGTTATTCGGGCTGGGCCAGCAAGCAGCTCGACGACGAACTAAAGAGAAATTCCTGGCTCGTTTCCCGTTTGCCGGCGCCCATACTCATGAATACCAGCCCGCTAAGCTTGTGGGAACTTGCACTTCGGGATCTTGGCAGTGAATATGCCTACTGGTCGAATTTCCCGGTCGACCCGCAGATGAATTAATGCCGCCCCCTTTCATTTCAACCGCCCGAGGGCTTCACGCGATAACCTTCTTCCTTCAGGAGCGCCATCACCTTTTCGCGCTGGTCGCCCTGTATCATCACTTCCCCGTCTTTGACCGAGCCGCCAACACCGCATGCGGATTTCAGCCAGCGGCCCAGTTTCTCAATTCCGTCAGCAGGCCCCCTGTAGCCCTTTACCACCGTTAGTTTCCTGTTGCCTTTCAGCCTGAGAAGATGCACCCGCAGGTCTTGCTCCCCGGGCGGCAATTCAGCCTTTTCGGCTTCATCCCCCCAGTCATAATGATAATCCGGATCAGTAGAATAGACAATGCCGCGGGGTTTCTTTTTCGCTGTCATATATTGTCTTTTAAGGTACGATAATATTGAGGGAGGCAGGTTGTATGGAGATCTGAAGCCTTTTTGCCAGTCGCACCGGCTCACCGTCGACGTTCACTGTTTTGCCTCTTTTTCGTGAAACAAGGATCTCTTTGGCATGATATGTTTCCATATACCTCGACTGGTCGATCTTTTTCCTGAGCATGAGCCGGGCGATGCCCGGAAAAGCCCTGATCGGAGGTTTCTTCGCAACACAAACGTCGATCAGGCCATCGGTAACGGATGCCCGTGGCGCAATCCGGGTATTATATCCAAACTGGCTGGAATTGGCAAAGCTGATAAAAAAGGCCCTTGCTTCATGTTCCCGTCCGTCGAGAACCAGCTTATACTTGCGGGGGGTGTAGCCAAAATATTCCTTGACAACAATACGGGCATAGGTGAAAAAACCGCGGCGGTTGCTTTTGGCAAAGTGCCTGGCCACGCGCGCATCAAAGCCGATGCCCGCGATGCTGGCGAAGAAGTGTCCGTTGACCGTACAGGTATCGATGCGCAAAAGCTTGCCTTCATTGATGACCCTGATCGCCCCGGCCGTGTTCATCGGTATCTCGAGGTGGTGTGCCAGTCCGTTCCCGGAACCTGCAGGGATGATGCCAAGGACGGCATCCGTACCGGCAAGCCTTGCGGCTACTTCATTCACGGTACCATCGCCTCCGGCAACCACAAAACGTCGCACGCCCTGTCGCAAAGCCTCATCGACAGAGCGGGAGGCATGGCCCGCATAGCGCGTCACCAGCAATTGAATTTTATATGACTTTGCAGCGAGGCCTTCCTCAAGCATGGCAACAAATCCCGGCAACTTCCTGCGCCGCACACCGGAAACAGGATTAACAAGGACCAATATCCGTTCCTCTTTCCGGTCACTCATCCCAGCCTCCGGGTGTTAACTGATTATGGATCATACGATGGTTGTATTGCTGGATCAGCGCCTTCAGGAAAGTCTCAAGGCTGTCGCGCATTTCTTCCCTTTGATGCAGAAGGTCAATATCCGCACCATTTTCACGTTCCAGCCCGTACAGCGCCGTAGATCTCTTCCCGTCGTAATGCAGCGAATAGCCGTCTTTGAGCAACTGGTATGAAGCATTCAGATAATTGACGGAAAAACGGTGATCCAGACTATCAAAAAGATCGTTGCCAAACGCCAGCCAGGGCCCGTCATAGCCGAGGAAACCCAATATGCTGGGCATGATATCGCTTTGCTGGGCAATTTCGGGACTGAGGCCGGGGCTGATCTGCGAAGGCATATAAAATAGCAGGGGAATGGAATAGATGCCATCCCTGCTCTGAAATCTCTTATCTTCCGATAAGGAAGTGTGATCGGCAGTGATCACGAACAGCGTATTATCGAACCATTCGCACTGTGCGGCCTGTCGCATGAACCGGCCCAGGCAATGATCGGCGTACGTGATGCTTTCATGGATATCGAGGGTCCCTTTATCGAATTTTCCTGCATAGCCCGGCGGCACCATGTATGGATGGTGCGATGACAAGGAAAAGAAAACACCCAGAAAGGGTTTATCCATCCGGTTGAGGGTATCCAGGAAAAAATCAAAGAAATCCTCGTCATAAATACCCCAGTGCCCGTCGAACCGGCTGTCGTCGGCATATTCATCTTTGCCGTAATAGGCATCAAAGCCGGCCATTTTAACAAAATACTCGAAGCCCATGGTGCCGTTCCTCCCCCCGTGAAAAAAAGCGGTGGCATATCCTTTATCACCGAGCAGGCTGGCGATGCTGTTTATGTTGTTACTCCCGTATGCCGAGGTGATATACGGTCTGGCCGACAGCGAAGGGATGCCCGCCACGATGGCCGGCAAGGCTTCGATCGATTGTTTGCCGTTGGCATAGGCCCGGTAAACCAGGGCCTCACCGATGATGCTGTCGAGCCGGGGCGTGTAGCCCACCGAACGGCCGTTAAGGGCCCCGACATATTCCGTGCCGAAGCTCTCCATGATGATCAGCACAACATTGAAAGGCCTGAAACCAATCCCTGTTGCGCCTGAAGCAGGCCTGACAACAGGATCATAGATCCGGGCAAGTTCATCCATATCACTGAAATACCGCACTTCCCTGAGCCTTGTATGCCCTGCCGTTTTCATGATCGTAAAGGGAGTATTGAGTACCAGCGACACATTTTTTGCGGAAGCATACTGCCCCGCGTTGATGATGGTGAAAGGGCGCAACTGAAAGCCGCCGCGTATTCCAATTATTGAAATGAAGCCGGCAAAGAGAAAGAACAGTGTATTGAACAGGAAAAAACGAAGTCGGCGTGGCTGGTGCCGCCGCTTTACCTGAATCCGGGTTGCGATCAGGACAAACAGTGCCGATAGCAAAGCCCATGTGATGAATTCCCAGCGAAAATCGAATAGAAAACGCGGCAGTAGGCCCATGATATCCTCATCACCGGCACCCAGGAAAGAAAAGATGTCGGCAGTCATTCTTTTTGCTGTGAACCTGAAATACACCGTATCAATACCATTCAGGGCAAATCCCAGGATGTTGAAAATGTAATAGAACTGATTGGCCGTCAGTTGCCAGTAACGCCTGCTCCTGAAGGGCAAGGGGATGGCATTCATCAGGATGTAAGGGGTATTCAGAACGATGAGGGCGGCCATGTCAAACCTCAGCCCGCCGGTGAATGCACGCATCAGTTCATCATTGGAAAGATCATTGAAAGAAGACAGGTTAAAAAGGTAGAAAAGCCAGCGCGACAGGCTAAAAAAAAGCAATGCCAGCAACAGGCGCAGGATGAGCACAGGATATACATTGCCATTGAACCAATGCTTTCGCATGGTGCAAAAATAACCAATTCCCCTTTATGCCGGGAACCTTAATGCTGCCTGACTGCAGAAAACCTCCTTCCAAACCGGCTCAGATCAGCTTGTAGCTGAAAACATACTTATACGGATAAACGTCGCAGTAATCAACCATGCTGAGTTTAATACCGTTGCCGTTGATATGATGCATGATCTCGCCCACGAACTCATCAACCGAAACCTTGACTTCACACTCGTGCTGAAGGGTGTCGATAAAGATGTCGCTGGCCGACCGGAAAGCGGTTTTCAGGCAATTCCTGACCCTGATCTCTTCATGTTCCATATCGGGGACAAAAGTGCATCATCAAGATTAATTATGCGTTAAGAGGGTATTATTTTATTATGAAGACCCCTCGATACCTTTCTGTGAATGCAACCTTTTTTGCAGGCTGCTTGTCTATCATACTATGATAAACAATAAGTAATCTGCAATATTTTTCAGGATAATATTGCAAAGGCCTGATAAATAAAATTTTTATTTTTGCCATAACGGAAGGATAGTATAAATCAAAAAAAGAATAACATGGACGAGCAAGAAAAATTTGAAGGGAACAGGGAGGAGATTTATTCCGAGGTGATTCGCGCAGGTAAACGGACTTATTTTTTTGATGTGAAGGAGACCAGGTCGGGCGAACAATACCTGACCATTACCGAAAGCAAAAGAAGGTTTAACAACGAACAGGGCAAATTCTTTTATGAAAAGCACAAAATATTCCTGTACAAGGAAGATTTTGAAAAGTTTTCCACGGGGCTCAGGCAGGTGATCGACTTTATCGAAACGGGTGCCCCGCCAAGTGATTCCATAGAAACGGAAGAAGATATTACCAAACCCGATATGGTCACAAACGTGAAATTTGAAGACCTTGGGGATCCCGACGAAGAAAAGGAACTGGATATCTGAGCATTCTTGGACAACATCACGGCTGTCAGTCCAAACAGTTCGTTTTTCCCAAAAAATTAACAGCGGGTTAATAACTAATTGCCGGCCCGGGGCGGTCAGTTGTCATTAACTTTGTATTTTTGTTTACATTTTTTTATATACTGATATTTGTTTTCCATGGGAAAAGTCATTGCGATCGCGAATCAAAAAGGCGGGGTTGGAAAAACCACCACTGCCATCAACCTGGGCGCCGGTTTTGCCGTTCTGGAATATAAAACCCTGGTGATTGATGGCGATCCGCAGGCCAATGCCACATCCGGCCTGGGGTATGATCCGAAAAAGATACAGTCGAGCATATACGAATGTATCATGGACGACCTGAATCCCGGCAATGTGATCGTGGAGTGCAACACCCCGCACCTCTTTCTGTTACCTGCCCACATCGACCTTGTGGGCGCCGAGATCGAGATGATCAACCTTCCCAACAGGGAAAAGATGATGCGCAAGGTGATCGAGCAGGTCAGGGACAAATACGATTTTATTATCATCGACTGTTCTCCCTCACTGGGACTGATCACGGTAAATGCGCTCACTGCGGCCGACTCGGTGATCATTCCCGTGCAATGCGAATATTTCGCCCTGGAGGGCCTCGGCAAATTGCTCAACACCATCAAGATCGTACAAACCAGGCTCAATGAAAAGCTCGATATCGAGGGGATACTCCTCACCATGTTCGACAGCCGCCTTCGCCTCTCAAGACAGGTTGTGGACGAAGTGAAAACACACTTTCAGCAAATGGTGTTCGAAACCATCATCAGCCGTAACACCAAGCTCGGCGAAGCACCCAGTTTCGGGGAAACCATTATCATGCACGATGCCAGCAGCAGTGGGGCCATCAACTACCTGAACCTGGCCAGGGAGATCCTTCAGAACAATAACATGACGAACATTAGGGAAGACGAAAAATACATAGATATCACTGATGAACACTAAAAAGAAGGCACTGGGAAGGGGGCTTGACGCGATACTTCGAAGCCCGGAGACGGATATCACATCAAAGGATATCTCCGGAAATTACGTGGTGGGCGCCATTGCCAACCTCGGGATCGAAAAGATTGAGGCCAACCCTTTCCAGCCCCGCGACCATTTTGATGATGAAAAGATCGCCGAACTGGCCGAATCGATCCGGAAGCAGGGCATCATACAACCCATTACCGTACGCAAGCTTGGCTACGACAAATACCAGCTGATATCTGGCGAAAGACGGCTGCGGGCTGCTAAACTCTGCGGGCATACAGAGATACCCTGCTACATCAGGGTGGCCAACGACGAACAAATGCTCGAAATGGCGCTGATTGAAAACATTCACCGCAAAGACCTCAACGCCATCGAGATCGCCATCAGCTACCAGCGGCTGATCGAGGAATGCCAGCTTACGCACGAAAAACTCAGCGAAAGGATCAGCAAGAACAGGTCGACCATCACAAACTACCTGAGACTGCTCAAACTGCCGGCAGAAGTACAGCTAGCCATCCGCGACAATAAGATCAGCATGGGCCATGCCCGCGCCATGATCAACATTATCGACCAGGATGAACAGATCAGGCTGCTGCGAAGGATCATCGGCAACGACCTCTCGGTGCGGCAGGTCGAAGAATATGTCAGGAAGATCACCAATGCCAGCGACAAGCCTCCGGTCAGCGCCACCCAAATCCCCGGGCATATCCTCCGCCCCGTTGAAGCCCTGGGCGAAAAACTCGGGACAGGAGTGAACATCCGTCGAAATAATAATGGAAAAGGGAACATCGTTATCTCCTTTGAATCAGACGAGGACTTTCTCCGTATCATGGGGATACTCGACTGAGTACCGACTTGCATATGCATTTGTCAAAAAGATCACGGATCAGGCATACCGGCCGTTTATCGGGCTGTGCACGGGCTTTCTTCATGCTTATGCCCGTGTGCATCCTTCTGTTTTTCCCCCGCTCAGAAGCATTGGCACAGGAACAGCCCGTCATGGCTGCCAACGGCAAAGAAGTGAAAGTCCACTCTCCCACCCGTGCAGCGCTCTTCAGTGCGGTATTACCGGGGCTCGGGCAGGCATACAACAGGAAATACTGGAAAATACCCATCGTTTACGCCGGCTTTGGACTCCTTACCTATTTCGTGATCAGCAACACCAGTGAGTACAAAAAATATAATGAAGCATACAGATACGTGGCAGCAGGCGATTCAAGCCATATCGACAATGACTACGTGACAAAATACGATGAACAGCAATTGCTCGACGCCAGGAATTATTACCGGCGCAACATGGAACTCAGCTATATCATCGGCGGCTTGTGGTATATCCTGAATATCATCGATGCCAGCGTGGATGCGCACTTTTTCGATTACGACATCAGCGAGGACCTCTCCATCAGGATCGATCCCATGATGCACCGGCGCCGGGAGGATCCCGGAGCGGTAACCGGTGTCAGACTCACGTTACGGTTTTAATGTTTAACAGATCAGAAGATGAAAATCGCCATTATCGGGTACGGACGCATGGGCCATGAACTGGAAGTCATGGCAGGCGCACGCGGTCACCATATTGTAGCCATCATCGACAACGAAGGCGACTGGGAAAAATACGGGCATCGCCTCCAGGAGGCCGATGCGGCCTTTGAATTCAGCATGCCTTCCACAGCCCCCGACAACATCCTCCGGTGTTTCAGCAGGGCTACGGCCGTGGTTTGCGGCACCACAGGCTGGAACCATCGCCGGGATGAGATCACCAGTGCCTGTTCGGAAGGCGGGCATACCCTGTTTTATGCAAGCAACTTCAGCCTCGGAATGAACATCATGTTCGAACTGAACAGAAAGCTGGCGGAACTGATGCATCCCTATGAAGATTACCGCATCCTTATTGAGGAAATTCACCATGCCGGGAAAAAAGATTCCCCCTCCGGTACGGCCATCACACTGGCCAATGACATTATCAGGCAGAACCAAAGAAAAAAACGCTGGGTAAACAGGCCGGCGGGACATACCGAAGAGCTGGAGATCATCTCTGTGAGAAGAAACCAGGTGCCGGGCATCCACTTCGTGAAATACGACTCAGACCAGGACAGCCTTGAGATCAGGCATACGGCCCATTCACGTCAGGGATTTGCTTTCGGCGCCGTGCTGGCAGCCGAATGGGTAAAAGGAAAAACGGGGTTTTTCGGGATGAACGACCTGATCACCGGTCATAAACACTGAAAAGCCTTTAACATTAATTAACGAAGGATAAGACAAAGTATATTAAAAAAGGTCGTTTCTTTGGCCTAAAATACGAGCGCCATGAGTGGATACATCATCATCACCATCATCACTTTTATATTGTTCCTTGCCGGATTATGGAAGATTTTTGAAAAGGCCGGGCATCCGGGATGGCATGCCGTGATCCCTTTCCTGAATTTCTATGTCTGGCTCAGGATCATCAAAAAGCCCTTATGGTGGTACATTTTCATCCTCACCCCTTTCATCAATGTCTTCGTGCTCTTGCTGATGGTAGTGGAAATACTGAAGTGTTTCGGAAAAGAAGGCATCGGGGCGCAGGCCCTGGGCGTACTTTTCCCTTTTCTCTACATCCCCTATCTGGGCTTCAGCCCGAAAGAAACCTACACAGACCCCGACCAGCGTGAAAAAGTCAAAAAAGGAGCGGTGCGCGAATGGGTCGATGCCATCATCTTTGCCGTGGTGGCCGCCACCATCATCCGCACTTTCTTCATCGAAGCCTACACCATCCCGACATCCTCGATGGAGGGATCGCTGCTGCGTGGCGATTTCCTCTTCGTGAGCAAGGTCAGTTACGGCCCGCGGGTACCCATCACCCCCCTTTCTTTCCCCTTCGTACACCACACCATGCCGCTCTCATCCACCATGAAATCATACCTTGAATGGATCAGGCTGCCCTATTTCCGCTACCCGGGACTCACAAAGATCAAACGTTTCGATGCCGTCGTTTTCAATTACCCCGAAGGCGATACCCTGTCGACGGTGTACCAGAGCAACGAAAGCTATTACAGCCTGATCCGGCACCACGGAAGGGAGGAAGTCTGGAACAACAAGCGGAGATACGGCGATATCATCGACAGGCCGGTCGACAAGCGCGAAAACTACATCAAACGCTGCATAGGCCTTCCGGGCGATACACTGGCGGTGATCGACCAGCTTGTGTATATAAACGGTAAAGAACTGGCCACGCCACCCGATGCACAGTTCAGCTACCAGGTGGTTACCGACGGCTCCAGGCTCAGCGACCGGCTCGTCGACAAGCTGAACATTTACGAGGTCATCCCCACCGCCAATCCCAAACTGTATTATGTATACATGAACGAAGAAGCTGCCGCGAAACTCGAACAAACACCCATCGTGCGTTCGGTGAACAGGATTCAACATCCGACTGGAAACCCTGACGATATAAAAAGGATATACCCTTACGACAGGGAGACGGGCTGGAGCATCGATAATTTCGGGCCCGTATTCATCCCCGCTGCAGGCAGCAGCATACGCCTGAATGAAAAGAACATCAAGATCTACCGCCGCGTGATCGAAGCCTATGAAGGCCACGAACTGGAAGTAACGGATGATGGCGTGCTCATCGATGGTGTGCCTGAAAAATCATACACCTTTAAAATGGACTATTATTTTATGATGGGCGACAACCGCCATAATTCGGCCGATTCACGCTTCTGGGGCTTTGTGCCCGAAAACCACATCGTGGGAAAAGCCGTTTTCGTGTGGCTTTCGCTCAGACCCGACAGGCCATGGTTCCAGGGAAAGATCAGGTGGAATAAACTTTTCAGGACCGTTAAATAGGCTATCTTTGCAGAATATTCCGCCAATCTTTATATTAAAAAGAAGAAAACCCGGGATTTCAAACTTCCGGCAATACCAAAAGAACACATATTTATTAATCCTAAAATCCAAAATGGAATGAAAAACCTGTTCAAGATCATGATGGCCGCTGTGATCATCATGGGAATCACCGCCACGGCCATGTCGAAAGACTTTAAAGGGGTGATCAGTTACAAAATCTCTTATCCCGGGCTGGACATAGACCCCGGCATGATGGCCATGATGCCGAAAATGGCAACACTCACCATCAAGGGCGACATGTCGAAATTCGAGATCAACATGGGGCAGATGGGAAGCCAGGTGCAGATCATCGACGGCAACGCCAAAACCGTGACCACGCTGATGGACATGATGGGACAAAAATTCTATTATGTCGAAAGCGAAGAAGAGATCAGCGCCCAGGTCGACGACACAGATGATATCAGGATCGACATCAAGGATGAAACCAAGGAAATTGCAGGTTATAAATGCAAGAAAGCCCTGGTGACCGTCAATGACAGTGGCGACGAGATGATCTTTACCATTTTCTTTACAGAAGAGATCGGATCCTCGGCCCTGAATATCGACAACCCTTATTTTAAGGAAATTCCCGGGGCCATGCTCGAATTTGAGATCGATGCCGGGCAGGGAAGGATGAAGATGGAAGCCACTTCGGTCAGCAAAAAGACCGTCTCCGATTCGGAATTCAGTATTCCCGAGGGCTTCCAGAAAAAGACCTCCGCTGAGATCAAGCAGATGTTCGGCGGTGGCATGTAGCATGTCATCCGCCATCGCGTCAGCAATTTTACAGAAAACTGAGCCGGTATTATCACCGGCTTTTTTTATACCTTTGCGTATCCATTACAACAGAAGTACATGCCAATCAGGACAAACCAGCTAAAACACAATTCTGAAAAGGAGGATACCCGGAAGAAGGCAGATTCGCGGAAGAAAAGCAAGAAAAATTCCGTGAGAAAAGCCGGGAAGCCCCGTACCGGATTTCTTCGCAACGAAAAGTTTCAGCGCATAACGGGCTTCTTCCTGATCTTGCTTTCGCTGTATACGGTACTGGCCATCACCTCATATCTGATCAACTGGTTTTCGGGCAACAGCGATGATCTGTTCACTGTAAGTCCGTTTCGCGACATACTGTTTGACCGCAGCCTTTCGGCAAGCAACTGGGGTGGCAGGCTGGGCGCGGCCCTGGCAGGCATACTCGTAAAAAGATGGTTCGGCGTATCATCCCTGCTGTTGTGCCTCCTCGTTTTTGTCTGGGGTTATAAACTGCTGTTCAGACGTGCCATTCTCCCCGCCGGAAAAACCTTCCGCTGGTCGTTCGTGGCCCTGCTGTGGTTCTCGGTAGCCTTCGCGCTGGTCTTCAAGCACTCTGAGCTGAACATTCTGGGCGGAGTATTCGGTTATGAGATCAACAACTACCTGGATGGCTTCGTAGGCCCTCCGGGCACCATTTTTTTACTGATCTTCGTATTGTTCGGCTTCCTGATCATCAATTTCAACTTCGGATCGCTGCGCCGGAAAAAGCAGCGCCAGGATGATGAAAACGATAACCCCGGCAGGAATAAACGAAACGGGAACATTCCCGAGGACCCCTACAATACGGTTGAGTTTTCGGTGAGCGATGAAGCGGACCCCGAAGATGAGGATTTTGGTCCCGGCAGGAATTTTTCTGAAAACGGGGATGAGGTTAAGGTTGAGGATGAGAATGAGGTTGAGGTTGAGGTAAAAGAAGATACCGGGAACGAAGGCGGGCTTGAGAATGAGACTGCCTCAGGCGTTGAACTGACCATTGAGGAAACGAAGCCGGAAAAAGCCGGAGAAGAAAAACAAGAGCATTATACCATAGACACGGAATACGACCCCAAGCTCGACCTGCGCGATTACCGTTATCCCACGCTCGACCTCCTCGACAATTACGGTGATGGCGTGGTTAACGTTGACAAGACGGAGCTGGAATCGAACAAGGAGCGTATCGTAAAAACCCTGTCGAACTATAACATACAGATTGACAAGATCAAGGCGACCATCGGGCCCACGGTGACCCTATACGAGATCATCCCGGCCCCGGGCGTTCGTATTTCGAAGATCAAGAACCTTGACGACGACATTGCGCTCAGCCTTTCGGCCATGGGGATACGCATCATAGCGCCCATTCCGGGCAAGGGCACCATCGGCATCGAGGTGCCCAACCTGAAGAGCGAGATCGTCAGCATGCGTTCGATACTCGCTTCGGAGCGTTTTCAGAACACGAAATATGAACTTCCCTTTGGACTGGGCAAGACCATCGCCAACGAAAGCTATATTGCCGACCTCACGCGTATGCCGCATATCCTGATGGCGGGGGCTACCGGACAGGGGAAATCGGTGGGGCTGAATGCCATTCTCGCTTCGCTTCTGTACAAGAAACATCCGGCCGAGCTCAAGTTCATCCTGGTGGATCCCAAAAAAGTTGAGCTCACCCTGTTCTCGAAGATCGAGCGCCATTTTCTGGCCAAGCTGCCCGACTCTGAAGAAGCCATCATCACCGATACGCGCAAGGTGGTGAGAACACTGAATTCGCTCAGCATAGAGATGGACAACCGATATGAATTGCTGAAAGATGCGCAGGTGCGCAACATTAAGGAATACAATGTTAAATTCATCAACCGCAAGCTGAGCCCGGCGCACGGGCACCGTTACCTGCCCTACCTGGTGCTGATCGTGGATGAGTTTGCCGACCTGATCATGACGGCGGGCAAAGAAATAGAAAACCCGCTTACACGCCTGGCCCAGCTCGCACGGGCTGTGGGCATCCACCTCATCATCGCCACACAACGCCCCTCTGTCAATATCATTACCGGCACCATCAAGGCCAACTTCCCCGCCCGTATCGCTTACCGGGTTATCTCGAAGATCGACTCACGCACCATCCTTGACGCCAGCGGAGCAGACCAGCTCATCGGGCGCGGCGACATGCTGTTGTCGACCGGCAGCGACCTGGTAAGGCTGCAGTGTGCCTTTGTCGATACACACGAGGTTGAAAGGGTCACCGACTACATAGGCTCCCAAAGAGGTTACCCGGATGCCTTCCACCTTCCGGAGTACATGGATGAAGAGATAGACGGCCCGGATGATTTCGATCCCAACGACCGTGACGAGCTTTTCGACGAAGCGGCGCGCATCATCGTACAGACTCAACAAGGCTCCACTTCCCTCCTGCAAAGAAAACTCAAGTTGGGGTACAACCGCGCCGGCCGGATCATCGACCAGCTGGAGGCGGCCGGTATCGTCGGACCCTTTGAGGGCAGCAAGGCCCGGGAGGTAAAAATACATGATGAGATGAGTTTGGAACAGATTTTGAGGGATTTGAATGAAAACAATGATCAATGACATGAAAAAGACAATCGCCATCATCCTCAGCATGACCCTCATCACGGGAATTGCAGCACAAACCAAAAAAGCCGACGACATCATCCGGGAGATCACGGAAAAAACACAGGCATATCAGGCCGTTGAATATGATTTCACCTTTACCTACGAAGATCCCGTAAGCGGCGATGATGTGAGTGAAAGCGGACGGCTGCTCATCAGCGGCGACATGTACGTACTCGACATTGAAGGCCAGAAAGTATACTGCGACGGTGAAACCCTCTGGACCCACATCGTCGACGCCTGGGAAGTGCAGATCAACAGTCTGGGCGAAGACGACCAGTCGGTCACCCCTTCACGGCTGCTGACCACCTACAATGAAAATTACAAGGCCAAACTCAGCAGGGAATATTCAAAAGATGGCGTGAACTACCAGCTTTTCGAACTCAAGCCCGGTGAAGGGAAAAAATACGTCATGCTGGAAGTACTGATAGATGCCGGCAAACAGGAGATCTCCGAAATCACCATACACGACAAAAACGGCGGCAAAGTCCACTACCGGATCGACGCCTTCAGGACCAATCCCGAGGTTACCGAAAAGGATTTCATTTTCAGCCCCGAAGACCACCCCGATGTGGAAGTGATCGACATGCGCTGATCTGCGGCCCCATCCGGGTAAACAAGGCCCGGCATTTCTTTCCTGAAACGGACGAAACAAATAAACCATTGGCGGAATTTTTCGTCACATGATAGCTGAACAGCATTTACAGGTGAACACGGAAGAAAAGGAAATACGCGCACTTCTGCGGCAGGCCGGCAGTTTTGAGAAAGGCTTCGAACTGATGGTGAGGACCTACCAGCAGCGTCTTTACGCGCACATACGCCGCATACTGCCCGATCACCACCAGAGCGATGACGTACTGCAAAACACTTTTCTGAAAGCCTGGAAGGCTTATCCTGATTTCAGGGGAGATTCGCAACTTTACACCTGGCTTTACCGCATTGCAACCAATGAGGCACTCAGCTTGCTGAGAAGTGAAAAACGCCGGCTGATCCATACCGGCAAGGAAAGCGACACGGAACAAATAGCGGGCAGCCTGAATGCCGGCGATGCCGGTGGGGACGAGATCACCCACCGCCTGCATGATGCCATCAGGAAACTGCCCCCGAAACAGCAGGCCATATTCAACATGAAGTATTTCGACGAGATGACATACGAAGACATGGCAACCGTAACAGGAACATCTGTCGGTGCCCTGAAAGCCTCATACCACCATGCCGTTAAAAAAATTGAAAAGGCCGTACTGAGGGAACGCCCGTAAGCGGCCCTACAGGAAAAAGGATACGGACCATGATCAATTAATAAAAAATGAAAGGAACAGGCAGATATACTTCACCCAGCCCGGTGAATAACAACAGTTTTTTTATATCATCCGTTAAACCCATACCGCTATCCGCAATCAAATGAACAGATGAAAGCCAGAAAGAACATAAAGGATGATCCCGGGCTTATTGAACAAAGGCTCAGGAATGCTGCAGGCAGGCAGATGCCGTACGCCGTCCCGCAGGGATATTTCGACACCCTGCCTGACCGCATCATGGAAAGATGCCGTCTTGAATCGCATCGTGTTCCCGGCCCAAGGACTCGTATTTTGCATGGGCGCATTTATATTCCGGCCGCGGCAGCCATTCTGCTGCTGACCGCCGTTCTCAGCATCACTTTCCTGCTGAACCGCAGTGGCATTGAAAATATGGAAACCGGCTATACCATCGGCAATGTTTACGAATTCAGCATCAGCAACCTCGCCGAACTGGAAGAGGCATACCTCATTTCACTTCTCGGGGATGAACCGACCGATTTCACGGCAATGATGAGTGGTGCAGATAACCTCAGCGAAGATGAGATCATCCAATACCTGCTGGCCGAAAACAACATCGATTACTATTCATTTAACGATCAGTAAAACAATTCAAAAAACAACATGATGAAGAACACTGCAAAAATCACCCTGTCATTATTGGCAATACTTGTCATGACAACTTTCGTTCCGCTGAACGCGCAAGGCCCCGAGGGCAGAGGCAAACGGCCGGCCGACCAGGCAGAATGGAGTACAAAGATGAAGAGCATGAAAATAGCCTTCATCACCGAACACCTGGAACTCACCGCTGAGGAGGCGGAAAAGTTCTGGCCGCTGTACAATGATTACGAAAAGAAACGGGAAGAGATTGCCAGGAATATTTTTACCCGTTTTGCCACAGAGGAAGATGCAGCCGAAACGCCGGATATCACCAGCGATGAAGAAGCCGACCGCATCATCAGGCAACGTTTCTCGGAAGAGCAGGCCCTGCTCGACCTGAAGGAAAAATACTATGAGGAATTCCTGAAAGTGATCCCTGCCTCAAGGATACTGAAACTGCACAATGTCGAGCATCGTTTTAAGCGACATCTGCTCGAACGTGCCAGGGGCGGGCAGGAAGACCGGCAGTCGCCGCGGCCTGCTTCCAAAGGCAAGCCACAACCGGAAAAAGACAGATAATTCGCGAAAGGCTGTCGTAAAAGCATGCTTTGATCCATCACAACCCCCGGCGGGTGAAGTGAATGATGATGAAGAGAAAGCGGGCTTTTGCGACAGCCTTTTCTTTTATTCAGATATTATTCTTTCCATTTATAATACTCAGCGGTAAGGCTGATCGTCGACTCATCCTCATCCTGTATGTGTGTTTTGAGGTTCAGGGCTTTGGACTTGGCATCCCAGAAGACAACAGGCATGTATTCGCCGCCATATTCGCCATTGGACGATTCATATGACTCAGAGTCGGCCGCCGTACTGACGCAGAACATATAGGGGCCCTTTTTATCGTGCTGGTAAAGATGAACCGCCTGCAAATCGTTAAATTCCATGGTTACTTCACCCCAGAGCTGGTTATTGTTCACAAAAATCCTCTTCTCTATATTCGTGGCCATGGGGTAGCGGTCATCAATATAGGTGCCGTACAGGTAATCGTTCAGAAGCTCTTCAAAATCCTCCTTCGACACATCCGTTTCATCATCCATTGTGGACGTGATGTTGATGAAAGTGATGGTGAGTTTGCCCGAATTCGGTCCGGTCAGTTCCCAATTATACTCCTTTTTTTCAACTGTCAGGCAACTGCTTAACAGGAAGGCAAAGAAAGCCAAAGCCAGTACTACGATGGCATTTTTTTTCATACGTAGGGTTTTAATGTTTTTTGGTTGTTGTTTGATAACCCTTCCCTGCCGGGAAAGTCGTAAATTTGCATCAAATATAATCAATTTTTTACCAAAAGCAATGAACACATCTGTTGAAATCAGTTACTATCCCCTGAATGTAGAATACATACCCCCTATCAAGGGTTTTATTGCGCGGCTGAACAGCCATGAAGGCCTGCGCGTAAAAACCAGCGGCATGAGCACACAGGTTTTCGGAGAATACCATGAAGTGATGCAGGCGCTGACCCACGAGATCGGCCGGGCCTTTGAATTGCCGCACTCGGTATTTGTCCTCAAGATCATCAATGCCGACCTGGATGTGCATGTATGATCGCCGGGGTATTTGACATACTGTACCAGAACTTTGCCGACACCAGCCTTCATGAAGGCATAGCGGTACTGTTCGGGATACTGAGCGTCTGGTTTGCAAAAAAGGAGAATATCCTGGTTTTCCCTACCGGCATCGTCAGTGTACTGATCTACATTTACATTTGCTTCTTCGCCAAGCTTTACGCCGACATGGGCATCAACTTCGTTTACTTTGTCATGAGCATTTACGGCTGGATCATGTGGTCGGGGAAAGATGCCTCAAAAAAAGCGCTTCCCATCAGTTGGTGTTCGCGCAGGGAGCACCTGTTGAGCCTGGTGATGCTGGCGGCCTTTTTCATCGTGCTCAGTTTTTCACTCAGCCGGTATACCGACAGCAATGTTCCCCTCATCGACTCGCTGACCACGGCCATCTTCATCGTGGGCATGTGGCTGATGGCCAGGAAGAAGGTCGAAAACTGGATCTACTGGATCGCGGGCGACCTTATTTCCATCCCCTTGTATTTTTATAAAGACCTGGCGCTGACCAGCCTGCAGTTCACCGTGTTCTTGGTGCTGGCCGTAATGGGATACACGGAGTGGAGGAGAAAATTCCGCGAAAAGCTGAAAGTGACCGCCACGGCAGCATGATCTGAAAGTCAAACATATCGAAACAAAAAATATATATCGTATTTCAGTGACCGGCCCCGAGTCGACCGGTAAATCCCGGCTTGCCGAAAGTCTGGCCGCCCGTTACAACACGCTTTGGGTGCCTGAATATTCTCCTGAATACCTGAGGGGGCTCGGCCGAAAATATAATTATGATGACATCCTTGCAATTGCCAGGGAGCAATACCGGCGGGAGGAGCTACTGGCCAAAAAAGCGGAGCGACTGCTTTTCTGCGACACTGACTTCCTGGTAAACAAGATCTGGTCCATTGACAAGTTCGGGCGCTGTCATCCCTGGATCAGCAGGATGGCCACCGGCCACATTTATCATCTGTACCTTCTCTGCGATACTGATATCCCCTGGGAGTACGGCCCGCTTCGCGAGAATCCGCACGACCGTGAGCGCTTGTTCGGTCTGTATGAGCATGAATTGCTTAAGGCCGGGTTGCCTTACGCCATCGTGAGCGGCAGTGGCCCTGCGCGGCTTGAAAATGCCGGTGAAGCGATCGAAACCCGGCTTAAAAAACTATAAATGGCAGAGGATGCTGCCGTAAACTTGCCTGAAGCGGCCGTTAACTGATTAAGCCTTAAAATACTTGCCCTGAGGTCCTATAGTGAGTATATTTATCCCGATTTGCCGGACGGTCGTCAAGCTGATATTCCGGCAGGTTACAACGGCTTACCAGGATCATCCTGATCCTACCCCGCTCCATTTATACCCTGCCTCCGGCACCACCCCGCTGCCGGAGGCTATTTTTTAATGCAGCAGGGAGCAAGTCCGCCCGCCTGTTACCTGCAAATTGCTTATTTTTACCCCCATTATTCTTTATAAACATGAATATGACAAAAGCTGAGCGCCTGCATGTCCTTTACCTGCCCCGCTGGTACCCCCACCGTTATGATCCCATGCCCGGCCTGTTTATCGAGCGGCATGGCATTTCCGTATTGCCCCATTGCGACATCAGCGTATTGTATGTTCACGCCGACGAGCGGAAGCTTGGGCCGGTTTATGAGACCGTGCATGCGGGGGAAGAGGCGCTCCCGGTAATACGTATCTATTACCGCAGGTATGCAGGCGGTTTCCAACCGCTAAACATGCTCGTCAATGCATGGCGCTTTGTGCGGAGCCATCACAAAGGCATGCATGAAATACGCAAGCTTTACGGGCAACCCGGCATGATACACGTTCATGTGCTTACCCGGCACGGGCTTATCGCCCTCTGGCAAAAAATATTCAGGAAGACCCCTTACGTGATCACCGAACACTGGACACGCTACCTCCCTGCCACCAACTCGTTCAGGGGCTTTTTCAGACGGCACCTGACAAGTATCGTGGCCCGCCATGCCTCAGCCATCATGCCCGTAACGGCAAACCTCCGCGACGCCATGATTAGTTGCGGCCTGAAAAACAGCAATTACAGGATTATACCGAATGTGGTAGACGTACAGATGTTTTCACCGGCCGGAGAAAGAAGGCAGGAGAATAAAACAAGGATCATCCATGTATCCTGTTTCGACGACGACCAGAAGAACATTTCGGGCATTACCCGCGTAATCAGGAGGCTTTCGGGCGAACGGCAGGATTTTACCGTTGACATGATCGGCGAAGGCATCCATTTTAAGTCTTTACTGAAATATGCCGAAGAACAAGGCATCAAAGACAGTTTTGCCTCGTACCACGGCCTGAAGGAAAACGAAGAGCTGGCCGGGCTGATGAAAGCGGCGGATTTCATGATCATGTTCAGTCGCTATGAGAATCTGCCCGTGGTGATCCTTGAAAGCTATGCCTGCGGCGTACCGGTGATCTCGACCGATGTAGGCGGCATCAGCGAACACATGAACGAAGAACTTGGTCTGCTGATCCCGCCCGATGACGAGGAAGCCCTTTACGGGGCCATCAGCAGGATGCTTGACCGGCACCGGAGCTACGACAAACAAAAGATCCGGCAATATGCGGTGAACCACTTCAGTCAGGAAGTGATCGGCAGGCAGTTATACGGAGTGTATGAATCAGTCATGAAATCATAAATACACTGCAGGGTGATCGGCAGGATCCTCAATACTTTCGGTACACGCAGCCTTTCGGCTGTGATCAACCTCCTCATTGCCGTGATGGTGTCGCAGTACCTTGGGCCGGAAGGCAAGGGCAGCCAGGGCATCATTATCACCACCGTTGCCTTCATCCTTGTATTCTCAAACCTTGTGGGCGGTGCCACACTGGTTTATCTTGTCCCGCGCCACAGGTACAGCCTGTTGCTGCTTCCTTCCTACATGTGGGCCCTTGCAACCGGCATTACCGCTTACCTTTTCCTTTCCATTTCGGGGGTGGTCGACAGGGAATTCATCCTTCACATCTGCCTGCTGTCGGTGGTGAACGCCTTTACCAATATCCATGCAGGCATGTTGATCGGCCGGGAAAAGATCAGGGAGTCGAACCTGATCAGCCTGCTGCAACCGCTTATCGTGATCCTGTCGCTGGCAATATACTTTATGCTAATGGACAAGCTCACCATCGGAGCTTATATCAATGCCCTGTATTTTGCCTTTTCGGGCAGCCTGCTGCTCAGCCTGGTGTATATGGGAAAAAGCTTTGACCGGATGATGCTGCACACAGCGCAGGAATACCTTGCAACAAGCCGCGAGATGTTCCGGCTTGGTTTTATGAACCAGGCGGCGCACATCACCCAGATGATGAGTTTCAGGCTGAGCTATTATTTTCTTGAGATGTACCACGGGAGTGCCAGCGTTGGCATATATTCAAACGGCATACAATTGATGGAGTCGGTCTGGCTCATCAGCAAAAGTATTTCGCTGGTACAATACGCGCGCATTTCCAACACTACGGACAGGGCTTATGCGCAGGATCTTACGGCACAAATGTTCAAGGCCGGGTTCTTCATCAGTCTGCTTTGCATCCTTCCACTGGTTTTGGTTCCCGGGCAATTCTATCTGCTGATATTCGGGCCCGGCTTCCTGGGGGTGAAGGAGGTGATCCTGGTCCTGGCCCCGGGTGTACTCATCTATAATTTTTCCATCATCCTCGGCCATTATTTTTCAGGTACCGGAAGATACCATGTCAACACCATTGCCTCTGTTGCCGGGCTGGCTGTTTCCCTTGCACTTTTCATCACGCTCATCCCGCCTTTCGGGGGCATGGGGGCGGGCATTGCCACAAGCCTGAGCTATGCCGTTACCAGCCTGGTGGTGTTGGTTTTCTTCCTGCGCGACGGCGTAAAGGCTACTGCTTTTTTGCCCTCGGCAGCGGATATTCGCATCCTTAAGCAGCTCACCGGCAAAATGAAGTTCTAGGGGTTTGACTGCCGGAAAAGCATGAAAAGGATGCTTACCCGGGCATTTACCGGGTCCCTCCGGTACGGATCCGGCACCATTCGAAGGCCTGACTGTCTACCTGAAAAAACAAGTCCGGTTCACATCCCTTCAAGCGGGAACCACACGCGCATTTCGCCAGGCCCCCGGTTATTCCATAGGTGGTAAGGGATCAGTTTCATTTCGACCGGCACAAGTATGACCGGCCCTTCGGGCGATGAATAATTGACGACCATGGCCTTGGCGTTGAGTGTTTGGGCACCGTTGAGGAGGTTTTTTTCGAACATTGTGCCGGTGCGTACATTTTCATCCAGCAGGAGGTCGAGCACCCGCCCGTTATTGTCGGCCCCTTCGGCCGCAAAAATGATGGGGCCGCGTTGGAAAGCGACTTTACCGCGTGCGTCTTCCACCTTTTCACAGACACGCACCCTTCGCACCTCCATGGGCAGATATAACATCAGTTCGTCGCCGGGTCTCCACTGCCTGTTAAGCACGGCATAGCCGTTTTCGATACGATAGGCCACGTTCACACCGTTGATGGTAATGCCCGGCCGCAGCTGCAGGCTGTCGGAAAAGTAATAGAGGCATTCGGCGGACCCGGCCTCTCCGGTCCATTCGGGTATCCTCAACCTGAGCGTAAAGCGGTTCTTCTTTTTTGGATCGAGGGTGATGGAAACCTTGCCGTCCCAAGGGTAATCTGTTTGCTGCACCACCCCGATGGTGTCATCGCCAAGCGGTATCAGTGCCTCATTCGACATGTAAAGGTTGACAAATATCTCATCCTGGCCGGTGGCATAGACATAGCCCGGCACCGAGGGGATAAAGCGGCAGATATTGGAAGGGCAGCATGCGCAGCCGAACCATTCGCTGCGCTGGTGCTCGCCTCCCGACTCAAGGGGATTGGAATAGAAAAACCGGTCGCCCGACAGGGACACGCCCGCGAGCATTGCATTATATAATGTACGTTCGAGCACGTCATAATACCTGGCATCGGCATGGAGCAGGAAGAGGCGGTGATTAAAGAGGATATTGCCGATGGAGGCGCAGGTTTCGCAGTAGGCTGTGCGGGAGGGCAGGAAGTAAGGTTCGGCGAAGCCTTCGTTGCCTGCCGTAGACCCGATGCCGCCGGTGACGTACATCTTGCTGCCGGTGATATCATCCCAGATGGCGGTGATGGCATGTATGTATGCCGTATCTTTTGTGATGGCGGCCACATCTGCCATTTCGGCGTACATGTAGGTGGCCCGCACTGCATGCCCGGTGGCTTCGCGCTGTTGTGTTACCGGCAGGTGAGCCTGGCAGTATTCCGGTCCGTCACCCCTGGCATCGAGGAAGAAGCGGGCCAGTTCGAGGTAGCGGGTCTCGTTGGTAAGGTGATAGAGTTTCACCAGGCCGATCCCGATGCCCTGGTGTCCGGGGTATGACATCCTGGCATCAGGGCCAAAGTCTTCGCCGATGCGGTCGGCGGCCCTGACGGCCACATTCAGCAGGCTGTTCTTACCGGTAGCGCGGTAGTGTGCAACCGCTGCCTCGAAGAGGTGCCCCATATTATACAGTTCATGGCTGTGCAGATGGGTGTTCTGCCAGCGTTCAGTGCCTATCCACGGATGCCCGCTGTCGCCGAGGATGGTACGGTTGGTATACAGGTATCCGTCGTCTTCCTGGGCCATGCTGATCTTCATGATAAGCGTATCGAGATAGGCATCGAGGGCGGGATCGGGAAAAGTCTGCAGCGAATAGGCGGCGCCTTCTATGATCTTGAACACGTCGGAATCGTCGAAAGGGTATTTCGTGGAAAAAGTACCTGGAATGATGCCACCGGCCACCTCGAAGTTCCTGATTCGGCCCGTCGACTCACAATGGCCAAATGCAATGGGAATGGTGACTTGGTGGTTTACCTTTATCCTGGGCTTCCAGAAATCATCGGTAAGGGTAAGCGCGGTGAAAGGCACCGGTTGTATGGGATAATCCCCATGGTGCTGACTGCCTGCCAATAAAGGACACAGCAGGAAAACAATAAAAAACAAGCGCATCTTCATAGTCTGGGTAATATTCTTGCAGTATAATGCAAAGATAAATAATAAGCGGCTGCAAAACGTAAACTCCCGCCGGAACATTCTATATCACAGTCGGGGGGTGAAATCGTTTTCACAGCTTCCTGCGAATCTCCAGCGCAGGAGTACCACACTCACCTATACACCCGGACATTCAGCCATAACGCTTCAGGCATAGGAATAACAGCTCAGGGATGGAAGGCGGGGCTTCCGCTGCGCGGAAGATTGTCAGTTCGGCATTGCTCAATGTCCATTTCCCCCGTCCCTCGTCCCCCGTCCCAGAGCCTGCCCTGAGCTAAGCGAAGGGTCCCTCGTCCCAGAGCCTGCCCTGAGCTAAGCGAAGGGTCCCCCGTCCCAGAGCCTGCCCTGAGCTAAGCGAAGGGTCCCCCGTCCCCCAAACCTGATACCCGCCCGAAAAACGAACTTATTCACCATTTTAAATATTTTTTCTACCTTGCAGTAGATAAAAACCAAAAATCTACGAAAATGAAAAACAATTCCTTTGTTATTGTGATGTTGTTTATTGCCTTTGGGGTGGTTTCTCAGGGACAGACCTTTGACCTGACCTTCACGGGCATCGACAGTGCATCTTATGCCCGCCTCGACAGCATCAAGGTGATGAATCGAACCCAGGGAAACGAAACCGTCATTTACTGGCCTGACACCAGTATAACGGTGACCATTGACCCGGGCGACTTACTCCTGTACATCGGATATACGACCTATTCGCCGGTTGGCACTTCCGAGATCAATGCCGGGGACCGGTCGTTCGAGTTATTCCAAAACCGGCCAAACCCCGTAAAAGAACAAGGCGTAATCCCGCTTTATGTTCCCCGCAGGGGACCGGTTGAGATGATGTTGAGCAGTGTTTCGGGCCGCATTCTTTTCAGCTCCGCATTTTTGCTCGATGAGGGCCACCATACATTCCGCTTCACTGCGGGCGAGGGAGGGCTCTTTTTCCTTACTGCCCGTTTTGAGGGAAAAACACGCAGCATTAAAATAATGTCAGCTTCATCCGGCAAGCCGGGTAACTGCCTGCTGGAATATGCAGGCAGCAACAGGCATCCGGTGCCATTCAAGGAATCGGCAGATCATGGCGGTGCAATTGTCCTGGCTTCGGGAATCCCCGATTACCCGCAGGAAAACGGCACCTACGTTTTCCAGTTTGCCACCAACATCCCCTGCCCGGGCATACCCACCGTTGAATACGAAGGCCAGGTATATAATACCATACAGGTGTTCAGCCAGTGCTGGATCAGCGAAAACCTGAATGCGGGAGTGATGATACCCGGTGATCAGGAGCAGGCCGACAACGGGCTGATCGAAAAATACTGTATTGACAACATGCCTGACAGTTGCACCAAATACGGGGGACTTTACCAATGGACGGAGGCAATGCAATATACAAGCCTGCAGGGTGCACAGGGTATCTGCCCGCCTGGCTGGCACCTTCCGACGGATGAAGAATGGAGGGTGCTTGAAGGAGCTGTCGACAGCGAATTTGGAATCGGTTACCCTGAGTGGGATTCGCTTGGTTTACGCGGATATGATGCCGGCGCAAACCTCAAAGCAATCAGTAGCTGGAGCCAGGGAGGGAATGGCACCGACCTTTACGGCTATTCAGGCCTGCCCGGCGGCAGCCGTTATCTCGGCGGCGGCTTTGGAGAAAACAGCGAATTTGGTTTCTTATGGTCGTCAACAGAACTGGATGATGAATATGCCTTTTACCGCCGGCTCGATTACGTCCACACGGGTACTGTCAGGCACAATTATAATAAACCCGGGGGTTTTAGCGTACGCTGCCTGAAGGATTGATGCAGATTTCGACCGGCACCGGCGGAGAAGGGCGGTCAATGCCCGGGGCATATGCTTTTATGAACATGCCGGAATACGGCAATAATGATCATTACCTGAATTAATCATTATAAAGATAAGCGATGGCAGACATTATACAGATATATAAATCGGCTGGTGTGATTGAGAAGCCCGGTTATAACACGGCATGGCGGAAAAGGTTCCTGGAGTGGAGGCCCCTGGTTTCTGCCAGCGGATTCGTTGATGGGGATACCCTCTACCTGCCGGCAGGCAGCCGGGACGAGCATGCGGTTGCGGAGGCCGGCCTCATCCTGATCACGGATGTCAAAGATATGTCATCCGGCATCCCGGAAAATCCAAACAACGGGCATCCACGGCAAGAGCCCCTGTTAACAGCTTTCAGGGGAACTGCCGGTTCCGTTAAATTTGAAATATTTGAATTCAGGAGAGCCATGGATGGTGTTTTCGAGCTTTGGCTGAATTACAGAAGCATTATTGGCATTCCGAAAAGGGAAAACCACAAAATAGCGGAGCTCAGGGAAGGAAAACCCGTCAGGTACATGATCAACGGCAAGGACGACTTCAGTCTTTCGGGCCGCCTGCAAAGGACCTTTTACGAATTCGATTATATTATCGAATACCTCGGCAGGGCCGGGAAGATCGAATACCTGCCGGAAAGCAACATCAGTACAAGCAAAGTTCCGCCATCAGGCTGCAAAACCGTTAATGAACGAAAAATCCTCAGGTAAGAAATGGGTAGGAACCAGCCCCTGACCGCTCTCTACCATTACATGATCAAAACCTGTATGATGATCTTTTCATTAATCGGACAACGTATTTCCTGTATACTAATTCAGATGAAAAACCACAAAAACACTGCATTATGATCTTACAAATACTGGACATTTTACGGATTACCATTGTTTGCATAGCATTTTATGCCGGATACAGCATAGGCTTTGCCGATGGATACGACCCCTTTGCCCAGCTGCATTTCATGATCCCTGTGATCATTTTTGCCATTGCGGGCATCTCGGGGATTGAAGGCCTGTTGTTCGCAAAACGGTCGGCTGAGATCAAAGGCTTTGAAACCGGCAGCAACTACCAGAAGCAATCCGCCTTTGCTTTGCTGTCGTATGCCGTTGTGGCCATAATCGTTTATTTCAGCAACTGGGGTATCAGGGCTGAATTAACCATCTTTTTTGCCTTTGTTTTCTTTTTCATGCTGTCGGGCATTAACCACCTGACCGATGCCATTAAAAACAAAAATTACAAATGGCAGAACATCAACAGGCCTTTCATCACCTTGCTCATGATCGGTGGCATGCTGTATCCAGTTATCATGGCGCTGAAAGCACTAAAGGCCTAAGCTTTTTTCGGAGCGGGTGTCACCCTGCCGGAAAGCGAAAAAACAACCGGTATTACATCCCGGGCATACCCCTTTTCGGACCCGGCATATTCATACAATGGATCGGGGATTAAAGCCACAGCCTTCCAATCTGCCGAAGTGCCTGCCCATCAGGTTAAGGGCAGATCATTAGAGAGAAAATCACGACAATGACGATATGGTAGAACAAGATGACCATATCAAATACCTTAGCATTTTAAAGCGTTTTCTGAGAATCACTTTTTTTCAGAATAAATACATCCACTCTGCCTCATTCAGAATAGTTTTTCCGTAAAAAATATTTTTTTTCGTTTTTGTAATTCGATTCTTTTTTTGACATATTATTGCATGCTTTTTTAAAGGGGCAAACCTTAGAGATAAGGAATTAAAAAACAAGCTCTTAACAAAGGTTCTTTTAATAAGTTTATCAACTAACTGAATGAACGCAAAAAATTTGCATGTTTCAAAATCAATCGCAGCAGCCGATGATTTTGAAGAGCCTCCGCCTCCAACCGGAAAGAACCATTTGAATCTCGCAGCCAACCCGGCTACTTCTTCCACGCCCATCTCACGTAATTCCCTGTTATTCAAGGAAAGGTTTTTCCCCGGAACATCCGTCAGGGAATGGAATGACTGGAGATGGCAGATCCGCAACAGCATAACATCCTATGAAGCACTCGGCAGGTTGATCCGTTTATCTGCCGATGAAAGCGGCTTTCAGGCCAAGGGGCTGAACCTGCCGCTGCGCATCACGCCCTATTACGCAGGGCTGCTGGATGCCTTCGACCCGCAGCAGGCCCTCCGGCGAACCATGGTTCCCGTATTTGACGAGTTACTGGTATCGCCGGGGGAAGAATCCGATCCCCTGGCCGAAGGGCACGATTCTCCAGTACCGCTGATCGTTCACCGCTATCCCGACAGGGTCCTTTTCCTGGTTACCGATTTCTGCTCGGCCTATTGCCGGTATTGTACCCGTTCACACATGGTGTCGAAAAAAAAGCATGCCGGTTCCAGGCTTCTGGATGAGGGCATCGCCTACATCGCCTCCCATAATGAGATCAGGGATGTGATCATTTCAGGTGGCGACCCGCTGACGCAAAGCGATGAGCGTATCGAATATATTCTGTCGCGCCTCAGGGCCATCCGGCATCTTGAGATCATCAGGATCGGCACCAAAGTGCCGGCAGTCCTGCCCATGCGTATTACCGAAAAGCTCACGGGAATGCTCAGGAAATATCATCCGCTCTACCTCAGCCTGCACTTTACCCACCCCGATGAAATGACAGACGAAACCATACGGGCATGTAACATGCTTGCAGATGCAGGCATCCCGCTCGGAAGCCAGACTGTGCTTTTAAAGGGCATCAACGATACGGAAGGGGTATACAAAAAACTTACCCACGAACTGCTGAAGGCCAGGGTGAAGCCCTACTACCTCTACCAGTGCGATCCCATTCCCGGCTCGTCACATTTCAGGACGAGCGTGGCCACAGGCCTTGAGATCATCAAAAACCTCAGGGGCTTCACCTCGGGCTACGCCGTACCTCATTATGTGATCGATGCACCGGGTGGAGGCGGAAAGATCCCCCTGCTGCCCGATTACCTGGCAGGCAGGGAAGAGGACGACATACTGTTGCGCAACTATGAAAACAAGTGCTTCCGGTATCCCGATTACCGTTAAGCTGTTTGATCAATCATCATCTTACTGTAAAAAATGAAAATCGGACTTACATACGACCTACGGTCTGAATACCTTTCCATGGGCTACAGCGAAGAAGAAACCGCTGAATTCGACCGTGAAAGCACCATCGAAGCCATCGAAAGCAGTCTGCAATACCTTGGATACCGCACTGAACGCATCGGACACCTCAGGCAGCTTATTGCGAGGATACATGCGGGCGACCGCTGGGATATGGTCTTCAATATCTGCGAAGGCATGTACGGCATTGGACGTGAGGCACAGGTGCCTGCCCTGCTGGAGGCCTACCGCATCCCGGCTGTATTTTCCTCACCGCTCGTGATGGCCCTGACCCTTCACAAGGCCATGACGAAGCGCGTGATCCGCGATGCGGGGATCAACACGCCCGACTTTTTCGTTGTGGAACAGCTTTCCGATACCGGCCTGATCCGGCTGCCCTATCCCCTCTTTGCCAAACCCCTGGGTGAAGGCACCGGCAAGGGGATCGATGCCATGTCGGTTTGCAATGATATCCGTGAGCTGGAAAACACCTGCCGCCGCCTGCTGACGGCATTCAATCAGCCGGTACTTGTAGAAACATTCCTGGGCGGGAGGGAGTTCACCACCGGCATCGTCGGGAGCGGAAATGATGCACGGGCAATAGGCACCATGGAGATCATCCTGAAACAGGAAGCCGACGAAGCGGTGTACTCCTATACAAGCAAGGAGGAATGTGAAACGCTGGTCAATTATGTCCCAGCCCCGGAAAAAGAGAGGGAAGAATGCGAACAACTAGCCCTTCAGGCCTACCGTGTACTGGGTTGTGAAGACGCCGGCAGGGTCGACATACGCTATGATAGTGCAGGCAAAGCCGGTTTTATAGAGATAAACCCCCTTCCGGGGCTGCACCCGCAGCATTCCGACCTGCCCATGCTGGCCGCCATGAACGGAATTGGGTTCAATGAATTAATGAAAATGATCATGGATTCGGCCATCACCAAAACCGCAATGCCCGGGAGCAAGCAAAAACCACAGCCATGAAAAAAGTAAGCCTGCTGATAAACAAGATCCCTTCCGGAGCCTCTGTCGATGAACTAGACGTATTGACACAGGCCGATTTCGTTTCCGGAAACCTGCTGGAACTGGGCTATGCCACCAGGCGTGTTTTTCTCGACCTGAACCTTGAACAGGCCGCCAAAACACTCAAAAAACAACGACCACATTTCGTGTTCAACCTGGTGGAAAGCATCAACAGCTGCGGAAAGCTCATCCACCTGGCCCCTGCCCTGCTTGAACACCTGCAAATACCCTTTACCGGATGCAGGTCTGAAGCCATGTTTGTAAGCACGAACAAGGTACTGGCAAAAAAATGGCTGCAACATGCAGGCCTGCCCACTCCCGCCTGGTTCGACAGCAGAAATACCGGAATGCTCAATAAAGGCATAAGGTATATTGCCAAACCCCTGTGGGAAGATGCATCGGTGGGCATAGGCGATGAGAATATCCTTGAGGGAAATATGGCATCGGTCGGTTCCTTCCTCGAACAACACCGGCAACACGAGTATTTCTTTGAAGAATACCTTGAAGGGAGGGAGTTTAACATTTCGGTACTTGGGGGAACCAACGGCCCTGAGGTTTTGCCCATGGCAGAAATTGTATTCAGCGACTACCCGCCCGGCAAGCCCAGGATTGTGGGTTATGAAGCAAAATGGCAGGAAGGATCATTTGAATACGACCATACCGTGCGCGGATTCGGGATCGAAACTGAAAATCCGCAACTGGCAAGGCAACTCAAAGACATCTGTATCCATTGCTGGCATCAATTCAAGCTGAGCGGCTACGCCCGCATTGATCTCAGGCTCGACCGCCACAATAACCCCCAAATACTCGAAATAAATGCCAATCCCTGCCTTTCGCCCGATGCCGGCTTCTTTGCCGCCGCCACGCAGGCAGGGCTTTCAGGAAAAGAAATGATAAGAAGAATATGTGAAGATTTATGGATACATCAATTATTAAGTTAAGAACGGAAGTTTTGCCGGCAGATGTTGAAACGGTCAGGGAGATCGTAACCGGAACCGGTTTTTTCAATGATGAAGAAACCGATATTGCAGCCGAACTTGTATCGGAAACCCTTGAAAAAGGCAATTCAGCCGGGTATGAATACATCTTCATGGAAAACAACGGCTTGATGCTGGCATATTCATGCTACGGCAGGATTCCGCTAACCAGGAGCAGCTTTGACCTTTACTGGATCGTTACACGCAACGAGTACAGGAATACCGGCCTGGGAAAGATCCTTCTCGCAGAAACCGAGAAAACCATAAGAACCATGGGCGGAATTGCCGTTTACGCCGAAACCTCCTCGCGCGAACAATATAATCCCACCAGGGCCTTTTATGAAAAAAATGCCTATCTGCCCATGGCCCGTTTCAAAGACTATTATGATTCCGGCGATGACCTGGTCATTTATGTAAAACGGCTGGAAACATCATAAGGGATCACTCCTTTAATTCGATCCTGTCATTTTCATAGGACGGCGTGTGGTTGTAGCCGTCAAGCATCTTTTCATCGAAATCCACATCCAGGAAATCACAGACCTCCCTCAGTGTCTCCTCAGGCTTACTGGTCAGAACACCCAATTCCACGAACAATACCTTATCCCCGTCGAGTTCCTCAAGCTTAGCCTTTACCTTATTGGCGTAGCGAACATGTTTCCTTGCCAGAAAACGGGAAGTACCCAGTCTTCTGACAATGGAGTTTACATTGCTTTCGAATTTCCTGCTGATAAATATTATCCTGGCATTCCGGTTCTTCACGAAGTCGCTGATCGAGTAATGGTACCAGCCGCGGATACGGTATACTTTCAGGATGAAGCGGCATTTCCTGTTCACCCAGGCCAGTTTTCTTTTAAGAACCGTCATAAAAAGGCTGTTCTTTGATTCGTACAACACATTTGGAACGGGTGCTTTCACGCCGGCCCATTTTTTCCCGATGACCTTTTCGAGCCCGTCGAAATACTCCTCATTCAGCACGACTATATCTGAGTGAGAACCGATCATTGAGGCCAGGAGGGTAGTCCCCGACCTGTGGCAACCCGTGATAAGCAATTTTTTTGGTTTCATGGATTTCATTCCGGCGGAGATTCATAATTTTACTCCCGCCTGAATAACGAAAACAGGCCGTTATAATAAAAAAACACTAAAAAGTCAAATATTCTGTAAACTTTTTATCATGAAAAACAGGAACACCATCACAACACTTGTAATCCTCATCGCCCTCCTTGCGTCGCTGGCAAGCATTACAGCCATTTTTGGCGACAAGGGCCCGGGCCCGTATGAATATGAATCCATCCGCGGACAAAATGTAGAGATCCATGGCAGGGGATTATATCGTCATATGTCGGCCGACGTGGCCATACAGGGCATTGCCCAGGATGTGGTGACCCTTTTCGCAGCGATACCGCTACTGTTGGCCTTTCTCATTATTTACCGCCGGAGGTCGCTCAGGGCCCATTTTTTGCTGGCAGGCACGCTCGGGTATTTCTTTGTGACCTACCTGTTCTATACCGCCATGGGGATGTATAACATTATGTTTCCCGTTTATACCGCCCTGCTGGGATGTTCGTTTTTCGCCCTGCTTCTTTTACTTCTTTCAGCGGATTTAAAGGAGCTCAGCCTCCGCCTCGCGCCCGGAAAAGCAACCCGAATCACGGGCATATTCCTCATGCTTAATTCCATTGCCATCGCTTTGCTCTGGCTTGAGGTGATCATCCCGCCCCTGGCAAACGGCAGCATTTATCCCGAATCGCTCCAACATTATACCACGCTCATCGTTCAGGGTTTTGACCTGGGCCTGTTGCTGCCCCTGGCGTTCGTTGCGGGTGTGCTGCTGTACCGGAGAACCCTGATGGGGTACCTGGCGGGCATTACCTACATCGTTTTTCTTTCCTTTCTGATGACCGCCCTTACGGCCAAGATCATCGCCATGGGGTTGCACGGCTACAATATTATTCCGGTCATTTTCATCATTCCGGTCTTTAACCTCTTTGCCATCGGATGTGCGGCAGCCATGATCAGGAGCATCGGGAAAAAGGGTGGAGAAAGGATATCAGCCCCGGACTATGCTTAATTCCGTTTCGACCTTCTGCTGTGATATAAAAAACCTTGCGGGGATTGGTAATTATAAAACATAAGAATTACATTTGCATCCGAGATTAACAAGAGCGATAATGGACGAAGGCCCGTGTCAAAAGAAACTGAGCTATTAACCCCTCTGTAAGGATCCACCGTTTTCCTTACAGATGTAAAGGTAAGGAGACGAATTATGATCGATACCCAAGACCAGATCCAGGAATTGATCGAAAAGCGGCAATGGAAAGCGCTTCGCCAGGAGTTGACGGAGATGGATGCCTTTCAGATTGCCGAGATCATCGAAAACCTCCCCGACCAGGAAGACATGATCGTGTTCAGGCTGCTTCCCCGTGAGCTGGCCAAGAACACTTTCCAGCATCTTTCGCTTTACAGGCAGGAGCAGATCACCGAAGGCCTTGCGCACTATACCGATCGTTTGTCGGACCTGCTGAACGATCTTGACCCCGATGACAGGACGGCTTTTTTCGAGGAACTTCCCGGACAGCTTATGCACCGTCTCCTGCAATTGCTTTCGCCCGGGGAACGCAGCATTGCCACCCAGTTGCTCGGCTATCCCGAAGACAGTATCGGGAGGCTGATGACCCCGGAGTTTGTAGCCGTGAAGCCCGACTATACGATTTCCCAGACGCTGAAACACATCCGTGAATACGGACGCGACTCCGAGACCTTCAACGTGATCTATGTGGTAGATCAGAACTGGAAGCTCCTCGACGACCTCCGAATACGGGAGATACTGCTGGCTCCGCCCGAACAGAAAATCAGAGAACTGATGGACGAACGCTTCGTAGCCCTCAACGCTTTCGACGACCAGGAATCGGCCATCAAAGCTTTCAAGGATTACGACCGCGTTGCGCTTCCGGTTGTGAATACCGAAGGCATCCTCCTCGGCATCGTTACCTTCGACGACATGATGGACGTGGCGGAGGAAGAATCGACCGAAGACTTTCTCAAGTTCGGTTCATTCCAGGACAGCATAGTGAGCCCGCTGAAAGCCGGGATTAGCTATTTATACAAAAAGCGTGTTTTATGGCTCAGCATACTCGTTTTTATGAATGTGTTTTCAGGGGCTGCCATCGCAGGCTTCGAAACCACCATACAGGCACAGATATCCCTCATGTTCTTCCTGCCCCTGCTCATTGCCAGCGGGGGCAATGCCGGTGCGCAGTCGGCCACACTGATGATCCGCTCACTTGCAACCGGCGAGGTGGTGATGGGCGACTGGCTGAAGCTGGTTGGCCGAGAACTCATTGTCTCATTCCTGCTGGGAATCACCATGGCACTTGCCGTGAGCCTGATCGCAAGCATCCGTGCCCCGGAGATCATTGCAGTGGTTGGGGCCACCATGGTCCTCACGGTGATGATGGGCAGCCTGGTCGGCTTGCTGCTCCCGTTTATCTTTACCCGGTTGAAACTCGACCCCGCCACTGCCAGCGCCCCCCTCATTACATCCGTCGCCGACGTGATGGGCGTGATGATCTATTTCTCCATCGCCACCTGGTATTTTGCGGGATAAGCATACAATAAGCATTAGTGATGGAACCATGCTTTCGTGAATGCTTTTCAGGGCACAGCCTTGGCGTTTAACTGCCAAACCCGGCAGGAGATATGGATAATGCTCTTGTATACACCTGTTTTGAACGAAGCATTTTGTGCATATTACAAGGCTCAAAGAAATATTTTTCAGACCCGCCTTATGGTATGGTGCCCTGTCGTATATTTGAAAAATCAATTGCCTGCCCTGCTTAACCCGCCTGTTCATGGCATGTGCCTGTTAAAAATCACAGGCAGGATGCACACCCCTGAAAGTCCGGATGCAGGAACGGCAAGCCTGATCAGCAACATATAACGCAAAGATAAAATATGAACACACGCCCCTCTTTTTTTGCCTGCTGCCGGGATATACGAAACCATGATGCGCGGAGCGCGATCCGGATTTTTGTAATCGCCCTGGCCCTGATGATAACAGTATTATCATGCGCCACCCGGCCCGCTGCAGACCCCGGCAGAGACCTTCCTGCCCCTGATAAATCTGACATTTCAGACACCCTTATCGCCGCACCCGACAGCATACTGACCGACATCGACGGCAACGGGTATTCGGTGTTCATAGTCGGAGAAAAGCTGTGGATGGGTGAAGACCTGAAAGTAACCCGCTACAGCAATGGGAAACCACTGACGCAGCATAGCGGGACGGGAACCCTCAGCACAGAGGAAGAAGGCATGTACGTATTGTATGTTGATACCGGGGCCACCGGCTCTTCCATTGGCCTGTTGTATAACTACCATGCTATACTGGAAGGGAGATTGTGCCCCGAGGGATGGAGGATACCGGCAATTGACGACTGGCATGAGCTTTTCACCCATATGGGCGGGCCCGATTCGGCGGCAGGAAGGATACAGTCTGAATCTACCACCTTTAGCGTCACCTATGGCGGGATGATGACAACCGGCAGCATTGAACCCTACCATGGAAAGGGAATGACCGCCTACTGGTGGTCGTCAACAAGCGTCGCCCGCAGAACGGCAGCCTATGTCTCGGTCGAAAAGGGTAATCCGGCGATCCTGCAGGGAGGAATGAACGAAAACAGCTTTCTTTCGGTAAGGTGCATTAAAGAATGAAATAATACGTTTTCACGATGAAAAATAATCTTCTGAGCAACAACACGGCAGTTATTGCCTTAACAATATTGCTACATACCGGCGCCCTCCAGTCACAACCCATCGAAATGGCAATGGCTGAAGGCGGAACCTTTTTGATGGGAAAGGAAAAATCGCATGATGCCAGTCCTGTGCATGAAGTTTTTGTTTCTTCATTCCTTATCGGAAAATTTCCCTTAACGCAAAGGGAGTGGATCAGGGTGATGGGATATAATAACTCGAAATATCAGAGTGAAGACCGGCCGGTAGAGTGGATTACCTGGTATGAAGCTGTTTTGTTTTGCAATAAAAAGAGCAAAATGGAAGGACTTGAGGAAGTTTACGCCATTACCTTCGGGCGCGACAGCATGGTCGTTTCGGTTTCCTGCGACTTTTCAAAGAACGGATACCGCCTGCCGACTGAAGCAGAATGGGAATATGCTGCCAAAGGCGGACAATCAGGAAAAGGATATCTATACCCAGGCTCAGATGATCCGGATGAAATTGCCTGGTACCAGAGAAATTCACGCAATGATCAAATGGAAGGCTTCAGTACCTGGCCTGTTGGTCTGAAAAAGCCAAATGAACTGGGAATTTACGATATGGGGGGCAATGTTGGTGAATGGTGCTGGGACTGGTATGATCCGGATTATTACAAAGACGCTCCATATGAAAATCCAACAGGAAGGCAATCACATTATTATGCCCGCGTAAGGCGCGGGGGGTGGTTTGGAGGGCTTGAATATAATCTGGAGTCATCTACAAGAGGCTACCTTAAGCCTGGCGTTCCTCATGATGCATTGGGCTTTCGGGTTGCCAGGACTGCCACCTCCGCCACCATAGAAGAAGTTAAGGAAAAGAATATTGCCATCAAAGCCTCTTCCAGCCCCGGGGATGTACTGCCCGACGGAAAATCGCAGGTGGAGATATCGGCCGTCCTATACGAATACATCCCCTACAGCAAGGAGCCGGGCAGGCCGCTGCCGGGAGAGGTGC
>CAZHFC010000029.1:0-35385 GCA_964531985.1 uncultured Bacteroidales bacterium
CTGGCGACAAGCCCGATTGGAGTATGCCCCTTACGCCGGCAAAAACATCGCCCTCAGTGTTTTCGGCCAGGGATGATACCATATAGTTGAATAAACCCGATAATTCCCAATTATTGCCACCATCAGTTGATTTGTATACCCCGCCCATATCTGGAAAATAGCCGGTAAGGGCTATATACATATCACCCGATTGGGTTTGCAGAATATCTTTAATATATTCAGTACTATTTGTAGTAAAGAAAACAGTATCCCAAGTCATTGTGTTATCATATGTGCGAAGGAGCCTTGCGCCCCCATCCGCATAACTAACGAATAATGTATCAAGCCCAGGTGAAAATATTTCGGTTATACTATTCAATACAGGAAAAAATAAACTATCCCATGTATCTCCAGAGTCATGTGAAACCATAAGTTGGTCAAAGCCACGTTTGCCAATAAAAATATCTTCATACCAGCTTATTTCTACCGGATTTGTTTGCAATTCTCCATTATCATAAACTAAATCCCAGCTAGCACCATTATTACTTGATCGATACACACCACCGGGGGCTCCATCATTTGCTGCTCCTAAAAATATTTGTCCGGCATCATTAACAGCTATTGAATAAATATGTATGCCACTCGGTGTGTTCAGTTCTTCCCAAAAATCCTGGGCAAACATACTCAAGCTGAATAAGGATATGCAACTGATAAGGACAAAGCGCTTTAAAAAGTGAACAGACATCAGGGTATTGGTTTATTTACTCTTTAAATATACAAATAATCATAATACATTGCAAGGATTTGATAAAAAAAAACCGGGGCGAGGGTCGGGGAAAAAGCAAAACACCCGGAATCCGGCACCCGGTCCCGATACCGTTAAACGGGATCGTGGATCCACGAAAAACAATGAAATTAAATATTTCTGGTTTTTCGGGATACCCGGCACCATTCCGAATTTTCTAAAAAGAGCAATTTAAGTCACTAAAATTTTCAAAATTCAGAATAAAAGCATACTTTTGCACTCCGTTTTCGAAAAGCGGAATATAAATTTTTCAAATAATTAATTAACAGAAACATGAACCAGTACGAAACCGTTTTCATTATGACTCCCGTTTTGTCTGAAGATCAGATGAAGGAAGCGGTTGATAAGTTCAGGAAGCATCTCACCTCCGTCGGGGCAGAGATCGTTCTTGACGAGAGCTGGGGTTTGAGGAAACTCGCCTATCCCATCCAGAAAAAGTCAACCGGGTTCTACCATCTCTTCGAATACAAAATGGATGGAAAGGAACTCAAAGAGTTCGAATTGCTTTACAAAAGGGATGAGCGCATGCTCCGTTTCCTCACCGTGAAACTGGATAAACACGCCATTGCCTACAACGAAAAGAAAAGGAAAAAGGCTGCAGAAGAAAAAACCACCGAAGCGGAAGCCTGACCCGTTCATTCACCCTAAAATTAAATTACAATGGCACAAAACAGTGGAGAAATAAAATATCTGACCCCGATAGCGGTCGATACCAAAAAGAAAAAATACTGCCGTTTCAAGAAAAGCGGGATCAAGTACATCGACTATAAAGATGCCGATTTCCTCTTGAAATTTGTTAACGAACAAGGAAAGATCCTCCCCCGCAGGATCACCGGGACTTCAACCAAATATCAGAAAAAAGTGGCCCAGGCCATCAAACGTGCCCGCCACCTTGCCCTGATGCCCTATGTTGCCGACCTGTTAAAATAATGAGGAGGAAAAACCATGGAAGTAATCTTAAAACAAGACGTACCCAAACTGGGTTATAAAAACGACCTGATCACCGTTAAACCGGGATATGCCAGGAATTACCTGATCCCGAAAGGGCTGGCAGTTGCCGCAACCGAAACAAACAAGAAGGTGCTGGCCGAAGTGGTCAAACAAAAGGCACATAAGGAAGAAAAGATCCTGAAAGAGGCGCAAACACTGGCCAAAGCACTCGAAAGCCTGACCATAAAGATCGCGGCCAAAGCCGGTACATCCGGAAAGATCTTCGGATCGGTGAACGATGTGCAGATCGCCAATGCCATAAAGGAACAACGCAACTTCGAGATCGACCGCAAACACATCTATGTCGATGGGGAATCGATCAAGGAGCTCGGCGAATATACCGCCAAGATCAAACTTCACAAGGAGGTGAGCGTCGAACTGAAATTCGAAGTATACGCCGAATAAAACAAGCCCCGCCGCAAGCGGGGTTTTTTTATCTCCGCCTTCCTACGCCTGGCTGAAGGTGATAAAAAAGTTGGCCAAAAAATTCCAAAGGGTCACAACACAAATGGCAAAGAATTTTGCCAGGTAAAAGTTGATCTTCAGCTTTCGCAGGATAAGCCAGAGAATAAGGTTATTCAACCCGAGCCCGATCACCGAAATGATGAGAAAGGAAGAATATTCGATCACGATCTCCTCGTTCTGACTTTCAAAGGTCCAGATGCGGTTCAGCACATAATTGCCTGTGGCCGCAATGGTAAACCCGATAGAATTGGAAATATATTTCTGCACCTTAAAGATTTCCTTGAAAATATAAGTGAAGAAATAATCGACAAACAGGCCTGACAGGCCCACTGCCGCGAACTTCAGGAATTTCAGGATAAAGGAGGCACCCAGGAAATCAAACATGGCCGAAGATTAAAGCGCAAAGATATGAAAACTTGCATTGTGCGGGCTGCCCTGAATGCCATCCTTAAAAAACCCGCTGTTTATAACTGTACGATAAGGACCAGTTTCTCACCATTTCTGGTCACATCAACGGTGATGATCTGTCCGGGTTCCAGCTTTTTGAGCCTGGCCATATAGTCGTAAATATTGCCAACTGCCATACCGTCGAGGGCCGTGATCACATCATCTTTCAGCATACCGCCACGTGCTGCCGGGCCATCGCTTCTGACGCCACTGACCAGCAGGCCATTGTTTTCGCTACCGGTAAAATCGGGGACGATGCCCAGCGTTACTTTGAAATCATAGCGCTGCCCCCGCCTGTACTTGTCGCCGGCCTCGCTGAAAGTAAGCTTGTCGTCACGGTTTGCCACCTCCATGATCAGCTCCCGGCTGAAATCCGCAACGGCTTTCAGTCCCACGTAATTGATCAGTTCGGGTACATCCCGGCTTGTATGGTAATCGCCGTGTGCACCCGTGGAAATAAAGAATACCGGGATGTCGGCGACATAGAAACCGGCATGGTCGGAGGGGCCGAAACCTTCTCTTGAAAAGGAAGCCTCCAGCCCTGACAATTCCAGTTGCTTTTTCAGCAGTTCTTCGGCCTCAAGGGATGTGCCGGTGCCACCGATGCTGATGCTGCCCTTATCATTAAGCCGGCCGATCATGTCGAAGTTGAACATGGCCACGATGTTTCCCATGCCGGGCGGCCTGTTTTCAATAAAATACCCCGAGCCTACCAGCCCCATCTCTTCCGCTCCGAAAGCCACCACCATCACCGAACGCCGCAGGCTGTCGCCGGCAGCCGCTATCCTTTCGGCTATCTCAATGATCCCGGCCACACCCGAAGCATTGTCGTCGGCACCGTAATGCACCGCCTTTACATCCGGCTCGCGCGAACCGGATCCGGGGCCGCCCATGCCAAGATGGTCGTAGTGCGCACCGATCACCACCACCTCACCAGCCAGCAGGGGATCATTCCCGGGCAGCCATGCAAGTACGTTCATGGTGGTCACCCTCTGCTGTATGACCTCCGCAGCCCCCTCCAGCCAAATATCCGTTTCGAATGAAAATGGCGCCCCGCTGTCAGTGATCTTCTGCTCCAGCAAGCCAATCGTACGCGCAACGGGCGCCAGCAGGCTGTCGGCAAGCTGCCGTTTCACATGGATCACGGGTATGCCGGCATCCGAAGCCGATTTATCGTAAAACATCCTGAATAGTTTGTCGTCCTCATCAAAGGCGGGGCCCGAAACAAAGATGACGCCCGCCGCACCATGGTCTTTGGCCGTGAGCACCTTCCCGCGCAGTCCGGCTGCCGAAGAAAAGATGTTTCCCGCGCCCGCCAGAGAAGGTTCTCCCGGAAAGATCATCACCCATTTGCCCCCTACATCAATCCCGGAATAATCATCCCACCGGAGGCTGTCGCCGCTCACCTGGAACCCGTATCCGGCAAATGCAACAGAGGCTTCCAGCCCGGCACTGCCCGAAAAAGAGAGGGGAATAAAATCTTCGGCCAGATGCCCTTCCCGTCCCCGAAAACGCAGGTAACTGCCATCACCGGCCTCCACGCTGCTGACCAGTTCAAAATACTGGTAGCCGTGATCATTATACAGCTTTGCACCGGCCTTTTCAAATTCACCGGCGATATATTCCGCCGCCATCCGGTCGCCGCCGGTACCCGGATAACGGCCGGCCAGTTCTTCGGATGCAAGGTAGGAAACGTGCTGCCTGAGTTCGGCAATTGTGATGGCAGGCTCTGTCTGTGAAAGCAGGGCTGCAGGCCACCAGAGAACAAGCATGATCCCTTGCAGGGCTTTTATGGAAACCTTCATTTTCCTTATATGAAATTTATAAAATGCCCGGGCCGCAGGGCTCCGGCAAAATGCAAAATTAAATAAAGTCTTCCATACGGATGCCGCAAACTTCCTCGCTCAGTTGCCAGAGGTTTTTCCTTACGGTTGGATCATATGACAATGCAGAAGCCTCCGTCTCTTCAAGCTTTGAAAAATACCTGCCGCTAACCCCCGTCACAGAATCGTCGGAAGCGAGAAATACCGATGTTTTACAGCCCTCCTCCACACCAAGGCCGGTCATGCCGAATCCGGCGTGCAGCAGCTTGGTGCTGACCGCCCCGGGATGCAGGCTGTTGCTGGTAACGCGGGTATGCTCCAGCCGCCGGGCCAGTTCATTGGAAAATAAAACATTGGCTAGCTTCGAAAGGGCATAGGCGCTGTAATCAATGTAGGAGTTGATCTCTTCTATATCGCTGAAATCGATCCGCGGACTGTTGACATGGGCCACGGAACTAACCGTTACCACCCTCCCCTGCGGGGATCCGAGCAGCAGGGGCAACAACTGAAGTGTCAGGGAAAAATGGGCCAGGTGATTCACGGCAAAGACACGGGAAATGCCATCCTCCGAAAACAATTGTTCCCTCAGAAAAACCCCGGCATTATTGACCAGCACATCGAGTTCACCGTACTTTCGGGTAACTTTGGCGGCAAGATCGTTCACCTGCCCAAACGAAGAAAGATCGGCGTGCAGGTAATGTACATCTGCATTCCCCGACCGTTTCCTGATCGCCTCAACCGTCTCTTTTCCGCTACGGCGGCTGCGTCCGTGTACAAGCAGCCTGGCTCCTTTCGAGGCAAGCTCCAGGGCTGTTTGCTTTCCGATGCCGTCGGTGGCACCGCTTACCAGTACTGTTTTGTTTTTCATGAAAACGACGTCTACCCTTTAACAAAGGGCACCCCTTGTTTGTTCAGGAAACCGCTGTGAAATGCACGGAATAAAGACAGGTTTTTCCCAAAATGGGAGTGATTTTCCCGCTCATGTAAAAACCCGGTTTATAAGAAAAACAACAAGATTTTGATTCACAACAATATAACAAATTGGCACACTTTTGGAGGTTATAATCTTGCCTTATAAAGATTTGGTTTTGTTTATTTTGGAGGGAGCTGTCGTGACCAGACGGCTCTTTTCATTTTCAGGCCCCGTCAGATATCCGCCCTTATTCTTGCAGGCAAAAAAAAAGCACGTGGTGCTGAGAAACGCGCCACGTGCTTCAAGGCATTTATTTTTTTTAGTAAACGATCAGTTTGCTGTTGGCCGTATGCCCGCCGGCCTGCACCCTGCAAAGATAGGTGCCCGGGGGCAATCCGCCCAGGTCGACACCGATCCTGGCATGGCCGCCCTGAACCTTCCTGTTCACTTCCCGTACCTTTTGACCGTTCAGGCTGGTGATGGTCACCACTACATTGGCCGGTCCCTCGAGTTCGAGGCTGACCACTGCCCTGTCGCGGGCCGGATTCGGGTTCAGCCCGAAGGCAAAGCCATCCGCCATTTCTTCACCGATCGCCACAGGAATGTCGTAACGGCTGTGAATGATGCGGTTTTGCTGCCAGGCATGGTCATCGCTCCAGGCCAGGCCGGGGCTGATGTCGGCATTGTAGATATAGTGTATGACCTGGCCGGAAACGTCTCCGATAACCGGGTAATAGCACTCGTCAAAGATATGGACGATACTCTCCGACAGGTCGGTAAAACCTCCCCATGAGCCATTCTCATAAGCCCTGAACCAAAGATGTTTATAGTTGAATTCTTCGGTCACGTAGGTTTCAGTGGTTGAGGAAAAGATCACATAGATATTTCCCAGATCGTTTATGCCGATGGTTGGCATGGTCGACGGGCCGTGCTGCTGGTAATACATGATGCCCGTATTGAGGGTGACCACACCGTCGCCGTCTACATCCTGCATCCAGCCGATGTAGTTCACGTCCTCGACCATTTCCGAATTGGCATAGCCATACTGCGGCGGTGCCAGGGCATTCACATCATTGGAAAAACCCTGCATGCTTTCATTCCAATAGCCGATGCCATCGTAATAGGGCCAGAGGTTATAGGTGGTTCCCAGTTCGAAATGCGCCACCCTGTTAATGGCGAAGACCACGTGTGCCATCCCGTCAGGGTCGAGGGCAATGTTGGCGGCATTGCATACGCTGAAGAATGTATCGGTAACGGTGGTGTTCCAGTCGAAGAACGGATAGGGGTGCTCCCAGATCACTGTTTTTTCCCAGCTATCGCCGTTATCGTCCGATTTCATCATGAACATGTCGGCCCAGTCGGAACTGTAAAGCATGGCAATCGTATTCCCTTGTGCGGCTAAAACGTAATCGTCGGCTCCCAGTTCAAAATAATGATCATCGCCCATGCCATCGAGGATTACATGGTGTGGAGCCCAGGTCTGCCCGCCGTCGTCCGATCTTGAATACAGCAAGGCCTGGGGTTGATTCATATAGGCCACATAGCTGTTTACAAAAAGGTGGATGATCTCATTGTTATCCCCCGAAGTGATCATCCTGGGCCAGGTAATGTCATTCTCAATACCGGCAGGCCCGAGAAAATTGGTTTGTGTCCAGGCACCTGTCCCCTTTTCATCGCGCGTCAGCCATTCCAGGCCTTCAACGCCATTATGCGCCACAACCACCTCACCGCCGGTCCCCCAGGCCGAAATGCTGGGCCAGCCGGTACGGCGGGTTTCGATGCGCTGCGTGGGCCAGTCGCCCCATGATGAGCCGTCAAAGAAGTTATATCCGGTACCCCGGTCATTGAAGGCGGCTGCCTCCAGGCCACGGGTCCACACGGCTGCCATGGTGCCATCGTCCCATACCTGGAAACGGTTGTTGATCGAGGCATTCGACTGCAGGTCGTAAAAGGTTTCACCAAGTTCTGTTTCGAAGGGGTCGAGCATCGCCTTGTTACTAACCATGTTCACCTCATGGTTCATGAATGGGTTCATGGTATGTGACGGACGAACATGGTCAACGGTCACCATGGTGTTCAGGACTGATTTCTGTACCTGTGGGATGTTCTGTGCGTTCAGCGCCATGCAGGCACACAAAAGCATGGCAAAAAGGCTTGATCTTTTCATTTCGGTAAGTTTTTGGTTCATATATTCATGCGGGAGGATGCTCCTCCGGCTTATCTTATCATTCTTTATCCGCACCTGAGCAGATCGCTTAAATGATATTGCAAGATACAAATAAAACAAAAGGAGCGGGTCATTTTTTTTATGCCGGTTTCCCGATGCAAAAAAAACGGGTTCCCGGCAGTAAACCGGAAACCCATTATTTTAAGGACAGTTTATGCCTTTATTCCACGATAAACGATTTTGTAAGGCGGTTGCTGCCATTGATGACCGTATAGAAATACAGGCCGGCATCAAGGCTTCTTACATCAATTTTCATCGTATGCGATCCTGCCTGCAGATATCCTTTGTCTGTTTTGGTCAGTTTTTGCCCGATGGCATTGGTGACTTCAATCTTGACAGTACCCGCTTTTTCGAGGCCGATCCTCACATTGGCAAAATCTCTGCATGGGTTCGGATAGCTCTGGTCAACGCTCAGGTTATTGTTTTTCTGACCCAGTTCAGTGATCCCGATAAGTTCCGATTTGGCCAGTTGCCCGTAATAGATCTGGTTTTCCTGGTAGGCATGGTCGTCATCCACCCCTGTTCCGGGGGTAATGTCAGACTGGTAGATATAATGGATAAAATCATCGGAAGTATGTGCAAGAACCGGAAAAATACATTCGTCGAAAATATGCGCAATGGCATTGGTAAGATCCATGAATTCGCCCCAGGACTCGTTGGCATAAGCCCTGGCCCATAAATGCTTGTAGTTATAGGGTTCATTCACATAGGTTTCGGTGGTTGAAGCGAATATGACAAAGACCCGGTCCTGTTCATCAACGGTGATGGTGGGCATGGTCGACGGCCCGAGTTGCCGGTAAAAATAGATGTCGTCGGTCAGGGTGATCACCCCGTCGCCGTCCACATCCTGCATCCAGCCGATATAGTTATAGTCTTCGATCATTTCGCTGTTGGCATAACCGTATTGCGGCGGGGCGAGGGCGTCGTGGTCGTTCGAGAAGGGATCCATATCTTCGTTCCAGTAGCCGATACCATCCACATAGGGGAAGAGGTTGTAGGTGGTTCCCACTTCGAGGTGCATCACCCTGTTGATGCCGAAAACCACATGACATTTTCCGCTGGCATCGATGGCGATGTTGGCGGAGTTGTCGACGCAGAAAAAGGTGTCGGCGATGGTGGTGTTCCAGTCGAAAAACGGATAGGGATGTTCCCAGACAATGATCTTTTCCCAGGTATCGCCGTTGTCAGTGGATTTCATGATAAACAGGTCGTGCCAGGCGCTGGCCATGAGGAAAGCGAGGGTATTGCCCCGGGGATAGGCAAAAACATATTCATCGGCACCGAGATCCAGGTAATCATCGGGACCCATGCCATCTAAGAGGACATTCTCCACGGTCCATGTGTCACCCCCGTCGGGTGAATAGGAATAGACCACGGCAGTGGTCATGCCCTGATAGGCTTCATATGAATTTGCCAAAAGGTGGATGCCAAGCATATCGGGGCCGGAGGCGATCATCCTGGGCCATGCGAGGGCGGGAGGCCCGGTGGATCCCAGGTAGGCATTCTCTGTCCAGTCGCCGATGCCTGTTGTTTCACGTATATTATATACAAGGTTTGTGGGGAAATTGTGGCTTAGAATGATCTCCCCGTCGGAGCCGAAGGGCGAATAACTGGGCCATCCGGTCTTCACTGTCTCTATACGGGTTGTGGCAGACGGGTCCCATTCCACGCCGTCATAGAAATTGTAGCCGGTCCCCCTGTCGGGAAATACCGCAGCCTCGAAACCCATGGTGTATACGGCTGCCATGCGGCCGTCTTCATAGCGGTAAAAGCGGTTATTGAGCGAAGCATTGGATTGAAAGTCATACCAGGTATTCCCGATAATGGCTTCATTGGGGGCAAATGCATAACTGCGTGTGCTGTAGTTGACATCATTCACAAACACATTTTGCTTTTCAACAGGAAGCCTGTATTCGGTTTTTACGGCTTTGTTGATCTGCGACTTAGGTGGCGTTGCCTGCTGAGCTGCCATCGATAGCGTGAAAGCAACAAGCAGGAAAATGAGTACTGTTCTTTTCATTTTATTGATTTTTGGTTAAACATGGATTGTTGTAAAAAGTAAAGATACAACAATAATGGCGGGCGGCGTATGTCCAAACAAAAAAAAAGCCCCGTTCATCACGAGGCTTTTGTGTATGATTGAATTAGTTTTATTCAACGATCATCTTCCTGGTTACCTGGCTTTCGCCGGCGGTTACCGTGTAGAAATAGATCCCTGAGCGGAGGTTCGAAGCATCAATGGTGAAAATGTGGGTCTGTGCGGGAACCTGTCCTTTGTTGATCTCGATCACTTTCTGGCCGGTCATGCTTGTAACCACGAGCGACAGTTCAGCGGCTTTTTCAAGCTGAACGGTAACGTTGGTGGTTCCGTTGAAGGGGTTGGGATAGTTCTGCGACACCTTTGAATTGTCGATGGCGGCAACTTCTTCAACACCCACGCCGGTCCAGCTTGGCGTCAGCTCGGTTTTGGGGAGCATGCCATAAAGCCAGCGGTTTTCCTGATAGGCATGATCGTCATCCAGGGCAAGGCCCGGGGTGATGTCGACCTGGTAGATATAGTGGATGTGATCATCCGTGTTGCTGGCCAGGATGGGATGTACGCATTCGTCGAATATGTGAACGATGCTTTCGGTAAGGTCCATGAAATCGCCCCACTGCTCACTGCCGGTGGCATTGTCATAACCCCTTGCCCAAAGGTGTTTGTAGTTATAGGGTTCGTTCACATAGGTTTCGGTGGTTGAGGAGAAGACCACGTACCTGTAGCCGAATTCATCAACGGTGATGGTAGGCATGGTTGAGGGGCCCAGCTGGCGGTAGCTGATGATCTCTTCGGCGAGCGTGATCACGCCGTCGCCGTCAACATCCTGCATGTAGCCGATATAGTTGTAGTCTTCGATCAGCTCCGTGTCGGGATAGCCGTACTGCGGGGGAGCAAGGGCGTTGAGTTCGTTGGAGAAAGGATCCATCATGTCGTTCCAGTAACCAATACCGTCGACATAGGGATAATAGTTATAGGTGGTCCCAACTTCCCAGTGGGCAACCCTGGTGATGCCGAATACAACATGGACATGGCCGTCATAATCGATGGTCAAATGTGCTGAATTGTCGCAGGCAAAGGTGGTATCTGCAATCGTGGTATTCCAGTCGAAGAACGGATAGGGGTGTTCCCATACGATGATCTTATTCCAGGTTTCGCCATTGTCGTCGGAGCGTAAGTAGAAAAGGTCGTGCCAGGCGCTTCCGAGCAGCACGCAAACGGTATTGCCGCGGGCAGCCAAGGTATATTCGTCAGCGGCAATTTCAAAATAATCGTTGGGGCCGGTACCTTCCATCACAACGTTGTGGGGATCCCAGGTTGCACCGCCGTCTTCTGAACGTGAATAGAGCAATGCCGTGGGCTGCCCCTGGTATTCAACATAGGTATTGACCACCATGTGGATCACTTCATTGTTTTCACCGGTGGTGATCATCCTCGGCCAGGTCAGGTCATTTTCAATGCCGGCAGGTCCGAGGAAATTGGCCTGTGACCAGACGCCGCTGCCCTTGGTTTCACGCTGAAAGATTTCAAGGCTGGTAACGCCGTTGTGTGAAACGCCGATCTCACCGTCAGGGCCCCAGGCGCATATGGTTGGCCATCCTGTCTTAACGGTCTCAAGCCGTGAAGTGGGTTCCGGTCCCCAGTTTGAACCGTCGAAATAATTGTAACCGGTACCCCTGTCGGGGAATGCGGTGGCTTCAATACCATAGATCCATACTGCGGCCATGGTACCGTCGTCCCAGCGATAGAAGCGGTCGCCGATAAATTTGTTCGAGAAAAGGTCGTACCATGTAATGCCAAGCTGGGATTCCAGCGGACCATAAGCGCCGCTGCTTCTGAGCATATTCACCGGATTTTCGAAATTGGTGGCATCGTCAGTACCTTTGATGAATGTTGCCTCAGCTGTTTTGTTCAGCAGGTCCTTGCTAACGGCGGGTGCATTCTGGCCATAGGCGATCACACCGATGCAGAGAACCAGGCTAAGAAGTAATAATTTTTTCATTGTAAAAAAGTTTTAGTTAAACATGGATTAGGTTATACAAAATTATATTTTTTGCTGAATAAATATATTATTGTGTTGCGAAAATAAGCATTTTGTTCATACCTCCTATAAAACAGACAGAAAAAAATGCATGCAGGTTGCTTGGTCCGGCATTAAAAACATTACTCCTTTCCCGCTCCCATGGGGATGAAACCCGACCTTTTGGCCTCCTTTTCAGGATCGAAAAGCTTGCGCAAGGTATAGTGCCGCATGGCAAAGTGGCCGCCCACGGCTTCATGCAGCGCACGCATCTTGGTATTGAAATCACCCACCCACGAAAGTTCGATCGTATCGTAGTGTGGCCGCTTTTTCATCACAATATCCAGATGCTTGAAGATGGCCGACTCTATGCCCAGCCGCTGGTATTGCGGCACCACTCCCATTACGGTTATCCGCGAACGCGTGATGGCCTTGCTCCATTTATAATACAGAAAACGGATCTTGTTCCACAGGTGCATCTTCCCGTTGAGATGTTTCAGTATCATGTTCAGATCGGGAAGCATGACCAGGAAAGCAATGGGTTTATCCTCATGATAGGCAAACCAGATAAATTCTTCAACAAGGATGGGTTTTGCCTTTCGCAGGCTGTCGAGCACAACCTTCCTTTCCAGTGGCTGGAAATGCTCATGAAAAACCCAGGCCTGGTTATAAATGCTGATGAGATCGGAAATGCACTTTTCAGCATGTTTGTATTCAAAATGCCTGAAGGTATAACCGGGCCGGTTCATGATCCTGCCGGCGATGGTCCAGAAGCGCTCGGGAAATTCTTTTCGCAGGTCAAGATGGTTCGAAACCTGCTCATAATAGGTATAGAACCCATAAGCCTCGAACTGCTTATGGTAATATGGCATGTTATAGTTCATCCCGTAACTTGGCTGGATATACCCTTCTACAAGCAGGCCCCAGAAATTATCGTTTTCGCTGAAGTTAATGGGTCCGTCCATGGCTTCGGCCCCCAGTCCGGACAACCAGTTCCTGCAGGCGTCGAAAAGCATGAAAGCAGCATCCCTATCGTCGATGCATTCGTAAAAACCCATGCCTCCGGTTGGCTGGTCATAGTTCGCCGACTTCCTTTCATCATAGAAAGCGGCCACGCGCCCGATCAGTTGCCCGTTACCATCAACAAGTATCCACCGGATGGCGTCGCCATGCCTGAAGAAAGCATTCTTCTGCGGATCGAAGATCGACTCAATGGTGCTGTCGAGCGGACAAACCCAGTTTTTATCGTTCCGGTATAGCCTCCTGGGCATATCCAGGAACTGTTTCCTGCTTTTTTTATCGTTTACTTCTATCAGTTTCATAGTGGCAAAAATATGAATATTTGTATTCGCGCTGACCGCACAACCGGATTCATTGCAATGTTTGAACAACTTACGGGCGACCGGATGCACGGGATAAGGGTAATTTGCTAATTTTGCAATATTGTCGGAGGCCGTACAATATATTGGCCCGCGATGCATTTACTCTTTATGAAAAAGGTATACCTGCTGGTTTTTCGCTCCTACCTGGGGCCACTCATACTCACCTTCTTCGTGGCCCTCTTCATCCTGCTGATGCAGTTCCTCTGGAAATACATCGACGACCTGGTAGGAAAGGGACTTGAATGGTATATCGTGCTTGAGCTTCTTTTCTATGCCTCCTCCACTTTCGTTCCCCTGGCCCTGCCACTGGCCATCCTGCTGTCGTCAATCATGACCTTCGGCAACCTGGGCGAGCACTATGAGCTGGTGGCCATGAAGTCGTCGGGCATCTCCCTCTGGAAGATCATGCGCCCGCTCATCATCCTTTCCATCGTCATCAGCGGCATCGCATTCTATTTTTCAAACAATGTGCTTCCCATTGCCAACCTCAAGTTCAAATCGCTGCTTTACGATGTAAGAAAGCAAAAACTGGCCCTCGACATCCCCGAAGGGGTATTCTATAAAGGCATCGACAATTTCGTTATCAGGGTTGGAGAAAAAGACAAGAACGGAAAAACGATCCGCGACGTGATCATTTACAACCACTCCGAAAAAAAGGGAAATACCGACATGACCGTGGCCGATTCGGGATACATGGAGCTGACCCCCGACGGACGTTACCTCATCTTTCACCTTTTCGATGGCTTTAACTATACCGAGCTGCACGACCAGAAAGATTATACGCGGCAACGGCAATTCCAGAAAACAAAATTCGGCGAGCAGTACCGCCGCTTCGACCTTTCGGGCTTTGCCATGACCCGTACCGACGAAAATCTTTTTAAAAACAACTATTCGATGCTCAACCTCACCCAGCTCAAGGATGCCATCGATTCGCTCGGACTTCAGGATTCACAGAAGAAAAAAGATTTTTCTGAAGCTTTTAACAGGCATTACAGCCATTACCCGGGGATTGACAGCAGCAGCTTCGACAGCCTGGCCGCTTACGACAGCCTGGCGGGCCCACTGGCCGGGTTCAGAAAGGCCGACAAACTGCGGATCGTTCAGCGTGCAACCAACAAGGCCCGCAGTATAAAAAGCAACATTGAATGGCAGCGAAACGACCAGGAAAGCAAGCGCGAATGGCTTGCCAAGCACAAAGTAGCCTGGCACAGGAAGTTCACCCTTTCCTTTGCCTGCCTGGTGCTGTTCTTTATCGGCGCCCCCCTGGGCGCCATCATCCGGAAAGGCGGGCTGGGCCTGCCGGTGGTGATGTCGGTGCTCTTCTTCGTCCTCTTTCATATCATCACCATTACCGGTGAAAAATCAGCCATCGCCGGTGCCGTCGGTATCCCCTTCGGCATGTGGGTGGCATCGGCCGTACTCCTCCCCCTGGGCATCTTCCTGACCATAAAAGCCACCTCCGACAGCCCCCTGCTGGATTTCGACATCTGGAAACGCAGGTTCGAACAATTGTCAAAAAGAAAATCAAAAAGGTAATCCGGGGAAAACCCGGAGAAGCTTTGTCCGCCTATTGGTTCCTGGGGGTACGGTCCCAGGTCCCTTTGCTGATTTTGCGGAATGATCGGAAAAAGCCGATGAGCAGCGCCAGATTCATGGCGTAAAAATGTGTGACCAGCCTTAGTAATTTAATATGTATTCCCATTACCTTGAGGAAGGCATCAAGCAACGGCAGAAGCAGGAGCAAAACATGAAAGCCAAGCAGCAGGAGGTAAAAACAGGAATGGAAGGCAAGCGCGATGTTGGTCAGCAAAGCGGCAATGATGAAGAAAGGGCCCAGCCAGCGAAGTACCTTGTGCGACAGGAAACAGAAACCCAGATTCTTCCTGAAAAGCAAGCCCGAAAAGGTACGCAGGTTTTGCCAGTTGCCGGTTGCGATGCGTACCTTGCGCCGCAACTCATCGCGCAATACGTTTGAAACATCCTCAAAAACACGGGCTTCAAGGTCATTGATGGCCTGCTTCCTCTTTTCGAAGATCTTCATATTGATATAAAAATCATCGACCAGGTAATTGGGGGGGACAGGCGAATAATCCTCCCTGCGGATGGCATAACAACCCCCGAAAGGCCCCATCATCGTTCCCCACAGGCGGCCTTCCATATTCTTAATACGTACCTCCCGCGAGATATATGCCTTCTCCTGGTATGAAATGCCCTCGATCTTCAGGCCCTTGTTGATCATATTGGTATCGACCAGGCCGATGCCGGGATTTTTAAAATGCCTGACCAGCTTAAAGATGGTACTCTTGTCGAACATCACATTGGCATCGGTCAGGATCAGGATGCTGCCCGTCGATGCCTCCACCAGCTCATTTACCACATTTTGTTTCCCCCGCCTGATGGTAAAATCCCAAAACCTGAGATTGGCGTGGCGGGGCAGGTAATTGCCGATGATGCCGGCAGTTCCGTCAACGGAATGATCCGAGCCGATCAGTACCTCAAAGCTGTTGTGCGGGTAGTCGCCGGCAAATATGCTCTCTATCTTTTCCGCAATAACCGCTTCTTCGTTAAAGGCGGAGATGATCACCGAAACAAATGGCAGTTCATCATCCCGTTCGTAAACCATCTGATTCCCCTTCCTGCCGGAGGCGAGAATTTCAAGTATCAGCGGATAAAACAGGTATGTATGAAAAACCAGGAAAACCGACAACCAGAAGATAACAGCCAGCACTACCATCAGATGTGTTCCTTATAAAAGCCTGCCAGGGCTTCGGTTATTGATACATTATCGTAGTTTTCGGCAATAAATGCCCGTGCATTCCTGCCAATGGCTTCAAATTTATCAAAATTATCGAGGAGGTCTTCGATCCCGCTGATAAAATTTTCGGGGCTGTCGGCAATGATGATATCGCGCCCGTGCGTTGTGCCGATGCCCTCGGTGCCGATGGAAGTACTCACGATGCTCTTGCCCAGCGCCATACCTTCGATGATCTTGATGCGCATACCGCTTCCCGTCAGCAATGGCACAAGCATGATGGCTTTTTCTTCCATGAATGCATAAGCGTCATCCACTTCACCCAAAAACACCACATTGGGTTGGTCGATGCGCCGGATATGTTCAGGCGCGTTACGGCCCGCAATGAAGAACTGCAGGTCGGGATGCCGCCGGTGCAGGACCGGCCAGCAGTGCTCAAAAAACCATGACAGCCCCTCCTGGTTCGGCGACCAGTCGAGCGCACCGATATGAAACAATGAGGGAAATACCGGCTTTCTGTCGTATGCCCGGAAATCATCCATATTGATCCCGGCAGGTGCCACATGCAACGGAATTTGGCAACCCAGCGACCGCATGATGCCTGCATCGCGCGATGTAATGGGGACCATCACATCGTAATCATTGAGAGAGCCAAGCTCCATACGCTTCACACGCGCCGCGATGATCCCGGTATAGCATTTTTTCAGGCCATGGCAGTTCATGTAGCTGCGATGCCATATTTCGTGCTCAATATTATGCGATCGCATCGACAGCAGGGCATTGCTGTGCAACCTGATAAGGGGAACATAGGGTGTCAGGTAGAGCCCCTCAAGCTGTATCACATCAAACCGCTCAGCCAGGAGCAACTCCTTCAGCCTTTTGCCGAACTCCCTGGTCACAAAACGCTCGGCATTGTACGGCATCCTTGAAAAAATCAGGTTTTTCAATGCTTTCAGAGGATAAATGCCGGTATCCACATCTTCCAGTATAAAATGTATTTCCCCTGAAAGTGAATCCGGTATATCACCGGCCTTAATGCGGTGTTTCGAAGTGTTCATGGCCAGCACGCTCACCTCATGACCCAGCCGGCAGAAGCCCCTGGTCATGGCCAGAGTGGCAATTGATCCGCCATCCCGGGGAGGATAAGGCACCTTGTTGGCTATCTGGAGTATCTTCATGCAGGCTTTCGGGCTGGATGCAAAGATATTATTTTTCTGCGATTCGCCGGCCGCCGCTAAAGGCTGCATCACCCCTGAACAACCGAATGCATTGCCTGGTTTCATGCACCGGAAGGCCGGGCTTATCATTAAAATCCTTACTTTTGTATGCAAATTAACCAGCATGGCGGAACAGAAGAAACCATCCATACCCAAAGGCACACGCGATTTCACCCCCGCAGAAATGGCGCGCAGGAATTATATTTTCGACAGCATCCGGAAAATATTCAATCTTTATGGTTACCAGCCCATCGAAACGCCCGCCATGGAAAACCTGTCCACCCTCACAGGCAAATACGGCGAAGAAGGCGACCGTTTGATATTCAGGATACTGAACTCGGGCGATTACCTGCTGAAGGCCGATGAGGAGCTGCTTTCCGGAAAAAACAGCCAGGCACTGACCGGGATCATCAGCGAAAAAGGCCTGCGGTACGACCTCACCGTACCTTTTGCACGATACGTGGTACAGCATCGCAACGATATATCCTTTCCCTTTAAACGCTATCAGATACAGCCTGTCTGGCGCGCCGACAAACCACAGCGCGGCCGCTACCGCGAATTTTTCCAATGCGACGTTGACGTGATCGGCAGCGATTCACTGCTGAACGAGGTGGAACTCATACAGATCATCGATGACGTTTTTGCCACCCTGGGCATCAAAGTCGCCGTGAAACTGAACAACCGGAAGATCCTTGCGGGAATCGCCGAAGTGATCGGGGAGGAAAGGAACTTCGGCCATATCACCGTGGCCATTGACAAACTCGAAAAGACAGGACTGGAAAAGGTGAACGAGGAAATGGCGGACAGGGGCGTTTCGGCCGAAGCCATCCGAAAACTGCAACCCATACTGACGCTCGGGGGCACCCTGAAAGAAAAGTTCAAAGCCCTTACGGGCATCCTCAAAGACTCCCCCACCGGGATGAGCGGTTGTGAAGAAACCATGACGGTAATGCGGCAGCTGAAAGACCTCGGCCTGAGAGCAAAGTTCGGGCTCGACCTGACACTGGCGCGCGGGCTTGACTACTACACCGGTGCCATTATTGAGGTAAAAGCCATTGACGTTCCCATGGGCAGCATCTGTGGCGGCGGCCGTTACGACAACCTCACCGGGGTATTTGGCCTCGAAGGCGTTTCAGGGGTAGGGATATCATTCGGCGCCGACCGCATTTACGATGTGATGGCCGAGCTGGGTGCTTTCGGGGATTCCTTCCGGTTTCCGCAGGCGGTGATGTTCGTCAACTTCGGCGAAGATGAAGCCGCATATTGCCTGCCCGTTGTAAACAGGCTGAGGCAGGCCGGCATCGTGGCAGAGATGTTTCCCGATGCAGCAAAAATTAAAAAACAACTCGCCTGGGCAAACAATAAAGGCGTGGCCCATATCGTGATGGCGGGAGCCGATGAGATCAAAAACGGCAAATTCATGCTGAAAGACATGAAAAGCGGCGAACAGCAACTGCTGACCGAAACGGCCATGACAGAAATATTATTGCAGCATCGGGGCCGTTAACTTAATTTGGTAATTTTGCACGCATGAACAGTAGCAACGGCATCACAGCCAACTGGATCCTGAAGTTCAAGATCAAGATCAACCGCACATCCCTTTTTTGCTGATGGGCATCCCACAGGGGTTTTTACCCCGGGCCGGGGTTATCCAGGCCCAATAGTCAGTTTTTTATACATATAATATATTAAAAGGAGACAATATCATGACATTGGTAATAAAAGGGGCCGGCTTGCGCATCGAAGACCTTGTGAATGTAGCCCGCCATAACGAAAAAGTGGAATTGCATCCCGATGCGGTCAAAAGGATCATCGCCTGCCGGGCCATGCTCGAGAAGAAGATCGAGGCCGGGGAGATCATGTACGGCGTAAATACCGGCATCGGAGAATTTTCCGAAGTGGTCCTCAATGATGACCAGGTAAAGGATTTTCAGAAATACCTCATATACAACCATGCCGCCGGCATCGGCGAGCCCATGCCCCTTGAGCATGTGCGGGCAGCCATGCTTGGAAGGATAAACGTACATGCCCACGGCAATTCGGGCTGCCGGCCCGAGATCACTCAAACCCTGGTCGACATGCTCAACAAGGGCGTTACCCCCTGGGTTTGCCAGAAGGGTTCCGTGGGTGCCTGCGGCGACCTCGCCCCCATGTCGCAGATCGCCCTGCTCATGATGGGCGAAGGCAAGGCATACTATCAGGGCGAACTGTATGAAGGCCATGAAGCCCTCAAACGTGCAGGCATCCCCGTACCCGGGCTCCAGGCCCGCGACGGGCTGGCAACCATCAACGGCTCAAACGTACTGACCGCCATGAGCGCCATCTTCCTATATGATGCCAACAACTGGCTGAAGCAGGCAGAGATCGGCGCGGCCATGTCGCTCGAAGCCCTGAAAGCCAACATGAAACCTTACAACAGCAGGATTCACGAAGTGAGGGGATTCAAAGGCGCCGTCAGAAGCGCCGGAGCCATCAACAAACTTGTGGATGGCGGCGACCTGAAAGAAGGCCGCATCAAATGCAAGGTGCAGGATGCCTACTCCATGCGCTCCACCCCACAGGTGATCGGCGCCGCACACGACGCCCTCGCATATGCACGCTCACAGGTTGAGATCGAACTGAATGGTGTGGGCGACAACCCCATCTTCTTCCCCGAAGAAAACCTGCAGCTCTCCGGTGCCAACTTCCAGGGTTCGCCCGTGGCATTACCCATGGACATGGCCGGCATCGCCATCACCATGGTCAGCGTACTGTCGGAACGCAGGATGAACAGGCTGAACAACCCCGCACTGAGCGTCGGCCTGCCGGCATTCCTCACAAAAGGTGCCGGCATGTTCTCAGGACTTATGCTCAGCCAGTATACAGCCGATATGCAGATCGTGGAGCAAAGGATACTCTCGGCCCCGGCATCCATACAGTCAATACCCGCCGCCGCCGACCAGGAAGACTTCGTCTCCATGGGCATGAACACCGCCATTAAAAATTTTCAGATCCTCGACAATGCATATGGCATTCTCGGCATCGAGATCATGGCAGCCGCCCAGGCCCTCGACTTCAGGGAATATAAATTCGGCCACGGAGTGACGAAAGCCAAAGAAGTGGTCAGAAAATATGTTGAATTCCTCGATGTAGACCGGCCGCTTTACGACGACCACAACACCATGAAACAACTGATTAAATCGTGCGAGATCCTCGAAGAGGTGGAAAAGGTCACGGGAAGCCTCGAATAACGAATCCTTAAAAAAAGATCCCGAAAAACCGCCTGCCAACCAAAACCATGGAAGAAGAAAACCGAAACCCGGCACGTCAACAAAAACGGCCACCTTTGCTGAGCATTCTGTGCATCCTCACCTTTATCTTCAGCGGAATGAGCGTGATCGGATTTTTTGCCGTTTCTGTTAACTACGAACAATCCCTGGAAGTGATGCGCACGGTTTACGGAAACATGCCCGAAGCCGGTTTCCTGCTGCAGGCCCCCAGGGACTTTTTCTTCGTTTCATTTATACTGTCGGCATTATCCCTGGCAGGGGCAATACTGATGTGGAACCTGCGCAAAAACGGGTTCCACATCTATACGGCCTCCCAGCTCGCCATGCTCGCGGTACCCCTGCTGTATTTCGGCAGCGAAACAAACCCGCTGCTGAATATTGTTATCACGGCTTTGTTCGTATATTTATATGCCAGGAACCTTAAATACATGCATTAGGCCATGGAAAAACACAACGGGAAACAAACAGGCAGCAGGAAAAATACAAAGAAACCATTCTTCTTTTCACTCTTGTGCTATATCGGTTTCAGCTATACCCTGCTCTTTTCCCTGATGTTCCTGGCAGGCATGATCTACTCAAGCGGTATCAGCGGTATATTCAATAAATACCTGCAGATCTACGAGCTGTCGCAACTGAATTTCTTCCTTTTTTCCATGTTGGGATTCGTAATCTTTTTCGGATCCTTCTCGGGGATATTCCTGATGTGGAAACGATACCGGACCGGACTTTATATCTATACCGTCTCAGCCCTGCTGTTCATGACCCTCGAGATCATCTATGCCGGCTTTTACCTGCCCGACATCCTCATCCATATCACCCTGATCATTTTGTTTTTCCTGAGCTTTCCGCATAAACTGCGAAAGAAAAAAAACCTGGCCGAAGATGCAGGAATAACAGCTGATCCGGATTAATTTTTAAGTGTTGAAAAAAAAATATTTTCTTTTAAACATTTGCTTTTTGATAAAATATAGTAAATTAGCATTTGATAAAAATCAAATATCATTAATTTTGCGTGGTTTGAACCGACCAATTATTAACTAAAACTAAGTGTTATGAAAAAAGTGATTTTTACTTTAATGATTGCCATTTGTGCAGTTGCAGTGGTCAATGCACAGGATCTCACCTCCAAAAAAGGTGTTCCGATCCTGCCGGAAGCAGGTGATTATGCCATCGGCATCAACGCCATTCCATTCTTCCAGTATGTCGGGAACATGTTCAATGCAAATGCATTCAACCCGGGTCCCGCATTCAATTTCATTGCTCCCACACCTATGACGATCTACGGAAAGTATTTCAAAGACGCCAACACTGCTTACCGTTATTTCCTGCGTCTTGGATACAACTCCGAGACTTTCAAAAACCTGACTCCCCAGGATGGCTCAACAACAACGCCCCCGGCCATGGTCGATGACAAAATGACCGTTTCCAACATGGCCCTCCACATTGGCGTTGGCCTCGAAAAAAGAAGGGGAGCCGGCCGTGTGCAGGGTTTCTATGGTGCCGAAGCAGGCCTGATGGTTGCCAACGAAAACATGGTGAAGTACACCTACGGCAACAGCCTCTCAGCAACTACCGGTACATGGTATGACTTCGGAGGTGAAGGTTACAACCCCGGAACCACCCCCAGGCCGCTCAAAGAAAGTGATGGCCTGATGTTCGGCCTCGGCGTTCGCGCATTTGTCGGCGTTGAGTATTTCTTTGCTCCCAAAATTTCCATCGGCGGCGAATTCGGCTGGGGAATCGGCTTCATGGCCCAGGGCAAAGGAAAAGCCGAAACGGAAGTATGGACAACCGCAGTTGAAACCACCGAGTTCGAAACCGCAGGCGGAAGCATGTTCCACCTCGACACCGACAACCTCGGCGGAAGCATCAACCTCCTGTTCTACTTCTAACAGAACCGGTAAAAAACTGAAAAGCGGCTTCGGCCGCTTTTTTTTTGCACAAAAATGAAATCAATGGTCACTGCATTTGCCCAGGCAAGTTTCCCAAAACGTTTATCAAACTGTCGCAGTAAACACGGTAACGCGCGTAATGTGCCGTATCTACAGGCAATACCGGCGGGGACTTAACCTTGAGCGGATCGATGGGCTGCCCGTTCCTGTAAAAACGGAAATCCAGATGCGGGCCCGTGGAAAGTCCCGTACTGCCGACATATCCGATCACCTGACCCTGTTTAACATATACACCTTTTTTTATCCCTTTGGCAAAACCAGAAAAATGGCAATAAGATGTGCTGTAAGTGCCATTGTGCTTAATCCGTACAGTATAGCCGCCCTGATCCGTCCAACCGGCAGAAGTAACCAGCCCGTCGCCTACCGCCATGACCGGCGTGCCCGCCGGGGCTGCGTAGTCAACACCAAGGTGGGGCCTTCGGTATTTCAGTACCGGGTGCATGCGGCTGTATGAAAAACCCGAACTGATCCTGCGATACTTCAGGGGAGCCTTCAGAAAAGTACGGCGCAGGCTCCCGCCCTCCTCGTCAAAATAATCGCCGGCGCTGTCCTGCACAAAATAACAGGCATAATGATCCCGCCCGGCATGATTGAAGGCGGCTGCGATCACACGGCCCAGCCCCACATAATTGCTGTCAACATAAAGCCGCTCATAAAGCACACGGTAATGATCACCCTTACGGATGCCGAAAAAGTCGATGGTCCAGGCAAAGATCTCCGACAACTCATTGGCCAGTCCGGGATCCGTATCATTTTCAAGCATGGCATTCCACAGGGATGAGCTGATGGTGCCGCTGCATGTCGACAACCGCCGTTCAATCTCCTTTTCACCCTGTATGATATGCAGGGAATCGCGAAAGTCAAAGAGTACGTACCGCGATGGCGAAGCCTCATAGGCAAAATACAATGTACGTGGCATTGTGTCAAGGGTTCTGATCACCGAATAGGCATTGCCGGCCCTGATCCTGCGCGCATCAAAAACATCGCGCGGGCTTCTGGCAATCCGGTCGATCAAACGGTAATCCACACCGAAACGCAACAGAATATCAGCCAGGAACTCATTACGCTTCACCACATCCCTGACCACTTCAAGCGAATCCACTTCCACCCCGTATTCAAGCCTCGGGCTTACCACAGATGCTGCCCGTTCCGTATCGGGAAGCACCAGATCCCCGGCTGGGATGAACTGTGCCACAACAATGACAAGCACCCCCAGTATCATCAGTACCGCTATCTCAACAAGCCGCCGGTATCTATGATCCTTTTCCTGTTTCATCCGCCAAAAAAAATAAAATTTATCTGCGGCAAAAATACCATTTCCATCAACGCAAATGATAGATCATGGTAAAGCCGGGCAGTCCTGAAGCCGACACTCCCGGCAGAGCAATGAATCTCGGGCTGCAGGCCGTATTGCGGTATACCAGTTTGCCAATGCCAAATCCCAGAGCGGAACCAATGATCACATCGCTTACCCAGTGTTCATCATCGTATACACGCGACAGTGCGGACAGCGAAGCTATCGTATATGACAGCACAGGCACCCAGGGTTTATCACGGTATTCGGAGGCAAGCACCGTGGCTGCTGCAAATACCACCGAACTGTGCCCGCTGGGAAAAGAGGTATGTGTATAACTGCCGAAAGGCCCTTCCCATAGCCGGGGGTTGGGAGGATCATGATCGTGAGGCCTGAAACGCTGGGTTGCATACTTGGTGGCATGGGTGAAAAAAGCCGTAATTGCCATGGCCTTCACCGCTGTGAGCCCAGCCCGGCTTGCCCGTTGATTGCCCGTGGCAAGTCCGAGAATATACACACCGCCCATCAGTGGGAAAATCACCTCTCCCCTGCCCAATGGTTCAAAAAAATACCGGCTCGACTGTTCAGCGGCATGCCAGCGGTTGCGTTGAAAAAAATCGCGTGTGAAATCATCCTGCGCATATGCAAGAAGCGTAACAGCCGTCAGGGCCGACACGGCGATCCACTCCCTGCCGTCCCACTTAAATGGCGACGTGAACACATCCCGGGTATCAGTAAAATATGATTTGAAATACTCACCGTTCAGCCTGACTTCGCGCCTGCAGCGAAGGCTGTCGGGCTGGCCCGCAAAAACAGTGAAAACCTGCAAAAAGCAGGCAAGCAGAAATGTATTCTTATATCCCATTAACCCGCTGTATCGTTGTGCTCATTCGCCTTCGCCTCATTCCAGTAAACATCCATCTCGGCAAGTGTCATATCATACAGTTTACGCCCGTCATTACCCGCTCGTTCCTCCAGATACTGAAACCTTCTTTTGAACTTCATGTTGGCTTTTTCAAGGGCATCTTCGGGATTTACGCCAATAAAACGCGAATAATTTACCAGGGCAAAGAGCAGGTCGCCAAATTCCTCCTCCATCCTTTCATGAACAGGGTGCTCGGTTTCTTTCTTCAGCTCTGCCAGTTCTTCCAGCACCTTATCCCAGACCTGTCCGGTATTCTCCCAGTCGAACCCGACCCCGCTGGCTTTTTCCTGCATCCTGTAGGCTTTCACCAGTGGAGGCAGTGAACGCGGCACGCCTGCCAGCACCGACCGCCTGCCTTCGTTCCTGATCTTGATCTTTTCCCAGTTGTCCTTCACCGCTTTGGCGTCCGCCACCTTTTCATCCCCATAAATATGCGGATGCCTTTCAATGAGTTTGGCATTAATATGTTCCAGAACACCGGCGATGTCAAAGGCATTCAGTTCCGATCCTATTCTGGCATAAAATACAATGTGCAGCATCAGGTCGCCCAGCTCCTTTTTTATCCCATCCAGGTCGTTCGACAAAATGGCATCGGAAAGTTCGTAGGTTTCTTCTATGGTGAGATAACGGAGGCTTTCGAGTGTTTGCTTTTTATCCCAGGGACACGAATCCCTGAGTTCGTCCATGATCTGCAGCAAGCGTTCGAATTCGGCGAGTCCTTTCTTCATAATATTTTTTCTTGCGGGATGAGGGGCAAAGTTAACATTATTATCCCATGATCTTCCGGGCTTCCGGATGAACGGCCGTAACAGGCTGCGTACACAAAAGGCATAATTCCTTATTTTTGCCGATGCTTAAGCAACATCCGGGCACACTTTTCACGTTATGTCATATCCGGTGAACACTTTATCAACATATACCAACAGGAAGAAAAGGAATACAGGCAACAGCCTGCCCTTACTGGTCGGTGCCCTCTTGCTGCTGTGCTGTCATCATGCCCTGTCGCAACCCGGCGGAAGGCATGAACACATCGGGTCGAACATGATGGTGGAAGCGAAGGCAGGATATGGTTTTCTCATCCCCCACCGCCTCGAAATGGAGATCTATAGCAAACACTTCCCTTCCTTTGAGATCAGCATTTCAAAGGAAACCTATGGCGGAAGCCGCTGGGAATATATGTACGACTATCCCGTAATCGGTGTCGCTTACTGGTATTCAGCCCTTGGATCCACTCCCTACCTCGGAAGTGCGCATGCCATATTCCCCTACATCAATTTTCCGTTAAGCCCAAACGGTCCCACGCGCCTTTACTTTCGGCCGGGCGTCGGGCTGGGATACCTGACCAAACGTTTTCACAGGCTCGACAATTACAAGAACACTGCCATCGGTTCACACCTGAATGCGGCCGTAAGCATTTCCCTGGAAATACGGTCGAAGATCGTCGACCGGCTCTATTTTTCGGGCAGCCTCAGCCTGACACACTTTTCGAACGGATCAATAAAAACCCCCAACTACGGCATCAACATTCCGTCAGTCAATGCCGGGCTGGCCTATAAACTGAGCAAAGATAACCCGTATATGAGGAGTAAGCTGATGCCCGAACTATATCCGTATGAATTCGACGGGAAGAAGTTTTTCCAGCTACAGTTCGGTGCGGGAATGGGTTACAAGAACATGGAAGCGGAGATCGGCGGCAAATACCTTGTCTATTCCCTTTATACCAATATCCTTAAACAGGTTTCCTACAAAAGCCGGATCGGGATCGGCTTTGACCTGAGCTATGACGGCACCGACCGTCAGATCATTGAAAAAGGGCGGGGTGAAGAACTCGACAGCTTCTGGCCGGTGGTGAAGAGCGGGGGGAATATCGCATGGGAAATCATGATCGACAAGGTATCACTGATGTTTAACATCGGCGGTTATTTCAGCGGAGCCTACCAGGGTGAGGGAGGCATCTACGAGAAACTGGCCATCCGGTATTATCTGAACCCCGGCCTTTACGCATCGCTGACACTGAAGGCCCACTACGCCAGGGCCGACTATATCACCCTCGGCATGGGATACAACCTGAACATTAAATATTACTGATCGTGAAGATAAAATATTACACCGGCCTCATACTTGTCGCCCTTATGATAAACGCCTGCGAAAAAGCCAACCCTGGCCACTGTTTTAAGAACAGCGGGCCGGTAACGACCGAATCGCGGCCAACAGCTCCCTACACCATCCTGAACATGCAGGACAATGTTGATGTTTTCCTCACCTATTCGGCCGGATATGCCATTGAGGTAAGGGCCGGCAAAAATATCATCCCGGGTATAAAAACGAATATAAGCGATCAGACGCTGACCATCTCAAACGACAATCACTGCAACTGGGTAAGGAGCTTTGACAAGCCCATAGAGGTATATCTGAGCCTGCCGCGGATCGACAGCATCCTTTACCAGTCGTCGGGCAACCTGATCTCCACCAACCTGTTTCAGGGCGATTCGCTGAGGCTCGACGTAACGGAAGGTGCCGGCAGCATCCGTTTGAAGATCGACATGAACAGGGCGCGGTTCAACCTGCATTACGGCACGGCCGACCTGGAGGTTGAAGGATATTCGCATATCAACTACCTGTATTCAGGGGGTTACGGTCCTGCCGATCTCAGCAGGCTGAACACCGTATTCAATTACATGACCAACAACAGCACCAACAACTGCTATGTGAGGTCAAGCCTGGTGCTGGACGTAAGGATATATAATGTAGGCGATGTTTATTATTCAGGGGATCCGGTTGACATCAGCACGGAGATCAGCGGAACAGGTAAGCTATATAAACAATAGGATGATCCGGAACCCCGGATTTCCCTGCCGGCAGGCCGAAACATCAGATCAATAGGCCCTGGCAAACAGCACCCTTCTTTCGGAATCCTTCCCGCTGAGGATGCATTTTCCCTTTTCAGCTTTGGCGTTGAGGGGTATCAGGCGAATGGTTGCCTTGGTTTTCTCCTTGATGGCCAGCTCTGTTTCCGTTGTCCCGTCCCAGTGGGCATATACAAAGCCACCCTTGTTTTCGATGATGTTGGTAAACTCTTCCCAGCTATCGGCATAATGCGTATTATCTTCCCTGAAATTCAACGCCTTGTTGTAAAGGTTTGATTGTATCTGTTCGAGAAGATTCCTGACCTTGTGCTCAATGTCGGCCACCTGCAAGGTTTCCTTTTCAAGTGTATCCCTGCGGGCTACCTCCACGGTGCCGTTTTCCATGTCCCTGGGCCCGATGGCCAGGCGCACCGGTATGCCCTTGAATTCATATTCGGCAAATTTCCAGCCCGGCTTGTGTGTATCGCGATTATCATATTTAACACTGATACCGAGTGCTTCAAGGGCCTTTTTGATCTCCGCTGCCCGGGCATTGATGGCCTCAAGCTCTTCGGCTTTCCTGTATATCGGAACGATCACCACCTGGGTGGAAGCCAGTTTGGGCGGTACCACCAGGCCATTGTCGTCGGAATGGGCCATGATCAGGGCACCGACCAGCCTGGTCGACACCCCCCATGAAGTGGCCCATACGTAATCAAGTTTGTTCTCCTTGCTGAGGAATTTAACATCGAAGGCTTTTGCAAAGTTCTGTCCGAGGAAATGTGAAGTCCCGGCCTGAAGGGCTTTGCCATCCTGCATCAGGGCCTCGATACAATAAGTATCGACGGCGCCGGCAAATCGCTCATTGGCGGTTTTTACGCCTTTCAATACCGGTAGCGCCATAAACTCCTCGGCAAACCTGGCATAGAGGTCGAGGATCAGCATGGTTTCATCAATGGCCTCCTGTTTTGTTTCGTGGGCCGTATGGCCTTCCTGCCAGAGGAATTCCGCCGTGCGGAGAAACAGCCTTGTACGCATTTCCCAGCGCACCACATTGGCCCACTGGTTAACGAGGACGGGCAGATCGCGGTATGATTGTATCCAGCCCCTGTAAGTATCCCAGATAATGGTTTCGGATGTGGGCCTGATGATCAGTTCTTCCTCCAGCCTGGCATCTTCATCCACTACCACGCCCCTGCCGTCACTGGCATTTTTTAAACGATAATGCGTAACCACCGCACATTCTTTGGCGAAGCCTTCCACGTGATCCGCTTCGCGGCTGAAAAACGACTTGGGGATAAAAAGGGGGAAATAGGCGTTGCTGTGCCCCGTATCCTTGAACATCTTATCAAGGGCAGCCTGCATCTTCTCCCAGATGGAATATCCATAGGGTTTGATGACCATGCAGCCCCTCACGGCTGAGTTTTCCGCCAGGTCTGCTTTTATGACCAGGTCGTTGTACCATTGTGAATAATTCTCCTCCCGGGTTGAAAAATCTTTGGCCATTTTTATCTTTGGTATAGTATTTGCAATTTATTAGTTGCGACAAAATTAATAAAATGAAGCAAACCCCAAATAAACACTCACTAAATATACACCGAAAGGAGTACGCCATGAAAACTTATCTCAGCCTATTAGTCCTTGCAGTCTTTTTCCTCGGAGCCTGTTCAGCCCAGAAGGAAACATCTGTTGTTTACGATGACGTTTATTATTCATCGAAGCCGGATAACAAAAAAGCTGCAACCAGGGAACAGCGAACCGATTCCTATACTGCTTCTGAAGTATATACAAGTTCAGAATACATAGAAACACGTGATGCCGTTTCCGACGATTATTATTATGAAGACGAAAGAAAGTATACGGAAGCAAACTATACGGGAAGCGAGTTTGATTACGACGATTACTACGACTACAGCTATTCTTCCAGGATCAGAAGGTTCCACAACCCGAATCCCGGTTTCAGTTATTACGACACATACTATACCAACGTGTATTACTACGATTACAATCCATGGGCATACGGCACCAGTATTTATATGGGGTACAACTTCTGGTATCCCAGTTACAGGCCACTGGTATCCGTATACTTTGGCTGGGGCTGGCCATATTATTCCTACGGTTGGGGATGGCCCTACTACAGTTACGGCTGGGGCTGGCCCTATTACTACAACAGTTGGGGATGGCCTTACTATTACGGCTGGAACAGGCCCTACTACGGATGCTACTACGGGCACTATTACCCATACGACTATTATTACAACAGTTACGATTACAACTCACACTATTACGGTCCGAGGGGAAGCCGCGGCTTCAACTCCAACGGAGCGGGATCATCCTACAGCCGCGACGCGAGGACATTCGGCGAAAAGTATGAAGACGGACTGGCCGTAGGCCCCGGCACAAGGGTTTCACAGGCTGAATCTTCCCTCTCGCAGGGCAGCGGACGCAAGTCGGCCGAAAGTGTTTCCACCGGCAGGACCGAGCAGGGCAGCGGACGCACCATCGCGCCTGAAAGCCCGGCAGCACGCAGCCGCTATACCCAGGACCAGCCGGCTGGCAGGACCGAAGCACCCGTTACCGGTGTGGCACGCCAGCCATCCACCCTGGTGAAAGAAGGCGGCCGCACACCTGCCGAAAGGTTTACAAGAGCCGAACCTGCCCCTTCCGCAGGCAGGCAGGAAGAGCCCGGGCAGCCTCAGGCCAGGGAAAGCAACACCCCTGTAAGCCCTGCCGCACGACAGGCGCAGGAAAGGTATCAGCCCGGACAAACCCGGACACCTGCATCTGCCCCGCTTGAAACCGGCCCCGCTACCCGTCAGGGACAGGAACGCTACCAGCCTTCCCAGAGCAGGGAAAGCGGTTACACCGGTGTGCGACCGGAACAACGGTACAGCAAGCCCAGAACCTACGAGGCTCCCGAACACCGTTCCACACCACCGGCAGAACGATACAGGCAAAGCACGCCCAATACGGGTTCGACGATCAACAGCCAGCGTACGCCCAGTTCGCCGCAAACGGAATCGCGCACCATTTCGAGTCCCTCAAATACCAGGACCTACTCTGCACCCACCAGAACGCAGAGCAGGAGCTACTCACCGCCCACACAGAGCAGGACCAGAAGTACCTCCACCCCGGGAAGCAGCTACTCTGCACCTTCACGCAGCAATACTTCATCCGGCAGGTCTTCCGGCTCTATCTCGTCACCAAGCAGGTCCTCGGGAACGATCTCGTCACCCGGCAGGAGTTCCGGAAGCTCTTCCGGCAGGTCTTCAAGCCCTTCCGGCAGTTCATCAGGAAGCAGGGGCGGCAGAAGGTAATATTGAATTAACGCTTTAATCAAAAAGAATGAAAAAGTATTTGTTCATCACTGTAGTTTTCCTGATCACTGCAACATGGAGTTATGCCCAGACTGCTGTGGATGCCCTCCGGTATTCACAGCAGTTTCCCGGTGGAACAGCAAGGTATATGTCGATGGGCGGGGCCTTCGGGGCCCTGGGGGCCGACTTCTCGGTGGTCAGCAGCAACCCGGCCGGGCTGGGTGTGTACAAGGGTTCTGATTTCATCATCACACCCATGATTCACAGCGGGCAAAGCAGCTCATTATATAACGGCATGACCGGGAAGGATTCGAAAACCAATTTCGGTTTGGGTAACCTGGGTTACGTGATCACACAAGAACTCAGTTCGCGTGATAGCCAGAAAGGATTCAGGTACTTCCAGTTTGCCACCGGACTGAACCGCCTGAACGATTTTAACAGGAGGTATGTGATACAAGGTGAAAACACGGAAAATTCACTGCTCGACACCTATGTGGAACATGCCCGGGGAATCAGCTACCTGGATATCGAAAACAATACAAACGGGCTTTATGGCTTCGACCTCTATCCCGCCTGGTGGACCTTCCTGCTTGATGTCGACACCAATACGAACAATTATTTCTCGCCTGTCCCCAACGGCGGGACCCTGCAACAGAAATACATTGACCAGTGGGGCTCGATGAATGAATGGAATTTTTCGTTCGGGACCAACTATTCCGAATTCCTTTACCTCGGCATGTCGTTCGGAATCCCCTGGATCCGGTATTTCGAACGCTCGACATATTCCGAAACGGATGTGGCCGACACCATATACGATTTCAGGAAGTTCAATGTTTACGACCGGCTGGAAACCAGGGGAACAGGCTTTAACATGAAATTCGGATTTATTGTCAGGCCTGCTGACTTCCTTCGAATCGGCGGCTCGGTACACACCCCTTCATGGTTTGTGATGAAAGATTACTGGGACCGTTACATTGAATCATATTTTGATAACGGCGACTTTTACAGCCAGGAATCTCCTTACGGCAGCTACCGTTACAATATGAGCACCCCCATGCGGCTGCAGGGCAGCATTGCATTTCTTTTCGGTCCTTACGGACTCATCAGCGGCGAATATGAATATGTTGATTATTCAAAAGCCAGGTTTCGGGCGGCTGATTATTCATACTTATCGGAAAACAACGATATTTCCGCGAGTTACGGGAAAGGGCACAATTTCAGGGCCGGTACGGAATGGCGCACGGGACCGGTTAGTTTCAGGGCAGGATATTCCTGGTTTGGCAGCCCTTATCAGTCAGGTATTAACGACGGCGCCATGACAGCCTACTCAGGAGGCATCGGATACAGGGATAAAGCCTACTATATAGATTTTGCCTATGTGTATACCGTTTCAAACGAGGATTACTACCTGTACGGAACGGAAAACATTCGCGTAAATCCGGCTGAAATGGAACTCACCGACCATCGTTTCCTCCTCACTTTTGGCATAAGGTTCTGATGCCCCGAACCGGATAAATGCAAATGGGCCGCCCGGGAAATGCGTGACAATATTCCTTTTCTATATGAGTGATTTACAATAACCGGCCATTGCCAAAACGGTTTCCGGTCAAGGAACCTGCGCACTATGCCGGATCCCCTGATCTTTGTTAACCAAGCTTTTGAAACATACCGGCTTATGCATACGTATACACCGTATTGTAGTGATAATTTGGGAAATGGGGGTTTTATCAATTCCCTGCATGAAAATCCTCATATAATGAAATATCATTACATTTACGCGATGAATCCAGCCTATGGATAAAAAACAACTTATTGAGATCATCTGTGTAATTGCAGGGGTATCGCTTGCCATCAAAGCCATTGATTACCTGCAGTTTTTTATTACGATGCTTTTCCAGTTGATCCGCGGCCACGGGTATGTGGAATTTTATTATTTCTTTATTTATCTCACCACCATCATTGTTTATGTTGTACTGTCATATCTGCTGGTTTCAAGGGCCAATGGCCTGGCGGAAATGATCAGCAGAAAGCTGGGTCCGTCTGACATGCTGATCGACCTGAATGGTCCGACAGCCCTTGAATACGCCCTTATCGTGATTGGCGGGCTGTCGTTCATCACCGGTTTGTCGGCATTCCTGAGCAACGTGGTTACTTCCGTTACCATGCAGGGAGAGCTGATTATATCAGGGAATATGATCTGGCTGAACGGCCTGATCCGGATCATTATCGGTTTATTATTGATATTCCGGGCCCGCAGCATCGGTCGTCTTATCAGGCGGGACAAAAATGGCACGAACCATCTCCGCAAATAATATCATTGATCACTTATCCGTTTCTTCCCTCCCGGAAATCCTGTTAATTCCCGCTTTGGCTTTCTGTTTTATGCTGGTGGCATATTCCTTATTCTTCATTCGCGCGGCAAGCCGGTAATGGGTCCTCGCCCCTTCATGGTCGCCACGCATTTCAAAGATATTTCCTGACAGCAGGGCGGCATTGGCCGCGAAATACCAGACTTCTTCCCGGCCGGCTCCGATGGTCTTCGCGTACCATTCCAAAGCTTCATCGTACAGGTTCATGGCATGGGCAATCCTGCCATTCCTGTACAGGAACTCAATACTGTCGCGGGCTGTGATCAGGCTGCAGTCATGCTGCTGCAGGATATTTGCCGCGGCGGCATAATATCCCCCGTCAAACAGCAGCCGGGCCTTTAGCAGGCATACATTGGGAATGATGCCGCTCTCTGCTTCGTCGCGGGCAAGTTTATCGCCATCGGTCAGTTCATCACCATATAAAAGGGCTTTGGCGATATAATCACGATAACGGGCTTCATCACCCTGCAGCAGATGATGCCAGGCAAGTTTCTGGTATCCCGACTTAACATAGCTTTGGCCGCGGAAGTTAACCAGAAAACGCAAGAGGTAAGCGCCGGCATCCTCATCCAGCCTGTTGAGTTTTGCCAGTCCCGCCAGGTAATCGAGATAATAAAAAGGGAAATACTCCCTTCCACGGGGAGCATTGGTTAGCAGGACGATGGCTTCATCATTCATTCCACACTGCATGAGTATCCTGGATTTGGAAAACACCAGCAGCAGGTTACCAGGGCTGGCATCATCATAATAGGGAAGCAATGCATCAGCATTGTTCCGGTCGGCCTGCAGGTTAAGATCGATAAAACTGAGAAAGAACAAGGCTTCCTCACGGAGATATGAGAAGTCGCTGCTGCCGGCATTTTCAAGGACATCCATCAGTTCTTTCCTGCCCTGGCCGATGCTTCCCTGCATGGAAAAAATTTCTGCGATCCACTGCTGGTTATCGGGGATTGAGCCGATGAGGGCATGCATCAGCCCCAGGCCGATCTGGTCGGGAGGGAAAGCGGGATACTCCCTGCTGTTTTCTTCGAGCAGCCGGTATGCCTTTCTGATCTCCATTGCGGCAGTGAGGTACTGGCCAAACTTTACCCGTGCAAATGCCCATTGCATATTCACACGGGCGATGGATGCCCGGTACCATGGGGAATTGGGGTCGCCGGCGGTGAGCAAGCTGAGCCGGGCCGCCCGTTGCCTGGCAAGGCTGTCGAAGACCTTTTCGTCTTCGCCTACGATGATCGTCAGGAAATCGATATAGTTCTCCAGCAAAACGGGGATCAGGTTTTCCGGGTCAGTGGCCTTTTCTTTACTGATCAGTTCCCTGGCCTCATTGAAGCGGAGCGCGGTTATCAGGTTATGGGCCTGTGCACAGCCTTCAGAACAGGTGTATTGTGCCTGCACGACCGATCCGGCCAGCAAGAGGATTATACAAATCAGTTTTTTCATACCGGCGATACTTACCCGTGGTAAAGGTAAAAAAAAGAGGAGTGAAAGACCGGCTTTCACTCCCCTGCCAAAGCAGTTTTTTGCTGAGGCATCAGTTGCTTTCAACCGCCGCGACGATTTCATCATCCACCAGGATGCGTCCGCAGTATTCACAAACGATGATCTTTTTATGCATCCTGATGTCGAGCTGGTGCTGGGGGGGGATCTTGTTAAAACATCCGCCGCAGGCGTCTCTCTCGATCTTGACCACGGCAAGCCCGTTACGTGCATTCTTTCGGATACGGTGATATGCCGTGAGCAGCCGTGCTTCGATCATGCCATGCCTTTCGCCCGAAAGGGCTGTGAGTTCCCTTTCTTCTTTTTCCGTTTCCTCAACGATGTCGTTCAATTCGGCTTTTTTCATTTCAAGATCTTTCATGCGTTCATCCAGCAGGGAACCGGAGCCTTCTATTTCCTCCTTTTTCGCTTCCAGGGCGATCTTGTTTTCATTGATCCGTTTTTCAGCCAGTTGAATTTCCAGGTTCTGAAATTCGATTTCCTTTGTAAGGGAATCGTATTCGCGGTTATTCCTGACATTCATTTGCTGTTCTTCATATCTCTTGATCAGGGACTGGCTGTTTTTGATGGCCTCCTGCTTTTCAAGGATATTGTGTTCGATGGTTTCAATATCCTGTTTGAAATTCTCAACCCTTGTCTGCAAACCCACAATCTCGTCTTCGAGGTCCTGCACTTCCAGCGGGAGTTCACCCCGGATGATCCTGATCCTGTCGATCTGTGAATCGATCTGTTGCAGGCTATACAGTGCTCTCAGTGTATTTTCGACCTTTTGTTCGGCCTTTTCCTCCTTTACTTCCGGTTTTGCTTTTACTTCCGGCTTTGCTTTTACTTCCGGCTTTGCTTTTACTTCCGGCT
>CAZHFC010000029.1:35485-44141 GCA_964531985.1 uncultured Bacteroidales bacterium
TTTGCTTTTACTTCCGGCTTTGCTTTTACTTCCGGCTTTGCTTTTACTTCCGGCTTTGCTTTTACTTCCGGCTTTGCTTTTACTTCCGGCTTTGCTTTTACTTCCGGCTGTTCTTTTGGGACCGCTTTGGTTTTTACGGGAGCTTTTTTTGGTGTTTTTTTTGCTGCTGCTTTGGTTGCTGCAGGATTCTTTTTGGTGGCAGGGGTTTCCTTTTTTGTTGTCTTAGCCATGTTTAAGCTTCTGCGTTAATAAATTACAAATAATGAACCGCATTTGTATTGCATTCCGAGATACGGAGTGCAAAGGTAGGAAATTTTTCATTCAGCCATTTATACAATAAATCTTTTGCAAACTGCTCGGTTTCATAATGTCCGGCATCGGCCAGCAGCATTTTCCCTTCGGCTTCGAAAAACTGGTGGTATTTTATATCGGCCGTAACAAAGACATCGGCTCCCGTTCTGATGGCATCGGGAATGAGAAAACTGCCGGACCCGCCGCACACGGCCACTTTCCGTACCTTATTGCCGGTAAGCCGTGAATGCCTGATCACAGGCGTGCCCAGCAGTTTTTTTACCGACAGCAGGAAAGCTTCTTCGCTGACGGCCTTTTCAAGTGAGCCGGTCATCCCTGCCCCGGCCAGTCCAAAATCATTCATAAGGGGGTAAATATCATAAGCCACCTCTTCATAGGGATGCCGTTCGTGCAGTGCACCGAGCAGCCGTTCCTGTATATAAGCGGGGAAGACCACCTCGATCCGTGTTTCCGGTTCCGTATGCAGTTCACCGATACCGCCCACGAAGGGGTCGGCACCTTCGCCGGCCCTGAAAGTTCCATGGCCTTGGATGTTATAACTGCAACTGTCGTAGTTGCCGATATGTCCCGCTCCCGCGGCAAACAGGGCCTCCCGCACAGGGCCGGCATGGGAGGCGGGGCAGAAGGTGACCAGTTTTCTGAGTTTTTCTACGGCAGGGCGCAGAATCCTACATCCCGTAAGGCCGAGCCTATCGCACAAGGCAGCATTCACCCCTCTGAAGGCATTGTCGAGGTTGGTATGGATGGCATAGACCGCAACGTTGTTCTTTATCGCCTTCATAACGACACGGCCGGTTGCATCCCTGCCGCTGATGTTTTTCAGACCGCCAAAAATAAGGGGGTGATGGCTGATGACCAGTCCGGCACCCTCCTGCACAGCCTCATCAATAACCGCTTCGGTAAGGTCGAGGCAGATGAGCGCCTTGTCAATTTCATGGCCGTCGCGACCAATCAGCAGGCCATTGTTGTCGTATGACTCCTGCAATGCCTTCGGGGCCATGCCCTCAAGAAAGTCAGTGATCTCGCTTAATTTCATATCCGGTATTTTTTTAGCATAAAAATAGTTTTTTTCCGGCAGGATCATAAAAAACGGGGGCCGGAAAAAAGGAGAACACCTGAAAAAGCGTGAGAATTTGGAAAATTCAGGATATTCGTTTAATTTTGAAGAAAATACGTTGGGATAAACAAAAAATTAATATAAAGATAACGCATAGTAAACAGTTGAGTCTTTTAAAAATTATGTAACTTTCCACAATGGAAGTGCTTCGTTTTTTACTAATACCCTTTGCCTGTTTATATGGATTGATCATGCTTGTAAGGAACAAGCTGTTCGATTGGAAAATATTGTCATCACACTCTTTTGCCATACCGGTGATCTCGGTCGGGAACCTTTCCTGCGGCGGAACCGGAAAAACCCCCATGGTTGAATACATCATTCGCCTGTTACAGGACCGATACAGGCTGGCCACGCTGAGTCGCGGATACAAGAGGAAAACCAGTGGATTTTTTCTTGCCTCTGAAGATTCGACTTATGAGCAGATCGGCGATGAGCCCCTGCAATACAAGACAAAATTCAGCCAGGTTGAAGTTGCCGTACATGAGCGTCGCAGCAAGGGCATCATGGAATTGTCAGAACGGTTTCCCGAACTGGATGTGATCCTTCTCGATGATGCCTTCCAGCACCGTTATGTAAAACCCGGTTTGTCGATCCTTCTCACCGATTTTCACAAGCTCTATGTGAACGACTATCCATTGCCGGCAGGCACGCTTCGCGAATTCAGGTCTGCCGCCAGGCGTGCCGATATTATCGTCGTTACCAAAACCCCAAAGGTATTTTCACCCATCACGCGCAGGCGGATCACCTCCATGATCAGACCGGCCATTCACCAGCAATTGCTCTTTTCATACGTTACTTACGAAAAGCCTGTACCGGTTTGCGACCAATACACGATCCCGCCAAATAAAAGGTATAACACCATCCTGCTGTTCTCGGGCATTGCCAATTCCTATCCTTTGCAGGAACATCTGCATGGCATGTGTCACGAACTGCTGGTGATGGATTTTATGGACCATCATACCTACACCGTACAGGACCTTGAAAAGATCAGAAGGCAATTTGACAATATTTTCTCTCAGAACAAGGTGATCTTCACCACTGAAAAAGACGCCATGCGTCTCGGCAAGTCGGAGCTGTACAAGCTCATCTGTAAAATGCCGGTATTCTATATTCCCATCAGGGTCAGGTTTCATAAAGGAGATAATGCTATCTTTGACGACCAAATCCTGGAATATGTTGAGAAGAATACAGGAAACAAGTGACTTTTTAAAGGAACGAACGGGCTGTGCCCCTTCCATTGGTATTATCCTGGGTACCGGCCTGGGCGGGCTAACCAAAGAAATCGAAGCATCGCATGTGATCCCTTACCATGAGATCCCCGATTTCCCTTTGTCGACCGTTGACGGGCACGAGGGGAAGCTGATCTTTGGCAAGCTGAGCGGCAGGGATGTGGTAGCCCTGCAGGGCCGTTTTCACTTTTACGAAGGCTACACCATGCAGGAACTGACCTTTCCCGTGCGTGTTTTTACGGCTCTTGGTATCGGCATGCTGATCCTTTCAAACGCAAGCGGGGGCTTAAATCCCGGTTTCGCCGTGGGCGATATCATGTTCATCGAGGACCACATCAACCTGATGGGCACCAATCCGTTGATCGGGCCGCACCATAAGGAGCTGGGCCCGCGATTTCCCGACATGAGCGAGCCCTACGACCGTCGCTTGCGTGAAAAGGCACAGGCCATTGCCGGCAGGCTCGGCATCGGCTTTCGCACGGGCGTGTATGCGGGAGTAACAGGGCCAACATTCGAGACCCCTGCCGAATATAAATACGTAAGGCTGATCGGAGCCGATGCGGTTGGCATGTCGACCGTACCGGAAGTGATCGTAGCCCGTCAGGCGGGGCTGCCCTGCCTGGCCTTTTCGGTGATCAGCGACCTGGGGGTGGAAGGAAAGATCGTGAAGATCACCCATGAAGAGGTGATCGATGCGGCCAGCCTGGCAGAACCCGGCATCACACGTATCATCAAGGCATTTATCGCTGAAATGGATTAAGTGCCTCCCCTTCCCACGACATGTCAAGCACCTGTATCCGCCAGGGCTCCCCGATTGTCATGCGTTTGTATCTGAGCGGGTACAGGGCATAGCTGAAAGCCACCAGGCCGGCGCTGATCAACACCGTATTACGGTCCAGAATATCGGGCTCATCATTAATGGCGTGATTCACGACATCGAGCGACAGGTAGGCGACGCCTGCAATACGACTGGCTCCTGCCAGTACACCCAGCCCCCAGCGGGGCCGCAAAACCCTATCAATATCTGCCAGCATCACCTCCTGCCCGTCGTCGATCAGCAGGCTGCTGTCGCTGATCACGCTTATACTGCCCGACAGCCTTCCTTCCTGCCCTGAAATCCTGAGCGTAATCATATCCCCAGTGAAGTATTTATAATTCTTAAAAGTGCCCGGCTTCTCCACAAGCAGGATGCGCTGTGCCGTGGCAGGCAGGGAAAACAGCAGGAACAATACGAGAAGGGTTGAACATCTGCCCATATGAACTTTTTTTCGCGCCATGAAGTTATGTTTTTTTTTCATAGGCCGGAGGATTTTGCCCAACGGCAGCAAATAAGTATTTTTGCAGCCGGGCAGGCACAATTTTTTTAAAGCCTTTCGTTCATGTTACAGCCGATTTGAATTAAATATCACAGATAATGAGTTTAAGAAACACGATTTACATCCTTCTCCTGATCCTTGCGGCAACTTTATTAAGCCGGTGCAACAGCCGCAGTCCGGCTGCCGGAAAAGCGCTGATCATTGCTGATTACGATCCTTTTGAGGAAATGGTTTTCCTGAGCAGGGTCACCGCTGCCCGGGTCGATATCATTGACTCTGCCGCCATCGGCGACGGAAGCCGCATATCATTCAATGTGAACGCACCGGATTACCGGGTTTACCGTCTTGCCCACAAGGAGCTTTACCCCCTGATGGTCATTGTTGAAAACGGCGATACGGTCAGGATCAGGCAGACGGACGACCCGGCCTGGCCATATCAGGTTGAGGGTCCGGATGAATGCATGCTGCTTGTTGAATACCTGGAACGCCTTAACAGGGACCATTACAAGGTCGACTCCCTGGCGGCTGTTTTCCATGCCAGCCAGGGCCATCCCGAATTCCTTGCCATCAGGGATCATCTGAACGCCGAATTTATCCGTTTGCATGAAGCACACAGGGCTTATGCCAGGGAATTCATCAGCCGTCATCCCTCCTCCCTGGCTTCCATCATAGTGATCAACAGTTTTTTCAAGGAGTTTGCCCTTTTCAACCAGGAGGACGACTTCAGCGACTATGAGATGCTTGACCGTTCGTTGATGGCGCGCCTGCCGGAAAATCAATATGTGCTTGATTTTCATAATCAGGTGGAGAACATCAGGGCGGCAAACGAGTATGAGCTGGAAGCCAGGATGCGCTTGTCTCCGGGCAGGCTGGTACCCGACTTCAAATTGCCGACGGGCGATGGCAGAGAAGCGGGGCCCAAAGACTTTGAAGGAAAGAGTTTGCTGATCTACTTCTGGGCTGCGGTTGATGCACCTTCCCGCCAGGCCAACCCCATCATCCGGAAGGCACAGGAGGCCTTTGGCCGTTACGGGCTGGAGGTGCTGAGCATTTCCTTCGACAAGGATCTCACGGTATGGCAGGCAGCCATTAATCTCGACAGCATTCCCGGCACGCATGTTACCGACCTGAAAGGCGCCGGGTCGCCGGTTCAGAAACTCTTCAACCTGAAGATGAGGCTGCCGGCTTACCTGCTGGTCGACACCAAAGGGCGCATTGTAACGTTGAGCCGCGACTTTGACAAGCTGAAGGAAGTGCTGGTGGATTATTACAGCAGCAGGCCCGAATATTGATCACAATTTCTTATCATTGTAAAAAAAATCCATGCAGGCCGAGCGGAAAAACATCTATTTTGCTTCCGATTTTCATTTCGGCATTCCCGACCATGCCCGCAGCCTGGAGCGGGAAAAGCTATTTATAAAATGGCTTGACAAGGTAAGTGAGGATGCCACCCACATTTTCCTGATGGGCGATATTTTCGATTTCTGGTTTGAATACAGGACCGTGGTGCCAAGGGGCTTTGTCCGCCTGTTGGGCAAGCTGGCCGGTATCACCGATGCGGGCATCCCCGTGAGCCTTTTCAGGGGCAACCACGATGTGTGGGCCTTTGACTACCTTGAAAAGGAAGCCGGCATCACCTTACACCGCAAACCGGAGATCATGGAGTTTTCGGGCAGGATGTTTTACCTGGCCCACGGCGACGGCCTTGGCCCGGGCGACCATGGGTACAAGTTTCTGAAAAAAGTGTTCGCCTGCCGCTTCAACCAGTGGCTTTTCAGTTGGCTGCACCCCGACCTGGGTGCCAGGATGGGATTGTATTTCTCGAAGAAGAGCCGGCTGGCCAACATTGCAAAAGACGGCAGGAAAGATGCCGCCGGCGACATAAGGGAAGAGATGCTTTACAAGTATGCCTCGGGCATGGCTGCCAGGTATCCCGCCATCGATTATTTCATCTTCGGCCACCGCCATCTTCCCACCCTAGCCGACCTGAACGAAAACACAAAACTCGTGATCCTGGGCGACTGGATCACCAACTTCACCTATGCAGTTTTTGACGGGGATGAGCTGGCGCTGAAAAAATTCAGCTAGGCCGGGATCAAATTTACGGGCAGCCGCAATCAGGCAAAGCGTCCGATCAGCTCAACCAGCCGGTTGGCATAACCGGTTTCGTTGTCGTACCAGGCCACCACCTTCACCAGCTTGTTCTTATCGCCAAGCACGGCGGTAAGGCCGGCATCGAAAATGGCCGAGTGTGTATTCCCGATCACGTCGATGGAAACGATGGGGTCTTCGGTATATTCCAGTATCCCTTTCAGTGAATTGCCGGCAGCCTCTTTGAAGGCCCTGTTGATGTCCTCCACGCTGGCGGGCCTGGCCAGTGTACAGGTCAGGTCGGTGAGGGATCCGTCGGGTACGGGGACACGAATGCCGGCACCGCCAAGGTTCTTTTCGAGATGCGGAAAGATGCGGGTGGCAGCCTTGGCGGCCCCGGTGGTGGTAGGCACGATGGAATATGCCGCGGCCCTTGCCCGGCGCAGGTCATGATGCGGGGCGTCGAGCAGGTTCTGATCGCGCGTATAGGAGTGTACAGTGGTGATAAAACCCTTTTCAATGCCCCACAGCCGGTCGAGGATCATGATGAGGGGAGCAACATTGTTGGTGGTGCAGGAAGCATTGGAGATGATCACGTCATTGCGGTCGATCACATGGTCGTTCACACCAAGCACCACATAGGGCACCCCGTCGCTTTCGCCTTTGGCCGGCGCCGAGATGATCACCTTGCGCGCGCCCGATTCCGTTACATGCCTGATGGCGTCCTCCTTCCTGACAAAGAGGCCGGTCGACTCGATCACTATGTCGATGTTGAGCGCCTTCCAGGGAAGCCGGCCCGGGTCTTCCTCCTTCAGTACCTTTACCGCTGATCCGTTGATATACAAATGCTGTTCGTCCCAGCTCACGTCACCCTCAAAGCGACCCTGCACGGAGTCATACCTGAAAAGATGCCCCAGTGTGGCAGGGCAGCTCAGGTCATTCAGGGCAACAAGCTGGATATTTTTGTGCCGCAGCATGGCACGGGTGGTGATCCGTCCGATCCTTCCGAAGCCATTAATGGCAACCCTGATCTTTTTCATTCTTGTATGTATTGTTGACGATCTGCAAATTTATCGTTTTTCGGCTTGCCCTTTGGCCTAAAATCCGGCAGCTTTTATTATTTTTGCCATTCACTCCGTGAAAATCAAATAAAAAACAATGATATGGAACATGTAAAAAAGTACATTGAAGAGAACAAGGACCGCTTCCTGGACGAGCTTTTCGGTTTGATCAGGATCCCATCCATCAGTTCCGAGACTGCCCGCAAGGGCGATATGCTGAAAGCAGCGGAATATTGGAAAGACAGCATCATGAAGGCCGGTGCCGACAAGGCCGTGATCATGCCCACTGATGGAAACCCCGTTGTTTATGGAGAAAAGATCATTGACCCCGCAGCGCCCACGGTGCTTGTTTACGGCCATTACGATGTGATGCCCGTAGACCCTGTGGAGCTTTGGAAAAGCGATCCTTTTGAGCCGGAGATCCGCGAGGGAAAGATCTGGGCCAGGGGTGCCGACGACGACAAGGGGCAGGCATATATGCATGCCAAAGCCTTTGAGCTGATGGTGAAGACCGGTACGCTTCCCTGTAATGTCAAATTCATGATAGAAGGCGAAGAAGAAGTGGGGTCGCCCAGCCTTGGAAAATTCTGCGAGCAGAACAAGGAATTGCTCAATGCCGACATCATCCTGGTTTCCGACACCGGCATGATCGCCCCCGACATCCCATCGATCACCACAGGGCTTCGCGGGCTGGCATATATGGAAGTGGAAGTAACCGGACCAAACCGCGACCTGCACTCGGGTCTTTTCGGCGGGGCTGTTGCCAATCCCATCAACATCCTCTGTCAGATGATCGCTTCACTGACCAACGAAGACAATGTGATAACCATTCCCGGCTTTTATGATGATGTTGAAGTGATCAGTGATGCTGAACGGGCAGAAATGGCAAAGGCGCCTTTCAATCTTGAAGCCTATAAAAAAGCCATTGACATTGCAGAGGTTTGGGGTGAAAAAGGTTACAGCACCAACGAACGCACCGGTATCCGGCCTTCGCTCGACGTAAACGGCATCTGGGGAGGTTACACTGGCGAAGGGGCCAAGACCGTGATCGCTTCCAAAGCATACGCCAAGATCTCCATGAGGCTTGTCCCCCACCAGGACCACCATAAGATCGCGAAGTTGTTCGAAGATCATTTTAAAGCCATCGCACCGGCCTGCGTCAAGGTAAAGGTAACGGAACTGCACGGCGGGCAGGGTTACGTATCGCCCACCGACATGATTGCCTACCAGGCTGCCGATAAGGCCTACACACAGGTATATGGCAGGAAGCCGGTGCCCGTTCGCAGCGGGGGCAGCATCCCCATTATCTCCGCCTTTGAACAGATCCTCGGAATCAAGTCCATTTTGATGGGTTTCGGGCTCGAATCCGATGCCATTCACTCGCCCAACGAAAACTTCCCGTTGGAGCAGTTCTTTAACGGTATCGAAACCATCCCGTACTTTTACAAGTATTACGCAGAAATGATGAAATAATCCGAGGCTGTCTCATAACAACAGAGGCAGCTTCTTTTTTTTCCCTTATTGTGATAA
>CAZHFC010000030.1:0-43686 GCA_964531985.1 uncultured Bacteroidales bacterium
TTAGGTGGTCAATTTAAATCGGAATTGGGTGGTCAGTATGCCCGATTTTTCCAATATATGAGGAAATTAAAAACAAGAATGATGAAAAACTGAAGAATATAGAAGAATTAAGAAAGATGTTCTTGCTAAATGCTAAAACTCTGGATTCTTTAAAAAACAGAATAAACATAGGAGATAGTGATGACTCTATCCTACGCAAAGTATATGAAGCTGATGCAAAAATTATTGCATCCAAAGACGCCAAAATAAAACACCAGATTGAGCAGTTGAAGAATCTGGATCCATCAAATTCAAATTATCAAGAAGAACTCTCCGATAAAGTAAATGAACTGGTCAAATCGATCCCTCTACAAAACAGAACTGCTCTGACACAATACGTAGCAAGGCGAAAGATGGTATTAGAACTATTTGAAAGAGTTTTGAACAGAGAGATTGAAAAACTAAAAAGCGGGAACAGAATTGATGAAGACCTATTACATAATTTAATCTTTCAACAGAGTTCTGATAATCCTGAATCTAGTGACCTGTGGTTGATAGCTGAGGAGTTTATTTATTTCGATGGCTTTTCTGAAAAACGACTAAATCAAATTGAAATTGATGGGAAGAAAATATTTAACAAAAGATTTGATGGTGAAGAGGAGAGATACCTCAATTCCTTAGGAGAAAAAAGACTTACCAAGCGGCCAGATATATTGCTTTTTCCCGCTGAAGGCAAATGTATTATTATTGAATTTAAGGCTCCAGATGTTAATGTTTCAGAGCATCTTAGTCAGATAGATTTTTATGCAAATTTGATAAGAAATTATACCATAGATGATTTTCAAATTACCACATATTATGGATATTTAATAGGTGAAAGCATTGAAGATAGAGATGTTAGAGGACATGTTAGCCGTTTCGAGCATTCCCATCATTTAGATTATTGGTTTCGACCTTCAGAGAATGTAAATGGATTTGAGGGAAGATCGAATGGATCTATTTATACAGAAGTCATCAAGTTTTCAACGTTATTACAACGAGCTAAAATTCGAAATAAAATCTTTATTGAAAAATTAGAAAGAAATAATGAATAATAATGAACGAAGCTGAAACCAGAGCGGAACTTATTGACCCCAAATTAAAAGCATGTGGCTGGGGAGAGGTTGAAGGATCACGAGTGCTTCGTGAGCGTGATGTGTGCAAAATTACGGACGGTAGAATTCAGGTTGGTGGAGGCAGGAAAAAGCCGCTTATTGCAGATTATTTATTAGTTTATAAGGGAATCAAGCTGGCAGTTGTAGAAGCTAAGAGTAACGAGTTAGAAGTTGGAGAAGGTGTTGCACAGGCAAAGCAATATGCTTCAAAACTAAATCTTGGAACTACCTATTCGACAAATGGGAAAGAAATTTACCAGATCTGCATGAAGACTGGTAAAGAGGGATTAGTTTCAGATTTTCTTTCACCACAACAACTCTGGGATAAAACATTTTCACAACATAATGACTGGCGTGAGAAGTTTGCCGAAATTCCATTTGAAGATAAAAGTGGAACCTGGCAATTAAGATATTACCAGGAAATTGCAATCAATACGGTAATGGAAGCCATTGCCCACAACAAAGATCGCATTCTGCTAACGTTGGCTACTGGAACCGGCAAAACCGCCATTGCATTTCAGATTGCATGGAAACTATTCCATACCCGCTGGAATGTAAATCGGGATGGGAAAAGACGTCCCAGAATCCTTTTCCTTGCAGATCGAAATATTTTAGCTGACCAGGCATTCAATTCCTTTTCAGCTTTTCCTGATGATGCCATGGTACGGATTAAGCCTAAAGAGATTCGGAAAAGGGGGAAAGTTCCTACCAATGGCAGTATCTTTTTTACCATCTTTCAATCCTTCATGAGTGGGTTTGATGAAGATGGAAATCCAGTGCCAAGTTTTGGACAATACCCACCGGATTATTTTGATTTTATTATTATTGATGAATGTCATCGTGGAGGTGCGAATGATGAAAGCAATTGGAGAGGAATATTAGAATATTTTTCACCTGCCGTTCAATTAGGTCTTACTGCTACACCAAAACGTAAAGACAATGTTGACACATACAGGTATTTTGGTGAACCAGTTTATGTATACTCACTGGTTGAAGGTATTAATGATGGATTTTTAACACCGTTTAAAGTTAAGCGGATTCAAACAACCTTAGACGATTACATTTATACAAGTGATGATGATATTATCGAGGGGGAAATAGAGGAAGGTAAATTATATGAAGAACCAGATTTCAACAGGATTATTGAAATCAAAGCTAGGGAAGCAAAGCGGGTACAGGTTTTTATGGATGAAATTAACCAGAAAGAAAAAGCTATTGTATTCTGTGCTACTCAAGACCACGCTGCCGCTGTTCGTGACATAGTGAATCAATATAAGAATAGTACTGATCCCAATTACTGTGTTCGTGTAACGGCTAATGATGGTGAAATTGGAGAACTGTTTTTAAGGGAATTCCAGGACAATGAGAAAACAATACCGACCATATTAACAACTTCACAAAAACTTTCCACTGGTGTTGATGCCCGTAATATTCGAAATATCATTTTAATGCGGCCTGTGAACTCAATGATAGAGTTTAAACAGATCGTGGGCAGGGGGACACGGTTATTTGATGGAAAAGAGTTCTTTACCATATATGATTTTGTCAATGCGTATCATCATTTTTCTGATCCAGAGTGGGATGGTGAACCATTAGAAGAAGAACCTTGCAAAGTCTGTGGTCAGATACCGTGTGTTTGTGTAAAAACACCTCCACAGCCATGTCCTGTTTGTGGGAATAGACATTGTATTTGTCTAAAAGAACCGCCTCCACCTTGCATAAAATGTGGGCAAAGCCCTTGTGTTTGTCCTAAAAAAGTTAAAGTTAAATTAAGGGATGGCAAAGAAAGAGAGATTCAGCACATGATTGCAACATCATTTTGGAGTGCTGATGGTAAACCTATTTCCGCTGAAGAATTCCTTAATAATCTATTCGGTGAGTTGCCAAACTTATTCAAAAGTGAAGCAGAATTAAGGAAATTGTGGAGCAATCCACTAACACGCAAAATACTTCTGGAAAAACTGGATGATGCAGGTTTTGGGAAAGATGAATTAAACACCCTCCAGAAGCTCATTAACGCTGAAAAGAGCGACTTATTCGATGTGTTGGAGTATGTGTTCAATAGCGACACAAAACCCATTACAAGGGCTGAAAGAGCACAAAGAGCAGAAGCAACGATCTTTGCTCTGCTCAATGAAAAACAGAAAGAATTTATTGAGTTCGTATTAAGTAAATATATTGAAATGGGAGTCGGAGAACTTGACCAGGAGAAACTGCCTATCTTACTAACTAACAAGTACGAATCACTGGAAGATGCAAAAGAAATCCTTGGTGATGTGGCAACTATCAGTTCACTTTTTATAGAGTTTCAGAAGTATTTGTATGATGTGGAGGTAGCGTAATAGCGGCGTGCCGCCCCCATCCATTTATTATTATTTACCCCCCAATGAAACGCCATTATGTCAATTGTTGACATTCGATATTGCAGCGGTCCACCTTCAAAAAATTTTATATCCCATGGATCACATAAAGGGCCAAACCTAAATCTCCGGTAGGACTTATTAATCCCCTAAGCCTAAAACACCGTAGTTAATATTGGTTAAATAACAACGATGTATATAAGATAGCTGTTTTTTCTTGTTTCAAGGTGAGGTCATCGAGTATTTTTTCTTCAATCTTTGTTTTGTAAGGATGGATAATATTTTCGCACCCAGTTGTCGTTCTCTTTCTGAACAAAAACTATCTCAATCCCCTCATCATTTTTATCTCGGAATTCAATAATTTGCCCCCTCCGTTCTTCATCAAAATATCCAACACCATCATAAACAACAATCCACCTACTTATTGCTAGTTTAAGTTCTTGAATTTTTAATATATCCTCAAGGATCTTCCCGAATCTTATCCTCTTTTGTTTATCATTGAAGCCAGATTCCGGAATTGATTTAAATTCATAGATAGCATTTGCATCAACTCTAGGTCTTGTTTCAGCTTGCTTGCATATTTCTCCGATTGCAAGATCAATCTTCTGACTATCTTTTTTAGATTGTTTTATTCGGGTATCAATATGAACCTGGTTATTTTCAATTTCAGGGTCAGATAGACAAAAATGCATCATTAGACCTACTACATCTGACTCTAACAATACCGTGTACCCATTATTTAGAAATTCAATGATTTTGTCTATTGTTTCAAGGCTTTTTCGAACACTGATATTATTCATTATATTGTGAATAAATTAAGAAATAATCCGTTTTAGTTTATTAATAATTATTTCAAGAGTTTCCACTAATTCGGCTCCTGTCAGAAGGTCATTGTTGATTGACTCACGGATAATAAGTATTAAATCATTTCGGGGAATCTCACTTGAACTTTTAGGATCAAATTTTCCATTCTGTTGATCATACCGATTTCTTAACGATTGCTCTGAACTATCCCAGGTTGATTTACCGATTTCAATTGAATGGCTTTCATTAATATGAATTACTTTCTCAACTTTCATAATTTAGATATTTATTATTGGCACTCAATTAAGCGTCAATATCAGCTTATAAAACCTTAATATATCGGCTCAAATAGTATGGTGATCAATAAATTACCTCACAATTTATCTTCTCCTATACAATTATTTCTTATTCTGATTCCTTTTTCTGTTCTTTATTTTCTCAGTTTTTACTTTGGCTTTTTCTCCAAGCTCTTTTTTGGCAGCTAAATCGAAGAAGTATAGTCCAGCATACTGTTTCATCTCAAAAACTTCTGTTAAGGTAATATTGGTTTTCATATTATCTAATTGCTTTTCCATTTCATCGCCAATATCCATCACTTTATCATACCCGGATCTATCACCATCTAACATATAACCTATTAAGGAAAATCCTAAATCTTTAATACTGGTATTTTCATCCGGCTGTTCATTAAATATAATTGTTTTCTTAAAAGCTAAATAAAAGTTTAAAAAGCATTGGTCTTCAAGTCGTAAATGCATATCATTCTTGGCAAACATCCCAAGTGCAATCATAAAGTGGTTCACTGCCTCAAAATTTTTCTTTGGGAGCAGACTTGCAAAATAATGAAAGACCATGAACGAGAAACCTAGTTCTTTTTCTGTAAGGTACATTTGTAAGGGACTCCAATCAAGCTCTAAACTTGTTTGCAACTTTGCATCAAGTTGTTTATTGCTCTCCAAATCCCACATTTGCTCATAGAACTTATCAGCGTGTCTTGGAATATCCCAATAAAACAAACCATTAGTGGTGACATTTAATGCTGCAACCAAGAGTTGGCTTGTTTGCCATCCCCTATTCCATAACCCTTTTATATTTACTCCTTTATCTAAATAAATATCAATTACTAAAGTATGGTTATCCTCTCCTTTGAAAAATTTAAATACGGGATTATTTGCAGAAACCTTATTAAGAACACTTCCTCTGATAGAGTGAGATTTTGACTTAATTTTGATTTTAATTCTCCATTTAGGTTCGAAGGTCTTAGCTATTTCGGTTTGTGCTTTCTTTAATTCCTTTTTTAATATCTCCTTTGCTTCAGTATCCTCTTTTTGAAACTCCTTTTTTAACCAAGAAATCCAATTCTTAACATCTCCAAGTTCAATTAGCTTTTCTTGTGATGTATTACCAAAAATATATTTTCTGCTTTCAGAATCACTTGTTGCTTTCTCAAACCAATCTATATCATCCCTAGCATCTTGAGTTAGCTCTATACCTACGCTTCCTTCTTGCTTTGCAATTTCTAATCTTGCCTTGCCAAGAATTATGAAATTCCCAAGCTCCGTATCTGAAATCTTTTGTCTGGATGGTACTTTATCTGAAAGAGTGGTGTACATCACATCTAACCTCTTATTGTGGAGATTTTTTGCTAAATTCGTTAGTTCTGAAATTTGTTTTTTAGTTATCTTCTCTTTGGCAAAAGTAAACCACCATATAGCCCAAAATATTTTTTTAATGTGGTCATCAAGAGGTATGTTAACGTTTTCTCTATCCCATTTTTCCTTTGTTGTCAGTTGATACCAACCTATAAATATCTTACCTATTTCTTCTAATCCATAAACAGTCAGATAAAAGGCTATGTGGTTAACGGACTTGTTCTGTAATTCCTCCGCTGTATTTAAAGCATCCTCTGCATTCGCCAAGCATAAATCTCTAAATCTATTATACTTTTCTAGTATTTCTCTCTCCATACAATAATTAATTGGAAGGTAACTGGTTTTTATCAACAGATGCTGCAAATTACAAATTATTTAGAAGAATAGCAGATGATTTTTTGAGAAGATGATCGACTTGACTCAAATAACGAGTGACCCCAACAATGATACCTGGAATTAACACTTTTTCTATGATCTCACTGACATAATTACGTAACATGTATGCTTGTTTACTAGCTTATGTAATAATCTAAAAAACTTTTCAAACTTGAGAAACCACTCAAGTGATAATACGTACTATATATTGCGAGGCTCCCTCCAATTTATTCTCTGCAAAAATGCCATCCATAAAGTGATTTGGTGAATGGAGGGCACCATTCACTATTATGATGGCTAAAAAAAATAAATTATATGAATAAAAGACAAGTAGCAATTGTACCTAATAACATAGGACGCTACATTAAAAACGGACGAGATTTAAGAGTTTATATTGCCATTATTTCTCACAGAAACAGCAAAACAAAAGAATGCTTTCCAGGTAGAAAGAGAATAGCTGAACTTACAGGGATTGATGAAAGTGCCATCAGTAGAAGTTTAACTAGATTAGAAAATGGCGGATTTATTCAAAGAAAAAAACGATACAACAACTCAAATGAATATTTATTCACTAGCATTGATGAAATTGAAGCAATTTATAATGAACATTCAGGTGGTGATACAAATTGTCACATAGAAAGTGATGGAAAACATAATATAGATAATGATACAATAGATCACATAGGTAGTGATGTTTTACAACACACTAACAAAGAAGTAAATATAGAAGTTAACATAAAAAATAAAGTCATTAGTGGGTACTAAAAATATTTAATCGTTCTTTGAAATTCTTTGTTCATCGTACTTGTAGCGCTTTTTTATAGCGTGACGATTTGAATTGAAAATGTGGATTTTTGCAGTATAAAATGCATTAATCCATGAATCAAGGCAAATATATCTTCGCTCAGCTTACAGATTTTCTACCTCGTAGAGTCTTCGATAGAATCGTGAATAAGCATAATGGAAACAAATATGTAAGATCCTTTACCTGCTGGAATCAAATGCTTTGCATGGTTTTCGGTCAGCTTACGTCAAGAGATAGCATGCGAGATTTGATACTAAGCCTAGAAGGACATTATTCCAAGTTTTATCATCTGGGATTTAGTCCAACTTTAACGCGAAGGAATCTTGGCAAAGCCAATGAAAGACGCAGTTATAAAATCTTCGAGGAATTTGCCTACGTTTTAATCGATGAAGCAAGATGCAGTTGTTACAAGTCCGACTTTGAAATCAACGTAGATGGAAATGTGTATGCTCTGGACTCAACTACCATAGACCTCTGTTTAAGTGTCTTTTGGTGGGCAGAGTTCCGTAGAACCAAAGCTGGTATCAAACTTCACACCTTGTATGATGTAAAGACCTCGATACCAACCTTTTTGTACATCTCCAATGCCAAAGTTCATGATGTCAATATAATGGATTTGATCCAGTTTGAAGCGGGAAGCTTCTACGTTGTTGACAAAGCATACGTGGATTACCGTCGTTTGTATCGTCTGCATAAACAGGGAGCCTTCTTCGTTACCAGGGCGAAAGATAACATGCGGTTCAAACGCATGTACTCGAACTCTGTAGATAAAAGCCAAGGTGTTCGCTATGACCAGATAGGAAGGCTGGAGACCTATTATCCGAAGAAAGAATATCCAGATAAACTTCGTCGGATAAAGTACTATGATCAGGAGAAGGATCAGGAATTTATTTTCCTGACCAACAACACCAGCCTGACCGCTCTAGAAATAGCATTGTTGTACAAAAAACGCTGGGAAGTAGAATTATTTTTCAAATGGATGAAACAGCATCTGAGGATAAAATCCTTCTGGGGGACAACCTTGAATGCAGTAAAAATCCAAATGTATTGTGCAATCATCGCTTACTGCCTTGTTGCCATAGTTGGTAACAAATTGAAAGTTGACCGTACAATCTACGAAATTCTACAAATTCTCAGCATCTCTCTACTCGATAAAACACCTGTAAAAGAGATACTTACGAAATGCGATTACAAAGATGTCAAAGAACTAAATGATAAACAATTAAAAATCAGTGGGTTTTAAGTGCCCACTAGTGAAATAAAGTAATAAGTAAACATAATGAATCTGCTCCGCAGATAGTAACAGAAAATACTTTACCTACTTTATCTTTAATTAAAACTATAAATTGGAATACTGGTTGCGAAGAAACGAAGGTTCTAAATAGTAGGGAGCAAGAAATTTACAGATCCTTATTATCAACTCCATACCTTTATTCTGGGAATGAAAAGGAATTACACTCAAAAGAAATTTATAGTTCTATTTTTAATTATATTGAAGATAATAAGGAGCTTCATTTCCAATATGATAATGATAGAGTATTAGTTTCTAAATACTTTATTAAAGATGTTATTCCTGATAAATATCTAGATTTTATCTTTGTTAATACGTCTGAAAGAGGGTTTGTTATAATGCATGCCGCTTGTGTATTTCCATATGAACGTGTTTTCAAAAAGTTAGAACAAACTAAGGATAGTATAAATGATAAATATCATAAATCTTATGAAATCCTTAGCAAAATAGCATATAGCAATATGGAAAGAATTAAACGCCCTAACTTATCCATTAATAACATGGCTAATTCGAAGATGAGTTATGAGCCAAACCAAAAGAATGATTCCACCCTTCATAATAATAGCACTAGTAAATTTACGATAGAGGAATATAACTCAATTATTAGAAAAAGTGCACCGTTAGACGAAAAAGTTAGAGCATTCTATACCCTATTCCGCAATAAATTAATAGAAATAAACCCAAACTCTAAATCTTTACCAATGACACCTACTGATACGGATACTAAATTCATTATTGGGAGTCTAGTTAGGAATGATGTGGATTTGTTTAGGCGAATTCATAAAATTAATGACGGATTGGAGCTTATTAGAAAAGGGGGGAATCCAACTGTTCATAATCTTTTACACAAAGCATATTCAGAAAACATAGGAATTAAATATAAAAGTAAAGGAGTGACATAACTGGTGCAGACATTAGAAGTAACCATCTTAATTTTAACGGTGCTTCTGTTACTTCTAATCAATTTTTACTTGAAATTGGGACAACATTATGCATGAAAGCAAAACATCATTAGAACGCATTAAAATGGCTTTCAAAATACATGTATTTACTTCAGCTGCTGCCAGTTATATTTGTCATTTAGAAAAAAATGTTGTATCTTCGTGTTAGTTCTTTGAATGAATTTATTACTGATGAAAAACTGATACGAAAGTAAGTGATGAGATTGGTTAAAATCAGTGCTAATTCAGCCGTTCATGTATCAAATTATGTATCAAATGAAAAGAGCTAATTACAGTATTTGTTGTAACTAGCTCTTTCTGAGTGTTGCCCGACTAGGGTTCGAACCTAGAATCTTCTGATCCAGAGTCAGACGTGTTGCCAGTTACACCATCGGGCAATGGGGTTGCAAAGATACGAAAGAATTCTGAAATCTGAAAAACGAAATCTGAATTTTGAAGTCATTTCTGAGTTCAAATATCAGATTTCAGATTTCCTATTTCCCCTGACTTCTCGTCCACGAATCCCTCAGCGGCACGGTGCGGTTGAACACCGGGCTCCCGGGCTTCGAATCCTTGCGGTCGACACAGAAATAGCCCAGGCGTTCGAACTGGTATTTCGCTTCCGGTCCGGCATCGGCGAGTCCTGGCTCTACGTAGCCCTTTTTGATTTCCAGCGAATCGGGATTCAGCCCGGCCTTGAAATCTTCACCTTCTTCCACATTGTCAGGGTCTTCCTTCAGGAACAGGCGGTCGTAAAGCCTGATCTCTGCGGGCAAAGCATGTGGCACCGAAACCCAGTGGATGGTGCCCTTCACCTTGCGGTTGGCCGCCGGGCCGCCACTGCGCGTGTCGGGGTCGTAAGTGCAGCGGATCCCGGTGATATTTCCGGCTTGATCCTTTATCACTTCCTCGCATTTGATGATATAGGCATAGCGAAGCCTCACTTCTTTTCCGGGAGAGAGGCGGAAGAATTTCCCGGGCGGATTTTCCATGAAATCGTTCTGTTCGATGTAGATTTCCCCCGAAAAGGGGATCATGCGTTTTCCCATGCTTTCATCTTCGGGGTTGTTAACGGCTTCCAGCTCTTCGGTCTTTCCCTCCGGGTAATTGGTGATGACGAGCTTCAAAGGGTCGAGCACCCCCATCACCCGCGGGGCTTTCCTGTTCAGATCTTCACGGATGCTGTGCTCCAGCAGTGCCACGTCGATCACGTTGTCGCGCTTGGCTACCCCGATGCGGTCGGCAAAGTTACGGATCGCCCCGGGCGTATATCCTCTCCGCCGCAGGCCCGTTACGGTGGGCATACGCGGGTCGTCCCAGCCGCTTACATGGCCTTCCTTTACCAGCTCGAGCAGCTTGCGCTTGCTCATCACGGTATAGCTGAGGTTGAGCCGGGCAAACTCGATCTGGCGCGGCCGGTATTCGGTCTCGATGAGGTTGTCGAGGAACCAGTCGTATAGCGGGCGGTGGATCTCAAACTCCAGGGTACAGATGGAGTGGGTGATGCCCTCCAGGTAGTCCGACTGCCCGTGGGCGAAATCATACATGGGGTAGATGCACCATTTATCGCCGGTGCGGTCGTGCGGGGTGTGCATAATGCGGTAAAGCACCGGGTCGCGCATGTGCATATTGGGAGAGGCCATATCGATCCGGGCCCTTAAAACCCTTGTTCCGTCGGGGAACTCACCCTGTTTCATCCTGCGGAAAAGGTCCAGGTTGGTTTCAATGTCGCGTTCGCGGAAAGGACTTATGGTACCCGGACGGGTAGGCGTGCCGCGCTGCCGGCTGATGAGTTCGGCGGGCTGGTCATCAACGTAAGCTTTTCCATCCAGAATGAGTTTTTCGGCCCATTCGTAAAGCTGGTCGAAATAGTCGCTGGCATAAAAAAGGCGGTCTTCCCAGTCAAAACCCAGCCAACGTACATCCTCCATGATGGAATTGACATATTCCTGTTCTTCCTTCGTAGGGTTGGTATCGTCGAAACGAAGGTTGCACTTGCCGTTGTACTTTTTGGCGAGGCCGAAGTTGAGGCATATCGACTTGGCGTGGCCGATGTGCAGGTAACCGTTGGGCTCCGGAGGAAATCGCGTGTGCACACGGCTGTCGTTCTTATTGTTGCGGATATCCTCTTCTATGATGGATTCGATGAAATTCAGCGGTTTGGGCGCTTCCTTCTTCTCTTCTTGTTGGATCATGGACGGGCTGTGTTTAAAGTGGATGCAAAATTAAGAAAAGAAATGACATGAGGTACCGGGCATGGCATCTCATCCCTGTTCTCCTTTCCCTGAGAGCCTGTCCAGGCGACATCGGGTGAAAAGCGGGGGGAAAGGGCTTGGTAATGAAGGGAATTAGTAAGGCAGTAAGGTGAAACCGGCACCCAACACTTGTCAGTGATTCAACACTCAAAACGCTCTAAGTGCCCCCTCAACACTTCCCAGGTATCCGGCTCCGAAAAGGTTTACATGCACCATGAGCGGATAGAGGTTGCAAATTGCAATGCGTTCGCGCCAGCCCGGTTGCAAAGGACAGGCTTCATGGTATGCTTCGTAGAAGCCCTTTCCGGCCATACCAAAAAGCCTTGTCATGGCAAGGTCCATTTCTCTCGATCCGTAATATACGGCCGGGTCGATGATGCACACATGCCCGTCTTCGGCAGGCATGTAGTTCCCGCTCCAGAGGTCGCCGTGAAGGAGTGAAGGAGGTTCTTCCGGAAAGATGTCGTCGAGTTTTCCGAACAGCCGGTCGAATGATTTCTGCATGCCAGCGGGCATCAGCCCCTTGCGGGCGGCCAGTTTGAGTTGTACCTTCAGCCGTTCTTCCCTGAAAAAATCTGTCCATCGTGCATGCCGGCCGTTCTGTTGCCGCAGGGAACCGATATAATTATCGTGGTCGAGACCGAAATGGCTTGCTGTATTCCTGTGCAGGGCAGCCAGCTTCCGCCCGAAATCTTCCCCGTAGTCTTTTGCGGCAGGCGAAGTATCTATGTATTCGAGCAAAAGGAAGGCATGTTTACCGGCCTGCCCATGGCCGATGATTCCGGGTACCCGGATGGCGCCCGTGTTTCCCAGCAACCTCAGCCCGGTGGCTTCTTTTTCGAACATGGCCGGGTAGCTGTCGGCATCATTGTATTTCAGGAAAAATTTTCCTGCGGGGCATTCCAGCTTACAGGTGCTGTTGATGGAACCTCCCCCAACCGGCGATATGCCGCTGATGCCGGCATCGTATCCGGCAAACCGGGCAACCATTGCGCTGACGGCTTCTGAAAGGTTTTCGGGAAGCATCATCATGCGAAAATACAAAAGTAAGGGCGGAAAAAATAATTCCCGGTCAGATCAGCGGCAGCTCCAACCCGGCCTTTTTTCTCAGCAAGCGGTCGATGGTGATGAGTGCTATGACCGGCAGCATGATGAAGACTGAGATCCCCGATATGTCGAAACCATCGGCCATTGATGCAAAGATGCTGGTTGAATTGTTAAAGAACCGGATTATTTGCTGTCCGTCCAATTCCACCCCCATGAACAGATCCCCGAAAAAGGAAAAGTCGACCATGAATACGGCGGCCACAAGGCCTGTAAAAAGCAGTGAAAATATCAGACCGCCCCACAGCCACCAGGCATCAGCAGTTTTCCGTACTGTGGCATTTTCGGCGCGGATGGCCGACATTACCTTGCCGGAGAAACCTTCGGGCGCTTTTTCCATTTCGATATTGCCGAAGAGGCCGGCAAAGAACGAAGTGTCAGGATCATTTCTTTTTTTCATTTACCACTCCTTTCCTGTCAGGCCACGCTGTATTTTTCGCGGCCCAGTATATGATTCATTTCTTTCAGCATTTTCTTTCTTATCCTGTGAAGCTTCACTTTCACATTCGTTTCTGTCATCCCGATTATTTTACCGATCTCATGAATGTCTTTCTGGTGATAATAATACAGGCTGATGATGAGGTTTTCGGTAGCGGGAAGTACCGACAGCGCATCCCTGACGAGTTTTCCCTGTTCTTCGGCCGACAGGCCCATGATCTCCCGGTCGATATCCGTATCGGGTATGCGTTCAAGCTGGTCTTCTCCGGCCGGGATGAATTCTGTTTTCTTTTTCCTACCGTGGCTCACAGCCGTATTGTAGGCAATGCGGTACAGCCAGGTTGAGAATTTCGATTCCCCCTTGAATTTCCCCAGCTTATGGTAAGCCTTCAGGAATACATCCTGGGCTACTTCTTCGGCATCCTCGGGGGTTTTCACAATGCGCCTGACAATGGAAAAGACCAGGTCCTGGTGTTTTTTTACCAGCGGCTCGAAAGCATTTACATCGCCTTTCAGAACCTCCCCGATGTAATATTGGTCTTCCCTGAACTTCATCATATGATAAGACGCAGTATGCCCAATGGGGTTACAAGATACAAAAGAAAAAGGATGAAAGTAAAGCCGCGATAAGGAAATCCTTGTTTATATGATCATTACCCGAAGGATATGACAAAAAAAACCTCCCGGGTGGAGGGAGGCTTTTTATTAACGTTATATTGTTCTTTACTCGGGAATGTCGTAACCAAAATTGATCTCGATCTTGCTGTGCTCGTTCCCGAGTGTAAAACTGCCGATAAGCTCGAGTGTGGCAGTCATCACGAAGCCTGATCCGAAATCATAATTGGTAACGTAATAGTGTACCCAGGGATCTGTCGGATGGTAGGGGGCCACCACGTTACCGACCGGATTTCCGTCAATTTCTATGTTGTTGAGAAAAACGCTGCAACCGGGGTCCCTGCAAACGGCAATAATATCAATGATGTTTGCTTCGGCGGCTGTATATGTTTTGCCAAATGTGGTAACCTGCGACGAAAATCCAGGATACTCAACATAATGGGTTTCGGTTCCCCAGCTTACCTCCGTCCAGATCTTGTCGGTTACCGGATCGAAACCGAATTCAAAGTCCATGGTGGTACCCCAGCATGCAGCCATCCCGGGGCAAAGGTCATAATCGTTCCGTTGGGCACCAACTCCAAGGTCGGGCACGCCGATATAGATTTCTTTTTCACCGTTCACCACCGGTGCAAAGTTCTTCAGCCTGGTCCCACCCGAAGCTTCATCCATGATGTTATCGCCGACAGGGATCTGTATCATTTCCGGATCGGGTGATTCGGACCGGCACATGTTAACCCATCCCTGGCTGCTTCCGCCATAAAATTCTATACAATTGGTTTCGGTATTGAAAATAAACAAACCGGTTTCGGGTTCCTGTATGTTGTCCCGTTGTTCGGTGTTCATTCTTGGTATCAGCATGCCCTTGTTGGTCGATTGAACGTCAAAGATCGCTGATGAGTGAGGATTTGAGCCACTTTCATTAATGGCTACCTGTGTGTGGGCAGAAAAGGAAAATATTGCTGCCAGCAACACCGGGATAATAATTTTTTTCATCGTATGGGTCATTTAAGTTTTGGGTTCAGTACTATAAGAGGGAGTATCATTTCCCCCTAAAAAACATCCGCAAATCTGTGAAATTAACCGTTCAGGACCCTGCCCGGGATTATTTGGTCAAAGAAATACCATTCCTTGTTGCTGTAATCCAGATATATAGTAATTTCCTGATTTGGGGGCACAAATATATGGCCTCAAAATGCTTTTACAAAATATTTTCACAAATATTTTAAAGCAGAATGCTTAAAAGTCAGTACTACAGCAAATTAATTGTTCCGCCCAAAGGGGATATATTTATGGATTTAATATAATAGTCGATCATTTCTGCTTCTGTACCAATCATGAAGCGATCATGTGTTTAGAAAGGCGAGCACTCCAGGGCGCGAGGCATCCTGTCCATCCGGCTTTGTCCGAAACTGCTTCCGCTGTTTCCAAAAAGCTGCATTTCATCGAGTTCAAAAATCAGCGTCAGTTCATGTGAACCACCGGTGGCCCTGGTAATATCGGTAAGCATGATGTCGTAGCTGTATATCAGCTTCATGCGTGCATTATCGCCCAGGTTGGTATTAATACCCAGCATTACGATGAAGGCGTCGTTGTTCAGGAACTGGAATTCACTGTTCCTGTACCAGGCACCTACGTAAAGGGGCATTTTGTAGACGTTCAGCCCGACCGACCAGGAATCGAGCCCTGCCTGGTTCATATAGATCAGGGCGGGATTGAATTTAAATCCCTTGTCGCCCTGGTATCCGCGGGCCCTGCTGCTTTGCTGTATCTGGAAATCGGCGGTTGCAACCACCTTTACGGGGAGTTTCGATTCAAGGTTGATAAAGGATTCATTTGGTTCGAAAACATGGTTCACGGCAAACCCGAAAGTTCCGATCACTTCCGAATCTTTTCCGGCATACTGTGCAAAGCGGAAAACACCGCCTATGGCAAAGTCGGGATAGTTTACCTTGTTTGATCCCGGCGGGGCGAAATCGGAGGTATAGATATTCCCGTAATATTCATCCAGCTGGTCGCTGAAAACCAGACGTGACCAGTCGATGTATTTTTGAACAAAGGTGGCCGATATCCCAAGCTGGGAAACCACGTTCTGCATAATGGGTATGCGCACCGAGAGGTTCATCCCGAAAGCGTTGCGCTTGATCAGCCCGCCGCCTTCATTGGAGGAGTCGAACATGATACCCATGCCTCCGGATCCGGGAATTCCCCTTGCCGCAATGTCCATGTTGAAGTTCATGGCCTTGAAATCCTGGGGCATCTTCACCCATTGCCGGCGGTATGCGAATTTGGCGCGCATGCCCTTGGCCAGGCCGGTGTATGCCGGATTATAATACAGCGGCAGGTTGGTGAACTGCGTAAACTGATGGTCCTGTGATATCATTTCGGGGATGAAGAACATGAATATGATCAACCCCATCAGTATTTTCTGCAGTGTCCGTTTGCCGGATCCCGCCATTTTGCTGAAACACTTACCAGTTGCTTTCATAGCTTATATTTTGTCTGGATTCGTTTATCTTACCAATGTTACATTACCATGGGTGGCGCCTGAGCCGCCTTCGTTATTGCCGATCACGTTTCCTTCCCAGAAGGTTCCGTCGCGGAATACTGCCCTCGCCCGCCAGATGTAAACATCGGTCGGAAGGAGTTTTCCGTTATAGGTGCCGTCCCAGGAGTCGACAGGCCTTCCTTCCTGGTCGAGCCTGCTGCTTTCCCACAAGAGGTTACCCCACGAATCATGAATGGCTATATAAAACTCCCTGAGGTTGCGCCCCTTGGGTTTGAAAACCTTTACTTCGGGATCCATACTTGAGGGAGCCAGCGCATTGGGGATGTAGAGGGTCTTGAACATGAACTCGAAATTCATCATGCTTGTGTCCGTACAACCGTGTTCGTTCCATACCACCAGCCTGACCAGATAGTCCCCGTCCTGCTCGTAGATGTGGGAAACAGGCGGATAATTGTCCCATACTTCATAACCGTCGCCGAAGTCCCAGAGATATTCAATGGCTCCTTCCGACTGGTCATCGAGCAGGATGGAACCCTGCATATTGTCGTAGTTGGCGGTGAGGTCGAAAGCGGCCGTCGGCACGCCGTATACGGTCACGTCATAGATCACCGTATCGACACAGCCGTTGGCGTTGCTTACGATCAGTTTAACGGCATTGGTACCTTCTTCGGCATATGACCACCAGGGATGTTGCTGGCTCGACATGTCGCCGCTCAGTAAGGGATCGTTGAAATGCCATTGCCATGATTCTATCTCGCAGTCGATGCCATCCGACAGGTCGGTAAAATAAACCCGCTGGTTTTCACATGCCGTTGTGTATTCAAAATGGCCTGTGGGCAATTGGTTTACCATGACCGGCTGAACGACGGAGTCGAAACATCCGTATTGGTTCACGGCCAGCAGGCTTACGGGGTAGATCCCGGCGCTGTCATATCTGAATGCCGGATTCCTGAGCGCGGAAGTGTCGCACTCCAGCCCTGTGCCGAAATTCCATTGCCATGCCGAAAGGCTTGCACCCTGATCCTGGGTGGAATCGATAAAGGTGGAGATGCTTCCCAGGCATACCGGTTCGCAGATAAATGCCGGTATGGGTGTTGGCCTTACCACCACTTGCTGTACAAGGGTATCCGCCAGCAGCACATCGTTGAACATGGCGCTGATCACCAGGCTCACATTGTACTGTCCGGCCGAGCTGTAATAATGGCTGATCGTGCCTGATTTTTGCTGGTAAGTGGTGTCGGTACCGTCACCGAAGTCCCAGTGCCACTGATGGATGAGGAAATCAATCCCCGAGTTATCGGCAAATATGATGTTATTGCGTTCGCAAACGGGGCTGTTGAGTACCTGGAAGTCGGCGCTCAGGCAGGGTTCCCTGTGCACCTCACCGGTATATTCGTCGGCACAGCCATTGGCATTGGTTACGGTGAGCTTCACCTCGTAGATGCCTTCGAATTCATAAAAGTGTGCGGCATTGCCCGGGGGTGTCTCTATATACTGCGGAGGTGTGCCGTCGCCGAAGTCCCAGCGCCAGCTAATGATATCGGCGCCATTCCCAACCGAAACATCGGTAAAGTATATGGTGCTGTCGCAAAGATTTGTGGCCCATTCAAAAGCTGCTTCGGGCAGCTCATTTACCACCACCTGCCGGTAAACGGTAGTCTGGCATCCGTTCTCATCCATGGCCGTTAAGGATACGGTATAATAGCCGGGGTTGAGGTATGTATGTTGCGGTTCGGGCAGGTTGGAGGTATTGTTCGGTCCTGATGCAGGTTCACCGAAATCCCAGTGATAGGAGAAGATGTTCACATTGACGGGCTGTACTACCGTTGCGCTGAACAGCATGGCCTGCTGGTCGCAGGTCTGGCTGTAATTGAGTTCCACTTCAAAGCCGGTCGGGATGTAAACTTCCTGTAAGATCTCATCGGTACAGCCGTTGGCATCCGTCACAGTCAGCCTTACCTGGTATGTGGTATCGGTAACCAGGAATACATGATGCGGGTTGGGAACGTATGAATAGGTTCCCGGTTCCATATACCACTCCCATTGGGTGATGACCGACTGCACCGAACTGGAGTTATCCGTAAAGTATACCAGTCCCGGCGTACAGGGATCAGCCACGTAATTGAAGTCGCTGACCGGGTTTGCCTTAACGGCTACCGGTATCACGATGGAATCCTGGCAGCCGTGGTCAGTGGTTACCACCAGGCTTACATAATAGTTCTGCATTCCGCTGAAGATGTGCGTGGGATGTTGCAGGGTTGAGTAGTTGTTGGTTCCGGATGCCGGATCGCCGAAATTCCATGACCAGGCTACGATCATGTCGCCGTTAATGGTATAGGACTGGTCGCTGAAATAGACCGAGTCGGCGGCGCAGGCTGCCTCGTAGCTGAACAGGGCAATGGGGTTGTCCCTCACCTCGGCATAGTGGCTTACGGCATTCGAGCATCCTGAAGTGTCGAGGATGGTCAGGGTAACTTCATAAAGTCCTGCATAATTGTACATATGCACGGGGTTCATCTGATGCGAAAGCGGACTGCCGTCGCCAAAGTCCCACTCGTACATGACAATGGCTGCAGTATCGCTAAGCAATGGGTCTACAAAGAACTGTGTACCGATATTCAAACAGCTGTCGTATACATAGAAATCCACTGCCGCACCTTCGCTTACCACGACCTGTTGCAGGACGGAGTCGACACATCCCCCTGCATTGGTCACGTTCAGGGTAACATCATAGATCCCCGGCGCCGTGTACAAATGCACGGGATTTTGCAGGCTGGAGGTATTGTTCACGCCCGACTGGGGATCACCAAAATTCCAGCTCCATGAAATGATCGTCATCCCGCCGCCGTTTCCGGAATTATCCCAGAACTGCGTCGGTGTTCCAAAACATGCCTGCTCGTAATTGAACAAGGCGATGGGTGCGGCATCGATGATCACATACTGGGATGCATCGGCATAGCACGAATCGGCGCTGATCACCCCAAGCGTTACCGGATAGGTCCCGGGCATGGCATAGATATGCTCAACATCCGGGTTGTTGGGGAAGAAGATGGTTGTATCGGTGCCATCACCGAAATCCCAGTGCCATGAAACAATATAACTGCTGGCTACCGAAGAAAGGTCGTCAAAGTATACCGGGCTGCCTGCACAGGTAACCTCTGAAACATCAAAGAACGGATCGGGTTTTGCATTGATGAAGATGGTTTCCGTATGGCTGTTGGTGCAGATACCGGTATCCTGAATGGTCAGGGTTACATCGTAGTATCCGCTGTTCTCATAATTATGTGCCGGGTTTGGCTGAGTGGAATACTGTCCGTCGCCGAAGTCCCAGTGCCAGGAGATCACCGAAGTGGGATTCATGGCCAGGGAATCGGGATAGAAATAGGTGAGGGTGTCCTCGCAGGCACCTTCCCAGAGGAATGCCACATCCGGCGATTCGTTCACGGATACCTGCTTGATGATGGTGTCGGTACAGTCATTGAAATTGACAATGATCAGCAATACATCGTAAACTCCTCCTTCGCTGAAAATGTGAACAGGGTTTTGCTGGGTCGAGGTATTGTTGATGCCCGACATGGGATCGTCAAATTCCCAGTACCATGAAAGGATGTTGCCCTGCCCGTTGGGGAAGGAGGCATCGCTGAACTGCACTTCCTCGTTCTGGCAGGGATTTGCCGACCAGTGGAAGTTTGCGATGGGGCTGGCCAGTATATTCACCTCCCTCATGAAGCTGTGCGAACAACCCTGCGAATTGGTCACGGTGAGTGTGGCGCCGTAGGTGCCGGGATCCGTATATGTATGGTATACATTCGGATCGTCGGGGAAAACGATGGTCAGTGGCGGTGTACCGTCGTCGAAGTCCCACACCCAGGTTTGTATGTAACCGTATGTGGTTGATGAGAGATCGTTGAAAAATACACTGTCGCCGCTGCAGGTAGGTTCTGAGATGTCGAAAAAGGCCAGCGGGAGCTTGTCAACAATTACTTCTTTGGTGATGCTGTTCTGGCAGAGCGAGGTATCGGTAATGGTCAGCGTTACCATGAAGGTGCCGAAACTTGCATAGGCGTGGGCCGGATTCTGAAGGTTTGAAAAGGTCCCGTCGCCGAAATCCCAGAGATAAGATACGGTGGTGTTCACGTTCACCACGGTATCGTTCACATAAAACTGTGTCAGTTCGCCTTCGCAGGCATTATCGTAGTAATAGTCGACAGAGGGGCTGGGGCTCACATATACGCTGCGCACGATGGTGTCGCGGCAGGAGTTGCTGTTCCAGGCTATCAGCGTGACATTGTATACCCCGGTACCCGTGAACTGGTGTTGCGGGTTTTGCAATTGCGAATTGTTGGTTGACCCCGATAGCGGATCTCCGAAATCCCACCACCAGTTGATGATCTGCCCGCCGCCGTTCTCATTGGTCATGTCGGTGAACTGAACAAGGGTATTTTCGCAGGCGCTTGAGTGGTTAAAATCTGCTATGGGCGCCGGAAGGATGTTGATGGGCTTGGAGGTTGATCCCACGCAGCCGTCAATATTCACCACCGTCAGCGTAACCAGGTGCATGCCCGGGTTGGCAAAGGTATGTTCGATATTCGGGTTTGCCGGATGATAAATGGTGTCGCGCGTACCGTCGCCGAAATCCCATATCCAGGTGGTAATGATCTCGTTTACGGTTTGTGAGAGGTCGATGAACAATACGGGCTCATCCACACAATGTTCGTTGGTAAAGGTAAAGTTGGCGAATGGCGGGGGTTCTACCGTAATGGCCTGTGAAACCGTGTTTGAACAGCCCCCGATATCGGTTACGGTGAGCGTTACCACATAGGTGCCTTCCAGCGTATAGGTATGGGTGGGGTTCTGCAGGAAAGAAAAATTGTAAAAGCCTGAGGCCGGGTCGCCGAATTCCCAGTACCACGAAACAATATTCCCTGCCGGCAGGCTGAGGTCGGTAAAGCTGGTCTGATGCCCGACACAAACCGAATCGGCCGTGAACATGGCCAGCGGGGTATCGAACACATTTACATCATCAACCATCACGTCTTCGCAGCCGCCCAGGTCGGTAATGGTAAGGGTTACCGTATAATTGCCCGGGGCCGGGTAAAAGTGGAAGGGGTGCTGGTTGGTGCTGTAGTTCCCGTCGCCGAAATCCCAGTGCCAGCTTACGATAGGCAGTCCGTTGGTAACCGATTCGTCGATAAATTGTGTCGGCATGCCGAAACAAACATCGTTTGCCGTAAAAGCGGCATCGGGGCTTTCAAATACACCGAGGTTTTTGGAGGTGGTGGCAAAACAGCCGTTGGCATCATATACCACCAGCGAAACGGTGTAGCTTCCGGGGTTTGCATAATTGTGCACGGGGTTCTGCACCGTTGAGGTGTTGCCGTCGCCAAACGCCCAGTCCCAGGCCACGATGGGGCCTAATCCATGGGCATAGGAAAGGTCGGTAAACTGTATGTCCTCGCCGAAACAGGCAGAGGTGAATTCAAAGTCGGCCACGGGCGGTATCAGGATATCCACTTCCCTGATGGCGGTGGTTGAGCAACCCGATGAAGAAGTAACCGTCAGGGTCACGTAATAGATGCCGGGCGCCGTGTAAATGTGTATGGGATCGGAAGCGATGGAAGTGGTTCCGTCGCCAAAGTCCCAGAGCCAGGAAACGATCACGTCGCCCGTTACATACGACAGGTCGGTGAAATGGGTTGCCGTATTCACGCAATTGCCGGAATAATCGAAATCGGCAACGGGCTTGTAGATGTCGAGGCTTTGCCAGGTAGTGTCGGTGCACCCGAGCGAATCGGTTACCACCAGCATAACCTGGTAGGTTCCCGAATTAACGTATACGTGATAAGGATCTTCGAGGGTCGAGAAGTTGTTCCATCCCGAAGCCGGGTCGCCGAAATCCCAGAACCACGAAAGCAGTCCGGCGCCGGATCCGATCGACTGATCGGTGAAAAATACCGTGTCGCAGGTGCTGGTATAGTGGTGGAATCCGGCAATCGGGCCACCATTTACATATACCTCTCCGATCACGGAATTATAACAGCCATTGGTGTCGTAAACCGTCAGGGTCACGTTGTAATAGCCCGGGAAGGCATAATAATGGACGGGATGCTGGTTTACCGTATCAATATTCCCGTCGCCGAAGTCCCAGTGCCAGGCGGTGATCACATTTCCGCCGATAAAGGTTGAGAGATCGGTGAAATAGGTGGAATCGCCTGAACAATTGGGTGTGGAATAGGTAAAGCCGGGGACCGGAAGGTCAAAAATGGTGATGGGCTTGACAATATTGTCGAAACATCCGTTCTCGGTTTCCACGGTCAGCGACACCCAGTATGTTCCGCCCGAAGCATACACATGGGTCGGGAACTGGAGGATGGACGAAGTGCCGTCGCCGAAATCCCATTGCCATGAGATGATATTTTCACCGATGGCATAGGAAAGGTTATTGAAGAAAGTGATAAAGCCAACGCAACTGTTTTCGGCTTCGAAATCAGCCACAGGTCCGGGCGTAACCGTAATGGTTTGCGTGGTCTGGTTTTCACAGCCTTCGGCATTCACTACCCAGAGGGTTACAAAATAATCGCCGGCCACTGAATACTGGTGCGTGGGGTTTTGCAGTGTCGAATTGTTGAGGGCTCCCGAAGCCGGATCGCCGAAATCCCAGTACCATGAAACGATGTCGGCCCCGGATCCATTCGAATAATCGGTGAAATGGGTGAGGTTGTTCACGCATGACTGGTTATAGGCGAAAAGGGCCGTGGGTTTGCCAAAGATCATGACCATGCGGGTGATGCTGTTGCTGCACCCGGCCGTGTCGGTAACGGTAAGCGTAACATGGTACTGTCCCTGGTTGTTGTATTCATGGTACACGCTGTCGGTAAAGGAAGTATATTCCAGCGAATTGCCGTCGCCAAAGTCCCAGTGCCAGTGTTCGAAGGGTGCCGAAGCCGGCAGGGAGGCATCCAGGAAGAGGGTGCTGTCGCCGTGGCAAACCATGTTAAAGGAAAAGTCTGCTGTGGGGCTGGGCCGCACAGCCACCTGCCGGATAATGGTATCGGAACAGAAAGTGGTGTTCGTCACGATCAGCCTTACATCGTAGATCCCTGCGAATATATATGTATGCGAGGGGTTTTGCAGGTTTGAGAAGTTGGCCGCTCCCGAACCCGGGTCACCGAAATCCCATTCCCAGGAAATGATTTGTCCGGATGTGGTCGACGACTCGTCATAAAAGAAGGTGGGGAGGTTGACACAACTGGATCCGACAGAAAAATCTGCCACAGGCTGCGGGTGGATGACCAGGTTTTGTACCATGGTATCGGAACAGCCTTCCGAATTGGTTACCACAAGGCTTACGGCATATAGGCCCGGGGCTGTGTACACATGCGCGGGGTGCTGGAGCAGCGAGCTGTTGCCATCGCCGAAATCCCATTCCCACCCAATGATAAAGCCTGAATTGGCAACAGAAAGGTCGGTGAAGTAAGTTGTATCATTCGTACAGGGTGAAACGCTGTAGCTGAAATGCACGGTGGGTGCATAATTCACTGTTAACAACATGGTGGTGTCGTCAGTACAGCCGTTTGAGTTGGTCACGGTAAGGTTCACCGAATAGGTCCCGCCGCCGGGGAATATATGCTGCGGATGCTGCTGGTTTGACGAATACCCGTCGCCGAAATCCCAGTACCAGGCCACCAGGCTGTCGGCATTGGGCAGTGAAAGATCGGTAAAGCTCACGGGATTAAACTCGCAGGGTGTGTCATAACTGAAGTTGGCCTGGGGCAGTTCATAAACCCCGGCCACCTGCATGGCGGTGTCGGTACAGCCGCTCGTGCTGCCTATGACCAGCATCACATTGTAGTAGCCGGCAGCTGAGTAAAAATGTACAGGGTTTTGCAGGGTGGAGGTGTTGCCATCGCCGAAATCCCAGAACCATGCGTTGATTACCCCGGCATGGGAGGTTGAGATATCCGTAAAGTATGAAGGGGCACCCAGGCAAACGCTGTCGGTGAGAAAAGCCGCCTCGGGACGGGGATAAACCATCACGGCCCTGCTGACGGTATCGGAGCATCCGTTGATGTTTTCAACGGCCAGACTTACCATGTAGGTTCCCGGCAGGGCATAATGGTGCTCGGGATGTTGCAGCACCGAACTGTTTCCGTCGCCGAAATCCCAGTGCCAGGAAACGATATCCGCCGCAGTGGTGTCGGTCAGGTCGGTAAAATAGGTCGTGTCGTTGATACAGGAGGTGGAATCGCCGAAATCAGGGAAGGGCAGGGCATGTACCCTTACATGCAGACTGGTGGCTTCCACGCATCCGCTGGTATCTTCAATGGACACATTGACCAGGTACAGACCGGGCATGGCATACTGGTGAACGGGATTGGAAACGGTGTCGGTAAAGCCATCGCCAAAGTCATAGAAATAACTTACGATAACGGCGTTGGGATTGGTCACCGTATCACTGAAAGTGGTTGGGTTGCCAATGCAAACCGTGTCGGCGCTCACCACCAGCCCGAGCATGGGATTCACATAAACCCCCTGGACGATGGTGTCGGTACAGCCATTGCTGTTCTGAACGACCAGGCTTACGGTATAGGTTGTGTCAACGGTAGCATAGTTATGGGTTGGATGCTGGATGTTTGAGAAGTAGCCGTCGCCGAAGTCCCAGAAATACGAAACAATGGTGCCGCCGTTGGCGTTGGACATGTTCAGGAAGTTAACGATGTTGCTTGCGCAGGGATTCTGGTAAATGAATGCTGCGATGGGGCTTGGTTCCACGTTAACGGTTACGCTGTCGGTGGCGGTACATCCCCGCTGGTCGGTAATGACAACGGTATAGGTTGTTGTGAACCCGGGTGTTGCTTCCGGCGATTGTGCCAGCGGGTCGCTCAGCCCCGCGGCCGGCGTCCACTGGTAAGTGGCAACGGGCAGGGTACCCCCTGAGGCGGCGGCGTTAAGCTGTACGCTGATGCCTGAGCAGATGAGCGGATCGGATGTGGTAGCCGTTACGAAGAGTTCAGGGTTTTCATGTATGGTCACGGCATCGGTGGTCTGGCAGCCGTGCTGGTCGGTAACGGTAATGGTATAAATACCGGCAGCAAGGTTGTAAACCGAATCTGTGGTGGCTCCCGTTCCGCCGCTCCACAGGTATGTATAGGGCGGTACGCCGCCTGTTGCAAGCACGCTTGCCCATCCGTTATTTGCCCCATAACAAACGGTGTCTGAATGGGCCAGTGTCAGGGCCAGCGTGTCGGGCTGACCCACTTCAATGGTATCCCTCACAATGTTGTTGAAGAAATCGAATACGGTGACGGCATAAAAACCGGCGTCGCAGTTGAAGAGTGTGTCGGCAGTTCCCAATACAACAGGCGAAGGGAGTTTGGTCCATTCATAGGTGTAGGGTGCGGTACCTCCGGTGGCAATAGCGGCCACCCATCCGCTGAATTCACCGTAACATACAACGTTGGATGAATCGAGCACTACGGATAGCGGTCCGGGTTCGTTCAGGAATACGGAATCGATCACCTGGCAGCCATTGGCATCGGTCACCGTATCGGTGTACCAGCCGGAAGGAATACCGGTGATGGGGTTCCCGCTCATACCGTTCGACCAGCTATGGGTGTAAGGCATGGTGCCCCCGCTGACATTGGCGGTGATCTCACCGTCGGAACAACCAAAACAGGTGGGGGTGATGGTGCTGAAGCCGGTGATCTGCAGCAGTGCCGGCTGGGTGATCACAACGGCCACGCCCATGGTTTCACATCCGTTTGCGTCCCTTACCCTGGCAATGTAAGTGCCCGGCGTGAGGTTGGTAAATGTTGAAAAGGGGAAGTAGGTAAAGCCGTTGTCGATCGAATATTCGAGCAACCCGACGCCACCGCTGGCCGTGATGGTGATGGTGCCGTCGTCGAAACCAAAGCAGCTTACGTTGGTAGAGCTGACATTGCTGTTGATGGGCGGCGGGTCGATGATCAGGATGCCCGGGCTGACGGTCGTACAATTGTTGGTGTCGCGCACGGTAATGGTATAGGTGCCCGGTGCAAGGCTGTTGAAATAGCCCGATCCGTTGGAGATGCCTCCCGGGTTGAGGGTATAGGTGAGCGTACCTGATCCGCCCGATGCCCATGCCTGTATCCATCCGTTCCCGTAGCCGTTGCAGCTAATATGACTGTAATCCGTTGAGTCGATCAGCAGCTCCGGCGGATTGATGATGAGCAGGGGGTTGCTGGTATCGGCCGGACAGCCGTTTGCATCTTCGGCAACGATGTAATAGGTCCCGGCGGCCAGGCCGGTAAACTGCCCGGTTCCATTGGTGGTCCCCGGTGGAAGAAGCGTAAAGCTGTAAGGCGGGTTACCCCCTCCTGCCGTAACTTCGGCTACGCCGTTGTTGGCATTGTAACAGTCGATCTGGGTTACCGATTCGGTCAGGATCAGGATCTGGCCGGGGTTGGTAATGATGATGGTGGCCGTAGAATCGGCGCAGCCATTGGCATCTTCCACCCTCACATAATAGCTTCCGGCACCCAGCCCGGTGAATATCCCCGTGAAGTTGCTGATGCCACCGGGCATAAGCGTATACAGGGGTGAACCGGTCCCGCCGGCGGCTGTCACCGTGATACTGCCGTCGAGGGTGTCGTGGCAGCTCATGTCGGTATGGCTGAAGCCGGTGATCTGCACGGAACCCGGATTGATGATCTCAATATTTCCGGTAATAAGGTTGCAGCCGTTTGCATCGCTCACGCTGACGGTATATATGCCACCGGCAAGGTTGGTGAACAAGCCTGTGCCGTTGACAATGCCTGAAGGATTGAGGGTATAGGAAAGTGTTCCGGTACCACCCGAGGCCCATACCTGTATCCAGCCGTCATTATAGTTCTGGCAGGATATGTCCATGCTCTGAATGGAGTCAATCAGCAGCTCATCGGGGTTGTTGAGCGAGAAGACACTGCTGGTGTCGGAAGGACAACCATTGGCGTCTTCCACGATCACATAATAGGAACCCGGCTGAAGACCGGTAAAAAGCCCGTTGCCGTTTTGAATTACCGGTGGATACAATGTGTATGTATAGGGAAGGGTGCCGCCGCCGGCAATCACTTCGATGATGCCGTCGTTGGCATTATGGCAACTGATGGGGGTAAGGTTTTCGTTGGTGATGAGTATTTCTCCCGGATTCAGGATGATGATGTTCGAGGTAGAGTCGGCGCAACCGTTGGCATCGGTCACCCGTACATAATACGTGCCCTGTCCCAGGCCTGTAAATACACCGGTGATGTTGGTGGTGCCGGGGGGCAGTAGCGTGAACTGCGGTATGCCGGTGCCGCCCGAAGCCGTAACGGTGATGCTTCCGTCGAGGGTGTCGTGGCAACTCATGTTGGTATGCGCGAAGGATGTGATCTGAACCGAGAGGGGATTGATGATCCCGATATTCCCGCTGCTAACAATACAGCCGTTCACATCCGATACCGTTACCGTGTATGTGCCTGCGCTGAGATTGGTAAACAGGCCAAGCGGATTGCTGATCCCGCCCGGGTTAAGGGTATAGGTGAGCGCCGGAACCCCGCCTGAAGCCCAGACCTGAATCCAGCCGTCGTTGGCGTTAAAGCATGAAATATCCATGTACTGCAGGCTGTCGATCAGCAGTTCGGGAGGATTGATGATGGTGATGGGGGCGGTGGTATCTGAAGGACAAGCGTTAATATCTTCCGCCACAACCCGGTAAGTGCCTGCCGGCAAGCCTGTGAACAGGCCGGTGCCATTGGTGATGCCCGGGGGTATAAGGGTATATGTCAGGGGGGCGGTGCCGCCCGAGGCGACTACTTCGATGCTGCCGTCATTGTCGTCATGACAGGTGATGTCGCTCCAGCTGACACTGCCGATCAATACTTCATCGGGGTTCGTGATGGTGATGGTGGCAGTGGAATCGGCACAGCCGTTGGCATCCACGATCCTCACATAATAACTGCCGGCTCCCAGCCCGGTGAATATCCCTGTGGAATTGATGGTCACAACGGGCAGAAGCGTATAGGTCAGGGTTCCCATGCCGCCAAATGCCGTTACGGTAATGCTGCCGTCGAGGGTGTCGTGACAACTCATATCCGTATAGTCGACCGTGCTGATTACGATGGCTGGCGGGTTGTCGATCTCAATATCGCTGCTGGTAATCTCGCAATTGTTTTCGTCGGTTACAGTTACCGTATAGGTGCCTTCGCCGAGGTTTTCGAACAGACCGCTTGTGTTGACGGTCCCCGGCGGATTGAGGGTGTAGGTGAGCATGCCCGTTCCGCCCGAGGCCCATGCCTGTATCCATCCGTCGTCTGCGTTATGGCAACTGATGTCGCCATGTTGCACAGAATCGATGATCAGCAGGGGAGGGTTGGTAATGGTAATGGGTGCCGTGGTGTCGGCCGGACAATTATTGGCGTCGTTCACCACTACCTGGTAGGTTCCTGCAACCAGGCCGGTAAATTCGCCGCTGGCATTGGTGATGCCCGGTGGTAAGAGGGTATACGACAGGGGTGCGGTGCCGCCTGTGGCGGTCACCTCAATGCTGCCGTCATTGTCGTTATGACACGTGATATCAGTAAATTCCACATTGGTGATCAGGATCTCGTCAGGATTGTTAATGGTGATGGTGGCTGTGGAATCGGCACAGCCGTTGGCATCTTCAACCCTCACATAGTAATTCCCTGCTCCCAGCCCGGTGAATATTCCGGTAGAATTGATGATCACGGTGGGCAGAAGGGTATAGGTAAGCGAGCCCGTACCACCCGAAGCCGTTACGGTGATGCTTCCGTCGAGGGTGTCGTGGCAGCTCATATCCGTATAATCTACAGTACTGATCACGATGGCCGGCGGGTTGTCAATCTCAATGTCGCCGCTGGTGATCTCGCAATCGTTCTCGTCGGTTACGGTTACCGTGTAGGTGCCTTCGCCGAGGTTTTCGAACAGGCCGCTTGTATTGACGGTCCCCGGCGGATTGAGGGTGTAGGTGAGCGTGCCCGTTCCGCCCGAAGCCCATGCCTGTATCCATCCGTCATCGGCATTGTGGCAACTGATGTCGTTATACCAGACAGAGTCGATAATTACGGGGAGCGGGTTGATGATGGTGATGGGGGCGCTGGTGTCGGCCGGACAATTGTTGGCATCTTCCACCACTACCTGGTAAGTACCGCCTGACAGGCCGGTAAACAGGCCGGTCCCGTTTGAAATGCCAATGGGGATCAGTGTATATGTAAGGGGATCGGTGCCGCCTGAGGCATATGCCGTGATGGTGCCGTCATCATCGTTATGGCATGTAATGTGGGTGTAAAATACCGAGTCGATCGAGATGGGGTCGGGCTCGGTCAGGTAAATGGTATCGGTTTCGGCCCAGCATCCCTTGGCATCTTCGGCAAAGACCCAGTATGCACCCGGCCCGAGGCCGCCGAAAAATCCGCTGGTGTTGGTAATATTGCCGGGGTTCAGGTTAAAGGTGATGGTGGGGATGCCCCCGGCCGTGTATACGGTGATGGAGCCGTTGTTTGCATTGTGGCAGGTGATGGAGTCCACATCGACATAATCGATAAAAAGGCCGTCAACAAATACATCCCTGGTAATGGTCGAATCACAGCCGTATTCACTTGTAACGGTGAGACTGACGGTATAGGTTCCCGTATCCGGGAAGATGTGGGTGGGATGCTGAAGGGTGGAGGTGCTTCCATCTCCAAAATCCCAGTAAAAGCCTGTTAATGTTATGGCGGGATTATTCTGGAAGGTGGAATCGTCGTATGCCCACGACAGGTTCGTGAAATGCGTTTCACTGTTCACACAGGCCGTGTCGAAGGTGAAGTCGGCGTGCACACCGGTGATATGGATGGCGATGGTGGTGTCGGAACCGCCGCAAAGCGGGTTGTCGGCCCAGAGGTTGACCTGGTAGGTCCCCGGGTAGGCGTAGGTGTGGCAGGGTTCGGCCAGGGTAGAGCCGTTGCCGTCGCCGAAATCCCAGGTATAATTCACCGAAGAGTCGCAACTGGTCGAAAAGCCGTGATAGGTATAATTAAGGAAACAGAAAGGTTCGTCGAAGCAGCCGTAATTACTGGTGTCGATGGAGGTAAAACTGGCAACGGGTGATTCGAAAATGGTGATGTATTGTATGGTGGATGCCCATGTCCCGCAAGCGTTCACGGCCGTGACCGAGGGAATATAGCCATTCTGTGAGGAGGCTTCCGGATTTGCGCAATGCGATTGTGTGTAAACATGCTCAATGGTGTCGTTGATGTAGGGCTGGTTGTAATTCCATACCACGATGGTGCCGTCGTCAAAATCCCAGATATAGGTGGTCCCTACAGAATTGCCCGTATAGCCGTGCAGTACAAACTTAGCCGTATAGGGGGCGCAGCCCGAATTGGCTCCCACCCCGCTGATCCCCACCGAAGGATTAACCTGGTTGGCAACCACATAGGTGGTATCCGATACACAACCGTTCACACCATAGGCAGTTACGGTGAGGGGGAATTCACCCATGCTCAGGTAAACGTGCATCAGGGGGAAATCGGCTGATGTCAGCCCAAGGGTGTCGGTGCCGTCGCCCCATGAAATGTCGAGGTGTGTGATGCAGTTCATGTTGGGCGTAATGTTGTCGATCCAGAGGGTATCGGTGGGGTCGGCCGGGTTCACCGAATAACAATTCTGGAAGTTGTTGCCCGAAAGATCCTGCAGCAGGGGCTGCGGCACCCTCAGGGTGGTTACCAGGTCGCTGTTGGTATCCGTACAGCCGATGCCGTCGGTAACGGTCAGGATCACATTATACGACTGGCTGAGATCGCAGGCAGCATTATTATATGAATTATACGTATGCTGGGTCCATGGCAGGATCAGCCCTGCAGTGGTATTGCCGTCGCCAAAGCTCCAGCTGTAATTCAGGTTCGTGCCTGTGCTACCCGTTGCGTCGAAATTGACGGGGGTGGTCGCGCACTGGCCGTCGGGGCTGAAGGTAAAATCTGCCGTGGGCGGGTTGGGAAATACAAGGGTGTCGGTATGGACAAGCCCGCTGCAATACTGGTCGCTGATGGTGAGCGTAACCACATAGGTGTTGCCGAGGGCGAAACTATGGCTTGGATTGGTGAGCGTGGAGGTTGTCCCGTCGCCGAAATCCCACAAACGCGTGATCATCCCGGTTCCCGTCGAACCATCGAAAAAATTAACCAGCTCGCAATTGCTCTGGTCATAGCTAAAGTCGACCGTTGCGGCCGGAAATACATTGATGGCAAACAAATAGGTGTTTGAACAGCCGTATTGGTCGGTAAGCGTAAGGCTTACATTTTTAATGCCTCCCGTGGCATAGGTGTGTACGGGATGCTGCTCCGTGGAGATCTGTCCGTCACCGAAAGTCCAGAACCAGGCCGGAGAACTGCCGGCATAGGTGGAGGTGTTGGTAAAAGAGATCTCGCTGCATCCCGACTGGGTATAGGTAAAGGAGGCCTGCGGCAGGGCAGTGGCAAGCACGTTCTGTACGATGGAATCGTAACAACCCGAAGTGTCATATACAAACAGGATCACCTGATAGGTTCCCCCGGCAGCATAGGTATGCGAAGGGTTGGTGGCCGTGCTGGTGGTGGCGTCGCCAAAATGCCAGCGGTAGTAGTCAACCTGTCCGGGAGGCGTTACGGTGGTCCCGTTGGTAAAGGCAATCCGGAAGTCCTGCGAACAGGATTTCTGAAAGGTGAAGGCCGGGTTGACCGGACACTGGGCGAGTGAAGGCATCGCAAAGGCAAAGAAGGACAGAAGCCATGCGAATAAAACGGAAGAACGGTAGATTTTTGCCATGCCAATTTGGTTTTGTTTGTTTAAAGCCTTAATTACCAGCTTAAATGCATGTTTCGCTTGTATACGAAAAAATACTGGTATGGTTTCCGTAATGTATTTAGTAATCAAGATTCGGGTGGTCGGAAAAATGCTCTGATTTGGGGGCCTTATAACGAAAGTTATGGTAAATCATGCGTCTGTCAAGGCCTGCGGGGCTTTTTTTTATAATATGAATTCAATTTAAACTCATTCTAAACATGATTTCGGTATAAAAATGCTTTAATGGACCATATAAGGTATTTATAGTTAATATATTAGGATATTATTAGTATAAACAGGCCCGCCCGCCCGCCCCGGCTGTCATAATTTTGTGCGTCGACGGGAAACCCCTGTAAACATTAAGAATAATGTGCAATTGGTTTGGAGGGGAATGAAGCCGGTTCAGTAATGGATGCAGGTTTCCGGCTACGGGAAATACTGAGTAAAATAATGTTTTGTGCAGGAGGGTGGGTCCACGGCATTTTTCAAAAAAAAAGCGAAGCTTTTGCAGCTTCGCCGGGGTACCCGGAGCCGGGATCGAACCGGCACGAGTGTTACCTCATTGGTTTTTGAGACCAACGCGTCTACCAATTCCGCCATCCGGGCATGGAGTGATTCGGGCTTATGGCAGGGGATCCTGTCCCGGGGCAAAGATACGATCTTTTGCAATCGGGTGTGAAGGCAACAGCCCCTGCCATTGCATTATTTTTCCTTTGTCAGCTTGAGCACTACCGCGCCATGGTGCGGTACTTCCGTCACGAATATTTTCTCGAAGGTGCCGATGTCATGCTGCCGCCACAGATCCCTGACCCTGTGGATGCCGGTCAGCCCGAGCTGTTCGGCCCCCACGGTGATCCGCAGCCTGCGGTCGTCGTTATCCCAGTTAAAGGCTTCAACGGGGGTGTCTTTTCCGATATTGAACACCCCCACGGCCAGTGAGCCGTCGGCCAGTTCCCTGGTCCACACCTGGTACCTGACGCCATCGTATTTTTTGATGGCCTGTTTGCCCAGCGGGTCCTGGTTTACGGCCAGCACCTCATGGTTGGTGAGCAGGCTTAGGGTGAAGGGGTCGAGCTGTGCCAGGTCGCAGCCCAGCATGAGGGGTGCAGCCAGCAGTGCCCAGAGGCTGATGTGGGTATATTGTTCATCGGGGGTCAGCCTGCTGTTGCGCAGTTCGCTGCCCCAGCCCAGTTTCCCTACCACCAGCATATCGGGGTCGTTCCAGTGGCCCGGTCCCGCATAGGCCGCCAGGCCGTCCTGGCTGAAGCCAATCCCGGCCATGCTGCTCCAGGTGTCGGTAATGTCGCCGGTGGTCCGCCACAGGTTGCCGCCAACCTCAGCGCCCCACTTCCATACCTCACCGCGGCCATACTGGCAGATGCTGTATACGATGTCACGATCAACCTGGTCAAGCACCTCCCTGAAGTGGATATAGGGCTTCTGCAACTCTTCCAGGCTCTGGTCCTTTGCAATGTCGCCGTATGAACACCAGTCGTACTTTACGTAATCGACACCCCACACGGCCCATGTACGGGCATCGGTGAGCTCGTGCCCGTAGCTGCCCGGGTAACCGCCGCAGGTGCTTGGCCCGGGTGAGGAATAGATGCCGACTTTCAGCCCCATGTTATGGATGTCGGTGATCAGTTGCTGGATATTCGGGAATTTTTCATTGGGGAAGAGGAAGCCGGTTTCATCCCTTTCGGGAGCTTCCCAGCCATCGTCGATGTTGATATAGCTCCAGCCGTAATCGGCCAGCCCGGTGGCTTCCATGGCCCTGGCGGCGATCTTCACTTTCTGCTGGTCGACGTTCAGCCCCCATACATTCCAGGAGTTCCATCCCATGGGCGGAGTGAGGGCCAGCCCCTGGCCCACAATGATCTTAAATTTCCTGCTGTCTTTGCCATACTCGTTTTCAGCTGTCAGGGTCACCTCATAGGTCCCGTCGGCCGGGGCCCTGCCCCTGATCAGGCCGCTTTCTTCAAAAATGTTCAAACCTGCCGGCAGTCCCCTGGCGCTGAACTTCATCGGCCGTTCGCCTGTGGCAGGGATCCGGTAGAGGAACTGCTTCCCTGCCCCTGCCCCGTAAACGGAAGGCCCGTTGATGCGCGGTTCGGCCGGTGGCGGCGGGGTAAGCACATAAGGCCGCGGTACATGGGGATGAACCACCTCCGGAACGGAATCATGATAGGTGATGCGCACATTGAGCCAGTCGGCATGGTCGTAATGGATGTTGTCGCCCCCATCCGAAACATACAGCGCCAGCATGTCGATGCCGCTGATGTCGAGGTCGAACTCGCTGGCGGCATTTCCCTTTTTCATCAGTCCGCTCTGCCAGAGCACCTGCTTGTCGCCCAGGATGAAGAACTCCATCGATGCCTGTTTCCCGCTTTCATCATCCACGCCGGCGGCACCCTTGAAACGCTCACCCGTGCCATGCACTTTGATCATCAACCTGCTCACGGCGTGCGTGCCGATACCGCGTTTGTACTTTTTGCCTCCCACCGACAGGGCGTTGCCGTCGCAGCTCAGCTTTGCGCGGGGCGAACCCCAGTCCTGCTCCATGGCCGAGAGGTCGGCCTCGTCGAGCCAGAAGGCATGGTCTTTTTCATATTGCGGAATGCCGTCGCCACAGGAGGCGAGGAAGACAAGAAACAGGAGGTAAATCGTGAATTTTTGCATGATCCGGTATTTTTTTTTTTTGACTGTGATAAGCCCCGGCCAATCCAAATAACAATGTTGATGTCTGCCTGTGCCAAATGAGGCTGTCACGGTCGTCGGTTTTTCATTATGTTTCTCCGGCACCGGAAATAAAAGTTCCGGCAGCCCTTTGAGGGGTGCAAGTTACGAATTTTGAAAATTCCGTGGCATCATCACGTTTAAATACGGGAAGAAGGATCCCTTATCCTGTCCATTTTCCATACCTCCGGCTGTGATTGTCAATTTGATTTGCATGAAATGAATATTCGCCTTATTTTTGCACGGATTTTCAGAACATTAAATACACATCAATATGCCTTCCAAAAAACTCGTCAGTATCTTTGCCTGCCGCGAGTCAAGATATCTGGCCGAAAAGATCGCTACCGAATTCGGTGTCGAACTTGGTAAATCCGATGTTATTGAATTCTCCGACGGGGAGTTTCAGCCTTCCTTCGAAGAGAACATCCGGGGGCGGGATGTGTTTATCGTTCAGTCGACCTTTGCCCCGGCCGACAACCTTTTTGAATTGCTGATGATGGTGGAGGCGGCCCGCAGGTCGTCGGCCAGGAACATCGTGGCCGTGATCCCCTATTTCGGTTTTGCACGGCAGGACCGTAAGGACAAGCCCAGGGTGTCGATCGCCGCCAAGCTGGTGGCCAACCTCCTGGCGGTTGCCGGTGTAACGCGCGTGATCACCATCGACCTGCATGCCGACCAGATACAGGGCTTCTTCGACGTACCCGTCGACCACCTCTATGCATCTTCAATATTCGTCCCATACCTGCGGCAACTCAACCTGCCGAACCTCACCATGGCATCGCCCGATACGGGCGGCACCCGCAGGGCGGCCAGCTATGCCAAGATCATGGGCACGGGATTCGTGATCTGCTACAAACAGCGTGCTAAACCCAATGAAGTGGCCAAAATGGAACTGGTGGGCGAAGTAATGGGCCGCGACGTTGTCATGGTCGACGACATCATCGATACGGCCGGAAGCATGACGAAGGCCGCGAAACTGATGGTCGACAACGGGGCCAGCAGCGTCAGGGCTTTCTGCACACACCCGGTGTTTTCAGGAGAAGCCTATGAAAGGATCGAACATTCACCCTTTGTCGAAGTGGTGGTTACCGATACCATCCCCCTTAAAAAACAATCATCAAAGATCACCGTGCTGTCAACATCAAAACTGCTGGCCGAAGTCATCAGCAGGGTGGAAAGCTACGAATCGATCAGCTCATTATTCAGGTTATAATACAATCCATTCATTAATCAACAAATTCAATAAACATGAAAACAGTATCATTGAGCGGTTCCCTCAGGGGGAACGTAGGGAAAAAAGATGCTAAAGACCTCCGGAAGCAGGGCCTGGTACCCTGCGTTGTATACGGGGGAAAGGAACAGATCCATTTTTTCCTGGACGAAAGGGAGTTCATCAAACTGCTCTTCTCGCCCGAAACCTATATCGTTAAGATCAGGATCGACGAAAACGAGATCAATACCCTGTTGCAGGATGTGCAGTATCATCCGGTAAGCGACAAGGTATTGCATGCCGATTTCCTTGAATTCGACATGGATAAGCCCGTAAAAGTGGCCATACCGGTCAGGGCGAAAGGGGTGTCGCCCGGCGTGCTCAAAGGCGGATCCCTCAAGATGGCCATGCGCAAGATCATGCTCAGGGCCGTGCCCAAAGATATCCCTGACTACCTCGAGGTGGATATCTCCAAACTCGAAATCGGCGATTCCATCAAGGTGCGCGACCTGGTGGTGGAAAACATTCAGTTTCTCGACCGCCCCGACATGCTGGTGGTTTCCGTAAAAGTAACCCGCGTTGTTGTGAGTGTGGATGAAGATGAGGAAGAAGGTGAAGAAGGCGCTCCCGCCGAAGGCGGAGAAGAGCCCGCTGCCGAAGGCGATAAAGCGGCCGAATAGGCCCGTCCAGGCAATATATACAGGATGTCATGCACAACATGGCATCCTTTTTTTTATTTTCGTGGGTGCGGCGGCGGGACTTCCTGTGCGGCCCCTCCCATTTATGCTGAACGATTTTACCATATCTTTGCGTTATGAAATACCTGGTAGCCGGACTCGGAAATATCGGTGACAAGTATGCCAACACCCGCCATAACATTGGCTTTGTGGTGGCCGACGCCCTGGCGCAGGAAGCCGGCGCAGGCTTCACCGCCGGCCGCCATGCCGCGCTCACACGCATCCGCTACAGCGGAAAGATGCTGGTGGTGATCAAGCCCTCCACCTTTATGAACCTGAGCGGAAAGGCCATCCGGTACTGGATGGCAAAGGAAGACATCCCGGCCGAAAGACTGCTGGTGATTGCCGACGACATCGCCCTGCCCACCGGAACCCTCCGCATGCGAAAAAAAGGCGGCCCCGGCGGACACAACGGACTCGAAAACATCATCCTCACCCTGGGAACCGAAGCCTTCCCGCGCCTGCGCATCGGCATCGGCGACGAATTTGCAAAGGGTTACCAGTCGGATTATGTGCTCGGACAATGGAGCCGCACCGAAGAAGAGATCATGATCCCCAAAATACAACTGGCCGTGGAAATGGTGAAAAGCTTCGTCAGGCACGGGATCGACCAGACCATGACGGATTACAACAACCGCTGATGATCACGAAACCCGCCCCCGCTTTTTCATTATCCTTCAATTTAAACTGCCGCGTCGGCGCGAAGTTCAATTTACTATTTTTGCAGCATGGCAAATAATGAAGATCATTTTAAAAAAGTAATATCCCATGCGCGGGAGTATGGGTTCGTGTTCCCCTCGAGCGAGATCTACGACGGCCTGAGCGCCGTTTACGATTACGGGCAGTACGGCGTTGAGCTGAAGAACAACATCAGGGAATACTGGTGGAAGTCGATGGTGCAGTATCACGAAAATATCGTGGGCCTCGACGCCGCCATCTTCATGCACCCCTCGGTATGGAAAGCCTCCGGGCATGTCGATGCCTTTAACGATCCGATGATCGACAACAAGGATTCGAAAAAACGTTACCGCGCCGATGTGCTGGTCGAAGACCATATGGCCAGGATCGAGGCCAAAATTGCCAAAGAGGTGGCCAAAGCCGCCGCCCGCTTCGGCGACGAATTCGACGAGGAACAGTTCACCTCCACCAACCCCCGCGTGAAGGATTACCATGAAAAGCTCGGCGCCATCAAACAGCGCCTGTATCCGGCCATGGACAATAACGACCTGCCCGCCATCAAGGCGCTGATCGAAGAGCTGGAGATCGTATGTCCCGTTTCCGGTTCCCGGAACTGGACGGAAGTGCGGCAGTTCAACCTGATGTTTTCCACACAGATGGGCTCCCTCAGCGAAGGGGCCAACGTGGTGTACCTGCGCCCCGAAACCGCACAGGGCATCTTCGTGAACTTCCTCAACGTGATGAAAACCGGCAGGATGAAGGTGCCCTTCGGCATCGCCCAGGTCGGGAAGGCATTCAGGAACGAGATCGTGGCCCGGCAATTCATTTTCCGCATGCGCGAGTTCGAACAGATGGAGATGCAGTACTTTGTCAGGCCCGGCGAAGAGATGAAATGGTTTGAATACTGGAAGGAAGAAAGGATGAAATGGCACCTGGCCATGGGCATCCCGCGTGAGAAATACCGCTTTCACGAACATGACAAGCTGGCGCACTATGCCAATGCCGCTTTCGACATCGAATTCGACTTCCCGATCGGCTTCAGGGAGCTGGAAGGGATCCATTCACGCACCGATTTCGATCTTAAGGCGCACCAGGAACTGTCGGGGAAGAAGATGCAGTACTTCGATCCCGAGCTCAACGAAAGCTATGTGCCCTACGTGGTTGAGACTTCCATCGGGCTCGACCGCACCTTTCTGGCGGTCTTGGGCCATGCCTATACCGAGGAGAAGCTTCCCGACGGCTCCGAAAGGGTGGTGATGAAGATCGCGCCCATGCTGGCGCCCGTCAAGGCGGCCATCCTGCCGCTGGTAAAAAAGGACGGCATGCCCGAAAAAGCCCGCGAGATCATGGACAGCCTGAAGCGCGATTTCCTTTGCCAGTACGATGAAAAAGATGCCATCGGCAGGCGTTACCGCCGGCAGGATGCCATCGGCACACCCTATTGCATCACCGTCGACCACCAGACCCTCGAAGACGGGAGCGTGACCATCCGCGAACGCGACAGCATGCAGCAGGACAGGATCGACACGGGCGGGATCAGCAACATCATCGCGTCCAGGATCAGGGGGTAGCGGCGGCGGAAGTGCCGGAACACGAAATAAAAAAATTGTTGTATCTTTGTATGCCTTAAAAAGGTCTCGTGGCCGAGTGGCTAGGCAGAGGTCTGCAAAACCTCGTACAGCGGTTCGAATCCGCTCGAGACCTCAACACATTACAGCTTCCGCTGCAGGCGGAATATCCGGAGCCGGGTATCCGCTTCCTGTTCCATTCAAGATCCCGGATACAGAATACAGGATTTTAAATTTTCACCTTCCGGGGAAGTGTTCGGAGATGTAGCGGTGTGCTTCGCCGATGCCGAGGCTGGATGAGCCCGGTCCGGTGCGGATATAGAATTCTTCGGGCAAGCCTTTCTGGCGGAGGAAGACCGGTGCGGGGCTGCGCATGCACCGGACGTGGCAAACCGTCAGGCCGCCTGTTTTTTCGAGGGTGGTGCGGATATAGGGCGTTATTTCCTGGCCCATCGCCGACTTCACCAGGTTCCAGAAATGCAGCAGGAATTTGTCGTCGTTTTCGAAGCGGTCGGTTTCTATGCCTGCCACCTGTCCGCTGTCTTCCACGCCGATGAGCAGGTGTCCGCCGCCCGAATTCAGGAATGCCGTTATGGTTTTGAGGCTGGCATGTTCGATGGCCGGGTTTTTCTTTTGTTGCCGTACATCCCAGCGCAGCGAAGTCTTGAATTCGAGGTTATAGCTTTCGCCCAGCCTGATGAGGTCGCGGATGCCGGGTTCATGGTTGTTGGCCGGCCCGGTAAAGAACGAGACGTATTCCAGGGCCCGGATGGCCTGCAGGTGCAGTTCGCCGTATGCTTTAACCGGATCGTCCCTGTCGGTTTCATCCGGGCGGGGGTTAAGCCGGGCAACGGCTTTATCTTCGCCGGCCGTGCCGGGCAGGGCGTGTCCCAGCCTGATGGCCAGTGTTGCCGTGGCGTACTCGCTGGGGGTGATATTGCCGGCCAGCAGCATCAGCGGCAGGAGGAAGCCTGAGGTGTGGACGGCAAGCAGGAGGTTGGCGGCCGCCTTTTCGGCATCCGTCAGTTGCCGGTAATATTCCATTGACGTGTGGTAAAGGGCATCCGTGGCGGGGGGTGCGTCTTCTGTTTTTCCGGTCAGTTCATCGGTGAAGAGCCGCATCCGCCTGCCGGTTTCGGGCATGCCCCAGAATAAGAGGTTGAGGATGGCCGGATGCTTGTCGAGGCAGGCAAGGGCCTTTCCGGCGTCGAGCAGTGAATTCTTTTTACCGAGGATCAGTTGAACGGGCAGGTCGTTGTTAAAGATCCGGCCGAAATCGTCCATGATCCCGTCGCGGCCTGTTTCGATATGGTCGCGCTGCATGCAGAAGAGAGCAAAGCTGTTGACGTTTTGCAGGTCGATCCTGCCATAGACCGTCATTTTTGCCAGCAGGTGTTTGAGCAGCCGCTGGTCCTGTCCGGCCACATCATTCCCCTCGGGAGTTTTGAGCACCTCCCGGCCGTAAAAGATGGCATGGTCATGCTCGCGCATCACCAGGTCGAGCCTGGAAGGGTCGATGGGATCGGGATATGGCGTCATGGCAGCGTTTGTTGGGAGGTAAAAATAAGGAAAAATTGCTTAGGGGCCATTCAGGGGATTGATGAGGGAAGGGGCTTTAAAAAAATGAAATTTAAAATGTTAACCTCATTCAATTCTTCAGGTTCTAATTGTTATGATTTGTATTCCAAGGTATTATAAATAAAAGTTTACAGCATTCTCTTGTTATCTTTTAATGTTTTCCTTGTCACAGAGATAATCGATTACTGTATCCCAATCTGGGAACTTCTGTGTATCGAAGTGGACATGCTCACCTTCAAATTTATCAACACCTCTTGCGGTTCTGTCATCGATAATGTAATCCCCTTTGTTCAGGTTCTTATGATGCTTGATGATCAATCGTTTATATCCGTTTTCAGGTAGGTGTTTCTCTATCCAATTTCTTTTGTCTTGAAGTGCTGTCGGGTTTTTCTATGGGGAAGTCGTTAGTATATAGGTGACAAAATGCTCTGATAAAAAGTTAAACGCATCTATTGCTCCAGGCACAGGATCCATCAAGGAAAATAAGTTCGGTATGTCATCTTCATGGCCTTTGAAGTTTCCTAATATTTCTTTATCTATCTTTTCTAATCCTGATTTAAAGTCAACCAGGACATTGTCCATGTCAACATAGACTACTTTCTTATGATTTGATGTTACGGTCATGCTTCTGTTCTGCTGTTACTGCGGTTATTTTTTGAATGTTTGTTATTGCCGGAATTGGGATTGATTTTTTTCATAAGACTGGTAAAATCTTCATAGTATTTTGCATTAAAGGACAGTATATCCCAGGCATCCCGAAAACCTTTTTTTGATAAGGAATCTTTAATCCCTTCTTCCCATTCAACCCATGTGGCTTTATCAATGTTTTTCTTTTGAAATTGATAATATTCTTCACTGCATAGATCATAATATGCGCGCATGTATTTCAATACCATGTCCTTTTGTTTATCATCAAGTGCGTGAATATCAAAATCGGGATTTCCAATGTCAAAAGGAAAACCGAGCATGATCTCCTGGTAACGTTTGGTGTAATCGGTGAAAAAACTCAACCGCATTTGGTCATTGTTTTGCTTTATACTTGTACGCAGTGAATAGATTGCAACAATAACAGTTATTACAGCCGCAAGCATGATGATGAACTCAATAAAATTTGCGTAGTGATAATCCATGGTTAGTGTTTTATCAGTTTTTAACAGATTCTTTTGTTATGTAATAACATCTTTCGGATCATATTTTCCTAAATAACGACTTCTCGGGAAAACTACCAGTATCAATTGTTTTCATTTTTTGTAATTTGTTGTTGGTATTCTTCAACCCCAAAATATACTATTGATTAAACTTGAAAAATGATGCTGCGGTTAAATGCAATTATCCTTCACAAAAAAGTTTTTACTTCCTTTTTTTTGATTCCTTTTTATCAGACTTCTTTTTCTTTTCACATTCATTGTCTGCTTCCAGAAATTTCTGCAGTGTTTCATCTGAAACGCGAAGCGGGTTAGGCTCTAGCCCCTTACTATGCCCAAATGCAGCTCTAGAAATAGGATCCAGAATTTGATCCGTCATCGACAATTTTATTATTTCTCCTGAGCTTGATAATTTTTGAAAACGGGTTCTCATTTCTTCTCGTCCATCTTGGATGATCGCTTTGATGAGCAGTTTATTATGTACTTTTGACTTTATGTTCATGTTGATTTGATTTACGTTTATAAAATATTCCTTTCAATTTTGCCAAACATTTATTTTTCCTGTTACTGATTCTACTGGCAGAAACCAGTTCAGGCATGATCTGTATAATCTCTCTTGGCCTTAGTTGCTTATAAAAAGCGAGTATTAGCAATTCACGACAGATCGCATCTATTTTTCCTATGGCCTCACGGACCATTCTGATATCATCATCCAAAAGGTCCTGTACGTCCTCTGCTGCAATGCTGCTATGTGAATAATTAAATATCATGTCGTCATAATACACTATTTCTTTTATTTTCTTTTTGTGAATTTCTGAACAAAGGTTTTTACCAATCCCAATCATATAGGGTAATAATTTACCATGGTCCTTGTACTCACCTGACCTGATTTTTTCAATTGCAAGTACCATTGCATCGGTTGCTACCATTTCGACAGGTATTGTTAAAAAACAATATTTGCGTAATTTTTTTTCAAGTTCATACCTGTAAACTTTGCAAAGCTTGTTTTCGGCGGCTTCCAAGCCCAATTTGATCCCTTCGATGATATTCTTTTCAAGCTTGTCCATATCTGTATGGCATTTTTTTGGAAATCTCCCCTAAAAGTTCAACCTATATTGCGTCTGCACCATAATAACGATGTCTTCACGGGTAAATCCAAATGCTTGCCCAAATTTGTATATACACTCTAATTCTTGCATGTCAATCTGTCCATCTGAGTCGGCCACAAGCAACAGCTTTCTGATAACAGGAACCAGTTTATGTTTGTTATACCCAAGATTATCAGCAATGGTAATACTATCATTAATGAATGCTTCTACTAATGCTTTAAAACTTCTATTATCGTGTAATAGTAATTTTTTATACTTGGATATCAGTTGCGATGATTTATGTGAAAACAGGTCTTCAAAGTACTTTATTTCTTTCTCATCAATCTCTCCATCTGACAGGATAACAGCTATGGTCATTGGCACCAGGATTTTATCCCAGCCTTTATTGTCAGGAAAGAGTTCAGGATATATGGCTTCAACCAATTCATTGATGGTTGTATTGTATTCTTTCTTAAAAACATTAATTTCCTCAACAGAATACATCTGATTAAAATTTCTGATCAACTTTAACTGTGGGATAGTATTGATAATTTTCAGGCGTAGCATCATTGAGGGGTGTGTTGAGGCCACGTCATTGAACAGTGGATCATTGGCAAATTGGTCATATTGCTCCAATCCAAGATTGATCAATGGAAGAACATTAAAACTACTGATCGTGCTTTCATTTAAACCCGTAAAGTGTTTAATGATCGCTGTTGAATATGATTTATGGTTAAAATCAATGGCAAGCAGCCCCATAATATCAGCAGTAATTTCACATACTTTATTCCAGTAAACTTAGTACATGACAAAAATTTTATAACCCTTTGAATATCAATCTAATATGTTAA
>CAZHFC010000031.1:0-42915 GCA_964531985.1 uncultured Bacteroidales bacterium
CTCGGTGGTTTCATGGTTTCAGTGTTTCAGTGTTTCAGTGCCTGCCCCGATTACTCGGGGTTTCAGTGCCTGCCCCGAGACCTCGGTGGTTTCATGGTTTCAGTGTTTCAGTGTTTCAGTGCCTGCCCCGATTACTCGGGGTTTCAGCTGCTGCATCCACATACAAAACGATGGCGGGTGAGCCCTCGAATGTTTTTCTGAACGCACGGGGGATATCAATTGTATAGTTGCCGGGTGTGCCCCGGATGCCGAGTGCCGAAGGATGCCCCAGGAGGCCCGCCTTCATTGCCTGTCCGGCAAATTCATCAGGGATGCTTATTTTGCCGGGTATAGGTTCCCCCTCATCCAGAAGAAAGAACATGTACCTGGTTGTTTCGTCATTCGAGCGGGTGAAACAGTAATTGCCATCACTGTATGGCTCCAGTGGCCTGGTATTGTAAATCGCCTCACCGTTTACAGTCATCCAGTTCCCGATTTCTTCCAGCCGCTCATAGACCTCCGGGCTGAGTTCACCTGTTTTGTCGGGACCGATCCCCATCAACATGTTTCCGCCCTTTGCAACGATATTTACCAGGGTGTGTATTGCCCAGTGAACGGACTTGTAGTTTTCGCCGGGGCCAGTGGAGTACCAGCTGTCGCCGAGGGTGATGCAGCTTTCCCATGGATAGGGAAGTGTCCCTGCGGGCACATGCTGTTCGGGGGTCCTGTAGTTTTCAAACTCACCGTGCACACTACGGTCTACGATGAGCAAGCCGGGCTGGTGTTCGCGCGCCATGGTGGCGATGGATGGCATATCGATGTCCTGCACCCATTGGTTTTTGCCGAGCCAGGGGCGTGATTCTTCCGTGAGGCTGCCCGCCGGTCGCACCCATCCGCCATCGAGCCAAAGGATGTCGATGCTGCCATAGGCGGTCATCAGCTCTTCTATCTGGTTGAATGTGAATTCACGGAACCGATCCCAGCGCTCCGGGTATTTTTCGGGATCGTAATTCACATTGCGGTCGAACACCGGAAAGTATGGCCACCAGTAATCATCATTGTTCCAGTCGGGCTTGCTGAAATATGCCCCGATTCCCATTCCCTCCTTCCTGAACGCATCGAAGACCTCTTTTGCAATATTGTTGCCGGGATGTGCTGAAAACCTGCTTCCCGGATCGCTGATCTTGTAATCGGTGTATTTTGAGTCGTACATGCAAAAGCCATCGTGATGCTTGGTGGTGAATACCACGTACTTCATACCTGCATGCCTGCATGCCTCCGCCCATCCTGCCGGATTGAATTTCACCGGGTTGAAAACCTGACGTATTTTCTCGTATTCCCTGACATAAGTGTGGTAATCATCGGCATAGGGACCGCGCCTCTCGCACCATGGCTCATCTTCCGGGCAAAGGCTCCAGCTCTCCACGATGCCCCACTGGCTGTATGGCCCCCAGTGGATGATCACACCAAACTTCCAGTCCTGCCATTGTTCAAGCTTTTGGGCCACATCTTTATCAGTGGGTGCCATGTACGGGGGTTCGTCGTGCCCGGTGACCGGTTCGGTGTAACGCACGCGTCTGTTATACACCTCATCGCCCCCGGCGTATACCCTGAGATAGAAACGTCCGTAATCGAAACGGCTCAGGTCTAAGGTGAAAGTGCCTTCTCTCAGGTCAGTGTATTTTCGTTCCTCCACGATCACATCGCCGGGGTCGGTAACAAGCTTTACCACCACATCCGAAGATGTGTTGGCAAAATAGGTGAGAGTGGTGGCTTCTGATGTCCGGGCAGGATAAACACTGATGGATCTTGCGGCCGGATCAATAGGGTCGGGATTGTCACCCACCACGAAATTATACGTCCATCCCGATCCGCAATCCGACTCAAAGGCCTTTATCAGATTATTATCTGCATCCAGCAAACGGGCTTCGCCACGCCCACCCGAAGCATTAAACCAGAACTCAAGGCCATCACCGCCGGTATCTGCCAGCACAAGACTGTAGGCGCCTTTGTCCAGGTTCAGGGTATCCTGGTATACTGTTTCTGCATCAAGGCTGCCGGGTAAACGCTCTTTGACCAGCTCCCCGCTGCAGTTAAGCAATTGCCATGAATTGTGTTCCGGCTGCCTGTTGGTCAGCAGGTAAAAAACAAGGCCCGTGCCGTGGACCGGGGCCGGCAAAAAGCGCGAAGACATGCTGTTATCCCCGGGGTACTGATCGGGCTTGCCGTTGGGGCTCTCAAGGGTAACAGAAAAGAGGTTTTCACCTGACCGGCTTTCAATAATCCCGGGAAGGCTGATGGTTTCGGTCTGGTTAAACGAAAGGGAACCATTCCAGAAAAGGGTTTTTTGCGGGAACCCTTCGGTGCCGTAGCTGATGGCCATGGTCTCCACATCATCCATTCCGAGGTTTCTTACGGTAATCTGGGCATTGGCCCCTGATGGGTTTTTGCGGGCGTGAATATCCTTCCCGGAGGGGATGATGATATCCTCAACGGCCACGTCGGTGGAATGGAGGGGTTCTCCGTACTGGATAAGGTAAGCACTGATCACTTGCGCCCCATGATTGATGAGGGTGGCAGTGTAGGGCTCCATCACGAGACGGATCGTATGATCGCTCCCCGGAATAACCGGCAAGTCAAAGGTCTCGGCCTGCATGAGGTAGCCGGGGCACCAGTTGGCACGGTCGAATATCCAGGTTCCTGCCTGGGGAAACACCGGATTATCGCCGCATTTCATCCACATCTGCCTTTTCTGAAAAAGACTGCCGTCATACCAGAACTCACGGTATTTATCGCAAAATTCGGCACAGTTGTCGGGCCGGTCCATACCATGACCCGTCTGTATGATCCTGAGCCTGGCGAAAGCGGCATTTCCCGCAGTGGTAAAAGTAAACGGAAGAAGGCTTTCATCAATGGGGTTTTCATCATTGCCGTACTCGAAGGCATCATTGTAAATCTCCGTTACAGACAAAGCTGCGGCCACCGGCCTGCCTGTAACGATCTCAAATTCCAGGTCTAGTTTCCATCCCCTGTCGTGATTGGGTTCATAACCCGAATGAATAAAGTCCACCTCCACGCTGTCGCGTAAAACAAGGCTTAAATCGGTCACATCTGCCTGCCAGGTGAACTGCCAGTCGCTTCCGTAAAATCCGCCGTAGGGCGTGATGATCCTCCCAAGCTCCCATCCGAGACTGTCGCCGTTCACACCGCCAACACGTCCGATCCTGATATGGTCTGAATAGTCCCAGTCGGCGCAGCGCATGGTGTCGGGGCATGAAAAATGGACATACATGGTCACTTTCCGCACGGGAACATCGCTGCCGGGGAATAATCCCCACCGGGGATAATTGTTGAAGCCCTTTGATGGATCGGTAACGATGATCTCGTCATAATGGGACCAGACCCGTATCGTATCGTTGGAAGCGTTACCGGGGTTCACCACCAGGCAGGATGTGAACCAAAAAAGAATGTAAATGCCAGGTTTGAATGATCTGTTCATTGAGTACAGGTATTAAGTTTTGTCATTTGCCATGTTTTAATTCTAAAGTGCAAGTCCGCCGGCACCGCGGTACAATCTAACAGGACCGCGGAGTTTCACTCTCAGCACGGTTAAATACTCATCAAAATGGTTTTCAGGCACATCAATATATACCAGTCCCGGAACCGGGCTCCAGGAAATCTTACCTACTATTTTCCAATTGAGCGTGGCATTTGCCCCCACCACCTGAATGCTTTCAATTTCGTTAAAAAGGCCTTTCAGTATCACCTGCCCGTGCGGGTTACCCTGCAGGAAGAGGTAGAGGTTTGTACTGTCCTTCGACAGGGTTGTAGGTCCGTAGAAGTGACCTTGCGGAAGCCCTGCAAGGGTATTGAAAATGGCTTCGTCATGTTTCCTGTTCCAGGCGCCAAGTTCCCGGAGCACATGGATTTGCTCATCGGGGATGCTTCCATCTTCTTTCGGCCCTATGTCAAGCAGGAGGTTTCCACCGTAGGAGACAACATCGGCAAAAATCGTGATCACTTCGTAGGGTGTTTTCCAATTGGTGTCGTAAGTCTGAAAACCCCAGCTGTCGTTGATCGTCATGCACAATTCCCACCAGGGGTATGCGGGTCGGGAGACCGGGAAATTCTGTTCTGGGGTTTCATAGTCTCCATAGCCCTGCAAGCGGCCGTTGATGACGGCTTCAGGGTTGTGTGCAAGAATCTTTTGACGGATCTCGTCTGCTTCCCATCTTTCAGCGCCATGCTCCCAGTCGCCATCAAACCACCAGAGGTCAGGATTGAATTCATCAAGTATCTCATCGATCTGAGCCCGGAAGAAATCGCGGAAGCGGTGCCAGCGCGGATCGGCATCGGCGATTTGATACCTGGCACTGTCTTTCAGAAATCCCGGGTAGTCGGGGTGTGTCCAGTCAATCAATGAATAGTAAGCCCCGCATTTTATATTGCGTTTTCTCAATTCGTCAAAAAAGGGCCCGATCATGTCCTTCCCGGCCGGGGCAGCCTTAACGATGCTCAGGTCGTTCATCCCGGTATTGTACATGGCAACACCATCATGATGTTTGGTTGTGATCACCGCATATTTTGCTCCCGATTCCGCGATCAGGCCGGCCCAGAAGGCCGGGTCATAATTGGAAAGTGTAAATCCTTCAAGCTGTGTCATATACTCAGCGTGGCTGATCTTTTTGTTATGGAAGCTCCATGATTCGTCAATTCCTTTCACCGCATAGATTCCCGTATGGATGAAAATGCCCAGTTTTGCATCTGCAAACCATTGCATCTTTTCGGTTATCTCTTCAGGTTTAACGCGATGCTGGGCCTGTAAATGCGTCAGGCAGGCAGCAGACAAGAGCAAAGCAATAAGTTTTGTAATTCTCATGATATTTATAATTGATTCCTGTCGGGATCGATCACATGCAGTGTGCTCCTCAGCCTGATGTCTTTTGATGAAGCACCGGCCGCTGCCGGTATAAAACCAAGGAACAGTGTAAGCAATGATCTTTTCATCCTTAAAAGATTACCGAACCACAATTTCATCAACAAAGACCCAGGAGCCGCCTCCAGCCGAGGGGTGCCAGTCGAAGAGGCGCAAAGTTCCCTTGATGTCGAACCTAACGTAACGAAAAATGGCTCCCGGTGTATAAGTGAACAGCATATTCACCTCCTCCGACTGCTGGTCGCCGGCAACTGCTTCTCTTCCGGCCAAAATATAATCATCGCCGCTTTCCGATATATGGCAGGTCACCGAAAGGGGGTGCAGTATCCAGCTTTTCGGGTTCCAAAGGGTGCTGATCTCTATCACGGAGGCCTCCACGGGCTTTTCTAAATCAAGGGTAAGGGTGAAATCCATTGCCTCCCAGCCTATCCAGTGGGTATTGTAATCGTTGGCTCCCCTTACCCCGTTGGTAAGAATGGCCAGGTCGCCCCGGCTGTACTTCCCCGATGGCAGGGGTTCTGCCCGAACTTCTTTACGAAATGCCAGGTTGCCCCGAACCTGCACATCAATAAAACGCCTGCTCGAATGGTAGTACTCTTCCGGCGTCAGGCCCGCTTCGTTTACCGTCAAGACGTTGCTTTCGATGCCAGTTTGGTAAAACTGCTCCAGCATGTCTGTCATTTCCTGCTTCGGGACAAACCCGTCTTCCCGTTCGAGGTACCAGCCGCGGGGACCGAACATATCACTTTTTCCGATCTCCATGATGGCGTATTGTAATGCCATCCGGGCGGTGCGTACATGCAGATGGTACTGCGGTTCGCCCGCCACGGCTTCTTCAGCCTTGTCGAAATAGTGGTTGTATTCATCAATCTTTTCCTGCGAAAGGAAGCCGTGCTGATGGTTGGCGGGTGGCTCATAAATGTCGAGCCGCTGACCGTTTTCCGTTATTTCCTTTTCCATGCCGCAGATGTACTTTCTTATCCATTTCCCGGCAGGGCCGTAATAGCCGTCGGTGAATTCACGGACAAGCTCCTGTACATCGGCATCGGGGTTCCAGAGCAACTTTGCAATGAGGTAAGATTTCAATTCCGAGAACTCATGGCCGGCACCGGTATTTGATTGCTGGAAATGTTGCCTTACATTATTATCGACAAAAAGCCGGATATTTGGCTGGAGCGTATGCAGGTTTGGGAAAGGGCTTATATGATGATTGAAATTCACGGTATAATCCCACAAATAAATATTCCTGCTGATGTTTCCCCAATCTTCAAGGTCTTTCAAAAAGGATGAGCTTGTGGGATCGTCGGCTAAAGGCCGGCTTCTGTTCATCTCGATGGTGCAGAGCATGACCTGCACATTATTGCGGGGCTTGACTTTTACCGGGGCCTGCCGGCTGTACTGGTAGGCAAGTGTGGATATCACCTTATCGGGAAACTCATCGGCCAGGCGGTTCACGAAGTGGATGACCGGGCCTGCCGGCGAACCCTCTTCTTCAATCATGGCCTGACAGGCATCGCACCGGCAGTATGAATAGTTATCATTCTGGCTGACAGACCAGACATCTTTATGGGGTTGTCTTTCCATTTCTTCTTTCAACCTTCGCCGAACGACCTGATAAACCTCTTCGTTGGTGAGACAGATCTGGTCAATGATATGCTTGCCGTTCATAAAGGCAAAATACTCGGGATGAAGCTCAAAATATGCCGCCCATGGGAGGAGTTTGTGAAAGGTATGTACATAAAAACCATCGGGGTAAACGTCCCGGATGGAGTGCAGGCGATGGAAATCGCGGTAATCATCGTTTTTAGCGAAATCGCCGTTCACATTCCTGTAGGTGTTTGGCGATGATCCCGTGAGATTGATTTTGGGAATACGGATGTTTTTCGTTTTTGGGATCACAACGAAATCAGGACTGTAGTAGCGAACCCCCAGATACTTTTCGAGTATTTCTCCCACGCCGTATATGCAGCCTTTGCCTGCGCCGCCATCAATCATAACGGAATTTCCGGAGAAGGAAACGCTAAATCCGTCATCACAACTTATTTCAGCATTCCGGGATATCCGGATTGTCTGTTCTCTGCCGGCAGAATCTTCCCGGACCACAGCCAATTGCACCCCGGAAATAAGCAGGATATGTTTCTGCAGGAATTCGGCGGCGCGTATTTCAGCGGTATCGGCGTTAAGCGGTATACTGATGCAGTAACTGCTCCGGCCATCTGTCGCCAGACTGATTTGTTCCGTTTTACCGGCACACCCGTATAGAAATGCGCAGAGTAAAAGGTAAGGAAGGATTCTTTTCATATCTGTTGTTTTGTTAAGCGCAAATGCTTTCGGGGTTTCGGTGTGCCGGGTAAAGCTATTGATTCCGGGGTTTCCTTTGCTGCGAAACAGCCAATACAGAAACGAAAATAAGATACAGGGCGCAGGCCACAAAAACATACATGCCGGTTGCAGTGCTTGTCATATCACTGATTATACCAATAAACCAGGGAATGAATGCCCCGCCTGATACAGCCATGATCATCAGTCCCGATATCTCGTTGGTGCGTGTGGGATAAGCAGCCGCCGCAATGGAAAAGATGAGCGGAAATATATTTGACGCCGCCATTCCGATCAGGAACATCAGCGGAAGGGCTACCACTGTTGAGGGCGACCAGATAAAGACAAGAATCGTGACCAGGGTGAAAATGGAAGAACCCAGCAGAAACCTTCCGGGGTTAAGGCGTGTGAGCATGATGGCCCCGAGGAAGGTCCCGAGCATCTTGCCGAAAAAATACAGGCTGCGTCCTTGTTTGGCAGGTTCCGGATCCATACCCAGTTTGTCCATCAGGAACTGCCCGGAAGTGGAGTTGATCCCGACATCAATGCCTACCACAAAGAATATCCCGAGCACCATGAGCAGGATAAAAGGGATGCGCAACAAGGCAAAAGAGGAACCGAAAGTGGCCTTTTTTTCTTTAGAGACCGTTTCCGTAATGGGAACAAAATACAGCCAGGCTACCGACAGCAGGGAGAAAATCCCGAAGACGAGAAAAACGATTTTCCAGTCGCCGAAGCTCATGGCGAAAAAGGCCGCCAGAAAAGGCGCCACCATAGAGCCGATGGCTTTCACGAATTGGGAAAAACTCAGGAAGCTTGAGCTCCGGTTGGCAGGGACCACGTCAATCAATAATGGGTTGGCAGCAACCTGCAGGATGGTATTGCCGATGCCCAGCAGCACAAATCCGGCGAGCAACAAAGGGAATGTATAATAAAAGTAAGGCAGCAACAGCCCGGCAGCCGTAACCAGCATGCCGATGTTCACCATATTGCGTTTACCGATCCTGTCCTGCACAATGCCGACAAATACCGATAGTGCAAAAAACCAGAAAAAGACAGCCATCGGCAGCATCTGCGCCAGGGTATTGCTGATCCGGAAATCGCTGATGGCGTTATCCACGCCGATGCCGACCAGGTCGCAGAAACTCATTACAAAAAACGAGAACAGCACCGGCGTGACAAAATAGAGAGAGATCTTTTTTTTATTCATGGTGAATTCTGGTATGGAGTTGCTAAAAAATGTGATTATTGATGTTGATGTAGTTTTGGATGAATCCTTTTCGTACAAAAAAGATTCCTGTCCGGATCATACACCGGGCAGGCGGTATGGCTTCCTTTATTGTCTGCACCAATGCTTATTCTGTTCACTGAGGTTTTAATAATAATGCAATCGGAGTATTTCCGGATCATTGCAAAAATAAGATAAAAGCGTAATAAGCTGCCATTCGGTATTTCAGATTTCCCCACTTGTCCGCCTTCGGCGGAAATGGCTTTTGCTTATCTTTGCCAAAAGGCTTGATTACAGGATGGACCCTCGAAGGCTAGCAAAACTACTGATCATGATATCATTATTCCCCTTGCTCAGCGCATGCCATGCCGGCCGTTACATAAGCTGGAATACGGCCGATATCCGCGACCATCAGCGATTCCCCTTTTATACGATCAATAAGGCCGGGCATGCATTTCATTTCGACAAGCCGGTTACAGAACAGGAACCCCAATTGCCCCCGGCTTTCAATGTTAAAGGGAAATACGGCAGTTTCGGATCATTTATCGCTGCACATCATACCCTTGCATTTCTTATTATCAGGAACGATACCATCCTGTACGAACGTTATTTCGGCGGAACCGACACTTCCACCATCCTTCCCGGCTTCAGCGTGGCCAAATCATTTGTTTCGGCGCTTACCGGTATTGCCGTGGGCGAGGGGCTGATCAGGGATGTTAACCAGCCGGTAACCGATTATCTCGACGGCTTCAGAGATCCGGCTATCAGGAACGTAAGTATAAACAACCTGCTGAACATGCGGTCGGGCATCAGGTTCAGTGAAACCTATTATAATCCTTTCGGCCACGCGGCCAGGTTCTATTATGGCAGGAACCTGAAACGCTATGTGATGAATCTCAGGGTGAAGGACAGACCGGGTGAAACATACCATTACAACAGCGCCAATTCGCAGATCCTGGCCATGATCATTGAAAGGGCGGGCGGCAAAAAATTTACGGAATACTTTGAGGAAAAAATCTGGAGCCGTATCGGGACCGAATATGGGGCCACCTGGAACTACGACAGCGAAAAATACGGTATGGTGAAGGCTTTTTGCTGTCTGAATGCCACAGCACGCGACTTTGCAAAATTCGGACGGCTCTACCTGCATGGAGGCAATTGGGAAGGTGAACGGATCATTCCGGCCGAATGGGTGGCACACAGCATGGACATACACAATGACTCAAGGGATTCGCAGGATTACCCCTATACCTATTACTGGCGGGTGCTGGAAAACGGCGATATTTTCGCCAAAGGCATTCTCGGCCAGTATATATACATCATCCCTTCAAAAAATATCATCATCGTGAGATTGGGAAAGAAATATGCCGGAATCCACTGGTCGGCTCTTTTCAGGGAAATTGCCCGGCAGTATTGATCTAATCTTCAAAAAAGCTGTCGAAATCGGGATAATACAGTTTTTCCCTGGCAAACTTTTCGGGAAAAATGAAATAGCCAACGGTGCCCTCACTGCAAAGGTGCCCGCTTTCATCAAAGAGTTTTACGGAGATGGATGCAATCCTTTTCTCGGTTTTCTCCAGCGATGCCCGCAGACTCACCGCTCCCTTACCGGTATATACGGGCGAATAGAAACGCACTTTCAGATTATGCGTTACGCCGGCTGTCCGCAATTTTGTAAATACGTACCATGATGCGATCTCGTCCATCAGGGTTGAGATCACACCGCCATGCAGGATGTTGCCGTAACCCTGGAAATGTGATTCGGGTTGCCAGTTGCTGACAACCTCCTCCCCTTCTTCATAGAATTGCATCCGCAGCCCGCAGGGATTGCCCGGTGAGCAGCCAAAACAGTTGTATTCCCTGATCGCAGTGAAGGGATTATTGATCCGCCTCCTCATAGTAGACTTTCTCACTTTTCAACTCACCATTCTTAAACCGCTCCTCCCTGATCAAAACACCCATGTCATTATAATGCAGCCATTTCCCGTCTTTCTGTCCGTTCCGGTATTGCCCCACGGTTTTGGCCTGTCCGTTTTCATGGAACTCAAGAAAATCGCCTTCGGCCAAATTGTTCTCATAATACTCCAGCGTCTGCAGGCTGTCGTTTTCGTAATAGGTTCGCTGTTCTCCCTCAAAAACACCGTTTTGGTATGTAAACTCGGCTATTTTCTTTCCTGTCATATCATACCAGGCAGTGATCCCGTGGCGCAAGCCGTTTTGGTAATAGGCCGATTCCTGAAGCTGGGTGTTTTCATAAAACAATTCCGTCTTGCCGTGTTTGACCCCTTTCCTGTAATGTATCTTGCTTTGCGGGTTGCCCCCGTACTTATATTCTATGGCAAGGCCATCGAGTTCATCGTCGACGTAAAATTCTTCTTTCGAAAGGTATCCGCGGCTGTCGATGGCTATGTAAATACCGTTTTTCTTGCCATTTTCATAAGTTTCCAGTCTGGCCAGGAAGCCGCGCGGATGATAGAAGAGCCAGCTTCCCTCCATCTGCCCGTCCGAATAATGCCCCCTGCTGCGCACATTGCGCTCGGTAACATCCCAATAACCCTGCTTCAGGCCGTTTGCATCCGTCAGGTTAATGGTATCGCCCGACTCCGAGATCTCAAAAGATGCCTGGCCATGCAGCAGGCCGCTGTGAATGGCAAAAGCCATTGACAATAAAATCATCAGTGTTTTCATGCTGTTCAAATTTTTAACAAATGTAGGAAGCTTCAATAAAAAACCAAGCTTTGCTCAGACTTTTTCTCCGATGAGGTCAAATTCCGATGCAGAAACAATCTTTACCCGGCAAAAATCACCCGCTTTTAAGAAAGGATCCTTCAACAACACTTCATTGTCAACTTCCGGTGAATCATACTCCGTGCGTCCGGTCAACCATTCACCCTCCTTGCCGTCAATGATGGTCTTAAAGGTTTTTCCGATCTTTTGCTGATTCATTTCCAACGATATGGACTGCTGCAATTCAAGCAATAGTTCAACCCTTTCCCGTTTCAGTCCTTCCGGAATATCATCCTTCATTTTACAGGCTGCGGTACCTTCTTCGTGGCTGTATGCAAAAACGCCCAAGCGTTCGAAACGGCTTTCCCTGACAAAACCAAGCAGCTCATTGAACTCTTCATTGGTTTCGCCTGGATAGCCCACCATCATGGTGGTTCGGATGGCGATCCCCGGGACTGTCGTACGGATCTTTCTGATCAGGTTGCGAGTGCCGGCCGTTGTAATGCCCCTGCGCATCGACTTCAGTATGCGGTTGCTTATATGCTGGAGGGGAATATCAATGTATTTGCAGATATTATCGTGATCGCGTATTATTTCCGGCACTTCCGCGGGAAATCCGGCGGGATAGGCATAATGCAGCCTGATCCATTCAATCCCTTTTACGCGTGTGAGTTCGCGCAGCAGGTTCGGAAGATTTTGTTCAACGGGGAGGTCGCTGCCGTAACGGCTCAGGTCCTGCGCAATGAGGATAAGTTCCTTTACGCCGCGTTCAGCCAGCTTTTCAGACTCGCCGGCCAGGGAAGCGATACTGCGCGAAACCTGTTTTCCCCTGATCAGCGGTATGGCACAGAAAGAACATATCCGGTCGCAGCCCTCCGATATTTTCAGGTAGGCATAATGGGGGGGCGTGACCAGGCACCGTTCACCGATCAGATCGGTTTTGGGATCGAAGCCCATGACCTGAAGGATGGCCGGAATGTCGTCGGTGCCAAAAAAGCCATCCACCTCGTGGATACTCCTTTTAAGTTCCCCTGCATAGCGTTGTGAAAGGCAACCGGTAACATACAGCCGGCCGATCTGACCTTTTTTCCTCGCTTCCGCGTAGCGGAGGATGGTGTCGACCGATTCCTCCTTCGCATCATTGATAAATCCGCAGGTATTTACGATTACGCAGTCGGCAGGTTCATCGGATTCATGCATCACCTGCAGTCCGCGCCCTTTGAGCTCGCCCATCAGGAACTCCGAATCAACAAGGTTCTTGGCACAACCCAGGGTGATGATGTTAACGGTTTTTGGCATGTTCAGGATTGATGAAAGAGGGAGTCGACAAACTCCAGGCGGTTGAACACCTGCAGGTCTTCCATTTTCTCACCGATGCCAATGTATTTTACGGGGATTTTGAACTGGTGGGAAATACCGATGGCAACGCCTCCCTTGGCTGTTCCGTCGAGCTTGGTGAGGGCCATTGAAGTGACTTCGGTGGCATTGGTGAATTGCCGGGCCTGCTCAATGGCATTTTGCCCGGTGGAGGCATCGAGGATGAGCAGCACTTCGTGCGGGGCGTTTGGAATGACCTTTTGCATCACGCGTTTGATCTTGCTCAGTTCGTTCATCAGGTTCACCTTGTTGTGAAGCCGGCCGGCCGTGTCGACGATAACAATGTCGGCATCCCTGCTAACGGCCTCCTGCATGGTTTCGAAGGCAACGGCGGCAGGGTCTGCCCCCATACCCTTCGATACCATGGGCACGTCAACCCTTTCCGACCATATCTTCAGCTGGTCGACGGCCGCAGCCCTGAAGGTATCGCTGGCCCCCAGTATCACCTTTTTTCCGCTTTTTTTGAACTGATAAGCCATCTTACCGATGGTGGTGGTCTTCCCTACACCGTTTACCCCAACCACCATGATCACGTAAGGTTTATATGGCAAAGCAGCGTCAAAATCAGGCAATTCAGAATCGCCGTTTTCCTGCAATAATGCAGCCGTTTCTTCCTTCAGGATAGAATTCAGTTCGGCCGTTCCAAGGTATTTGTCGCGGGCCACGCGTTCCTCGATGCGTGCGATGATCTGCAGTGTTGTTTCAACTCCCACGTCGGAGGTAACCAGGATTTCTTCCAGTTGGTCGAGCACTTCATCGTCGACCCTGGATTTGCCGATCACGGCCTTTGATATCCTGGAGAAAACACTGGCCCTGGTTTTATCGAGGCCGGCGTCGAGTTTCTCCTTTTTTTCCTTAGAAAAAATCCTGAATACACCCATATCTTGAACCCTTAAAAAAAAAGCTTCTTCCGGAAAAGGAAAAAGCTTTTCGCAGTGCCGTTGAAAGAAATCAGCTTTTCGACAAAAATTCCTTTACCTTATCGGAAGGCACAATATTTTCCTTGAAACTGTATGCGCCGGACTTTGGCGATTTCACCATCCTGATGACTTTTGCAAAATCCTTGCTCGCGCTTTGTAATGATGCAACTACTTTTTTAGCCATGGTATGTTATTTTATTTCTTTGTGAACCGTCATCCTTTTCAGGATAGGGTTATATTTTTTGATTTCTAGCCTGTCGGGTGAATTCTTTTTGTTTTTCGTGGTAATATAGCGTGATGTGCCGGGCATTCCGCTGTTCTTATGCTCCGTGCACTCCAGGATCACCTGCACCCTCTGATCTTTTGACTTCTTTGCCATGATACTGCTATTCCTTATGATTTTCGGGCTGCAAAGGTAAGATCAATTTACCGAATAACAAAATATTTTATTTCTTTTTTATTTCGGCGAAAGAGCGGTGGGGTTATAACTGCGAAAGCGCACGCCATCATCTTTCAAAGCCGCAGGAAAAACGGCCCGGGCAGATCATGCCTAAGGGATCCGTTGTGCCGCCACCCTTTTCGCAGACGAGTGCAAATTTAGATTAAATTTACGGCATGAACTGGCAAACCTATATACAGGGGTTTAAGGCATACCTGCAGCTTGAGAGATCGCTTTCGCAGAATACCATCGAGGCATACCTGCGCGATGTTGCCAGGTTTTCCGCTTTCGCCGGAACGCTTGGCGAAAAGGCTAAACCGGCCGACATCACGGCAAAGGATCTGCAGGGATTTGTGAGGGCGATCAATGAAGCGGGACTTGGCGCCAGAACACAGGCCCGGATCATATCCGGACTGAAAACTTTTTTCAAATACCTTATACTAGAGGGGATCATACAGAACGATCCGGCCTACCTTCTCGAAGGCCCCAGGCCCGGGAGGAAATTACCCGATACGCTGTCTGTGGGGGAGATTGAAAAACTGATCGGATGCATTGACCTCAGCCTGACCGAAGGACAGCGTAACCGTGCCATCATCGAAACGCTCTATGGTTGCGGGCTGAGGGTTTCCGAACTGGTAAACCTGCGCATTTCCGACGTTTTCTTCAATGACGGATTCGTGCGGGTGATCGGGAAAGGCAACAAGGAACGCCTGGTGCCGGTGGGCTCTTCGGCCATCAGGCAGATGCAATTGTATATCGACAATCAGCGAAAACAACTGCAACCCGACCGGCAGAACGCCGACATCCTTTTTCTTAACCGCAGGAGCAGGAAACTGAGCCGGAACATGATCTTCCTGATCGTAAAGGAACTGGCCGAAAAGGCCGGGTTAAAAAAGAGCATCAGCCCGCACACCTTCAGGCATTCATTTGCCACCCACCTGGTTGAGGGGGGCGCCGACCTGCGTGCCGTACAGGAGATGCTCGGGCACGAATCCATCATCACCACCGAAATATATACCCACCTCGACCGTGAGTATCTCAAGAGCACCATTCAGCTCTACCATCCAAGGGCATGAGGGTAACAATCAAAGGCTGAGGAGCCGGAAATCTAAAACTCCTCTATCTCGCCCTTATGGTTAACCAGTACACCCCAGTTTACGGCAATGAGGTTGTCATCCCTGAAGAAGAAATCCATCAGGGCATCATCGTATGAAACACGTCTTTCACCATCTTCCTCGTTTTCGGTTTCGGCAACTTCATAACCATGTTCCTTCATCAGGGTGATGATCTCTTCTTCACCCATATCAAACACCTTTTTATCGAAAAGTGTAGAATCAGGCAGGTCGGTCTCGAAGCATGAGAGGGCGGATTTCTCCAGACCCTCGAAAAAAACAGAAATACCATGTTCCCAATAGTTCAGGATGGTGGTATTGAATTCTTCATCATCTTCCATGGTTTCCATTTCATCGGGTTCACCGAGCAGATCGATAACATGCCGGCTTGTTTCGCCAAATTTCATTTCACCAAAACCTTCCCTGGGTTTGATAACAGGAGTGAATTTTTTCATCAGTTCGAAATTTTGTATTTTAATTGTTGAAAAGTTTAATGATTATCCGTCAGATATGGCTGTTTCATAATCTGCCTAATTAAAAGGCGAGTCAGGCTCTTTGGCCATATGTTTGTATACCAGTTTATCAACGAGTTTCGGGAAGAACTTATTCAACAGTACCGTAAGTTTTCCCTGTGCGGTGAGTGTCAGTCGGTGTTTCCTTTTCAGGATGGCCCCGGCGATTCGGCGGGCCACTTCTGTGGCGGGCATCATCTTTCCCTCATCACGCGGTGATTCCCCCTGTACTTCGCCCTTGCCGTTCAATGCCGTATTCCTGATGTTGGAAGCGGTAAAGCCGGGACAGGCGATCAGCACATGGAGGCCTTTTTTCATATTCTCGATCCTGAGCGTTTCAAGAAAACCGTGCATGGCGAATTTCGAGGCGGAATAACCCGTCCGGCCCGGCAGTCCCTTGTAGCCTGCAATGGAGGAAATACCGGCCAGGCTCCCCTTGCGTTCAAGCAGGTAAGGCAGGGCATGACTGGTGCAATACACCGTTCCCCAGAAGTTGACCTCCATTAATTGGCGGATCACCTTCAGCTCCGTTTTCTCAAAAAGGGCCCGCATGGAGATCCCGGCATTGTTGATAAGAACATCGATGCCCCCGTATTCCGCCACAGTTCTGTCAATAAGCCGGCGGCAGTCCTCTTCTTTCGATACGTCCGTAACCACGGTAAGCACTTCGGCACCTTTTGCCTTTACTTCACCGGCGGCGTTTTCAAGCCTTTCGGCGCTTCTCGCGGCCATCACGACCCTGGCGCCCCGGCCGCCGAATTCCAGCGCCAGGGCTTTTCCGATGCCCGATGAAGCACCGGTAATGATCACCACCTTATCCTTGAATGTTTCTGTCATAGCATGCAAGTATACTTATTTTTGAAAACCGAAATCATTTTTTCCAAACAAAAAAACAAACTTCTTTCATTACATTTGTATGGGGAAAAGCACTATTATGTCTTCATTACGCGAACTTTATTTTCGTCACATGGGCCTGCCTTCAGGCCATCCGCTGGCCATAGAGGTAACGCATGCAGAAGGGATCTATTTTTATGATGTGCATGGAAAACGCTATACCGACCTTGTGTCGGGAGTAGCCGTCAGCAATGTGGGCCACCGGCATCCGCGGGTGGTCGCCGCCATCCGCGACCAGCTCGATAAACACCTGCACCTGATGGTGTACGGCGAATACATTCTCTCGCCCCAGGTTAAACTGGCACAGGCGCTGGCAAAACATTTACCCGAGGGGCTCAATTCTGTATTCTTTGTCAATTCCGGCAGTGAAGCCATCGAGGGGGCCATCAAGCTGGCCAAGCGCCACACGGGAAGACCGGGCATCGCAGCCTTTAAGAATGCATACCACGGGGGTACGGCTGGCGCGCTGAGCATCCTGGGAAACGAACAGCTGAAAAATGCATTCAGACCACTGCTGCCCGCCGTTTCGCTTCTCGATTTCAATGATGAAGATTCACTGGAAATGATCAACAGCCAAACAGCCTGTGTGGTGGTTGAATGCATACAGGCAGAGGCCGGCATCATCCTGCCCGCCCGGGGCTTTATTAAGAAAATCAGGGATCGCTGCCATGAAACAGGTGCGCTGATGGTTGTCGATGATATACAAATGGGCTTCGGCAGGACCGGCAAGCTCTTCAGTTTTGAGCATGACGGCATCATCCCCGACATCCTCTGCCTGGCAAAGGGCATGGGCGGGGGCATGCCCACCGGAGCCTTCATCGCATCCGCAACGCTCATGAAACAACTCAGCCATCACCCCGAGTTGGGGCATATTACCACCTTCGGGGGGCATCCCCTCTGCTGTGCCGCAGCCCTCGCCAACCTCGAGGTGATCACAACAGAAAGGCTGCACCACCACGCAAACCACAAAGGACAGGCTTTCTTCAACCGCCTGTCACCCCACCCTGCCGTGAAGGAGATCAGGTTTGCCGGACTGATGATGGCCGTTGAGCTGCACAGCAAAGAAATGACAAACAGGCTCTGCGAACTGTTCCCTGAACACGGCCTGGTTACCGACCGCTTTCTGTTCAGGCCAACGGCATTCAGGATCGCCCCGCCACTCACCATTACCGAGTCAGAGATCGGCGAAACAGCGGAAACCATTATCCATTGCCTGGATAAATTATAAGTATTTCCTCCGGTATGGCAATATTCAGATTAGATAAAGAACTTGCATTCCCGGATCCGGCCTATGCCGAAAAGGAAGGCATTCTGGCCGTGGGCGGCGACCTGTCGACCGACAGGCTTATCCTTGCCTATGCCAATGGCATTTTCCCATGGTACAGTGAAGGATCACCCATCCTGTGGTGGTCGCCCGACCCGCGGATGGTGCTCTTTCCCGATGACCTGAAAGTGTCGGACAGTATGCGGCAACTGATCAGGAGCGGTAAATACACCTGCACCTTCGACCGGGAATTTGAAAAAGTGATCGGCCATTGTGCCAACGTGCCCCGAAAAGACCAGAAAAGCACATGGATCACCCGCGACCTGATGCGGGCCTTTATCAGGTTGCACAGGGAAGGCTATGCCCATTCTGTTGAAACCTGGTATGAGGGAAAACTGGCCGGCGGACTTTACGGTGTTTCGCTTGGCAGGGCATTTTTCGGCGAATCAATGTTCCACGTCATGCGCGATGCATCTAAATTCGCTCTTTACACCCTTGTACAGCAGCTTCGCAAATGGGAATTCGGGATCATCGATGCACAACAGGAAACACAACACATGAAAAGCCTCGGCGCAATAAGCATCAGCCGGAATGAGTTTATGAACATACTCGGGGAAACTGTACCAAAACCAACGAAAAAAGGAAACTGGAACCAATATCTTAAGCATGAAGGATAACAATCATCAGCAGTTTATGCAGATGGCGATCGATCTCGCGCATAAAAACGTTGCATCAGGCAAAGGAGGGCCCTTTGGTGCGGTGGTGGCAAAAAACGGAAAGATCATCGCCACGGCAGTCAACGAAGTCACATCAACCAACGACCCCACAGCGCACGCAGAGGTGGTCGCCATCAGGCGTGCCTGCGCCTCCCTTCACTCCCACCAGCTCGACGGCTGCATAATCTATTGCAGTTGTGAACCCTGCCCCATGTGCCTGGGTGCCATTTACTGGTCGAGGCCCGCCAAAGTCTACTACGCTGCAAAAAAGGAAGATGCAGCGGCTTCGGGCTTTGATGATGATTTCATTTATCATGAGATAGACCTGCCGCATCCCGACAGGAAAATACCGTTTATCAACATCGGCAGGGAGGAATCGCTCAAAGTTTTCCGGTTCTGGGATAAGAGTGATCTCAAAATCGCATACTGATGTGTAATCTACAGGCAAAAGCTTGTAATGTGCCGGCTAAGAGGAACACCGGCTGCACCGGAAAAATACAACACGCCCGTCAACCTCAGAAATTCATTATCTTTACGGCCTTAATTTTTTCTTTACCTGATTACTGAACCTTATGAAAATTTGTATTGTCGGAAGCGGGTATGTGGGACTGGTCACCGGTACCTGTTTTGCCGAAGTGGGCATTGATGTGGTTTGCGTCGATATCGACCAGGATAAGATCAACGGACTGAATAACGGCATTGTGCCCATTTATGAGCCCGGCCTGGATGCCATGATACAGCGGAACCTCGACAAGGGAAGACTCAGTTTTACCACCGGGCTTGCCGAGTCCATCCCCGGATGCGAGGTAATATTCATTGCCGTGGGAACGCCCCCGGGCGAAGACGGCAGCGCCGACCTTCAATACGTCCTGAAAGTGGCCCGGGAAGTGGGAAGGAACATTCAGGATTATATCCTGGTGGTAACGAAAAGTACCGTGCCGGTCGGCACCGGCGAAAAGGTTAAACAGGCCGTCGGGCAGGAACTGAAAAAGCGTGGCACCGAAATCCCTTTCGATGTGGCTTCCAACCCGGAGTTCCTGAAGGAAGGGGCAGCCATCGATGATTTCCTGAAACCCGACCGCATCGTGATCGGCGCCGAATCGGATAAGGCCCGCCAGATCATGCAAAAGCTTTACAAGCCCTTTACCCTGAACGGCCACCCGCTGATATTCATGGATATTCCATCGGCCGAAATGACCAAATATGCCGCCAATGCCATGCTGGCCACACGCATCAGCTTCATGAACGAAATTGCCAACCTGTGTGAGATCATGGGCGCCAATGTCGACAAAGTACGAAAAGGGATCGGCAGCGATCCCCGTATCGGAAACAAATTTATCTATCCGGGCATCGGTTACGGCGGTTCCTGCTTTCCCAAGGATGTGAAAGCACTGATCAGGACTGCAGCGGAAAACGGCTATGAAATGAAGCTTCTGGAATCAGTCGAGGCCGTTAATGCCGCCCAGAAAGAATTGCTTTTCCGTAAACTGGATCAATATTATCGGCATGAGCTGAAAGGGAAAAGGATCGCCATCTGGGGATTGTCATTCAAGCCCCAGACGAATGACATGCGCGAAGCTCCTTCACTCGTCCTCATCGACCGCCTGCTTCATGCCGGCTGCACCATAAAGGCCTACGACCCCGTTGCCATGAAAGAAGCTGCACAAATACTTGGAAACAGCATTGAGTTCGTTAATGACCAGTATGAAGCCCTCAGCGAAGCCGATGCGCTCCTGCTGGTAACCGAATGGAAGGAATTCAGGGTGCCCAGGCTGGACAGGATGAAGGAAATGATGAACAAAGCTGTTATTTTCGACGGCCGTAACATTTACGAGCGCATGGAACTGGAACAGGCAGGCTTTGATTATATTGCAATCGGTAAATGATCCCAAAAACCGAAACATGAAAAAAAAGATACTGGTAACCGGTGGCGCCGGCTTTTTAGGTTCGCATCTGTGCGGGCGCCTTCTTGGCGACGGGCATGAAGTGATCTGCCTCGACAACTTCTTTACCGGGAACAAGCGAAACATCCTCCACCTGATGGATGATCCCTACTTTGAACTCATCAGGCACGATATTACCATGCCCTTTTACATCGAAGTGGATGAGATCTACAACCTGGCCTGTCCGGCCTCCCCCATACATTACCAGCTAAATCCCATCAAAACCATTAAAACTTCCGTTGCGGGAAGCATCAATATGCTCGGGCTGGCCAAACGCATACGCTGCAAGATCCTGCAGGCATCCACCAGTGAAGTTTACGGTGACCCGCAGGTGCACCCGCAAACCGAAGACTACTGGGGGCATGTAAACCCGATTGGATCCAGGGCCTGCTATGACGAAGGGAAACGCTGCGCCGAGGCACTGTTCGTCAACTACCACAAGCAAAACAATGTCAGGATCAAGATTGCCAGGATTTTCAATACCTATGGTCCGCGGATGGATCCGGCCGATGGCCGCGTGGTGTCAAATTTTATTACACAGGCACTGGCCGGGGAAGATATAACCATCTATGGCGATGGCAGGCAAAGCAGGAGCTTTTGTTATGTCGACGACATGGTAGAAGGCCTGGTCCGGCTCATGGACACAGGCGATGATTTCACCGGCCCCGTGAACCTCGGAAACCCACATGAGATGAGCATGCTCGATCTGTCGCAGGCAATCATCCGGATTACCGGCTCCGCATCGGGCATCAGCTTCATGGAATTGCCCGCCGACGACCCCCTGCAGCGGCAGCCCGACATCGGCCTGGCTAAAAAGGTACTCGGTTGGGAACCCAAAACAGGACTGGAAGCTGGCCTGACAAAAACCATTGATTATTTCATTAAGCTAAGGAGCGAAGAAGGCCGATGAAGATACTGGTGACAGGTGCCAACGGACAATTGGGCATGACGCTCCGTGAGCTTGCAGCCCTGAAGCGCGGGCAGGATTTCCTGTTTACCGACATCAACGAACTTGATATCACCGATTACAAGGCTGCCGAAACCTTCATTGGCCGGCACAAGCCAGGGGTCATCATTAACTGTGCCTCATACAATGCCGTCGACAAGGCCGAAGATGACCCGGGAACGGCCATGAAGATCAATGGAGAGGCAGTGGGCAAACTCGCCGGCATCGCCCGCAGGACGGGTTGCAGTTTGCTGCACATCTCAACCGATTATGTTTTTGACGGAAAAAAATCATCCCCTTATACAGAAGATGACAGACCGAACCCGGTTTCGGCCTACGCCTTATCAAAATATGCCGGTGAAAAAGCCATCATGGAGATTGATTCGCATGCAGCCATCATCCGCACATCCTGGCTGTATTCAGAATATGCCCATAATTTTGTAAAAACCATCAGGAAGATCGGGGCTGAACGTGATGAGATCCGCGTTGTGAACGACCAGACCGGAACCCCCACTTATGCGGGAGACCTGGCGGAAGCGATCATGTTCCTTATCCCGCAACTGGAAAGTTTTAAAGGAAGCAGGATTTTCAATTATTCAAACGAAGGGGAAACGAACTGGGCAGGATTTGCTGAATATATCCTGAAGTATTCGGGAATCCCTTGCAGGGTCATCCCCGTAAGCACACGTGAATACGGACTCAGCAAGGCTGAAAGGCCGGCCCGCAGCGTCCTGGACAAAAGCCTTATCAGGAAGGAATTCGGCCTGGACATTCCCGATTGGAGATCATCCCTTGAAAAATGCATTGACAAACTAAATAAAATCGAGAATAAGCATGAATAACACCGACGAAAAAATCATGGAAAAGGCCCGAAGATGGCTGGATGGAAATATTGACCGGTCGACAAGGGAACAGATAGAGTATATGATCGAACATGACTCCCTGGAACTAAAGGAATCATTTTACCAGGACCTGGAGTTTGGCACGGGCGGGCTGCGGGGTATCATGGGGGCCGGCACGAACAGGATGAACCGGTATACCGTTGGCATGGCCACACAGGGACTGTCGAATTACCTGCGCAGGATATACGGTGAAAAGGAAGAGATCAGGGTGGCCATCGCCCACGATTCACGCAACAACAGCCCTGAATTCGCAAGGATCACGGCTGAAGTTTTCTCAGCCAATGGATTCAAGGTTTATCTGTATAATGAACTCCGTCCCACACCCGCATTGTCATTTGCCGTAAGGCATTACAAATGCCAGAGCGGCGTGGTCATCACTGCCTCTCATAACCCGAAAGAATACAACGGATACAAGGCATACTGGAACGACGGGGCGCAGATGATCCCCCCGCACGACAAGAATGTGATCGAAGAAGTGAAGAAGATCAAATCATTCGACGAAGTCAGGTTTGACGGACGCAGGGAATTGATCATACCCATCGGTGAAGAAACCGACCGCCTGTACCTTGATGAGATCAAAAAACTCTCGCTCAGCCCCGGGCTGATCCATGAACACCATGATATTCCCATCGTATTCACACCCCTGCACGGTACGGCTGCAACGCTCGTCCCGCAATGCCTCAGGGAATTCGGTTTTACAAATGTGAGCATGGTGGAGGAACAGGCCATCCCCGACGGGAATTTCCCAACGGTGAAATCACCCAACCCCGAAGAGGCTTCAGCCATGAAAATGGCAATTGAAAAAGCCATGGAAGAAGGGGCATCGCTGGTGATGGCCACCGATCCCGACGGCGACCGTGTGGGCATCGCAGTAAAAAACAATAAAGGCCATTTTGTGCTGCTCAACGGCAACCAGACCGCTGCGGTGCTGTTTTATTATGTTCTGCGAAAATGGCATGAAAAGGGACTGATCAAGGGGAAAGAATTCATTGTAAAAACAATTGTCACATCCGAATTATTAAGCGATATTGCCGGGAAATACGGCGTGGAAAGTTATGATGTTTTGACCGGCTTCAAGTGGATCGCCGACATTATCAGAAAAAATGAAGGCAAAAAGACCTTTATTATCGGAGGCGAAGAAAGTTATGGGTATATGACCGGCGACTTTGTCCGCGACAAGGATGCCGTCAGCGCCTGCGCACTCATTGCCGAAACAGCCGCATGGGCAGCCTCACAGGGAAAGACCATCTTCGACATTTTGCTGGATATTTATCGTGAGTTTTCCTTCTGCTACGAAAGCCTTATCTCGGTCGTAAAAAAGGGAATATCCGGATCGGAGGAGATCAGGGTCATCATGGCCAAATTCAGGGATCATCCGCCCCAAACGATCAATAACAGCAGGGTGGTCAGTATCTGCGACTACCTGACGGGACAGGAAAAGGATGTTGCCGCCGGGATCCAGAAAGAAATAAACCTGCCAAAATCCAATGTACTTCAATTTTTCCTTGAAGACGGCAGCAAGATCAGCATGCGCCCCTCGGGAACCGAACCAAAGATCAAATTCTACTTTGGGGTTAAAGGAAAACTTGAAAAGATTGAAGATTTCGACGGCATACAGCGGGAACTCGAAGACAAGATCGCTGCGATCGTCAGGGACCTGGACCTGTAAAAACTTATTTCCTGACTACTTTGGCGGTTTTTACCACCGTGCCAAGTTCAAATTTCAACAGGTAAATCCCGGCTTTGAGCCCATCCAGCCCGCTGACCATGATCTGGTTTTCGCCGCTTGCCAGAAGGTATTCGCTTTCGTGCATCATGCGTCCGCTGATGTCGGTAATGGTGAGCTTCGCAGTTCCCGGTTTTTCAGTTTCCACCCTGACTTCAAAAGAACCGGTAAACGGATTCGGGAATGGGGTGATCAGGCCGTTTGCCTGCTGCTCATATCCATCGATAACGGTAAGTATATTATGAGCGATCATAAAATCAGGGATCCCGTAGCCAAGCTTGTTATCGGGATTTGACGCCAGTGTGCCGCTGGCCTGTATGGCATTCAGAAGCTCCATGTTGTTCATATCGGGGTTCGCCTGCCACAGGCATGCCATCATACCGGCAATGATGGGAGAGGAAAAGGATGTGCCGTTTCCAAATATGAAACTACCATCGGGTGATGCAAAATAGGTGCCTTCTCCCTGGGCTGCAACGTTGGGCTTAATCCTCCCGTCGGCGGTGGGTCCGTGACTGCTGAATGAGGCAGGCAAACCCTGGTGATTCACGGCTCCGATGGTGTAAACGCTGTCGCCATCGGCAGGCGCCGTAATATAATACCAGGCACTGGTGCCGGAATTGCCGGCACTGCTCACTACGACCATCCCACGCGATGCAGCCAGATCAGCCCCGATGGTGATGGGGGTTGTATTGCCGTCCATGTCCTCATAGGTATGATTTTGCGAAGGATCGTCGAAAGTGCTGTAACCAAGCGAAGAATTAATGATATCGGCACCGGCACTGTCGGCAAATTCCGCTGCCGTCACCCAGTTGTATTCTTCGATGATGTATTCTGATCCGCCATCCTCGGTCCTGAAGAGCCAATAGGAAGCCTCGGGGGCGGTCCCGATCAGTTGCCCCGGATAATTGCCTCCCATGCATGAGAGGACCATGGTTCCATGATAATGCTTGTTAAAAGTAAGAGGGCCCCCGTCAATAAAATCACGGGTTCCAAGGATCCGGCCGCTATCCCATAATGAATCGAAAACCGGCAGATTGTCGGTATTGCTGAAGCCGGCATCCAGCACGGCAATGACAAGGCCTGCCCCACGGTATCCCAACTCATGAAGCTGATCTCCCTTGATCATCTGTATCTGGTTCAGCGATGGCCCGTAATCATAAAATGCGCCATCCTTCATCGAATGAACGGCATAAGGAGCCATGGCAGAATATGATTCGGCCCTGAAAAACGGCTTTTCATCCGACGTGCCTGCAAGCTTAACAGGCGATTTCATGACGTTTTCTACAAAAGGCAAGGCTTCAATGGCAGAAATAACAGCAGGATCTGAAGTCTGAATGCTCACACCGTTAAGCCATTTCGTTGGATTGAGAATACTTGCTCCGGCATCCTTCACCGCCTGCAGGTATTGAGGGTTTACCGGAATATCTTTCATGTCTACAGGAATTCCGAATGCTGCGCGACGGTCAAGGGCGCGCTGCGAAAGATACGCTTCAGGCTCCTCCAGGGAATAGGGTGAAGCATTTTTATCGGTAAACTGAACATAATACTTATTGGGTGCAATCTGCGCATGCAAACTAACGTATGCCAGCATGACCGTTAAGATTAAAAAAAGCCTTTTCATAGTAGGGTGATAAAGTATTAGTTTTTCTTTTTTAGCCGGTATAATCTGCAAAGTTATAAATATCTTTGATCTTCTGAATCCATAACTGTAAACAAGCACATATAATCTCATAACAAGGATATTTTTGATTTGTTCATAAAAATATATTGCCATTGTAGAGTTTTTGTGAGGTAAATTGCTTGACTTTGCGCAATAAATTTTCTTATTTTTATCCCAGCTTTTTGATTAAGTTATAAGATTTGGTTAAGGACTGTGCTTTTCCCGTCTGCTTTTTGCACAGTCCTTTTTTTATTTCTCTATCTTTGCGACTGATTTCCACCTGTAAAAAATCATGCGAATTGACATCATTACCATCTTCCCCGGAATGTTTAACGGGCCTTTCAATCATTCCATCATAAAAAGGGGTGTTAATAAGGGGATCGTTAAAATCTTTCTGCATGACCTCAGGGAATATACCAGCGACAAGCACCGCAGTGTTGACGATTATGCCTTTGGGGGGGGTGCCGGCATGGTCATGGCCATAGAGCCCATTGCCAGGTGCATTGAAGAATTGAAAGAACAAAGGAATTACGATGAAGTGATCTTCCTCACTCCCGATGGCTTGCTGCTGAACCAGCCCACGGCCAATGAACTGTCGCTTAAGCAAAACCTGATCGTGCTTTGCGGACATTACAAAGGTGTGGATGAACGGGTGCGCGAACTTTTTATTACAAGGGAAATATCCATTGGCGATTATGTGCTGAGCGGAGGGGAAATGGCTGCCATCGTACTGGCCGATAGTATAATAAGACTGATACCCGGCGTACTGGGAGATGAGACCTCCGCCCTGTCGGATTCCTTCCAGGACAGCCTCCTCTCACCACCCGTCTACACAAGACCAAGGGATTTCAGAGGGCTGAAAGTGCCAGATATCCTGCTCTCGGGCCACCAGGCCAAAATTGACGAATGGAGAATGGAGCAGGCCATGAAGAGAACAAGAGAGCGAAGACCGGGCCTGCTGAACGAATGAGGGCTTTGCCGGTAAAGACCTTTAACCGGCTGCCGCGTTATCCGCAAATCGTAACAAAACCATTAATTATAATTTTCAGACAATGAACGAAGTATTGAGAAAAGTAAAGGATATTAAACAGGAAGCCTGTGTAACCATCACCCTGAATACCCACAGGACAAAACCTGATAATGAAAAGGATGCCATACTGCTTAAAAATCTGGTTAAAGAAGCCGAAGAAAGATTGTACAAGGATTATGACAAGAGGTTTGTATGGCCTGTTATGGAAAAACTTAATAGTATTGCCGGACGCATTGACCACAGCCTGAACACTGAAAGCCTTGCCATTTTTGTCAACAGCGATTTCGCCGACTTTACGCGCCTTCCCGTGAAGGTAACCGACAGGGTGGTGATCGACAATAACTTTACAACCCGCGACCTTGTAAGGGCCATGCATCACGAAACAGCCTATTACGTTTTGGTGCTCAGCAGGCAGAAGGCCAGGCTCATTGAAGCATTCAACGATAAACCGGTTAAAGAATTCACCGGGCCATTTCCCCTGGAAAATAAGCTCTATACAACCGACAGAAAAAAAATGACAACCAGCAAGGGGCAGGACAACCTCATTGAAGAGTTTTTCAACAGGGTGGATAAGATCGTACTTGAAACCATTAAGGAACATCCGCTGCCCGTCCTACTGGCCACCGAGACCCGCAATGTTGACCATTACCTGAAAATCGCCGACAGAAAAGCCCTCATTGCGGGACATATTAACCGCAACAGGGACGATGAGGAAGTGCAGCACATCATACCGGATGCCTGGAAAGAGATGGATCGGATCAGAAAAGACAAGGATGCCAAAAGGCCAGGGGAACTTAAAAAAGCCGTTGGACAGGGAAAACTCCTCTCCGACTATAACGACATCCGGAAAGCCATCCTGGAAGGCAGGGGAAGAACACTTTTTGTAAAAAAAGGGTTTTATCTGCCCGCCAGGCTGGTCGACGGCATGATCGAACCGGCCGGTCAGGATGAAAAAGACAAAAATGACGTTGTCGACGACATTATCGATGAAATGATCGAACGCAACCTTGCTTATGGCGGTGATACAGTATTCCTGGAAGGCAATGAGCTTGATTCCTTTAATAATATCGCACTGATCACACGTTATTGATCTTATTTTGGTTGATTTTTTACAAAACAATTTTTGTTATTAAACAAAAACAAACTATTTTTGCAGCCGTTTTTCGAAAACCATTTTAACACCATTGTCATGAGCAAGAACAGTATAATGCAGTATGTTGACGGGCTGACCAAAATGAATGATATCCCCGAATTCAAGGCCGGCGACACAATTACGGTTACTTACAGGATCGTTGAAGGCGCCAAGGAACGCCTGCAGAATTTCCAGGGTGTAGTACTTCAGCGGGTTGGAAGCGGTCCGACAGCAACCTTTACCGTCAGGAAAATTTCGGGTGGCATTGGTGTTGAAAGGATATTCCCTGTTTCCTCCCCCTTCATTGATTCTGTTAAGATCAACAAGAGAGGGGTTGTACGTCGTGCCAGGATATTCTATCTCAGGGACCTGACCGGGAAAAAGGCCAGGATAAAGGAAAAAAGGATGAAAAACTAAGAACCTTTCCGAAAGCCCCGTTAAAACGGGGTTTTTTTATGCATTTCGCTGTCGCAGCGCTTCAAAAAGAATGATCCCTGCCGCAACGGAAACGTTGAGCGAAGCAATCTTTCCCATCTGGGGGATCTTCAGGAGCGAATCACACACCGACAGCAGCGAAGCAGAAACCCCCGTGTCTTCCGATCCGAGCAATAAGGCAAGCGGCAAACGCAAATCATCTCCGTAATAGGCAACTTCCCCCTTTTCGCTGGCAGCAACGATCTTCAGTCCGCTCTCCTTTAGAAAAACAAGGGTATCGCGCAGGCTGTCGACCCTGCAAACAGGAATGTAATTCAGGGCTCCTGCCGAGGTTTTCATGGCGTCCTCATTGATGGCGGCGGCACCTTTGGCAGGGATCACGATGGCATCGGCACCCGCACATTCGGCCGAACGCGCGATGGCTCCAAAATTCCTCACATCGGTAACATGATCGAGCACAAGGATAAGCGGTGTTCCGCCCCGCTCAAAGATACCAGGGAGCAAACCCTCCAGTTTATGAAAGGTAAGCGGAGATAGAAAGGCGATCACTCCCTGATGGTTTTTCCTGCTGATCCTGTTCAAACGGTCAAGCGGCACATATTGCAGCGGAATATCATGCTGACGCAGACTGGCCGAAAGCCGGCTGAAAAGCTCCCCCCGCAATCCTTTTTGCACCAGCACCCTGTCTATGTCCTTACCCGAATCAATGGCTTCCAGCAAAGGACGTATGCCAAATATCAAATTATTTTTATCCATCACACAGGAATTATTCACCAAAGGTAAAAAATACCTGAGCCCGTGCAACCTTTCTGTAACTACCCTTGTCTTCATACTGAAGCAATCATTTAAAAAGCTTTGGAAAACAACCCGGTTCGAACAAGCTGACGCAATGTCAGATATTATCCCACACAACTTCCATCCGTTTTTCAAAGCTTTTTTTTATTTTTACCGCTATTAATAAATCAAAAATATCCAAATATGAAAAACTTAACGCTGCTATCCCTTTTCTGCTTTCTGCCCCTCCTTTTTATGGCCCAATTACCATCGGCCTTCGACTTGCGCGATTATAACGGTGAAAACTATGTAACCAGTGTTAAATCACAGCAGGGAGGCACCTGCTGGGCCCATGGCGCCATGGCAGCCATGGAAGGAAACCTGATGATGACCGGCGTGTGGACAGCCGCAGGTGAAACAGGTGAACCCGATCTGGCCGAGTATCATCTCGACTGGTGGAATGGCTTTAACCAGCACAACAACGATGATATTGACCCGCCCACAGGCGCCGGCCTCGAAGTACATTATGGCGGCGATTACCGGGTGACCTCAGCTTACCTGGCAAGGATAGAGGGAGCCGTACGCGATATCGACGGGCAGTCGTACAATACCCCGCCGGAAAGATACAGTGACGACTACCACTATTACTACCCCACGGAGATCATCTGGCTGGTTGCCGGCGAAAACCTTGAGAACATCGACCTGATCAAGCAGGCCATCATGGATTACGGTGTGCTGGGAACATGTATGTGCTACAAAGGTTCCTTTATCGATAATTCATACAACCATTACCAGCCGCCTTCAACTTCGGATGACCCCAACCATGCCGTTGCCATCATCGGCTGGGACGACGACCGGCAAACACAGGCTCCTGAGCCGGGAGCCTGGCTGGTAAAGAATTCATGGGGAACATCATGGGGCTACAGCGGATATTTCTGGATATCATATTACGACAAGCACAGCTGCCAGCACCCCGAAATGGGAGCCATTTCCTTCCGGAATGTCGAACCAAGGCAATACCAGAATGTATACTACCATGACTATCACGGCTGGCGCGATACCAAGGAAGACACGGATGAAGCCTTCAACGCATTCACAGCCGTACAGGATGAACTGATCAGGGCTGTCAGTTTTTTTACCGCTGTGCACGATGTTGACTTTACCGTTAAAATCTATGACGATTTCGCCGGAGGCGAACTCAGCGGCGAACTGGCCAGCATCAGCGGCACACTGGATTACTCAGGCTTCCATATCGTTCCCCTTGATGAAGAAATTGCCATGGGAAATGCCGAGGATTTCTATGTTTACCTGCAATTGTCGGATGGCGGACATCCCTATGACCGTACCTCCGTTGTACCGGTACTGCTTGGCTCCGATCAGAAAACACTTGTTGAATCATCGGCCAGCCCCGGAGAAAGTTACTACATGACCGATAAAGGCTGGGAAGATTTCTATTATTACGACGACCCGTCGGGATACATGAATACAGGCAATTTCTGTATCAAGGCCCTGGCAGTGGACGATCCGGTGAATATCCCGGAAAACCCGCAACAAAGCCAATCCATCAGGATCAACAACGCCCCCAACCCTTTCGGCAAGCATACCAGCATTATCTATACCCTGCCCGAAGATGCCTTTGTCATGCTCGAGATCATCGACATGAACGGCAAGGTGATTGACAAACCTGTCAGCACCTACCAGGCAGCCGGGGAATACATGATCAGATGGGATGCCGACGGGCTGGAAAACGGGCTATACGTTTACAGGATCCATGTTAACGGAAATGCCGCAAGCGGAAAAATGCTGCTGATGCGTTAATCCCTGACCAGGGCGTTACTTGCGCCAGGTATTGACGATGTTGTACCACTTTTCTTTATAGGAAGGCGACTTGATCAGGCTGTAATCATTTTCGGTGAAAGGATTGATCACCTTTACAAACTGAAACCTGATCGAATTGGAATGTTCCTTTTCTCCGTAAAGCCATTCTTCAATGTTCTTTCCCCTGTATACGATACGGGGTGGGCCGTAAATGATATAGACCAGCCCCCGGTCGGTCTTCCAGCCCTCCAGGTATGAACTGAAGAAAACATTGGCCTCTTCCACACGTCCGTAATATTTCTGTATCATGGCCCTGGCCCTGTTTGTATTGCCGGCATTGCTGATCCAGAACTGGTCGATGGCAAGCTTTAGCTCTCCTGCAGCGGCCAGTTCCTCGTATTCCTTTTTCGTGGTAATGTAGCGCAGGGGTTCAAGCATCCGGGCGGCCGTTGTGATACCCGGAAAGCCTTCGTGAAAGACATAAACGGTAAAACCGCCCTGCTGGCTGGTATCCGTCCGGAAATGATAAAAACCTTCCTGATCAAGGCCAAGCCGTTCACTGACGCCATCCGCCACTCTGACCGAAAAGGTACTGTCTGCATGGTAATCAAAACTCATCTCCGTCTCCTCCATGAAAGGAGGAAGTGCAATGGGGAAGTCCCTGTGGTAAAAGCTAACATAGACAAGGCCTGAATATCCTCCGGCAAGCCTGAAAAAGAAGTCTTCCCCCCTGCCGGCGTAATTCCTGAAAATGATCTCACCGTTCCTGTCCATCATCAGGAAGTCGGCATAGCTGTTCCCCCCGGTGTTATCCAGCACAAGATAGCTGTCGAGCTGTTCCACCCTGTTCAGGTCAATCAGGCTGATTTTCAGGATATACTTCCTCTTGCCCGGATACTGTATGTCGAATGTGAAAATGCTGTCGCCGAAACGGATCAGGCTGTCTGTATGAATAATTCCGGCACTGTCGAGAATATGCTTTGATTCATAGGATTCCATCAACACATATTTCAACTGCATTTTGGTATAGCTGCGCCCGCTTTCTTCATCTTTCTCAATGGCAAGATCATCCTGCGCCACGGGAATATACAATCGCACCTGTCCCTCGCTTTCATGAAAGGCAGCCACGGTCAGCCCGGTAAAACCAGTATTGCTGTATAGTCCTGACAGGTTATACAGGCTGAACCTGTTCAGGTTAAAGCAGGCTGTTGCAAAGAAAACAGCCGCAATGAGTGGCAGTATCCTATTCGCCTTTTTCATCTTCTTCAAATTGAAGGCCTTCATCAGAAAGTGCCGGAGGCAGATCCTTTGATGTCTTTGCTCCCAGTTCCTGCAATATTCTTACTTTACCGATGATATTGCCACTTCCTGAGCTTAGCTTTTTATGGGCATCAAGATAGGTTTGCCGCGATTTCTCTATCTGTTTCCCCAGGTTTTCGAGGTCGGCCAGGAATGAAACAAATTTATCATAGAGACGTCCCCCCTGCCTGGCGATCTCCAGGGCATTCCTGGTTTGCTTTTCATGTTTCCAGATGGAGCCCACCGTCATCAGGGTGGCCAGCAGCGTGGTCGGGCTCACGATCACGATCTTTTTATCCCAGGCATAGGAAAAAAGATCGGGCTGATGCTGTATGGCAAGACTGAAAGCCGACTCGAGCGGCATAAAAAGCAGAACGAAATCCGGCGAATCAAGTTTTTCGGCCATCTGGTAGTTCTTCTCTGCCAGGTTCTTGACATGCTCTTTTACGGATTCGACATGTGCCTTCAGGAATTTTTCCTTGTGCTGCTCCGTTTCACTGTTGATAAAAGCCTCGTAGGCAACCAGTGAAACCTTGGAATCAATGATGATGTGCTTGTTTTCGGGCAGCCGGATGGTAACGTCCGGACGGATCATCTCACCCTTCTCATTACGGAAGGTTTCCTGAATAATATATTCTACCCCCCTGATCAGTCCCGACCGCTCAAGCAGTCGCTCGAGCACAAGCTCGCCCCAGTTCCCCTGCTTTTTGGTGTCGGAACGCAAGGCACGTGTCAGGTTATTTGCATCTTCGCTCAGCCTGGTATTCAGCTCATGCAGGTTTTTTATCTCTGCCTTGAGATCAACCTGGTCTTTCAGGTTTTTCTGATAGGTCTCACTCACGGTCTTTTCAAAGGATTCGATCCTCCTCCTGAGCGGATCCAGCACCTCATTGATATTCTTCTGGTTGCTCAGCGAAAACTCCTGGGTGTTTTGTTTCAGTATCCTGGTGGCAAGGTTTTCAAACTCCAGCCTGAACTTTTCGTTCAGTTTGTCGAGTTCCTCCCTGTGCGAGGCGAAGCGTTCGTTCAGCGAACGTTCGCGTTCGGCCGCCACGGCAAGTTGTTGTGTGAGGGTACCAACCTGCCTTCGTTCCTCCTCAAGCATTGACTCGCTTTTCTGCAGGCCGGTTTCTGCCCTTTCCAAACCTTCTGTTTTAATGGCCAGATCTTTCTCCAGTTCCTTTAATACGTTTGCGGAACGCAGTTTTACATAAAAGTATGTCATCAACACACCTGCGATCAGGCCAAGGAAAGTATACATGTATATCATGGCAAAATTTATTGGTAAAAATAAGAAAAGCCGCGGCATTTTTCAAACAAACAAGGCATATCTTTACTTTTAACGTTTTTATCATTACATTTGAAAGCATGAAGCGCCTCTTGCCCCTGAACACGATGTGGATATCCATGACGGCTTCCGTCCTGCTGTTTATGCTGATCCACAAACCTTTACCGGCTCAAATGGACACAGACCCCGTACCATATGGCGGAAATACCCTGATGATGGAGTTTATCTGCGATGAGATGATCTATCCCCCTGCCGCACTCGAAAACAAAACCGAAGGAACCGTGAAAATAGGACTGACTGTGCTGGAAAACGGAAAAACCGTGAATTACCGCGTACTGGAAGGGGTATCGCCCGAACTCGACAATGAAGCCATGAGATTGTGTAAACTGATCATGTTCAGGCCGGCAGTAAAATCAACCAACAATATCATTGCAGATGTGACCATCCCGGTCAGGTTCAATATTAAAAAATATAACAGGAACCTGAAGCAAAAAGGAAACGTTAACCCGGAACTCCGGGCATCTGCAGACACCAGCATGGTGGTATATACCAGCAATCAATTGAATAAGGTGCCCGTTCCTGACTTTGACAAGCCCGGAATGACCTTTTCAAGTTTTATCATGGATAACATCAGGTACCCTGAAGAAGCTTACCGGATGAGTATTTCCGGTGAGGTTGTGCTGGGTTTTATTGTTGAAACAAGTGGCAGGATATCGAATATTGAGGTAATCAGGCCCCTGGGTGGGGGATGCACGGAAGAAGCCATACAACTGATCAGGAAAATAAAATGGAAGCCCGGCATTTTGCAGGGGCAGGCAGTCAGGACACTGATGAATGCCAGCATCGGCTTCAGCCTGAAGAATGAAGCCGGGCACCATTACCTGCCAAACTATGGCAGTGGCACCATGTAATGCAGATCGTCAATGAAAAAAATCGGGCTGTTATCTGATACCCACGGCTGGATCTATCCCGGGATTTTTGATTTTTTTGAAGATTGCGATGAAATCTGGCATGCCGGCGACATCGGTGATCTGGCTACCCTGCAAAGGCTGGAAGCCTTCAAGCCGGTCAGGGCTGTTTACGGAAATATCGACGGCAGGGATATCAGGCTGGAATGTCCTGAAGCCTTATCGTTCATCTGCGAGGGGTTAAGGGTAAGCATAAAGCACATCGGCGGATACCCCGGTCGCTATGAGCGTTCGGCACTGGTCCTTCTCGACCGTGAAAAACCCGGCCTTTTCATCGCGGGGCATTCACATATTCTGAAGATCATGAACGATTATAAAAGGGATATGCTGTATATGAACCCGGGTGCAGCAGGCAAAACAGGGCTCCACAGACTGATCACCTGTATCCGCTTCAGTGTTGAGGGAGGAAGCGTGTACGGTCCCGAGGTGCTCGAAAAAAGCAGGAATACGATATAAAACCCCTAACGAAGTCGGTTGGCCGAACGGATCAGCTTCTCATCTTTCATAATAAACCTGCTGGCCAGGATCAGAAACAATACAGAAGCTATGCTGAGGTAAATTCCCGGCTGGCTGATATAATCCGCCCTTGTTTGGGTCAGGGCTTCCAGGTTGGGGACATAAAAGAAAAATATCAGGGCCAGGAAAATAATGCTCAGCAGGATCATGAAGCGGATAAACCTTATTTGCATCATCCTCCGCTTATACATAAAAACAGTAATGAAAGAAAGCAGGCAGATCAGTCCGGTAATGGCAGCCAGGTATATCGTATCCGGCCAGTCGGCATGGTAGTGCGTGTATTCCCTCACGCCCAGAAGTCCAAAATCAACTGTGTAAACGGGGGAATCAAAAAAACTTGCAATGGGGACGAAGAAGATGGCAAGGTTTAAGCCGAAAACAATAAACAGGAACAAAGTTTGGATGCGCTGTATCATAATGCTTGTCTTTCTGCAAATATAAAAAACATTTCAGCACTTTTCAGTCATCCCCCGCATCATGTTTTTTAATTTAATTACGGCGCATAACGGATCAGACTAAAAATAAAAAACTTGTGTAATCAAAATATTGTTATATTTGCAGTGTCAATTGCAATATATTTTCCAGATATATTCTTTTAATCCGTTAAATATAAAAATCTTTATTTTACTATTTTCCTTGGGTGCATGATCACCCCGGGGCACGATCGTTAGAATTTATTATATCCAACCGAATAAACATCCATTTTATGTACGATATTATTGAACTAAGCAACAAGCTGGCTACTGAACTGAAAGACATTGCCCGGGATTTGAACATCCCCAAGTATGAGAAAATGCTTAAACAGGATCTGATCTACAGCATCCTCGACCACCAGGCACTCAATCCATCAGAAGACATTCTGCGTAGGGAAAAGTCAAAGACGCACGATAAAAGGCGCGGGCGGAAAAGCAGGGATGTGGCGAAACAGGAAGATGCCACGAGCTTAAAAGAAGGAACTCCCGCAAAAGAACAAAAGGAGGAAACCGTAACCCCAAAAGAAAACATTGTCGAAAAACCCGTTATGCAGGAAGAAAAGCCGCGCAGAAGGGGCAGAAAGCCAAAATCAGCCAAGACTGAGGAAAAGGCGGTTTCTGAACCGGATCAAAAAGAACCGGCGGCAGAAACCTTCATCCCATCCCCGGTCAGGGAAAAACCGGCTTCGCATACCCACACAAACGGCGGTGAAAAACAATTCAGGCCACGGGAAACCAAAAAAGAAGAGGATTTATATGCCGAGTTCGACGGTATCGTTTCCAGCGAAGGCGTTCTGGAGATCATGCCGGATGGCTATGGGTTTCTTCGCTCCTCCGATTATAATTACCTGAACTCCCCCGACGATATTTATGTTTCACAATCGCAGATAAAACTTTTCGGCCTTAAAACCGGCGATACCGTAAAAGGCAGTATCAGGCTTCCGAAAGAAGGGGAAAAGTATTTTCCGCTGATCAAGGTTGAATACATAAACGGGCGATCACCGGAGGAAGTCCGCGACAGGATACCTTTTGATTACCTGACCCCGCTCTTCCCCGAAGAGAAATTTGACCTTTCCACCAACCCGAATCCCGATGAGCAGCTTTCCACGCGCATCATCGACATGTTTACACCCATTGGCAAGGGACAGCGCGGCCTGATCGTTGCACAGCCGAAAACAGGCAAAACCGTACTGCTCAAGTCAGTGGCCAATTCCATTGCCCACAACCACCCCGAAGCTTACCTCATCGTGCTGCTGATCGACGAACGTCCCGAAGAGGTTACCGATATGGCCAGGAGCGTTAAGGCCGAAGTCATCTCCTCTACTTTCGACGAACCCGCCGACAGACATGTGAAGATTGCCAATATCGTTCTGGAAAAAGCAAAAAGACTCACCGAATGCGGCCACGACGTAGTGATTTTACTCGATTCCATCACCAGGCTCGCACGCGCGTACAATACCGTTTCACCCGCATCCGGAAAGGTTTTGTCGGGTGGCGTGGAAGCCAACGCCCTTCAGAAACCCAAACGTTTCTTTGGCGCCGCAAGGAAAATTGAAGGCGGAGGCTCCCTTACCATCATCGCAACAGCCCTGATCGATACCGGCTCGAAAATGGATGAGGTGATCTTCGAGGAATTCAAGGGAACCGGCAACATGGAGCTTCAGCTCGACCGTAAACTGTCGAATAAAAGGATTTTCCCTTCCATCGACATCGTTTCCTCCAGCACCAGGCGCGACGACCTCCTGCTCGACAGGGAAACACAACAGCGTATATGGATACTCAGGAACCATCTGGCCGATATGAACCCGCTCGAAGCCATGGAGTTTCTCAAGGACAAAATGCGGTATACAAAGACCAATGAAGAATTCCTGATCTCAATGAACGGCTGATCCCGATCTGCTTTTGGTGATTTTACTGACGGGTCCTATGCCCTTCCCGTTTGCCGTAAAAGTGGCTTTACAATAATTACATCTGCTCCCCAAGGATGCTGTCGGCTATGCTGACGGGGTCCAGTCCGTCGAAATTACCGGAAGACATCAGCAGCAGGTTGCTTCCCTCCCACCCGTTTGAAAGAAGGAATCTGAGCATCTCTGAAGAATCATTAAAAACCATCATATTGCCATGCCCGAATGCATTTTTTACATCTTCGGGGGTTATTTCGGGCAGCCGTTTGAGGGCCAGCGTATGGGGATTGTAATAAACCACTGCCAGGTCGGCCTGCTCCATCGCTCCCCGGTATTGCTGCAGAAAAGCGACGTTCAGGCTGCTGTAGGTATGCAGCTCCATACATGCCACCAGCTTCCGCTCCGGATTGTGTTGTTTAACCGCCTTCACCGTTGCCGTCAGTTTTGAAGGTGCGTGGGCAAAATCGAGGTACACAGCCGAATCTCCTTTCTCTTTCAATAATTGAAGGCGCTTCGCGGCTCCCTGAAAACCCTGAATGGCTTTATAAAAGCTGTCATCGGCTACTCCCAGCTCGCGACATACCGCCAGCGCCCCTGCCAGGTTTTGCATATTGTGCTGGCCAAAGATGTTCAGGGGCATCTCGGATCCGCCCAAACTCAAATAACACCTGTTTTCTTTTATCACATACAGACAGGTTTTATAGGGTATGCATCGCAGTCCTGCTGCCTTTTCCTTTATCATGCTTTCCAGTTCCTGATCTTCACTGCAGTATACAAGCACTCCGTCCGGTATAATCATGCCAATGAATTTACTGAACTGTTCCTGATAGATATCATAAGTTGGAAATACGTTGATGTGATCCCATGCGATCCCGCTGATAAGTGCAATATGGGGTTTATACAGATGGAATTTCGGACGGGGGTCAATGGGTGACGTCAGGTATTCATCTCCCTCAAAAACCATAATATCCGCTCCGGCCGTTATCCTGACCATTACGCCGAATCCCCTTACCGGTGCACCAACCATATAATCAAAATCAAAATTGTTTTGCTTCAGAACATGCATGATCATGGCCGTAATCGTGGTTTTACCATGACTCCCGGCAATCACCACTCTTTTTTTATTCTTCGACTGCTCATAAAGGAATTCGGGATAGGAATAGATCTTCAATCCCAGCCGCATGGCTTCAAGCAGTTCGGGATTATCAGCTTTGGCGTGCATCCCCAGTATAACGGCATCCAGTTTTGTACTGATCTTCGCTGGAAACCAGCCGGTAGCCGGCGGGAGGATGCCGCAGCTTTCGAGCCGGCTTTTTGAAGGTTCGAATATCTCATCGTCGGAACCGCTAACGGTGTATCCTTTTTGATGCAATGCAACAGCCAGGCTGTGCATGGCACTTCCGCCAATGGCAATAAAATGGACATTCATGATGATGTGTTTAAGGGCGTTTGCAAGCGTTCAAAGTTAATTTATTTTATTACCTTTGACGCCTCAATTGAAGTAAAATGCCCTTTACCATATCCAGGGAGGAGATCAGCGATTACAATGCCCGTTTCGAAGGCAAAAGCCCGGAAGAACTGCTTGCCTTCTTTCTGAAGCAGCTTGGCAACAGGATTGTATTCGCCTCCAGCCTCGGTGCCGAAGACCAGGTGCTGACCCATATGCTTGCCGGCATCGATAAACAGGCAAGCATTTTCACCCTTGACACAGGAAGGCTTTTCCCTGAAACCCTTGATCTCATCGATAAAACCAATAAAAGGTACGGGATCGGCATAAAGGTTTATTTCCCCGATTCCGGAATGGTTGAGTCTATGGTGAATGAGAAAGGCATTAATCTCTTTTATGCAAGCGTGAAAAACCGCATACAGTGCTGCAATGTGCGCAAGATCCTCCCGATGAAACGCGCCCTGGAGGGCGCCACCGCCTGGATCAGCGGCTTGCGCAATGAACAGTCGGTTACCCGCAAGAATATTGATCTGATCGACTGGGATGAGAAATTCGGACTGATTAAGATCAGCCCGCTTATTCACTGGACGGAAAAACAGATATGGGATTATATCGAACAATACAAAGTACCTTACAACAAACTTCACGATGCCGGATATCCCAGTATTGGCTGTCAACCCTGTACCAGGCCGGTTGCCCCCGGCGATGACATCAGGGCCGGACGCTGGTGGTGGGAGCAGCCCGAACTCAGGGAATGTGGCCTGCACAAAAAGGGAAACTGATTCGATACCCGCCCTTCCTTCAGCCAAATATAGATTTTACTTCTGTTCCTCCCGTTTACGCAGATCAATGTAAACAGGCAAATGATCGCTGAACCCACCAAGGTAAGCCGGGCCCAGATAAGTCCGGAAAGGCTTTTTCCCCATCCTTCTTTCATCATCTGTCAACAGATAGGGTGGTGAATATACATATGCCCTGTTTTCTTCAACAAAAAGCCCCCCGCTACCCAGCAACTTACCCGAAACAATGATCTGGTCATATGTTTCCCAGTCGCCTGCATACTTGAGCGTGCCGCTTTGCTGATCCGAATGGATGGTGTGCATTAAATTATACAGGGCTTTCGGATTGCCGTCAAATATTTCCCGTGCACCCAGTACGGCCGTAATGGATGCATCGGTGGGGTTGTCGTTGAAATCGCCCGCAATGATGATGCCGGGTATTTCCTCAACCATAAACAGGGAATCGATGCAATGCCTGAGCTTAGCGGCTGCAGCGGCCCTGCGCGGTTCACTGGCGGCAACACCACCCCAGCGCGAAGGCCAGTGATTAATGAAGAGATGTAGCGTATCGCTTCCCGGAACATAACCTTTCACATGAAGGATCTCCCTGGTCAGTGACCCCGGCTGCCAGTCAAAAACCACTTCCAGCCACTGATTAAAAACAGGCGCAAAGGACTCGGGGCGATAAAGAAAGGCCACATCAATCCCCCGCTCATCCGGCGAATCCCTGTGAATGATCCTGTAATTGTATGAACTGAGCAAACGATGAGCGGCAAGGTCAAGCAAAACCCCTCTGTTTTCAATTTCGCATAAACCGATCATCTCCGGCGCCTGCCATTCCCCTATTCCCGTGATCACCCTGGCAATGCGGTCAACTTTTTCCATATACCGGTTGTAGGTCCACCCCTTATCACCCCCGGGGGTAAATTCATCATCCCTGGTGAGCGAATCGTCTTTCGTGTCAAAAAGGTTCTCAACATTGTAAAATACGAAGCGAAGCCTGTCGCCTTCCTGGGCACGGGCAAAAAAAACGGCGATAAAAAGAAAGGCCAGGACCGCCTGAACCCGCAGTATTTCAGAATATAACACCTCCATCTTCATCATTAATACCTTTACGAATTTTGTTAAAAATACAACAGATTTCATTAAAGATTTGGAGAAAACGGTAATTTTGTCGTACCTTTTGGGGCAGAAAAAAAAATTATTAACCAACTAACTGATTTTCATTGCTTTAAAACTTTTTTAAAAAAAAAGTTGAAAAATTTTTTCAAAAACAGGGTTACCTTTTTGAAAAATCAGTATTAATAGTAGGAATTGTGATGCATTACATCGAAGAATCGTTGCTGGAGGGTATACGATTACATGACTCTGACACACTGGAGTACATTTATAAGAAGTTTTACCCTTCGGTGAGTGCCTTTGTAAACACAAACAGTGGCAATGACGAAGATGCCCGGGATTTATTCCAGGAAGCCATTGTAGCCATTTACAGAAGGATAAGCGATAAAGATTTTGCGATCACCTGTTCTTTTAAAACGTTTCTTTTTTCCATAGTCAGGAATTTATGGCTAAAGGAACTGGAAAAGCGCAGAACCGGAGATGTAGTGCTGAACACCGAAGGCGAATTTGAAGTGGCTGCTGAAGTGATTGAAGGATCGTTCATTGATTGGAGGAAGGATGAGAGAATCAAGCTTTACCAAAAGCATTTCCTCACACTTGGTGAGGACTGCCAGAAAGTACTGCAATTGTTCTTTGCTCAGCAATCCCTGAAAGACATTTCCGAGATCATGGGCTTCGCAAGCGAAAAATACGCCAAGAAAAGAAAATTCCAATGCAAAGAAATGCTGATTAGAAAAATTAAAAATGATCCTGAATTTAAAAAAATTTTAAAAAGCAATGAAAACAATCAACAAAGACCTTTACGAACTGATTGATCAAAAGCTGAACGGTGAACTCAATGAGCGTGAACTGGAAGCTTTTGACCAGGAACTGATGGATGATGCCAACCTTATGGCAGAATTCGAACTTCACCAGGAAGTTGACGAAGCCATCATGGAAAGTGAAGTAATCGAGCTCAGGAAAAAACTCGACCTGATCCACGACCTCACACAAAACAAAAAAGAACCCGGCCTTTTGCGGACAATATTGCGGCATAAACTTTCGCGCATCGCGGCTGCATCATTCGTGGTGCTGCTTGTTATCACCAGCCTGTCGCTATATTTTATGAAACCCGATGCCCCTTCCAACGACAGCCTTTTCAACATCTACTACCAACCCGACGCGGCATTGCTCATCAGGGGCTCCGACAGCCAGAATGCAACCCTGATACAGGCATTCCAGATGTATGAAAGCAAAGATTACAAGAGTGCGCTCTCTTTATTCCAACAGGTTCTTGTAACTGACGAAGGGAATATCCCGGTACATTTCTACTCTGGTATTTCCAGTATAGAACTCGGACAATATCAAAACGCGCTTATTCCTTTCAACTTTATAATGGATCATAATCAAAACCTTTATGTTGAGCGTGCCGAATGGTTTACGGCCCTGTGTTACCTCAAATTGAACGAAAATGAAAATGCCAAGAACCTTTTCAGCAAGATCAGCCACAGCAAAAGTGCATACAAGGATAAGGCACACGAAATACTCAAGAATTTATCGAATTAAAATAAGGCTTTTTAAAATTTTGACTTAGAGATGCCCATATGGCAGACGACAATTTATTTATTGATTCTTTAAAATTAAAGTATGAAAAAGATTTTTGGAGTTTTTATTATTGCAATATTGGTTGCTGGTGCAATATTTGGTTGTAGCAAACTGAGCGACAACGATGAAATAACAAATACTGAAGTTGCTGTTACCAAGGAGGAACCAGGAACTAAAGTTCTAATTTCCTGCGAAGGTGATGGCTGCACAAGTGGCGGTGATTGTTCCGCTTTGATTGGCCCTACAATACGTGAATGGGAATGCTGTGAAGGCTGTTATCTGGTCATTCAGTTTGTAACAACACCCCCGAACCCAGGAGAAGGTGGAGTTGTTGACCTGGAAGATGTAGATATCTTCTATGAGGAATTTTACGATTATGTGAAGGCTGAATACGAAACTGAGGGTTTTACACTTACCGACCTATTGTATGAGACCAATGGCGATGGTGCGTACTATATCATTTATTATTTCACAACCTCTGATGGGACTGAAGAAAGTGTATTAATGTACATGGCTATGGGTGCTTCAGTGCCAACAATTGTAGATTGCAGAGGATCCTGCGATACTCCAGAAGAAAAGTGTACAGAAAAAGCTACCATCAACCCAAATGGAACAGTAGATGTCGAATGTGGTTGCGAAAGCGATAAATGTAAAATGTATATAAACGAAGATTAGTATAAAAATAGAAAACATGAAAGAGGCTGTCTCAAAAGGGGCAGTCTCTTTTTTATTAATGGTTTTCTGTTGAT
>CAZHFC010000032.1:0-41813 GCA_964531985.1 uncultured Bacteroidales bacterium
TCCCTGAAGAACGGCAGTGTGAGCATTTACCTCATCCCGGAGGGGATGGAAGTGGATGCAGCCGGCAGCGGCATCATCAAAAGATATTGATCATCAGCCTGTCAATCCTGTCAGGCATACCCGTAACATGGCTGAAATATGTTAATTTTACGGCGAATACTGTTATACGATGCTGCCGGATGATGAATATTACATGCGTGAGGCCCTGAAGGAGGCCGCAGATGCGGGGAAGCTCGGTGAGGTGCCTGTCGGCGCCCTCATCGTATGCAATGGCCGCATCCTGGCCAGGGCGCATAACCTTAGCGAACGGCTCAACGACGCCACCGCCCACGCCGAAATGCAGGCCTTTACGGCCGCTTCGGAAGCGCTGGGCGGAAAATACCTCGAAGAATGCACGCTCTACGTCACCCTTGAGCCCTGCGTGATGTGCGCCGGCGCCGCCTACTGGACACGCATTGGCCGTATCGTATACGGGGCCGGGGATGAAAAAAGAGGGTACACCCGCTGCGACTGCAAGCTGCTGCACCCGAAAACGAAAGTAAATGCAGGCGTGCTGGAAAAAGACTGCAGCCTGTTGCTGATCAGTTTCTTTGAAAGGAAAAGGGAATGAACAAGCGCACTAAAAATCCCGCTCTCAAGGATGTGTCCCGCGAAATGGCCGCCGTGGCCGAATACCTCTGGCATAAAGGCTGGGCCGAAAGAAATGCCGGCAATATGTCGGTGAACGTGAGCCACTGCACCGGAAAAGACGACCTTGGAAAAACTCCGACAGGCATGAAACTTGAAAAAGCCTTTCCGTGGCTCGAAGGACAGTTCCTCATGCTGAGCGGAAGCGGAACACGCATGCGCGACCTGGCCAAAAAGCCCATGGATAACACCTGCCTGTTAAGGATTGTTAACGGCGGCAAAGAATACCTGATGAAGACCGCCGGAAAGCCGGGTTTGCTGCCAACCTCCGAGCTGCCCACGCACCTGGCGATCCATCAGAAACTGCTTCAGGAAGGTAGAAGCGAAAAGGCCGTGCTGCATACCCATGTCAATGAACTGATCGCCCTCACACAAATAAAAACCTTTACCAGCGAACAGGCCATCAACGAACTGCTGTGGGCCATGCACCCCGAAACACTGCTCTTCCTGCCCGCCGGAGCGGGCTTTGTCCCCTACACCCTGCCCGGCACGGATTTTATCGCCGGGAAAACGCTGGAAGCACTGGAAAGCCACCGGCTGGTGATATGGGAAAAACACGGCTGCCTCGCCATCGGCGATAACCTTTATGATGCCTTTGACCAGATCGACATCCTGGCCAAATCGGCAGCCATATTCTTCATGTGCCGCAACGCGGGATTCGATCCCGAAGGCTTAAGCGCCACGCAACTGGAAGAGATCAAAAAACATTACCGCCTCTGAACCCCGCGGCACAAAGCAGGAAAAATTGCGTCCGGATGCAGAAAGTTTGCTCATGCACAGGCCTTGCACGTTAATTTTATTAATTTCGTGCTAAAGACCATTCAATGGGCCGCATCAGCAGGGAAACGATCGACAAAATCATGGACACCGCCCGCATCGAGGAGGTGATCGGCGAATTTGTCAACCTCAAAAAGAGCGGACAGAACTACAAAGGTTTCAGCCCGTTCACCGATGAACGCAACCCGTCCTTTTACGTTTCCCCGGCCAAAAACATATTCAAATGCTTCAGCTCGAACAAGGGAGGCAGCGTGGTCACCTTCCTCATGGAGCACGAGCATTACACCTACCCCGAAGCCCTGCGCTACCTGGCAAGGAAATACGGTATCGATATCGAAGAGGATGAGCAGTCGGACGAGGAAAAGGAAATAATGGATGAACGGGAGGCCCTCTACCACCTCAACGCCTTTGCCCTGAAATATTTCAAGCATGTTCTTTTCGAAACCGATGAGGGTAAATCGGTGGGGCTGTCGTATTTCAAGGAGCGGGATTACACCACCGACACCATCAAAAAGTTTGATCTGGGCTACAGTCCCGAAAGCTGGGATGCCCTCACCAGGCATTGTCTTTCGGAGGGTTACAAGATTGAATACCTGCTTCGCACGGGGCTGGCGATCGACAAGGAAGGCCGGCACTACGACCGTTTCCGCTCGCGGGTGATCTTTCCCATCCATAACCTTTCGGGCAGGGTGATCGGCTTTGGCGGCCGCATCCTCGGCCGCGAGGAGAACAAGCCCAAGTATGTAAATTCGCCCGAGTCGGATATCTATAACAAGAGTGCCGCTCTGTACGGGATTCACATGGCCAAGTCGGAGATCATCCGTAATGATAAGTGCCTGCTGGTGGAAGGCTATACCGATGTGATCAGCATGCACCAGGCGGGATTTGAAAACGTGGTGGCCAGTTCGGGCACCGCCCTTACTGCCGATCAGATCAGGCTGATCAGGCGTTTCACGAAAAACATCACCATATTGTATGATGGCGATGAGGCCGGCATCAAGGCTTCATTCCGCGGCATCGACCTCATCCTTGAGCAGGGGATGAACGTGAAGATCATTCTTTTCCCCGAAGGCGACGACCCCGACTCCTTCGTTCGCCGGCACCGGCGGGCGGAGGTAAAGGATTTCCTGGCGGAAGAAAAGGACTTTATCCGTTTCAAAACCGGGCTGCTTCTGGATGAGGCGGGTAGCGACCCCGTTAAGCGTGCGGGGCTCATCCGCGAGATCGTTGAGACCATTTCGTTGATCCCCGACAGCATCTACCGCAGCGTATACATCAAGGAATGCAGCTCCCTGCTGGAAACCCCCGAGCAGGTGCTTGTGAACGAGATGAACAAGATCATCCGGTCACGCTTCAAAAAGGAACAGGCCCGCTCCGGCGATTACCTGCCCGAAGTCGAACCGCTAAAGATCCCCGAAACCTCAGAAATTGACCTTTCCGACAGCGAAGCGCAGGAAAGGGAGATTGTCAGGCTTTTGCTGATGTATGGTATGGAAAATATCAATATTGAAGATGAAAGTAAAAAGCCGGCAGAAATACAAGTAGCCAAATACCTGGTTGAGTCTATCCTTTCGGATGACCTGCATTTCAGCAAAGCTGTATACCAGATGATCTTCGACAAATTTACGGAAGGATATAAGGAAGGCAGCCTTCCCGAGGCGAACGATTTCATTAACCATGAGATGGAACAGGTGCGCAGTACTGCTGCCGACCTGATGAGTTCGCCCTATGAGCTGAGCCGGAACTGGGGTAAAAGAAGGATCCTGGTGCTGGACGAAAACACCCGTTTAAAGAATCTGGTGCTGAACACCATCCTTTCTTTTAAGATCAAGAAGCTGGAGGTGCAGCTTGGCGAGCTTGATCAGCGGATCAGGGATGCCGGGGGCGATGACATTTCGCTCACGCTGCTGCTGCATGAACGTATCGAGCTCAAAAAGATCAGCGATCATTTCAATGCCCGGCTGAGCAGGATCATTACCCACTAAGCGTTCCCCTTCAGGGGTAAAAACACAAGGGGATCGATTCTTTCGAAACGATCCCCTTCACGTACCTTCAGCCGTAGCTTCAGGTTTGTGCCAGGTTACTGTTATTGCGGCTGATGCTTTGGTATCTTTCCCTCGCGGGTCTGTTCGCTCCACATCGAAGCCTGGCTTTTCGCTGCCTTGACGGCTTTGTGTTGCCCGGCCCCAGCCTTTACCCGTTCCGTACCCGGCGCTGCCTCTGCCTTGCGGTTTCAGCGTTGCCCGGTCTTCCCGGACTCCGGCCAGCCCTTTATCGCTCGCCTGGTAAAACAAATATACACAATATGGGGTTGCCGTGTCAAGGAAAAAAGCCCTCCAACCATCAACAATCTGCTAACAGTACTTATCAACAAATGTTAATAAAGGTAAGGCCCTATTCCACCCTGAAGGAAACGCCCTCGCTATGTGCTCCAAACTCAGGTGCATACATGCACTGTATGCGTGAAATGCCATTGGAGAACCTGCCTCGCTGGCTCACGTTGAGGGGGTATTCGAACACCCAGGTGCCTTTGGGAAGATAGCTGAAAAAGAAGTTGACGGAAGCATCGCGGATGCTTTCGTAATATCCAAGTCCCCCCTGCCAGTGATAAGCCGAAAGATTATTGCGCGGCTCAAGCGCTGCCGCACGCATGTCCTTCAGGTGAACGAATTCCATATCGCGGTCGCTGCGGATCTCAATACGGGAAACAAGCTTGTCGCCCGTTTTGAGGATATCCCCGACGTTCACGGGCACAAGCACCGGCCCTTCGGGGGTGTTGGTTTCGCGGAAGAGTTTTTTCACGATCGATAGGGGTGATGCCTGGGCGGTGATCTTGTCGAGGTCTTCAAAATATTGCCAGTATACCGCACCCCAGGCGATTCCTTCATTTGATTTTATCACCCTGATGTCTGCCATATCCGCCCTGATCTCGCTTCCGGCCCAGCGATGCCGGAAATACCCGGTGCCGGCTTCCTTCTGCAGTCCGTCAATTTCACCGGGATTAAATATTTCACCTCCCAGTTCTATCTGCACTTCGCCTTCTTCGGTGATCAGGTCGGCTCCGTGCATCAGCAGGGCATAGCATGCATCGGCCGTGGCCCTGGTGGTTTTCCAGTCGCGCGTTTGCTTATTCTTCAGCAACCATGTTTTCATCAGCTCAACGGAAGCCGTATCGTTCAGTATCTCCATAAAGGCTTCAATCAGCAGGGCCTGGGTTTCGACGGGTGCCTCATGCCAGTAATAGCCGGCATCGGATCTCCAGTACATTCCCATCTCATCATCGTAAAGGGCGTGTTCCCTGATGGAGGTCATGATGAGCAGCGGGATGGGCTTTTCATCCATGCGGTGCAGGGCCAGGGCGATCATTCCCTGCAGGTACTTATTCTGCCTGCCCCAATATTTTTTCGCCTGCTCTTTAAAGTACAGAAAGGCTTCCTTGTTTCCGTCTTTCATATCATACCGCCCGAGAAAGTAACTCCTGGCATACAGGTACTGGATATGGGTCATCCCCAGGTGGTCATGGTCCAGGTAATCCTTATCCTTTTCCCGTATCCGGTTAAGGTCGTCCGTTAAACGATCATCCATATAGGCTACTGCCTTTTCGAGCATCTTACCGGCTTGGGCGGGCTGATCTTCCATCACGCCCAGGCGGAGCATTTTCCCGAATCCGCTCACGATATACTGGGTGATGTAGCGGTTGTCACGTCCCCCTGCAAACCAGGGCCAGCCGCCATTGCCAAGCTGGTTCTGCTGAAGCTTCCCGATGGCAGCCGAACGGTCGTATTCCATCCTGTTGAGGTCGAAGAGCAGGCCGATCCGTTTCTTGCGTTCGCTCTCATCCTTCGCCTGCAGCACCCAGGGAGTCTCTTCCAGGAGCGCATTTTTCAGGTCCTGGTTCTTTTCAAGATTCGAAAGCAGTGCGTCGGGAGTGGCCGTCATCCAGCTTTCGAACACCTTTTTTATTTTCGGGTGGCTACCGGTGATGTGCGCCGCCAGGCCGTTGGCATACAACCTGTTGAAGATCTGCTCGGAACATTCGTAAGGATATTCCATCAGATAAGGAAGTGCCTGAACGGCATACCAGGCCGGGTTGGCCGTGAACTCGAGCGTATAACTGTAGTTGGTAAGCGTAGTGCCCGGAACCTGTGATTCGGCCAGCTTCGCAAAATGAAAACTCCTGCTTTCATTACCCCTCACGGGAAGGGGCATCGACTCGGTAACCAGCATCCTGTTTTTCAGCACGGGGATCACCATCTCTTCACCGTCGCTGAAATCGCCCGATTCTGCCATGATCCGGTACATGACCGGTCCGGCATTGCGGGGGATGCTGAGCTTCCACGACACATGGCCGCTGCCGCCAGCCGCCGCCTCAAAGCCGGTTTCCTCCTGCCCGATCCCAAAGTCTTCACTAACTTTCTTCATGCTGATGGCATCATAAAGTTCCAGGGTGGCTGTGCCTTTCAGTGTTTTTTCGGTAAGGTTCACCACGCGCGCGCTGAACCATATCTCATCGCCTTCCCTGAAAAAGCGCGGCTGATTCGGCATCACCATGAGATCCTTGCTGGTAACCAGCTCCCTGCTGATGAAGCCGGAACGCAGATCCTGCGTATGGGCAAGCCCCATCATTTTCCAGCGGGTAAGGGCTTCGGGCACCGTGAAGCTGATCAGGATGTCGCCCTCCTGGTTCGTTTTCAGGTCGGGGAAGAAAAAGGCCGTTTCGCGAAAGTCCCGCCGTATCTGTATCTCCTGCCGGTCTTCATCAGCAAGGGGATCCTTGTCTTTCACCGGTAACACTTCCGACTGTTCGCTCACGGGCGGGGCCTCCTCAAATGCCTCGCCTTCGGCAAGGAGCATACCATCATCCTCAACATTTCTCATATTGACTGCCGACTTGGTCCGGTAGCCGGGATATCCAAACCCCTGGCTGTATAATCCGCTCCAGACAAAAGTATTGTAGATCCTGAGCGGGGGCGATTCGTAGGGGCGGTAAATGCGATAGATCCGGCCGGCATTCGGGACAAAGGCCTGTTGGGCATCCCAGGCCGGGAAAAAGAAAGTTTCCTGATACAGGCTGAACAACCACTGCTGTGGCCTGAAAGCATCCAGTGAAGCATCGTACATGCCCGCCAGCATTTCTGCGGCCACTTTTTCGCCGGCCGATGACCGGATACGGATGTTCCAGCTTTCCTCCTGCCCAGGCAGTAGTTTTTCGCGGAAAGTGGCAAAACTGATGTCCAGCTTTTTGTCGGTATGCGGAACCCTGATCAACACCTGCCTGTTATAGTTTCGATTATGGCTCACAAATACGAGGTTCACGCCCAGGTTGCCGCGGTCTTCCTCTCCGACCGGGATTTCGATCAAACGCTGCTCGCCGCTGAGGCTGATCCATTCACGTTCGACAAGCCCCTGTTTCCCGGTGAGTTCATATAAAAGGTGTACCTCTTTAAATGAGCTGCCAACGAGGAAAGATGCCTTTTCACCCGGTTCGGCCATTGTCTTCAGGGGAACGAACCAGTTTGCCTCCTGCAGGGGTATGCTTTTCGAAGCCGGGTCGAAAAGCGTAAAAAAATGTGTGCTTTTCACCTCTTCGCCAAACACATCACGGCTGGTCATCACAACCTTATATGCCCCGGGCGACCATTTTTCAAACAATCCGGCCTCCAGCTCCGCTTTTTCTGCCGTATTGAATTTCTTAGTGTACAGGGTTTTGACTTCCTCCCAGTTTTCCTTGTTGTCCTCATCACGATATGCCGTATTGGGGAACATTTCCCTGAAGTCGTTTTCAGCAATCAGGTAAATGTCGGGGCGTTGCCAGTCCCTTTCCTGCAAAACCTGCCCGGGGCCCTGCAACTGAATGATCTTTACTTCAATGGTGGCTGCTTCCGGCTCACCGTTAAGGTTGGTAGTCCGGAGGGAATAATTTTGCAGATCGCTGCTGTTTAGCAATTCAGGCATGTCGAGGTGGATCAGCAGGGATTTTGACCCCACTGTCACGGTTTTCTGTCCCGACTGTGTTTCGCCCGAAGGGTCGGTCACATCCACATAAATGGTATAATTGAATGACGGGTGCAGTTTCTGGTTCAATGCTGCATCGGGGATGGCCGTAAATTTGATGGTAAAGTTCCCGTTTTCATCGGTCCTTGTCAGCCCCGAAGCAATTTCGGCTTCCCTGCTTTCGGGCAGATAGGCCCATGCATAATAGCGAAAAGGAAACCAGGCATTGCGCACGATCCTGTATTTTACCTGCACCTGGCCGAGGGGGTTCCCCGCATAGGCCATGGCCCGGCCATTGACGGTTACGGCTGAGTTCAGCCGGTAACTTCCCTTGAGCGGGTCGAAGAGGACTTCGAACCCGGGCCTTTTGTATTCCTCAACAGCAAAGGAGTTTTGCCCGCTTTCATTTTGTATGCGCATATTTCCTGTGAGCTGGCCCACAGGTGCCGTGAAGGAACCGTGAAATGAGCCGTAATCGTTGGTTTTCAGCTTCAGTTCCGATACCTTCTGGTTATTGGCGTCATAAAAGACAACGGTGGTTTCGCGGTTCTTTTGCAATTCATAACGTTCGCCCGTACGGGTCAGCATAATACCCTTGAAATAGACGCTTTGCCCGGGCCTGTATATGGATCTGTCGGTAAAAAAATATGTTTTTTCGTATGATCTTTCAGGGCTTTGGTGTTTTTTGGATATGTAAAAATGATTGGGGGTGATGTAGCTGTCGTCGCCTTTTGTAAACTCCATGATCAGCCTGCCCCGGCTTCCTTCCCCGGCCTGTACGGAAAAATATCCTTCCGCGTCGGTTGTATATGATCCTTGTGTGATGAGTTTGTAATCCCTTCCGGCCCGGTCGTATACCTCTTCGGATAACTGTACCCCGACCCCCGGCATGCTTTTACCCGTTGCACGTTCGAGCACAAAAAACATGAGGTTTCCGCTCTCGTCTTCCTTTTTGATATAGCTGATGCTGGTGGTCCAGAAGCGGGTAATGCTGACGATGCCCCTTGCCTTTTCAAAGCCGGGGTTATCGGAAAGCATCAGCCCGTAATAGCCTTCGGTCAGCGGCGGTATGGCAATTTCGGAGCGGTGCTGCTGGTAGTCTGTTTCGACGGGCAATTCAGCCGACCACTGCTTCACGGGCCGCATCTTCCTGAATTCATCCAGCAATTGCTCATCGTTCTGTTGCCCTTTCCTGCTTAAGGGTTCACGCGGGTTGAGTTCAACAACGCGCAGGTAGATGGTTTCAACGTTCCTGAAGCTGATGGAAGCGAGTATGGGTTTTGCCGGAAGGTTGGCATGCATCACCTGGCAGTCGAGTGATTTGGTTTCTATCGACCGGAGTAATGCTTTGCAATGCGCGGCACCGTATGAATCGGGGTAGTCCCTGACGGCAAGCCTGCAATATTCGGCGGCTATCACGCGGTCGCGGGCATGATCGTCAGATATCAGGGGCTGGTGGCGGTTTGCCGACTGGTCGTAGAATGTGGCAATATAATAATATACTTCGGCCACCGCCTCATGGCCGATATATTTGTTTTCCATCTGCTGGAGACTGTGCAGGTAGGCTTCGTCCTTATCCGGGAAAGTGGCATGCTCATAAACAAAGTTGAGCCTGCTGAGGTCAATGTCGACCAGCACCCCGGGCTCCGGATCGTTGAGGTGGAAGGCGATGAGTTGCTGATAAAGCTCCAGGGCATGGAATTTCATCGAAAAGGCTTCCTTTTCTTCCAGCGGGATTTTAACAAAACTCCCGGCAATATCCAGCATGCCCGGTTTATCTATTTCAAAACGGAGCGCCGGCCTGCCGGCCATGAACTCATCATTCCTGTAAAAATCCAGCGCCCGCTGCGCCAGCAGATCATAAAGGGTGGGCCTGAAAGTATGAAGGCTATCCTGATTGTCGAGGATGGTTGAATAATCTCCGGCGGGGGTTTGCTGCAGCAAGCCGGGGTTTTCAAGGGAAAGCCTCAACTCGCCGAAGATCTTTTCGGCAAAGGTTTTCTGGTCCCAGCTTCCCATATCCGTCAATTCATAGCCTTCCACATTGGTGCGGTCAAGGATTTTGTAGCGGTTCGAAAAATAATATCCCATATACAGGTCGGCAAGCAGGGAGTGGAGAACCTGCACCGATGGTTCGGAAAAATGGGCAAATGCCTCATTGACCTGTTCAATGCCTTCGCGGTAATGGTCTTCCAAAAAGCGTGATCCGAGGCGGATGCGGTATTCAAGGGCCCTGATCATTTGGGGTTCATTCCTTTCTTCCAGGGCCATTTGCCAGATCCTGTCAACCACCGCGATGGCAGAACGCGGCTGTCCTTTCATCTCGAGGCTGCCCACCTCTTCCCAGAGCTTTTCATAATCGCCGGGAGCAGCGGCACCCGAGGCCACAACGGTTTTCACCATCAGATTACCAGCCAGGAACAGCAGGCCGTTAATAAGCAATATGTTCAAAAAATATTTTTTCATGGTTTAAATAATTGGTTCATGATTACAGGATAAGGATGCACGGGCATCCCGGATTCCATAAACAAAGATAGTTAATCCGGCCTTAATCAGGAGGAAGCCATTCAGAGCCCGGCGATTAATAATATGCGTATAAGCAGGCTGTTGTTGTGTTTCAATCGAGTTTGGCCTCCATGGGATATTTCAGGCCTTCGATCTTGACCAGTTCTATTTTTACCGATCCGATGATCACGGTCGACTTCCCCAGCACGGGGGCCTTGTTGCGGTCGTCGGTCACCCACAGGGTCATGGGGTAGGGTTCCTGGAAGATCTCCCCCTGGGCCACCATGGGTTTAAACCGCAGGCATCGGAATTTCCCCAGACGGGTTTGCACCACTTCGCGTCCCTCGAAAACGATCTTGCTCACATAGGCTGAATCGTCGAGGAAGAAATCCAGGTAGAAAACATCTCCGGCCACCGCTTCAGTAAAATCGAGGGTACGCATAAAGTAAAAGGCGGACACGATATCCTGTACATTTGCCGGGATGGTTTTCTCGGCACGACGGCTTTTAGCGATACCGTTCTCATGGTCGAAGTCCACTTCATCTTCATATTTAAAAGAGCCTTCATGGGTACGGCGGATAAAATGATAGGGGATGATCTTTTCTTCGTCGACATAGGATTCGAAGCGGTCATCAACCTTGAAGAACCAGTTAAACAACCCAACTGATTTCCCGATCACCTCCAGGTGAAAGGTATTCCTGCCATTGAATTGTTTTACATCATCCTTTATGCTGATGAGCCCTATTCCGGCGGAGATCCCGGAGGTGAGCCATGAATCGTAGTATACCCGGTATTTTCCGGTTTCACCACGCTGGAAGGGGATCTCATCCACCTTACGAACCAGTTCCTGTGCGTTCATCCCGGCAGGGAGAAGCAGGAGAAACAGGCCAATATAAGCAACTGCTTTTTTCATTTGGGCTTTTGTTTGGTGTATTTATCTCAAAAAACATTCCAAACAGGATGTTGTTCGCTTAAAAAAACTTAAACCACTACGTTGATGATGCGTTTGGGGACCACGATCACTTTGCGCGGGGGTTTGCCTTCCAGCCATTTCTGAGCTTCTTCCGCTTCAAGAACTTTTTTCTCAATTTCTTCACTGCCCATATCGAGCGGAAATTCGAGTTTGAAACGTAATTTCCCGTTAAAAGACACCGGGTAGAGGAATGTATCTTCCACCAGGTATTTCTCGTCCCATATGGGATATTCTTCACAGGCAATGCTTTGCTCATGCCCGAGTTTGCGCCAGAGTTCTTCGGCAATATGGGGGGCGTAAGGGGAAATGAGTAAGGCGAGTGGTTCGAGGATCTTTTGTTTGCTGCATGCCAGGTCTGTCAGTTCATTCACACAGATCATAAAAGAGCTTACCGCCGTGTTGAATGAAAAACGTTCAATATCTTCCCTGATCTTTTTAATGGTCTTGTGGAGCACTTTCCATTCCGCATCGCCCGGTTCTTCATCTGTAAGCAGGAAGTTGCCATCGGGCGAATGATAGAGGCGCCAGAGTTTTTTTATAAAGCGGAACACGCCCTCAATGCCTTTGGTATCCCAGGGTTTGTGATGTTCGAGTGGTCCGAGGAACATTTCGTAAAGCCTCAGTGTATCGGCGCCGTATTTTTCGATCAGTTCGTCGGGGTTTTGCACATTGTGCTTGGATTTCGACATTTTTTCGATCTCCCAGCCGCATATGTATTTTCCATTTTCCAGTACAAATCGGGCATCGCTGAATTCGGGGCGCCATTTTTTAAACGCCTCTATGTTGAGTATGTCATTTTCAACAAAGCTGATATCGACATGGATCGGGATGGTGTCGTAATCTCCGCGCAGGTTATGGGATACAAATGTATTCTCACCCCTGACACGGTAAACGAAGCTTGATCTTCCCTGTATCTTTCCCTGATTGATCAGTTTTTTGAAGGGTTCTGCCTTGCAGGCGAGGCCGATATCGAAGAGGAACATGCTCCAGAATCGGGCATAGATCAGGTGTCCGGATGCATGTTCATCCCCTCCGATGTAAAGGTCTACATCCTGCCAGTAGTCATTGGCTTCCCGGGAAAAATACTCCTTGTCGTTCCAGGGGTCCATATAACGGTAATAATACCCGCTTGATCCGGCAAAGCCGGGCATGGTATTCGTTTCGAGCGGATATCCGTCCTTGTTCACCCAGTTTTTTGCACGAGCCAGGGGTGGTTCTCCGCTTTCGGTGGGGAGGTATTTATCCACTTCGGGCAATTTGAGCGGAAGTTCGCTTTCGTCGAGGGGATAAGGCATACCGTTCTTGTAATAAATGGGGAAAGGTTCGCCCCAGTAGCGCTGCCGGCTGAAGATAGCATCGCGCAGGCGATAGTTCACGGTGCCATATCCGATGCCTTTTTTACCCAGCCAGTCGATCACGGCCCTGATGCCATCCTTCACGCTCATGCCGGTGATGAAGCCGGAATTGATCATTTCCCCTTCTTTGGCATCATATGAATCGTCCCAGCTGAGCGGGTCGCCGGGTTCTTCACCGGGTTGTTTCACCACCTGAAGAACGGGAATACCGAAATGCCTGGCAAAGGCAAAGTCGCGACTGTCGTGGGCAGGCACGGCCATGATGGCTCCTGTACCGTATCCCATCAGAACGTAATCGGCCACCCATATCGGGATTTTTTCGCCGTTTACCGGATTGATGCCATAAGATCCGGTAAAGACCCCGGATATTTTTTTTATTTCGGAAGCTCTTTCCCTTTCCGACCTGTTCCTGGCCATCTCCACATATTCCATCACCTCGGCCTTTTTCTCATCCGTAGTGATGGCTTCTACCCATTCATGTTCCGGTGCCAGCACCATAAAGGTTGCGCCCCAGAGTGTATCGGGCCGGGTGGTGAATATTTCCAGGACCTTTTCGCTGTGGCCTGCGATGTTGAAATTGACCGCTGCCCCTTCGGACCTTCCGATCCAGTTTTTCTGTATCTCTACCAGGGATTCGGTCCAGTCGATGCCGGAGAGGCCATCAAGCAGCCGGCGGGCATATGCGGTGATCCTCAGCGACCACTGTTTCATCAGTTTGCGTTCCACCGGGTGTCCTCCACGTTCCGAAACCCCGTCTTTTACCTCGTCGTTGGCCAGCACCGTACCCAGCTCCGGGCACCAGTTCACCCAGGTATCGGAAAGGTAGGCCAGGCGGTAGTTCATCAGCACCTCCTGCTGCTTTGTTTCGTTCATGCCCTTCCACTCCGTGGCCGTAAACAATTCACATTCATTACAGGCTGCATCAATACCCCGGTTGCCGTCTTGTTCAAAATAAGAAACCAGTCCTGCAATGGGTTCGGCCTTATCCGTTTTTTTATTGTACCAGTGTTTGAAAAGCCGGATGAAGGTCCACTGCGTCCATTTATAATAGTTCGGGTCGCAGGTCCTTACCTCACGGCTCCAGTCGTAGGAAAAGCCGATCCGGTCAAGCTGTTCGCGGTATCGGTCGATATTCCTGAAGGTGGTGATCTGCGGATGTGTTCCGGTTTGTATGGCATATTGTTCGGCCGGCAGTCCGTAGGCATCGTAGCCCATTGGATGAAGCACGTTAAAGCCTCTGTGCCGCATATAGCGGGCATAAATGTCGGAGGCGATATATCCCAGCGGATGGCCAACATGCAGCCCTGCCCCGCTTGGGTAGGGAAACATGTCGAGCACATAGTATTTGGGTTTGAAAGAATCGTTATGGGCAGCAAAGGTTTTGTTTTCCTGCCAGTACTCCTGCCATTTCCTTTCAATATCCTTAAAGTTGTATTCCATTGATTACGTCATCATTTAATCGAATGCGAAAATACAAAAAGAAGTCAGTAGTCAGCAGTTGTTTTACAGATTATCCGCCGGGGCTGATCTCACAGCCCGCGACTTTAACGATGAGACCGGAAGGGTCGTTATCACAAACCGAATGGAAATTGCAGGTAAAATCTGGCTCGAGGTGTCCCGCGCATCTAATTCGACCCACGAATAAATTAGTGGGCTATGATATTTATCATTTGAACCATTAGCCATAAAACAGAAGCCCTTACCACCTTTTAATCCTGGAACATTTATTTATTCCCCACAGGCTCGCTGCATGAACAGCATCGATATGACCATTTCCTAATTCAGATTTCAGCCTTCAGATTCATTGCTGTCCGGGATAATTCTAAGCAGCGAAAAACGCGTAATTGTTAGAACCGCTCGACGGAGTTTATACTGAGCTGGCCTAAGTGCTCGCGGTGACACCCTTCGACTGTCGCTCAGGGTGACAATGCTTCCATTTATCCGGGGGAAGTAAGGGCGCGGCACACCAATAAAATCAAGTTATTGAGTGCCGCGCCCTTATTCCCTGAAAAAACAATGCCTTGTCATGCCGAGCGGTAGTCGAGGCATTGCCGACAATAAGACTCCAAAGAAGACCCTAAACAGTCCACCCTCACCAAAGCCCTTCCAATAAAGGACTATATCGTTTACAATAAATTATTCCGGACAGCAATGCTTCAGATTTCAGATTTCAATCCCCCTTACCACCTTTAAATCCTATTAACTGACATGCGGATTTCAGGCAAGCCTCAAAGACATGCGCCAGCGGGGGCCGGAAAGAGCGACCACGGAGTATGATTGAAAGCAACAATCCGATAAAATCACTAATTTTGTGGCAACATCAATCCCTGCCAACCCATGAGCAAAAGAGATGAACGTTACCAGCGGCGCAAGCTGCAATCGTCAAAGGCCACGGCACTGATCAGCATCATGCTGGTATTATTTATGCTCGGTTTGCTCGGACTGGTCGTACTCCATGCCCGAAAACTCTCCGATTATGTACGCGAAAACATCGGTTTTTCCATTTACATGAAAGAGGGTGTAAGGGAAGCCGGTATCATTCAGTTGCAAAAAACCCTTGATGCCGCTCCTTTTATCAAGTCGACAGAGTATATTACGCCCGAACAGGCAGCGGTTGAACTGCAGGAGGATCTGGGCGAGGATTTTATCAGTTTCCTGGGGTATAATCCGTTGCTCCCTTCCATTGAATTGAAGCTAAAGGCCAATTATACCAATCCCGACAGCCTGGAGGTGATCGAAAAAGCATTGCTGGGCAATCCCGATGTGAAAGAAGTATACTACCAGAAAGACCTGGTACATATGATCAACCGCAACATCAGGCGCATCGGGCTGGTGATCATGGGCTTCAGCGCCCTGCTGCTGATCATTGCCGTGGCCCTGATCAATAATACCATCCGGCTTTCGTTGCACAGCAGGCGGTTCCTAATCAAGACCATGCAACTGGTCGGAGCCACCGGCTGGTTCATCAGCAGGCCCTTTCTGTGGAAAGGCGTGGTGCAGGGCATGTATGCAGCCTTCATGGCGCTCATCTTCCTGGGAGTGATCCTTTACTTTTCACAAAAAGAACTTCCCGAGCTGGTTAACCTGCAGGATATCGGGCTCATCCTTACCTTGTTCGGCTTCGTTTTCCTGGCAGGCATCATCCTGACGTATTTCTCAACTTTTTTCGCCCTGCGGCGCTACCTGAGGGCCCGTATCGATCAGTTGTACCTGTAGTTGCGATGCGGGTAAACGAATTACAATTCCAGGCCTGACGGAATTCCCTTAGCTGATGAATTCGTGTTTCTGTTGGATTATATTGTTAAACACAGTATTTTTGTCATTTGAAGCTGTTCCTGCAACATGTTTCAGGCCATTAATACTTCATAGTATATAACAGCAAAAACAACAACACATGACTGCCGGTAAAAAACAAAAGATCATTAAATCGGGAGAAGTAAAGGGGCAGAAATCCCCGGATGCCGCCTCCCTGAAACCCGGTGGGGAGCAGTCTGCTTCCTTTGCTTTTGGCAGGGAGAATTATCGTTTGCTGATCATCGGACTGGTGGTGATCCTGGCAGGCTTCCTGCTCATGATCGGGGGCGGGTCGGACGACCCGAATGAGTTCAGTGAAGGTATTTTCAGCTTTCGCCGGATGACCCTGGCGCCCATTCTTGTCCTCGCGGGATATGTTATAGAGATCTACGCGATCATGAAAAAACCCAAGGACTGATCCTTTCCCTATAACCGATGAATTGGCTCGAAGCGCTCATACTGGGGATTATCCAGGGGCTTACCGAATTTCTGCCCGTAAGCAGCAGCGGCCATCTTGAGCTGGGCAAAGCCATCCTGGGCGTAAATGCAGAAAAAAGCCTGGTTTTTACTGTCGTTGTTCACGGCGCAACCGTGCTCAGTACCATTGTCGTTTTTTACAGGGACATCCTGAAACTGATCAGGGGCCTGCTGGCTTTCCGCCTGAATGAAGAAACCCTCTTCGTGGCCAGGATCTTTGTATCGATGATCCCGGTGATCATCCTTGGTTTGTTCTTTAAGCAAGAGGTTGAGCAGTTCTTTACGGGCAATGTGATGTTGGTCGGGTCCATGCTGCTCGTCACATCCCTGCTTCTTGCCCTGACCTACCTGGTAAAGCGAAACGAACGGAAGATCTCCTTTGTTGATTCTTTCCTTATCGGCCTGGCCCAGGCTTTTGCGGTACTTCCGGGCATATCACGCTCGGGAGCTACCATTTCAACAGGCCTGATGCTGGGAAACAGGAAAGCCAATGTTGCCCGCTTCTCCTTCCTGATGGTGTTGATCCCCATTATCGGGGCAAACGCAAAAGACATCATCGACGGAGAGAACGGGAGTGCCGGCGGTGTGGGGCTGATCCCGCTGGTTGTCGGGTTTATGGCCGCTTTCATATCCGGCCTGCTGGCCTGTCGCTGGATGATCGGCATCGTAAAAAAGGGCAGGCTGATCTATTTTGCCGTTTATTGTTTTTTGATCGGTACCGCCGCCATCATCGCGGCAGCATTTTTTATCTGATCCGATATTTTGTCACGCAGGGAAACATACGACTTTACAGAGGGAGAACTCCTGCTGATTGATAAAGCAGAGGGGTGGACTTCCTTTGATGCCGTGAACAAGATCCGGCATCTGCTCAGGCATTACCTGGGAATCAAAAAAATAAAGGTTGGGCATGCCGGCACGCTCGACCCGCTGGCCACAGGCCTGCTGCTTGTCTGCACAGGTCATAAAACCAAGGAGATAGCCGGGCTGACAGGTCTCGACAAGGAATATTCAGGTACTTTTTTTATAGGAGGCTCCACGCCCTCGTTCGACCGGGAAACGGAGGTTGACGAGCAGTATGATACAGATCATATCAGTTGTGAAAGAATATATGAATGCGCAAGTGGCTTTACCGGCCGGCAAATGCAGGTGCCGCCGGCATATTCAGCCATCAAGGTGGGTGGCACCCGTTCGTACAGAATGGCCCGTAGCGGCGAATCCATGATCATGCAGCCGCGTGAAGTCTTCATCCGCGAATTCGATATTACCGAAGCTGGTATTCCGTTCACAAGGTTCAGGGTGGTTTGCAGCAAAGGCACCTATATCCGTTCACTGGCCAATGATTTCGGCCGGGCACTCAGTAGCGGCGCTTACCTGTATTCGCTTCGCCGGACGCGAATTGGAAATTACAGGGTAGATAATGCCATAAGTATACAGGAACTGGAAACAATCCTCCAATCATTAAAGACAAACGGCTGATATTCAAATTACTTACTGTTAGTTCCTAATATCAGAAGCTCAGAAAGTGCTAATACATAAGGGAAAAGGTTTGACAATGCCTGCTTTTTTGTGTATCTTTGCAAATTCATTTCCTGAAGACTAAAATAAACTGAGAAGAATGAAATTATCGCAATTCAGATTTCATTTACCTCCTGAACTCATTGCCAATCACCCGCCTGCCAACAGGGACGAATCTAAGATGATTGTATTGAATAGGAAGGATGGTTCCATTGAACACAAAACTTTCGGTGAGATATTGTCGCATTTCGACGATGGGGATGTTTTTGTGATTAACAATACCAAGGTGTTCCCTGCCCGTTTATACGGGACCAAGGAAAAAACAGGGGCAAAGATCGAAGTGTTCCTGCTTCGCGAACTGAACCAGGAAACCAGGTTATGGGATGTTCTGGTTGATCCGGCAAGGAAGATCAGGATCGGCAACAAGCTTTATTTTGGCGAAGATGAGGCCCTGGTGGCCGAGGTGATCGACAACACCACTTCGCGTGGCAGAACGCTCCGTTTCCTGTTCGACGGGCCTTATGACGAGTTTAAGCAAACCATTTACCGGCTTGGCGAAACCCCCCTTCCGAAAATCCATAAACGCAAGGTGGAGCCAATGGATGAAGAAAGGTACCAGACCATCTATGCCAAGCATGAAGGAGCCGTTGCTGCCCCTACGGCAGGCCTGCATTTTAGCCGGGAGCTGATGAAAAGGCTTGAACTCTTGGGCGTGTCATTTGCCGAGATCACCCTGCATGCCGGGCTTGGAAACTTCAGGAATATAGAAGTGGAAGACCTGACCAAGCATAAAATGGATTCGGAAGAGGTCATCATCGATGAGGCCAATGCCAGTATCATCAATCAGGCAAAGGAAAAACGCAAAAGGATCTGCGCAGTTGGAACCACCTCCATGAAAGCCCTTGAATCAACGGTTTCCATAACCGGAAAGGTAAAGCCTTTCAGCGGCTGGACCAACAAATTCATTTTTCCGCCTTACGAATTCCAGGTTGCCGACGCCATGATCACCAACCTTCACCTGCCCCAGTCATCCATGATGATGATGGTGGCAGCATATGCCGGTTATGATTTTCTGTTGAAAGCCTATAAGGAAGCCGTCGACAACAAATACAAATTCTTCACTTATGGTGATGCGATGCTGATAATCTGACCGCTCAAGATGCTTTTTACTTCAGTCAGAGCTGATCTTCAGTTAACATTATCTTTGTTTGCCTGTATTTTGATTTATCCGTCAAAATGAAATGATGCCCCCGGAACCTGAAAAATACGCCATCATCACTGCCGGCGGCAAAGGTGAAAGAACGGGCCTGCCGGTCCCGAAACAGTTCATGGAACTTCACGGACTTCCCCTGCTCATGTACAGCATGCAGGCTTTTCTGGCGTATTCGCCAAAAGTGAAGCTAATCGTGGTATTGCCCGCCGGTATGGGAAAAAACTGGGAAGAGCTGTGCCATAAGTACCGTTTTGAGCACGGGCATACTGTCTGCACAGGTGGAAACACCCGCTTCCATTCCGTCAGGAACGGTCTTGCACATGTACGAGCGGGGAGCCTGGTTGCCATCCATGACGCTGCCCGGCCACTTGTGTCAACAGCCCTGATCAGCCGGTGTTTCAGCATGGCAGCGCAAAAGGGCTCGGCCGTACCTGTCATCTCTCCCGCCGACTCAGTCAGGGAAGTCACCGGCGAAATGAACCGCCGGATCGACAGGAGCAGGCTCATGCTGGTGCAAACCCCTCAGGCGTTCGAAACAAACCTTATCAAAGCGGCCTATGAGCGTCAGTGGGATCCGTCTTTCACCGACGATGCATGCGTTCTTGAAGCCGGTGGCGGGCGCATATGGCTGATTGAAGGTGAAACGCAAAATATCAAGATCACCACAAAAAACGACCTGGTCATAGCGGGGGCACTGATGCATGCTATCCGCTGAAATCAGTACTTGCTCCTCCCTTTCCAGCTATACGAAAGCAGGTTTCCCGCCACTCCGCTTAAGGTAATAAAAACAAAATATATCAACTGGAAAGGAAGGTACCAGGCCATCAGCTTTCGCTGATCGGCAAAACCCGTGGCCATCCAGAGTATGGGGAAGTCGATGATGCATTTTACAAGGAAGGCTGCCAGGAATAGCGGGAAAAGGCCGGGCAGGAAAGCCGATGCAAGCAGCGATCCCAGCAGTGCCAGGTTAAATAACAATACCGCCACTGCGGTGAATATAAGAAAGCCGTTCCGGTATGCCGGGCTCTTTGCCACCCAACGGAAACGTTGTTCAAGGAAGCTTCGCAGGCTCTCCGATGCAAAGGTATGCACCATGGCCCTTCGGTCTTTTGCGAAGGCAAGGCTCTTTGTCCTGTACAGGCGAATGAATTTTTCGAGCAGGAACATGTCGTCTCCCCCGCCGATGTGGACGTTCCCGCTGAACCCCCCGGCTTCTTCATAGGCTTCTTTTTCATACAGCAGATTTGCCCCGTTACACATAATGGACTTGCCGTTTCGGGCCGCCCCGGCCCCGGAAGCTACCAGGCTCAGCAGTTCCAGCGCCTGAAAGGAAGGAATAATTCCACGGGGTTTGCGGATGGCTACAGGCCCTGCCACCATCCGGCAACCGCTTGTTTCATAATAATTGACCATGGTGCGCAGCCATAGCCTGCCGGGGAAGCAGTCGGCATCGACCGTAGCGATCAGCCGGCCCTGCGCCCGGCCGATGCCCAGGCTGAGGGCCTGTTTCTTGCCCTTGGTTTCCTCACCGGCATGCAGTGCCTTTAAGCAGGGAAATGAGCTGAAGCTGTCGATAATGGCGGGGGTCTGATCAAGGGAATGGTCATTGACCACTATGATCTCGAAAAGATGACCGGGGTAGTCCTGTGTAATGAGGCGCGACAAAAGTTTCCCTATATTTTTTTCTTCATTGCGGGCTGCAAGCACAATGCTGACAAACACGGAAGGTGTACCGGAAAAGGGAATGCTTCGCAGTTTCGACCAACCGAGGGTAAAAACCGTGATCAGCGCCAAATACGCTATCCCGCCGGTCAATAACACCCATGATATGACCATTTCAGCCGTGCTCATAGCCGGGCTTTCTGAAAAATTTCAGGTTAAACACAAACAGGGCCCCGGCCAGGGCCGGCAGTGCCAGGTTTACCAGCCAAAGGGCAGTGGAAGCCGCCACAACCCCCAGGGCCACGGCTGCCGGCATGGCATCGGCCCCGCCGAAATATATACCGATAAAGAACAGGGATACCGAACCGCGAACGCCAAGCTCGGCGATGGCAACTGTGGGGATCATCGTCATAACGAAAAAGATCAGCCCGATAAGCAACATCCCCTGCAATAAGGGGAGCTTTACCGAAAACATCAGCAGCAGTAAGTAAAACTGCAAGGAAAAGATAAAAAACCTGAAAAGGCTCAGCAGGATCACCACCAGCAATTCCCCCGTGGTATAAGCCGAGAGGATGTGAATGTAGGATGTCAGTTTTTCGAGCAGCTTTCCCCTGAGTTTCCCCGCCAGGGTCGAAAGCAGTGAAATATTCAGGAACAAAAGGGTAAACAGAACATTCAGCAGGAGGATGAGCAACAATCCTCCCCAGAAAAAATAATCATACATATAAAGGGGAATGTTAAAGAACCGGTATATGCCTTCATCCCCGGAGCCGATCAGCATCAGCAGGCACAGGGTACCGGCTATAAAAGTGACCAGCAACTGGCTCATGCTGCCCAGGATGGTGATGAACACGCCTTCGATTCGGTTGGCCTTTTCGAGGATGAACACCCTGCCAAAATAATCGCCCACACGGTTGGGCGTGAGTGCGCTGACGGCCACACCGGTCAGCACCGCCTTGAAAGCGCTGAACCAGTTCAGCCTTTCTATCTTGCCGATCAGATATTTCCATTTCAGCGCTTCGGTGCTCCAGTTGACCAGCATCAGGAACATGACCAGCAGCAGTAGTTCAATGAAGCGTGTATTGCCAAATTGTCCGGAAAAGGAACCGAATACTTCCGGCAGGTCTTTTTTGGTAAATACCTGCCGGTAGATAAAACCATAGGTAGCAGCGATGATCAGTATCCTGATCAGGTAATTGTATGTTTTGCGTACCTTTGTTCTCATCCGCACATCATAATGATCACAGCATTGTCAGGCAGCGACCGTATCATATTGGGAATAGATCCCGGCACCAACATCATGGGGTATGGATTAGTACACCATAAAGGTAATAAAATTGAACTGATCACACTGGGTGTATTAAAACTTGGCGGTTTCCCCGACCACGGGATCAAGCTGAAGAAGATTTTTGAGCGTACACGTTCGCTCATCACTGAGTACAAGCCCGATGAACTGGCCATTGAGGCGCCTTTTTACGGAAAGAACGTGCAGTCGATGCTCAAACTGGGCAGGGCACAGGGCGTGGCCATGGCCGCCGCCCTCAGTCTCGGCATTCCCATTTTCGAATACTCGCCCAGAAAGATCAAACAGTCGATCACCGGCAAAGGCAATGCATCGAAGGAGCAGGTGGCAGGCATGCTGAACACCCTTTTACTGATCAAAGACCCGCCCGAATACATGGATGCCACCGACGGGCTGGCCGTTGCGGTATGCCATTATTTCCAGCGGAAACCCATTGCAGGGGGCGAACATTACAATAGCTGGAAGAGTTTCGTTATCAAAAACCCGGGAAAGGTAAAATGAAGATAGCTGCGCTGGTTTCGGGAGGTGTCGACAGCTCTGTGATCATCCCCATCCTCAAAGAGAAGGGATATGATCCGCATATCTTCTATATTAAGATTGCAATGGAAGATGAGCCGGGATTTATCGATTGCCCTTCGGAGGAAGACATTGAGATCACCAGCTGGATTGCCCGGAAATACGGGCTCAAAATGGATATCGTTGACCTGCACAGGGAATACCGCGAAAGGGTTATCAGCTATACCATGGATACTGTCAGAAGCGGGCTCACCCCCAACCCCGACGTGATGTGTAACAGGCTGATCAAGTTTGGCAGTTTTTATGATAAATACGGTGGTGGTTTTGACAAGATCGCAACAGGGCATTATGCGTCGGTAATCGAAGACCGGGAGGGCTTTTTCCTTGGAACGGCCCGCGACAGGGAAAAGGACCAGAGTTATTTTCTGGCACGGATCACTTATGGCCAGCTTTCCAGGGCCATGTTCCCCATCCATGACATGCTGAAAGCGGAAGTACGCCGCATGGCAGGGGAAATGGGACTGCCAAGTGCGCAAAGGCCCGACAGCCAGGGCATCTGTTTCCTGGGTAAGATCAACTACAATGATTATATCAGGAAATATGCAGGGGAAAAGCCCGGTGAAATCATCGAACTGGAAACTGGAAAAGTCTGGGGTGAACACAAAGGCCTGTGGTTTCATACCATCGGGCAGCGGAAGGGCCTGGGGTTGAGCCGGGGCCCCTGGTTTGTGATCAAAAAGGATATCGATAAGAACATTCTGTACATCTCGAACGGTTATGATCCGGTTGCACAGTACAATGACAAGATTTACCTGGCGGATTTTCAATTCATCAATCCCGATGACCCGCTACAGCACGAAGAGGGAAAACAAATCGCCTTCAAGATCAGGCATCAGCCGGCTTTTGGCAAAGGTATGCTAAGCAGGGAAGGAGCGCTGTTTGTGATCATTCCCGATGAGCCGGTGTCGGGTGTAGCGCCCGGGCAGTTCGGGGTTGTTTACGATGCCGGAAAAAAGATCTGCCACGGCAGTGGTGTGATCACATTAAAATAACCAAAACAATAATTATGGAAAACTTTGTGATCTATAACCCGGTGAAGGCCTTTTTCGGCCGCGGCGTGATCAATGAACTGGCCATGGAAGTCAGCCTGCGCGGCAAGCGCGTATTGCTTGTTTATGGCAAGGGCTCGATCAGGGAAAACGGCATCTATGATGCAGTGACGGGACAATTAAAGAAGGCGGGGGCCGAAGTAACCGAATACGCCGGCATCAAGCCCAACCCGGTGATTGAGGATGTACGGGCGGCTACGGCCCTGGGCAGGGAAAAGGATGTTGAACTGATCGTGGCTGTGGGCGGCGGCAGTGTGATCGACTCGGCAAAGGCCATTGCAGTATCGGTTCCCGGGCAGGCCGATCCCTGGGATTATGTAAAAGGAAGGGAAACGCCGTTGAAAGGGATCCCGCTGATCGCGGTATTGACCCTGGCTGCCACCGGAACGGAGATGAACCGTTTTGCAGTGATACAGGACGATGCCGGCAAGGAAAAGCTGGGCTTTGGCTACCCGCCCATGTACCCGGTCGTGTCGTTTCTCGATCCCTCCTATACCATCAGCGTGCCGGCCGACTATACGGCATACGGCATCACCGACCTCATTGCACACGCCCTGGAAGCATATTTCGGCGCGGGGGATGCTTCCCTTTCAGACCGTTTCGTTATTGCGATCATCAGCGAGGCCATGGAATACGGCCCCCGCCTGATGAAGGATCCCGGCAGCTATGACCTTCGTGCCAGGATCATGTATGCAGCCACCATGGCCCTCAATAACCTGACCATGTACGGAAGGGTGTCGGGCGACTGGGGTGTGCACAGCATCGGGCATGTTTTATCGGTACTTTATGACCTGCCTCACGGTGCCACCCTTTCCATTGCTTACCCGGCATGGATGAGGATGAAGAAGGAAACAACCGGGGACCGGATCCGCCGTCTGGGCAGGGAACTATTTAATGTCGACACTGTGGAAGATACCGTTACCGGATTCGAGGACTTTTTCACAGGCATCGGCAGCCCGGTCAGGCTGTTGCAAACACAATTGAAATCGCTCCATAAAGAAGAGATCATCCGTACACTCGAAAAAAACCGTGCCGGCGGAAACCACCACCGCCTGAGTGGTGATGATTATCGGGTTCTGACAGAACTGATGTGGTAATGCATTACCTTTTCAACACCTTCATCAGGATCATGTTCCCGTCATTCATCACGATCCGGCAGAAATAGATCCCCGGGTGTACATCCAGCATGTCGACCTTCCATTCACAGGGTGCCGGGCAATCCACTTTCAGGTCTTTAACAAGATTCCCCATGATATCGGAGATCTGTATGCTGCCGACCGGCCTGTTGCTCTCTATCAAAAGGTAATTGCGACAGGGGTTCGGGAATACACGAAGGTTAGCATCATCAATCTCTTCAATCCCTACCAGTACCGTAATATAGTTAACCTTAGCAATGGAGTCGGAGCCGCCCGGGCCGTTAACCTTGAGGCTGACCGTATATTCGCCGGAGAACATGTATGTATGGGAAGGGTTTTGGAGGATGGAAGTACCCCCATCGTCGAAATACCACTTCCAGTTGTTCACCACTCCGCTGGTCTGATCGGTGAAGTTCACCGTAAGCGGGAAGGGGCCGGAAGTGGGGTATCCCGTGAAATCGGCCTGCGGGGCGGCATCCGAAACGTTGATATAGTTATTTTTTGTTTCCGTATCGGTACCCCCGGGGCCGGTTACCGTAAGGCTGACCGTATAATTGCCGCTGCTCGTATACTGGTGTGCCGGATGCTGCAGGCTGGAAAATGAACCATCGCCGAAACTCCACGACCAGGTATTGATCGTGTCGGTGGAAAGATCGGTGAAAATAACGTTCAGGGGTGCAATACCTGAAACGGGGTTTCCGCTGAATGCAGCGGATGGTGCCGGATAGTTCACAGTAATATAGTCGGTTTTCGTATGTGTATCGCTGCCGCCGGGGCCGGTCACGGTAAGTGATACGGTGTACAGGCCCGGATCCTGGTAGATATGTTCAGGATGCTGAACGGTGGAGGTGCCCCCGTCGCCGAAATCCCAGCTCCAGGTGTCGACACTGTCAAGTGAAAGGTCGGTGAAGTTTACCGTAAGCGGGAAGATACCCGTTGTAATGTCGGCTGTAAAATCGCAGGTGGGCGGGAAATAGTTCACCTGAATGTAATCGGTCTTGGTTGTGGAGTCGCTGCCGCCGGGGCCGGTCACAACGAGCTTTACGGTGTAGAGGCCCGGATCATTGTAAATGTTCAGCGGGTTTTGCTGGGTGGAGGTGTTGCCATCGCCAAAATCCCAATCCCAGGTGCTCACCGTGTTCTGGGAGAGGTCGGTAAACCCGACATTCAGCGGGGGCAATCCTGAAGTTGGAGTCCCCGTAAAGTCAGCAACCGGAGCGGCATAAGGGTTATAGAGGTCCGACCACCACACCCCGCGTCCGTAAGTGGCGGCATAGATGCGGCTGTCGTCAGGGTTACTGCCATCATAGTAGATATCCAATTCGGTTACCACCACGTTGGGCAATCCGTCGTTAAAGGGAACCCAGTTGGCCGCATCACGTTTCACGTAAACGCCCACATCGGTTGCGGCATATAATTCAACGCCCGAATACTGGGTGTTCTGTATCACGCACATCACAGGCAATAGCGGAAGGCCTGAAGAAATGTTGGTCCAGCTCCCGCCGCCGTTGGTGGTTTCATACACACCATGGCTGTTATAGGCCCCCATCGAAACCCATACGTGGTTGGGATCGGTATGGTCAACAGTGATATAGGTAATGTTTGAACTGCCCACGGGGAGGTTTGAGGTGATGTTGGTCCAGGTTTGTGCGGCCCCCCCCCCGTTGGTGGTACGGTAGATATTGCCATGGGTTGCGGCATAGATGTACGAAGTGTTGCTGGCAGATATGGCCATCGACTGCAGGTTTGTGGAGCTTCCCTGGTTACTGATCTGCGACCAGCTTATGCCCTGGTTGGTCGACTTGTACACATCTTTATAGCCAACGTAAAGCGTTTGATGGTTCACGGGATCGATGATGTAGGGTGTACACCAGGCCCCGCTTCCGGGCAGGCTGCCGGTGATGTTGGTGCTGTTGTTCCAGTAGTCGGTGGTACGGTAGATACTGCCATAGTACAATGCCCCGTATTGTGTATTCTGATTTGTATAGTCGACGATGCATTCAAAGCCGTCGCCTCCGATCACATCGGTCCAGACGCCTGCCAGCAGGGCCTTGGTCCCGTTATCCTGTAAACCGGTGATCACCTCATCGGCAAAGGTTTGCCCCACTCCCAGGCGGTAGATCTGTGAAATGGCCTTACCGCTTGAAAGGTGCGTCCAGGAACTTCCCCCGTTACTGGTTTTGTAAAGGCCACCGTCGTTGCATTCGAAAAGGGTGGATGAGCTGCCCTGGAAGGCAAAGTAGTGTTTGTCGGCATGAACGGTCTGAACACCCGTACATCCCGACCAGTGGTTAACGATGCTGAAGGAAGTGCCTCCATTTGTCGTTTTCCATGTATTCACCCCTCCCACGTAAACAACATTGGCATTGTTGGGGTCGGCGGCGATGCAGAGGTCATACCATCCCTGCCCCCCGGTGCCGGTACCGCTGCAACTCCATCCCAGCAGGTTATTGCCTGAGATGGTCCCGTTAAACACCTGGGAATAAGAGGCACCGCTGTTTGTTGACTTGTATACGCCCTGCAGCCCGCTGTTGGTTGAAGCAACCACGGCATAAACCCATGTCGGCTGGTTATAGCTCACGGCCAGTTCCGTTCTGATGCCTGAATAGCTGGCCACCTGGCTGAAGCTGCTTCCCGAATTGGTTGAAAGGTAGATGGCCGTTGTTGACGAACCTTCGGTAGAGGCGAATAGGGTGGTGGGGTCGCCCGGTTTGAATTCCATGTCGATAAATGCCGTTGTGGTCGTCAGTGTCCAGTTAACGCCGCCATCGGTGGTTTTATATACCCCATTGGTGGTGGCGGCATACATGGTCTGGTAGGCCGAGTTGGGGTCCATCAGCAGGCGGTTGATCCGCACTTTCTGGCTGGCTGTAAATGTAAGCCCCGTGGTTGTCCATGTGGCACCGCCGTCGATCGATTTTAGTACACCTACACTGTTATTGTCGTTGCTTTGCTGACCGCCCAGCGACCACAGGGCGCCTCCGTCGCGGTCGCCTGTTGCAATATATAGCGTATGCAGCCCGACCGGCGGATTGATCACGATAATGTCACTTACTCCCAAAACAGGCACGCTGTCGTTCAGCACAGTCCATGTGGCCCCGTCATCGGTTGTATGCCAGATGCCGCCGGAGGCAGCACCGGTATAGTATTCGGAGGTGTTTCCGGGGACAAAAGCCACGCAGTTGAGACGTCCGAGGCCTGCATACCCGCCGGGCGAAGTGTTGGGCCCAAGGCTAACCCAGTTGCCTCCCGTGCTCCTGTTTTCCAGCTGCCCGGAGTAAAACCCGTCAATGACACTGAGATCGGGGAATTCGCCGGTTTGCGGATCTATCCTGCTCTGCCAGTACCATTCCCAGCGTTTAAACTGCTTGTAATAGGGCGCCCTGATCATTTCGCCGTCTTTCTCGTAATAGGAGTTTTTTACATTATAAGGCTCCCAGTAACGGTAAAAGGCATCCTGGATCTCATAAAACGTTAGCCGGCCTTTTTCCAGCTTTTCCTGCGGAAGCAGGCTGATCCATTCCTGGGCGATGGAGGCTGTCAATCCCGAGACTATCAGTAATAAAGTAAAGATAAATGTTTTCATGATGTTTGCTTTTTGGTCATTATGGGCTTCAGGCAACGATTGAATTACAATTATAACTATTTCATGTGTATACGATAATTATAAAAAGATGTTGCCTGATTAACAAAGTTAACATGATTCAGGGTGAAAAAGCAAATTCCCGATCAAATCTTTCGCCTTCATGCATCATTTTCAATCATTCATGCAGAAGGGAAAGTATGTCAGGGTATAAGGCAGGAATCGTCTGGCGGGGATGGTACAGCATTCTGCTGCGCACAAAAAAAGGAGGCTGTCTTTTCGAGACAGCCTCCCGCATTGGGGTTTATTCTTCCTCGCTTTTTTGTTCTTCGTATTCCTTGAGGAGCTTGTCCTGTATATCGGGTGGTACCTGTGCATACTCGGCAAAGGTCATTTCATAGGATGCGCGGCCGCTGGTAAGCGAGCTGAGGGCTGTTGAATACCTGTTCATTTCGGCCAGGGGCACCCTTGCCTTGATGGTTCCGCCATCCATACCCATGATGATGGCGCGGCGGCCCTGCAGGTCGGTCATCACGGCGCCCGTTTTATCTTCGGGAACCATTACCGTTACATCGTAGATGGGTTCCAGGATCTTGGGGCCTGCCTCCTTGAATGCCAGGCTGAATGCATTGCGGCCGGCGAGCTTAAAGGAGATCTCGTTGGAGTCGACCGAGTGCATCTTCCCGTCATACACCATTACCCTGATATCTCGGGCATAGGAGCCGGTGAGCGGGCCACGCTCGATGCGCTCCATGATCCCTTTCAGGATGGCGGGCAGGAATCTTGCATCGATGGAACCGCCAACAATACAGTTATAAAACAGGAGTTTCCCGCCCCAGTCGAGTTCAATTTCATCCTTTCCCCTCACCGAAACGGTAACTTCGGAATCGCCTTTAATGATGCTCAACGGGTTTACCGACGACATCTTGATCTGTTGTTTAAGCTTAAACTTGGAGGGCTCGGGCATGCCTTCGATATAGGGTTCGATCAGCATATACACTTCGCCGAACTGGCCTGAACCGCCCGATTGCTTTTTGTGAAGGTAGTTGGCCTGGGATACCCGGGTAATGGTTTCCCGGTAAGGAATTTTCGGGGTAAAGAAGTCGACCGGGATCTTGTACTGGTTTTCGAGATGCCATTTCATGATGTTCAGGTGCAACTCTCCCTGACCTTCCACGATCAGTTGCCTCAGTTCTTTCGAATAGCCGGCTATGATGGTCGGGTCTGATCGGTGCATTTCGTTCAGCGCCATGCCCAGTTTTTCGTCGTCGGCCTGGTTTTTGGCCTTGATGGCCACCCGGAATTTGGGATTCGGAAAAACGATGGGTTCGATCTCATCGTCGGGATTTTTCAGTGAATTGATGGTATTGTTGGTGTGCGTATTCTTCAATTTGATGGCCGCAAAAATATCACCGGCATACACCTTGTCGAGTTTTTCGCGGTTCTTACCACAAAAAGCAAACATCTGGGATATTCTTTCCTTGGTGTTTGTCTTGGAATTGTTCAGGTCCATCCCTTCGGTAATCTCTCCTCCGTAAAGTTTCATAAAACTCACTTCGCCAAGGTGGGCTTCCATAGTGGTTTTGAAGACAAAAGCCGTAACCGGATCGGCTGCATTGCATCCCAGTTCCTTGCCGCCTTTGGTTTTTACCGGTGGCATTTCATCCGGTGAAGGGGCATTGTTCACGATGAATTCAAGCAACCTGTCGACGCCCATATTATGTTTTGCATTGATACACATCAGCGGGAAAAACCCGCGTGAAGACAATCCCGATTTCATAGCCCCGACCATTTCTTCTTCGGTCAATGTGCCGTTTTCAAAAAACTTTTCCATCAACACTTCATCGCTGGCGGCAAGGTCTTCGATCATGGCAGCCTGTAATTCTTCGGCTTTGGCTTTTTCGTCCTCAGGAATATCCATTATTTCCGCTTTCCCCCCGTCGTCGGCATACTTGTACATCTTCATTTTGATGAGGTCGACAAAGGAGTTAAATCCGATACCGGTATTTACGGGGTACTGGATAATGGTGATGCCCGGCCCGAAGACAGACTTCATCTGGGTAAGGGTTTCATCGAAATTTGAGTTTTCGTGCTCCAGGTGGTTTATGGCAAATATTACAGGGGTGTTGTTCATTTTGGCATGGCGCCACGAAATTTCCGTTCCAACTTCCACTCCATTCTGGGCATTCAATACCATCACGCCGGTATCAGCCACCTTAAGGGTAGAAACCACTTCGCCCACGAAATCATCAAAGCCCGGGGTATCGATAACATTGATCTTCTTATTCTGATAGAGGGTATACAATACGGTTGAGAAGATGGAATTCTGGCGTTCGAGTTCTATTTCCCGGTAGTCTGACACCGTATTCTTATCATCGATGCTTCCTCTCCTGTTAATAATGCCACCTTCGAAAAGCATGCTTTCAACCAGGGTTGATTTCCCTGCTTTGGCACCGCCAATAATGGCAATATTTTTAATTTCATTGGTTTTATAAGCCTTCATGTTCGTTGATGTGTCTTTAAGGTTATTAATAAAATGCCTGAAATGGGCTGCAAAAGTATGAAAAACTGATGAATAATAAAATACCGGGACTGAATATTTGCAAAGAAAAGCGAATGGGCCTTATCAGGGCAACCGGTATAAAACTACTGGAGTTTGAGCAGCGGCAGGATCTCGTTCCAGCTTTTTTCATCGAGCCGGGCGCCGCTCATGGCAATGAGTTTGGCGGCGAGCATGGCGCCTGTCTTTCCGCATTTATCGAGGGGCCATCCCCGGCTCAGCCCGTAAAGGAAACCGGCGGCGTAAATATCTCCGGCACCGTTGGTATCCACAACACTGGTGTCAAAAGCTTCTATCCTGAATATTTCGGCGCCGCTTTTGATCAGCGAACCGCTCTTCCCCACCTTGACAACGGCAATGCGGCACATACCCGCCATAACATTCAAAGCTTCCCCGGGTTCTTTCCCGGTAAAGGCGCGAGCTTCTTCCTCGTTGGCAAAAACAATGTCGATGTATTCATTAATAATATACTGAAGAAACCCGAGGTTTTCTTCAACGATATTATAGCTGGCCATATCGAGCGAAATGGTCAGGCCGTGTTCGCGGGCCAGTTGCAGGGCCCTTTCGAGCAGTGAATGGTTCTGTACCAGATATCCCTCTACATGGAGGAAGTCGTGCTTCCCGAAATGCTCCGGCAAGAGGTCGGCAGCCTGAAGTTCCACCGCCGCACCCAGGTGTGTGGCAAAGGTTCTTTCGGTATCGGGGCTGATCAGTGCCACGGCCCTGCCCGAATGGGTATCGCTGATAAAAAGCAGGGGTCTGATATTGCTTCTTTCCAGATCCGACCTGAAAATGCTGCCATAGTCATCATTTCCGATCTTACCGATAAAACTTGTTTCCAAACCAAGTCTGGCAAGGCCGTATATGGTGTTGGCGGCCGACCCCCCCGAGGCAAAGGAAGTGGCAAAGCCTTCGCAGGCATCGCGGATCATGCCTGATTTTTGAATGTCGACCAGTTGCATGCTCCCTTTCGGGAGTTCCAGCAATTCAAGCAGCCTGTCGTCTTCAATAAAAACGATAATGTCGACCAGGGCATTGCCGATACCTAAGATCCGGGCCATAGATTCAGGGGTTATTGTATAATAATATTTTGACCGGGCAAAGGTAAATAAAGTTTCGGAGGGCTGAAATGCCGGGAACATTCACTGCCCGGCAAGTCATGGGTTTTCCCCTTAGCGGGGGATGGTGGCAATTTCTTTCAGTGCATCAATGGCGGCATCGACATGTTCAAGGGTATTGAATGGGCCGATGCTGAGCCTGACGGTACCGTGCATGTCGATGGTGCCGATCCCTTCGTGAACCATGGGGGCGCATTGCAGCCCGGTACGGCAGGCGATGTTGTAATCCACATCGAGTATGGTCCCCACGTCGCCCGATTCGAATTTATCGAGATTCATGCTGAGCACGGCATTCCGTTTGGCGGGTTTACCGGCGCAATAGAGTTTGATATTCTCTGTATCGGCCAGTCCTTCTTTAAGCCTTTTCCAGAGGGTCATTTCCTTTTCATGCAGTTTTTCAATGCCCTGTTCGAGTACCCAGCGCGTTCCGGCATACAAGCCGGCCACACCCAGTGTGTTCAGTGTCCCGCATTCCATGCGATAGGGGAATTCGCTCAGATGGGTTTTCTGGGCCGACCGCACACCGGTCCCGCCAAAACGGGTACCTTTTACGGGAAGATCTTCCATGATGTACGACCCGCCAATGCCGGTGGGGCCCATCAGGCACTTGTGTCCGGTAAAGGCAAGGGCATCGATACCCATGGCCTTCATATCGATGGGGATGATGCCGGCGCTCTGGCTGGCATCTACAATAAAATGCACGCCGGCCTCCCTGCATATCCTGCCGATCTCTTTGATGGGCTGTACGGTGCCGATCACGTTGGAGCTGTGGTTCACGATTACCATCCGGGTGTTTTTCCTGATCGCCTTTTTGATGTCGTCGGGATGGACATAACCCTCCTGATCGAACGGTACATGGGTGGTTTCTGTTACGCCGTTCATCTGCAGGTGGTACAGGGGTCTCAGCACCGAATTATGTTCGAGCATGGTGGTGATCACATGGTCGCCTTTTTCGGCCAGGCCCATGATGATCATGTTGAGTGAATCGCTTGCATTGTAGCTGAAGGTTAAGCGGTTGGGATCGTCTCCCCCGAAGAGTTCACAGAGCAGGCGCCGGGCATCCATCACGATCTCCTCGGCCTCTATGGCGGCGTCAAAGCCCGAGCGCCCGGGGCTAACCCCGTGCTCACGGTAAAAATGGTCCATAAATTCATAAACTGCTTCGGGCTTCGGATAGGAAGTCGCTGAATTGTCGAGATAGATCAATTTGCTCATGGTATAATATTTCTCAGGTATTACTTTTCTCTTCATTTTCAAGCACGATGGCATCGGCAACGATCTCCGCCAGTGTCTTGATCTTCACGTTCAGTTTGTAGGCTGCGTTGGTCTGAATAAGCTGGTCGACACAGTTATGGCAGGGGGTGGCCACCACGGCCGCACCGGTTTTTTTGATCTGCTCCGCCTTGAGCCCTGCAATACCCATTCTGCGTTCGTTATATTCGCTCATGGAAAGTTGTCCGCCCCCTCCCCCGCAGCAAAGGTTGTCGAGTCCCGGGGGATTCATTTCCACGAAATTCTTAACGCACTTGTGAAGGATATACCGCTGCTCTTCGTAAATGCCGCCACCCCGCGTAAGGTTGCAGGGGTCGTGCAGGGTAACCACCTCCTGGTTTTTTTCGGGATCGACAATGATACGTCCTTCCCGTATGTATTCTGCCAGCAGTTCAACGGAAGTGTCGACCCCGAAAGGGAATTCCTTTTGAAGGTAGTTGGGCGCTTCCCAGCGAAAGGCGCGGGAGCCGTGGCCGCATTCGGCCAGGATGCACTTTTTCGCTTCCAGCCTGTGCATCTCATCACACAGCCTTTGTGCAATGATGCGGCCTTCGTCGAGGCTGCCCGAAAAATAGGCGTAGTTGGTCACATCATACATCTCTGTTGATAAAGTCCAGCTTTCACCGGCGGCATAAAACACTTTGGCCATGGCAGAAATGGATAGGGGAAAGAATTTGGGTTCCCTGGGATTAAGCGTATACAGGATATTTCTGCCTTTTTCATTGATCGGGATAAAGGCCTTATCATCATTCACTTCATATTGCAGGTCTTCTTCGAGCCATTGAAGTGTATCAATAAATTCACGGGTTGGAATGCCCATGTTATTACCGGTGGTGATGGCTGCATCGACGGTTTTTTGCAGCGTTTCGGGCACGTAGCCCATTTCTGCCAGCATGGCCCTGCCGGTACGGATAAGAAACTCTATGTCGACACCCACCGAGCAGTGCTTGTTGCAGCGGCCACACATGGTACAGGAGCCGTAAAGCAGGTCGACCATATCCTCAATGGTGGCATCGTCGAGTTTCCGGGCCCGTGTCAGCCAGGGGAACATCCTTCCCGAGAGCGTGTTGTAACGGCGATAAACGGAAGATACGACATCGGCCTTCTTGCCCGGAACAAAATGTTCGCCGGGCCTGAACTTGTAATAAACACAACTTTCGGCGCACAAACCGCAATGCACACAGGCATTGACATGTGAAAGCAATTTGCTGCCGACTTCGCGTTTCAATACCGCAAGGCCCCTGCTGATCTTATCTGCCGTAAGTTTTTCCATGCGTTATTTGCTGATGGGTTTTGGCGGCCATACGCCCCTCCAGCCATAAAACAAACCGAGGTGGTAGCGGGCCGCAAAAAAATACAGGGCATGCTTGAGCTTGCCCAGGGGAAAGTATAGCAGCAACATTGTTGCACTGATGCAATATGCCGGGTACAGTTGCGGATAGAATATCAACAGCGCGGTAATTAGCTGAAATGCCGTAACCAGGATGTTGGAAATGTAATCGTCGGGGTTGGAGAGGCTGCGTAATTCACTTTTTGCCATTCTTTTTAACAGGATCAGTATTCCGCTAAATCCCGAGAGGGCAAGAAAAAAGGCAAATACTCTGAGCAAAGCCATTCCCGGATTGATGTCAAACAGGAACACGAAGAACAGCAGAATGGAAAGAAATGTGCCCGCATGAAAGATCAGCCCTGCCGTGTAGGTGGGCAGGTGCAGGGAGGCCGATTCCTTGTTTTTCGGGTTCATGGCCCCCGTAAATGAATACCGGACGGCCATGGCCGTATTACCGGCTTTCCTAGCATATTCGGGGGCAGCCCCCATGCTGATGATCCTGTACAGGTGATAAACGCAACTGCCAAGGCAAAGGAGCAGGGCTGCCAGCATGATCCACTGATACCACATCATTGTTGATGAATTAAAAGTTAAACACAGCCATCAGGTTTAGGCAATCCTGCTACGCGGCAGGCTCCGCGGGCCGGACCCAGGGGAAACAGCTCATAGATCTCCCGCAACCTGATGCCGCTTTCCTGACAGATGGTGCGCACCATGGGCGCCATGCCTTTTTCTTCCCAGTTCTTACGGATGATATTCACAATGGACCAGTGTTTCTCATTCATCTCCTCAATACCATCGTACCTTGCAATGAGGGCGGCCACCTCTTCGTCCCAGATGTAGGGGTCGGAAAGAAAGCCGTCGCCGTCAACATCAAAAACCCTTCCTTCAATTTCTATCGTTGCCATAAATGCAGTTTTGGATTAAGTTTGGTTAATTTCGTCAAATTTTTCAATGATCCCATCCGGGTCCAGACTCGTGCAGGGCAAAACAAAATCAGGACAAAAGCCCAGGGCCTGTTTTGCAATAAAACGCTTGCAGGCCGACCATTTCTTTTCGCCCTGCCTGCACCATTGCACTATGTATGCCGAACGCTCCTCCGCAGAGGTAACAACCTTGCCGGTGGTCACCAAACGGCAGGTCTGAATGTTCGGGCAAAGAGTTTTGGACATGAATGTGCGTTAAAAAGGGGCAAAAATTACAAAAAAAAGCTTATCTGCATGCATTTATATGTAACGATTTGATAATATAAACTGCTTTTAAATAATATGCATGGCAAAACACCGGTGTTTTTTTCAGAATCTCCTATATTTGCCCTCATCTAATAACCCAAAATCATATCATATGAAAAAGATAGCAGTTTTATCCCTGGCTTTGTTGTTCGCCGGGCTGTGTTTTTCGCAGGATTACCTTGCCCGTGCACGCAGCGGCAAAGAGTGGGGATATATTAACACCGAGGGCAAATGGGTGGTAAACCCGCAATTTGAAAATGTCAATGATTTCAGAGAAGGCCTGGCGGCGGTCAGGAAAGGCGGCCAATGGGGTTTTATCGACAAGGCAGGAAATTTGAGGATCAATCCGCAATTCGATGATATTTCGGATTTCAGCGAAGGTTTTGCCGCGGCCGCAAAAGGAAAGGAATGGGGTTTCGTGAACAGTGAAGGCAAATGGGTCATCAACCCGCAATTTGAAAAGGTCCGAGACTTCAAAGGAAAGCATGCAGCCGTTCAATCGGGTGGCAAATGGGGATTCATCAATACCAAAGGAACCTTTGTGATCAACCCGCAGTTCGACAAGATCAATGATTTTGTCGATGAACTGGCTTGTGCACTCAAAGGCAAAGAATGGGGTTATATCGACAAGAAAGGGAACTGGGTGGTTAACCCCCAGTTTGAACGGGCCGAAGATTTTTCGGAAGGCCTGGCAAGGGTCAGGAAAGCCGGTGAATGGGGCTATATCGACACCAAAGGGAACTATGTGATCAATCCACAGTTTGATGATGCCGGCAATTTCAGCGAAGGTCTTGCCAAGGTGCGAAAAGGCAAGGAATGGGGCTATATCGACAAGAAAGGGAACTATGTGATCAATCCACAGTTCCTGAAGGCACGCGATTTTACAGGCGGAATAGCCGGTGTGCTGAAAGGCAAAGAATGGGGTTTCCTCGATGGGAAAGGCAATTTCATTATTCCGCCGCGCTATGCGGATGTGCGTGATTTTTCGCATGACAAGGCGGCTGTGCGCATGGGCAAGGAATGGGGCTTTATCAATAATAAAGGGGAATGGGTCGTGAATCCGCAATTTGAAAAAGCACGTGATTTTGACAAGCTCCGCGCCATGGTAATGAAAAACGGAGAATGGGGATGGATCGACAACAAGGGCAAATACTTAATCAACCCGCAGTTCCCGAATGCCTATCCATTTGTAAAGCTGGCCTGGTGATTGTCCGGATTCCCGGAGATTCCCATTTCAGAATGGTCTTACAACTGTAATCTTATTGGGTTTTAACAAGCCTGGCTGTTCTGATTTCGCCGCTGCATTCCATTTTCAGAATATAGAGACCGGCTGCCAGCCCCTCCGCAAACCAGTCAAGCTGGTGGCACCCGCTGTCAAAATGCCGGCTTACCAGCATTCCGGTATAAATCCCTTTCCGGTCGTATACTTTTATGCTTATATATGAAGCTTGCTCCATGGTAAAAGAGATCGTTGTGCGGGCAGAAAACGGATTGGGGTATACCGAAAGGTCTTTCACAGCTCCGGATGTTTCTTCCGTTCCGCCCATGCACTGTATTAATTTCGATGACCAGATCTGCCAGTGCCCGTTCCTGTATGACTCCCAAAGCAGATAATCATACCAGCACCATGTATTACTGCCATATGATTCTCCATGAAAAAAACGGGGATTCCGGTTCATGGTCCCGGAATTGGAAAAATTATAAAAATCAGGGGCGGACCACCATTCTGTCATGAAGATCTCATCAACGCCATTATCGGGATGGACAATGGCTACGATAACTTCAGGAAACCATGATTTTACCCCTATTACGAACCCAAGTACCGCCGGACTGTAGGGCTCAGGTCCTGAAATATTGTATAACTGATATGTATCGTAGCTTTCTATCATCACCTTCCAGTTACTGTCAATGCAGGTACTCCAGCAAGGATTGGTATAATAGCTGGCCCGCGTTGGGTTACGGCTGTCGGTGCTGTCGTAGAATAACCCGGGAATACTCCAGTTATTTCCGGTATAATACGTTTGATAAAGATGACTTCCCCCGGGTTCTTCTTTCTGATAAAGAATACTATTGAAATAAGAATCCCCCGATGCGACCACGGGATTACTGCAGTTTCCTGAATCGATCACCACAGCATCATTAAAAAACCATCCGCCATCGTATACCAGGCTGCGTGCATACAGTTTTCCGTTGCTGATCCAGGCTGCGGCATTGATCATGGAAGCAATGCCGTCGAAAAACCCGGCCCGGCCGGTGGAAAGCTGCGTATCGTCGTCAGGCGTATCGGCAAACGGCAGAGGTTCTGTAAAAGTCCCGTCCATAAGATAAGATGAATAATGGATATCGATATTGCCGTTTTGATCGGTTTCGAACAAGAGATAAAAGAGGGTGTCGGAATATGGATAATAGTGGGCATTGATGATCCGGGGGTGGCGGTAATGAATGGATGGGGCTGAAAATAATATTTCCGCCGCTTCCCCGTCAAGGATGTTATCCATCAGGATGGCTGTTGAAAGTGAATCTTCTGATCTTTCCCAGAACATGAAAAGGCTTTCCGAATAATAATCGAGATACAAAAAAGCATTGGCGTTATCGCTTATTGAGTCGCTGAGGGGAACGGGATCTGTCCAATTCCAGAATTGCTGGGACTGGAGATAAGATAAAGGTGCTGTCGCGATGGCGATGGCGACAAGCAACGATCTGATGTTTTCCATAATGGCGTGAGTTTACATCTTTCCGGCTATTGAATGCTCCTGAACAGGTCCTGGATGAAGTCTCCGATAAGTGGCACTGCTTTTGCTTCCCCCTGGGCTGCATAGATCAGCCCCATGATCCAGAGAACAAGGAGCAGGATGCCCATTGCCCAGCCGATGACGGGGATCCAGAAAACAATAGCTCCGATCAGCCCGATAATATGTAATCCCAGCGATTGCCGGATGTGAAAGATCGCCAGTTCCGATTTATTGTTCTGATATAAAATAAAGGCGATGATCCAGCCAATGAAGGTCAGATAACTGATAATGGCGATAAGCTGCGTGTCGGTTGTTGGCGGTTGTTGTTGCATGTTCATGTGTAGGGATGTTTGTATATTACGAAGATAAGAAAAACGAATGCCTGATATCAAGTAATTTGAACATATTATTTATGGGGGGAAAGGAATTGGTGCCCTCTTACATGCATTGCAGGAACAGAAAACTACCCCGGCATTTTTCTTCATTACACCAGTATGTCTGGTAATACGAACCGGGGCTGTGTAATCCGGTTTAAGGCATGCGTATGATCACTGTTTTTTTTACTTTACAAAGTACATGTCGATGGCTCCCTTGTTTTTGGCTTCCACCTTGCCCCGGTGAATGCAGTTAAAACGGTCGCCAACCAGTTCGAAGGTTGTTCCCGATATATTGACCTCCCCAACTTCTCCGCTCGATTCCATCCGGGAAGCGATGTTGACGGTATCGCCCCAGATATCGTACTGAAACTTTTTAAACCCGACAATGCCGGCAATCACGGGGCCGGTGTGTATCCCGATGCGGATCTCAAAGTAAGGTTGGTTATTGCGTATCTTGCCGGCCTTCAAACCTTCCATGAAAGCATTTATTTCCAATGCGGCATTTACAACATCAACGGGGTTTGTCATGTTGGCAACTGGCAGACCGCCGGCGCACATATAGGCATCGCCAATGGTTTTGATCTTTTCGATGGGATAGTTGGAAATGATATTGTCAAAAGCTTTAAAACATTGATCGATCTCTGCTACCAGCTCATCGGGTTCCATAATCTCGGCCATGCGCGTAAATCCTTTAAAATCGGTAAACATCACGCTTACCATGTCAAAGCTTCTGGCTTTCGAAAACCCATTGTTCTTTAATTCGTTGGCCGTTTCAGCCGGAAGGATGTTCAGCAGCAGCTGATCGGCTTTTTCTTTTTCATTGTGGATGATCAGGTTTTTTTCGGCAAGCTTGTTTTTGGTTCTTCTCACATAACGGTAGCGGTGCCAGATGAGCACAGCCAGCAGCAGCAACATCATTCCCGCCCCGGCAAAGGAATTCCGCAGGATCTTTTGCCTTTTTATCCTGAGTTCCTGAATTTCCGATTCCTTTGTCAGGAGTTCGATCTCAATTCTGCTTTTATCCTTTTCAAATTGCTCGATCCTGTCAAGCGCCTTTGATTTCTCCTGGTCGAGCAGGCTGATCCTTTTGTTATTGTACTTTTCGTTATACACATAGGCGTTTCGATAATCTTTACGGGCAGCGTAAACTTCGGCCAGCCCGCGGTATATCTCCATCAGGTTTTGCTTTGCCCCTATGCTGTCGGCCATTGATTCGGCCCTCTGATAGTGTTCGGTAGCCTTTACATATGATCCCTGATCCTTATAAATATCGGCCGAGGTAAGAAAATAAAAGAGTTTACCGATCTCGTCATTGGTTTCGCAGGCCAGTGTATACGACTGGCCGGCAAAGGAAAGGGCCATGTCGTACCGGCCAAGATAGCGGTAAGTAATGGCCATGTTCGAAAGCGTGATCGACATATCCAGCTTATTGTCGAGGTCTTTCTGTATCATATACGCCCTGGTATAATACTCAAGAGCTTTTTCGTTTTGTCCAATGGCTGAGTAAACGGTACCCGTATTTCCATAATTCTTTACCAGCCGGCTCAGGTTATTTTGTTTTTCATTGATCGCAATGGCCATCTGGTAAAAAGAAATGGCCCGGTCGTTCATGCCCATCTCCGAATACCGGGAACCCAGGTTATTGAAAACCTTGGCCATATTGGCCGAATCGCCAAGTTGTTCGTAAATCTCCAGTGCCTGAAGTGCATATTCAACAGCCTTTTCCAGTTGCCCCATGATGGAATATACGATGCTGTAGTTGTTGTAAATATCGCCACTGACAAGAAGCAGCTTATGTTTCCCTGCAATGGCAAGTGCCGAATCATACATGAAAATGGCCGAATCGTATTTCCCGTTCAGGTCATAAACAATGCCCTGATACATCAACAGCCTGGGAATTACCCTGTAATATTTTATTTCAGATGCATGTGCCAGCAGGCTTCCGGCAGCATCCATCATCCGGTTGGGATCATTATATATGTTTTTGTCGATAAAAACACACAGTTCCATCATCAGCCCGGTATCGGCAGGATTAATTTTAAGTCTGGCGGCCAGGCTGTCGGGAAACAGTTGCTCCTGTGCTTTTACCATCCCGGTAAACCCCGGGCAGAAACCTAAAATGAACAGGAATAACACTCGCAATTGTTTCATATGAACCCTGATTGGGAAACCCGCCGGCTTAATTTCAGTATAAACATACAAAATATTCGCTCGTAAACAATGGTAATACTTGTTTTTACGATACCGTTCTTCCTTTTAAAAGTTTTTCGAAAACAGCGTTTATCAATGCAAACGGGATGTTTTTCGATCCCGGCCGCAAAATTCTTTTATTATTGTTGAATGTAATTTATTACATTTGATGACAACCATATACATTTAAATCAGAAAAAAATGAAAAAACCAACCTTAATAGCGGCTTGTTTCTTTGCCTTTGCCACTTTACTGAATGCCCAGCCCCAGGCAGGCGGAAATAACGATTGTGTGGACCTGAACCAGCAATTTCGCAATGCCAGGGACCAGTGGATGAAAACATCTCCCAATGCTCCCCTCGATCAGGCTGAGCGTGCGCAATTCGATGGTTTGTATTATTATCCGGTCGACTGTTCCTATGTATTTGAAGGAGGTTTATTCGTTAATGATCAACCTGTAAAAACCAGCATCGCGACAACGGATGGCAGTACAGTTCAATTGATCGATTACGGGAAAGTCCGATGTACCATCAGGGGTGTTGAGCATGAGTTTACGGTATACAAGAACATTGATTTGCCTGATTTCAAGGATTATACGCAGGTATATTTCATTCCGTTCAGGGATGCTACTTCCGTTGAGCCTGCTTCCACCACCAATGCATCGGGTCGTTACCTGCTGATCGACCTCCCGGTAGAGGGTAACAGGGTAACACTTGATTTTAACAAGGCTGTTAATCCTTTTACGAATTATAATGCTTCATACGGCAGCCTGGTAACCCCGGCTGCCAATGTTATCACTGCCCCGCTTATGGTGGGGGAAAGAAAATATGAAGACCGGACGAACTGATCCAGGGTTGCCAACCCTAATAAGGTTGGCAACCCTTTTTAATCACCTGATCAGCAA
>CAZHFC010000033.1:0-41297 GCA_964531985.1 uncultured Bacteroidales bacterium
GGGGCAGGCACTGAAACACTGAAACACTGAAACACTGAAACCCACGAGGTCTCGGAGCAGGCATTTACCCTTAACTCCTGATTCTGACTTCTTCCCTTGCTTGTTGAATTTTCGTAACTTTGCAGGCCAAATAAAAACATTTCGGTTATGGATTATGATGTAATTGTTATAGGAAGTGGCCCGGGCGGCTATGTGGCTGCCATCAGGGCAAGCCAGCTCGGTATGAAAACGGCGGTGGTGGAAAGGTCGGAACTGGGAGGCGTATGCCTCAACTGGGGATGCATCCCCACCAAGGCGCTGCTGAAAAGCGCACAGGTGTTTAATTACCTGAGCCATGCCGGCGATTATGGCGTTAAGGTTGAAGGAAACGTGAGCCCCGACTTTGAAGGCATGGTCAGGAGGAGCCGTGAGGTGGCCGACGGAATGAGCAAAGGCATACAGTTCCTCTTTAAAAAGAATAAGATCGACCACCTGCAGGGAAACGGGAAAGTCCTGCCCGGCAAGAAGGTGGAAGTGACAAACGGGAAAGGCGAAAAAAAGGAGTATGAAGCAAAGCATATCATCCTGGCCACGGGGGCACGCTCAAAGGAGCTGCCATTCATGAAACAGGATGGCAAAAAGGTGATCGGCTATCGCGAAGCGATGACATTGCCAAAACAGCCCAAATCCATGCTTGTGGTCGGGTCGGGTGCCATCGGCTCCGAATTTGCATACTTTTACAATAGCATCGGAACGGAAGTGACCCTGGTGGAAGTCCTGCCCGGGATCGTCCCACTCGAAGATGAAGAGGTGTCGAAACAACTGGGACGCTCCTTCAAAAAGGCCGGCATAAAGGTGATGACAGCCGCAACGGTGGAAGAGGTCGATACAAAAGGGAAACTTTGCAAGGTAAAGGTTAAGACGAATAAGGGTGAAGAGGTCATTGAGGCGGAGATCGTACTTTCGGCCGTTGGCATCAGCCCGAATATTGAAGGGATTGGCCTGGAGGAGACCGGCATCGAAACGGAAAACGGAAAGGTGAAAGTTGATGAATTCTGCCGCACGGGAGTGGATGGATATTATGCCATCGGCGACATCATCCACGGACCGGCACTTGCCCATGTGGCTTCGCACGAAGGGATTACCTGCGTGGAAAAGATCGCCGGGCTCGACCCTGAGCCGCTCGACTACCGGAATATCCCGGCATGTACCTATACCAGCCCCGAAATAGCTTCGGTCGGCATGACCGAAAAGCAGGCCCGTGAGGCCGGCTATGAACTCAGGGTAGGGAAATTCCCCTTTTCGGCATCGGGCAAGGCAAATGCCGCAGGAGCCAGGGATGGCTTCGTCAAGGTGATCTTCGATGCAAAATACGGTGAATGGCTCGGCTGCCACATGATCGGCGACAATGTAACGGAGATCATCGCCGAAGCAGTGGTGGCCAGAAAACTGGAAACCACCGGTCATGAGATCATCAAGTCGGTACACCCGCACCCCACCATGTCGGAAGCCGTAATGGAGTCCGTGGCGGCGGCATATGACGAGGTCATCCACATCTAGGATATCATGCTTTGAGATCGTGTTTTAATTGTATATTGCCTGCCCCGGCTGAACAGCAGCCTGTCAGTACCGGGGATCGCAGCCAAAACCAGCAAGGATGAACATCATACAGACAACGCTTTCGGGATTACTGCTTATCGAACCCAAAGTATTCGGCGATGAGCGGGGCTACTTTTTTGAGTCATACAACAGCCGGGTTTTCGACGAAGTATTGCCGGGGATATCATTCCTGCAGGATAACGAGTCCTGCTCGGCCAAAGGGGTGCTGCGCGGATTGCATTTTCAGGAACCCCCTTTCGAACAGGGAAAACTGGTGAGGGTGGCCAGGGGTAGCGTGCTGGATGTGTCGGTCGATATCCGCAAGGGCTCACCAACATACGGAAAGCATGCAGCCTTCAGACTGACGGGCGGGAACAAGCACATGTTGTGGATGCCGCCGGGCTTCGCCCACGGCTTCCTGACACTCGAAGATGATACGATATTCCTGTATAAATGCACCAATGTCTATAACAGGGAATCAGAAAACGCCATCCGCTGGAATGATCCTGCCCTGGGCATTCAATGGGGAACGGAAGATCCTGTCGTGTCGGAAAAAGACCGCCTTGCGCCGCTTTTTGATCAACTGCAAAGCCCTTTTAAATATTGAGATCAAACAAAATGCCGCAATGATCAAAAGGCTTGTCATTATATCCCTCATACTGGCCACGGGCCTCGGGCTGGCGTTGCTGTCGGGGTTCTTTTCCGGCAACGGCAGTGTGAACGACCGGCAGTATCGCGATGCATTCCGCCGCAATTACAAGATCTTTGCGCTGCATGTACCAGCCGAAGCCGCTTTTGCCGGCGAAGCGGTACCCCTCAACATCTATTACGTGCATGAAGCCCTCGACAGAGAGCTCCTGGTTAATACATACTGGCACAACAAGTCAGTGCTGCTCTTCAAACGCGCATACAGATGGTTTCCCCTGATCGAACCCATCCTCGAACAGCACGGCATCCCCGATGATTTTAAATACCTGGCGGTGATCGAAAGCGACCTTCTGAATGCCGTGAGCCCATCAGGGGCTACGGGCTTCTGGCAGTTTCTCGAAGGCACGGCCAAAGATCATGGCCTGGAAGTGAATAATAAGGTGGATGAAAGATACCACCCTGAGAAAAGTACCATCGCCGCCTGCAGCTACCTTCGTGAATCATACGGGAAATTCGGCAACTGGACCCTGGTGGCTGCCGCCTATAATGCCGGCAACCGCCGGATTGCAGAGGCGCTCGAAAAACAGAAGGTGGCATCCTTTTACGACCTGCACCTTAACGAAGAAACCAGCCGCTACGTCTTTCGCATCCTCGCCCTTAAAATATTGTTCGAAAACCCGACTGCCTATGGTTTTTTTCTGAGGGAGAAGGACTTTTACCCTCCGCTTCCCGTCAGGACGGTGGTGGTCGACCGCGACATTCCCGACCTGGTGGAATTCGCCCTCCGGCACGGGATCACCTACAAAACGCTGAAACTCTTCAACCCATGGCTGAGGGCGGAAGACCTGAAAGTGAAAAAAGGCAGAACCTATACAATAACCATCCCCGAAGCGGATTATACCGATTACGACGCACTGATCAGGCGGGTGCCTGATGCTCCGCTTGTATTCGGCGATACGCTCTTATTTGAAGAATTGTAAAAAGGCCGGAGAATCATCGTATGCCCCATAACAAACAGATACTTGAGATCAGGGGAGCGCGGGTGCATAACCTGCAGAACATCGATCTGTCCATCCCCCGTTATAAGCTGGTGGTGTTCACCGGCCTGAGCGGATCGGGGAAATCTTCGCTGGCTTTCGACACCATATATGCCGAAGGGCAAAGGCGATATATGGAGACTTTTTCCGCCTATGCAAGGCAGTTCATCGGGAACCTGGAACGCCCCGACGTGGACAGCATCACGGGGCTGAGCCCGGTGGTCTCCATCGAGCAGAAGTCGGTAAACAAAAACCCCCGATCCACGGTCGGCACCATCACCGAAATATACGATTTCCTTCGCCTGCTCTTTGCCCGCGTGGCGGATGCGTATTCATACCAGAGCGGCGAAAAGATGGTCCGTTACACGGAGGAACAGGTGCAGGCATTGCTCATGAATGAATACCGCGGCCGCGAGGTCATGATCCTGGCTCCCATCGTAAGGGGAAGAAAGGGCCATTACCGTGAGCAGTTTGAACAATTGCGCAGGCAGGGATATCTGAAGGTGCGTGTCGACGGTGAATTTGCCGACCTCACCTTCGGCATGCAGGTCGACCGTTTTAAGGTACATGATATTGAACTCCTGGTCGACACCCTCAGTGTGGATGATGGCGACAAGGCCATGCTGCGGCTGGGCAGGGCCATACAAACGGCCATGAAGGTAGGGCGCGGCTCGCTGATGGTGGTCAGGCCCGGGCACAAGGAGGTGCGCCATTACAGCAAACTGCTGATGTGTCCCGTCACAGGGCTTTCCTATGATGAGCCCGAACCGAACACCTTCTCCTTCAACTCTCCCTATGGTGCGTGTCCGCATTGCAGCGGGCTGGGGACGGTCACCGAGGTGAACCTGAAAAAGATCATGCCCAACCGGCAGAAGAGCATCCGCAAGGGCGGGCTGGCACCACTGGGCGAATACCGCCCCAACTGGATCTTCAACCAGCTCGAGATCATCGGGAACAAATTCGGCTTCACCCTCGACACACCCATCCATGAGATCTCCGAACAGGCCATCTCAACCATTCTTTACGGCACCAACGAGACCATCATCCTGCGCAGGGAATTTGCCGGGGTCACATCTTCCTACTCACTGAACTTCGAAGGCATTATCAACTTTATCAGCAACCAGTATGCCGAACCGGGTTCGGCAGGCCTGCGGAAATGGGCGGGCAGCTTCATGAACCGCATTACCTGCCCCGAATGCAATGGCGACCGCCTGAAGAAGGAGTCCCTGCACTTTCTGATCGGGGGGAAGAACATTTCGGAGCTGGCCCGCATGGACCTTCTCACTTTCAGCAAATGGGTGGAAGGGGCGGAAGCCCTGCTCGACAAACAAAAAAAGATCATCGCCCGGGAGATCCTTCGTGAGATCACAACGCGTGCGGGTTTCCTGCTGCAGGTCGGACTGGAATACCTTTCGCTCAACCGCCAGGCCAGGAGCCTTTCCGGCGGGGAGTCGCAGCGCATCAGGCTGGCCACGCAGATCGGCTCCAGACTGGTTGACGTGCTGTACATCCTCGACGAGCCCAGCATCGGGCTGCACCACCGCGACAACCTCAGGCTGATCGGAGCGCTCAGGGACCTGCGCGACCTGGGCAACTCGGTGATCGTGGTGGAGCACGACCGGGAGATGATCATGTCGGCCGATGAGGTGGTCGACATCGGCCCGGGTGCCGGACTGCACGGCGGACGTATCGTGGGACAGGGCTCCCCGGAGGAGATGGGAAAATGCCACACCATCACCTGCGAGTACCTGTCGGGAAAACGGCGCATCGAAATCCCCGCCGAACGCCGCAAAGGCAACGGGGCAGCGATCATGCTGACGGGAGCCTGCGGCCATAACCTCAAAAATGTCAATGTCAGCTTTCCCCTCGGCATGCTCACCTGCATCACCGGTGTGTCGGGCAGCGGGAAATCATCCCTCATCAACGAAACCCTGTACCCCATCCTCAGCAACCGCTTTTACCGTTCCGACAAAAAACCGCTGCCCTATGATGCTGTCAGTGGACTGGAAAACATCGATAAGGTGATCGAGATCGACCAGTCGCCCATCGGGCGTACCCCGCGGTCAAACCCTGTCACCTACACCAAGGCTTTCGATGAGATCAGGAAACTCTTTGTGCAACTGCCCGAATCGAAGATTCGGGGATACAAGCCCGGACGCTTTTCGTTCAATGTAAAAGGCGGCAGATGCGAAACATGCAAAGGGGCCGGGGTGAAACTGATAGAAATGAATTTTTTGCCCGATGTGTATGTGCAGTGCGAAGCATGCAACGGGAAAAGGTATAACCGGGAAACCCTCGAAGTACGCTATAAGGGCAGGTCGATCAACGATGTGCTCAATATGACCATCAACCAGGCTGTGGAGTATTTTGAAAACATCCCCGCCATCATCCAGAAGATCAGGACGCTCAGGGAAGTTGGCCTGGGCTATATCACCCTCGGGCAGCAATCTACCACCCTCTCGGGAGGGGAGGCCCAACGGGTGAAGCTGGCAGCGGAACTGGCCAAGCGGGATACAGGCAAGACCCTGTATATCCTCGACGAACCCACAACAGGACTCCACTTCGAAGATGTGAAAGTATTGCTAGATGTGCTCACCCGCCTGGTAAACAAGGGAAATACGGTGCTGATCATTGAACACAACATGGATGTGATCAAATTCGCCGACCATATCATCGACCTCGGCCCCGAAGGCGGCGACAGGGGCGGCTCAATCATATGCGAAGGGAGTCCGGAAGAGATCATCAGCCATGATGCCAGCTATACGGCAAAATACCTTCGGCAGGCGCTGAATGAACACCTGCATCCTTCAGCGCAGGATAACCCGAAATCCCGATAACATTCATATCTTTGCCGGGATTTGAATAATGAAAAGACCAGTTGAATATGAAGAAATCGGACGAAGACAAGATCAGAAAAGCTTTTAAGGCCAAGAACTGGAACGAGATAAAGACTTACGACTCCTGGCAGATCTTCAAGATCATGGCGGAGTTTGTGCAGGGTTTTGAACGACTGGGAAAGATCGGCCCCTGCGTATCGGTATTTGGCTCTGCCCGCACAAGGCCCTCCGACGTGCATTACAAGATGGCGGAAGAGGTGGCCTACCTGCTCACCAAAAAGGGCTTCGGCATCATCACCGGGGGCGGGGGCGGGATCATGGAGGCCGCCAACAAGGGCGCCCACTTCGCCGGAGGGAAATCCGTCGGCTTAAACATCAAACTGCCTTTCGAACAACAGGCAAACCCCTTTATCGACCCCGAAAACCTTATCGAATTCGACTTTTTCTTTGTCAGAAAGGTCATGTTCATGAAATATGCACAGGGATATATCGTACTTCCCGGCGGTTTTGGCACCCTCGATGAGCTCTTTGAGGCCATGACCCTCATCCAGACGGCCAAGCTGGTGCATTTTCCCATTGTCCTGATCGATGTCGATTACTGGTCGGGCCTGATCGATTGGGTTAAATCCCGCCTGCTGGAAGAAGAGAACATCAGCCCCGAAGACCTGGACATCATCAAGCTGGTCGACACACCACCGGAAGCGGTCAGCATCATCGAGGAATTCTATAACAAATACTCACTGAAACCCAACTTCTGATAATATCTGCCATGCCCGTTTATATTCCGCTGGAGATCATTGCCATTGAAGATGACGGCTTCCACCTGATGACGGAAGTGAGCCTGAACGGGCATGCCGCCCGCGTTCTCCTCGATACGGGCGCTTCACGTACGGCTTTTGACAAAAGCCGGATCGGACATTTTTTCCGTGAAGAAGAACCTGAATTCATGGATAACGAAAAGCCCTCGACGGGGCTTGGCTCCGGCGATATGCAAAGCATGGCTGTGTATATCGGCGAGATGGCGATCGGCGAACTGAAGATCAGGAACTATCCGGCCGTGGTCCTGGACATGGGCCATGTCAACAACTCCTATCAAAGCCTTGGGTTTAAACCCATCGACGGCGTGCTGGGCAGCGACATCCTGATGAAATACGGCGCCGTGATCGATTACGGGAAGGCCCGGATGCGCATCAACCTGCGCCGTAAAAGCATGAAGAAGTTCCCCAAAGACTGATCAGTCGTTCGAGAGCGTCCGCCCGTTGATGATGGTGAAATTGCAGTTTGGCTCTATCCACATATTCCACAGTATCCTGATGTCTTTGCTTTGCAGGGTAACACCGCCTGTGCTGCTGTTGTAGATCACCAGGTGCCTCATCACCGGCGGTATGTCGGCTCCCATGTATTGCGGACTGCTTCCTTCGAACCTGAAGTCGATGGTGTCGTTATAGGTACTCACGCCCTGCATCTGGAAGGTACCGCTGCCGTGGTCGATGCCGTCGGGGTGGTTGGTGTGTATCACCGCGGCCCGCTTGATGTTGAGGTTGCCTGTGCCTGAAATGGTATGCGACTGCATCCTGAGATTGCCCATTGCTTCCACATTGCCTTTGGCGGTAAGGTCTTTCGTAAATGTGAGCCCAACAGTGTTGTTAATGGTCAGGTTGTTCAGTGCCCCGTCTGCGGCGTCGGGCATTTCGTGCCCCATGGTGATGCCGTACCGCCCGTTGTACACCAGGTCGACATCGGTGCCGAATGCGGGCTTTGCCGAAAGTTCCCCCGGGTAACCGTAATAACCGTCGAGCAGGCCGGGATCTGCCGTGATCACGCAGCCGCTGGCCAGGGTCAGTGTGGCAGTGCTGTTGTCGAAGGTGCCTGAGATGAGGAAGAGGTTTTCATTAACGGTCACATTGCTGCTCAGGGCCACATTTCCCGAATTCTTAATGGTCAGGTCCCTCAGCACGGTGGTGGACGAAGGCATTTCATAACCGCTTGCGCATCCGATGTCGCCCAGGTAGAAGAGGTCAATGCTGCTGCCAAAGGAAGGAACGGCGGTGAGTTGTCCGGCTCGCACCTCGATGCCGCTGCCCCCTGCCAGGCTCAGTGTGGCTCCGCTGTTGTCGAAGCTCCCGGCATTTAAAGCCAGCTTCCCGTTTACTGTTAGCATGGAATTCAGGGTGACGTTGCCGGGGCCGTTGATGATCACATCCTGTGCCACGCCTGTGGATGAAGGGATTTCGTAACCCGTGCTGATGTTATTGGCTGAACGGTAGTCGAGCATGACTGAGGTGCCAAAGGTGGGTGCGGCAGCCAGGCTTCCGTCGTAGCGCACGATGCTTTGACTGTCGCCGAGCCCTAAGGCAAAACTGCTGTTGTCGAAGGTGCCGTTGAGCAAATAGAGCGTGCTGTCGATGTTGCGCGCGGCATGCAGGCTTACACCGGCCGCATTGTCAATGATCAGAACGGACGGGCCGCCGGATGCGGGAAATTCGGCATCGGAGCTCGTCTGTGCCGACTGCCCCCTGTATTCCAGCGAGGCGCCATCCTCATAGGAAATGCTGTAGCTGCCCGTGGTGATGCTGCCTGCCTTGAGGCGCAGCATCTTTTCGATCTGCAGGTTGCCGCCCAGGCTCAGCCCGGCGGGATTGTCGATGATCAGGCTTGACACGCTGCCGATCGCCGGATCGATCTGCTGGGCAATGCTGCCGGCATAAATGATGTCGGCACCCGCCGCCATGCTGAGGCTGCCCTGATTGTTCAGGCTGCCGCGCAGGGCCAGCTCCCTGCCAACCGCCAGGTAGCCGCCGGGAGAGATGGTCAGCGTTTCGCCATCATCGATGCTGAGCGAGCGGCAGGCAGCCGTGCCGCTGATCACAGGCATGTTCGGGCCGGCACTGATCAGTGCATGCATGTCGGCGTCGGGGATGCCGTTATCCCAGTTGGATGCATCATTCCATGCGGTGCTGCTGCCACCCTGCCACTGGGTGAGCGACTCAGTATAAACATAGGCGCAAAGGTCGAAAAGGTAGGAGGGGTTGGTGCCGCCAATGAGATACCAGCTTCCATCGCTGCCGTCGCCGCTGGTCCAGCATACATTTGATTCAATCACCGGGTCGCAGAAGCCCGACATATAACGCTCGGTGGGTATCGGCCAGGCATAGCCCGGCGAATAATAACTCACTTTGACGTAAATATCATTGCTGCCGGTAAAACCGGGACCGTCGGGCAGTTCAAAACTGTAATACCCGGGGTAATGGCAGTATAGCCGCTCCAGGCCGGTGATCTTATTGGTAAGCACCAGGTTCACATCGTCAAAGTCGTCGTAGATCTCAAACCCAACTTCCGTCATACCGCTGTTGACATAGGTGCCCAGCCGTACCATACGTGTATGCTCATCAACCGTAAACCTGATGAGCCCGTAACCCAGCGGGTCGTCGTAACCCATGCTGTAAAAACTGCCCAGCCGGCTGTGCGTATAGACCTGCGTGCCCGGCACATATTCTGCCCTGCCGGGATAGCACTGCCCGTAGTCGATGATGTGCAGGTCGTAGTAGGAGATATAAAAATACCCGCTCTCGCCATAGGAGGTCCCGTAGGAGTTCTTGGCTATGAAAACTCCCGGGGGCGGATAGGCGCTGAACATCCCTCCGGTAACCTTCTTATTGTCGTCCCAGCCGATAAGGGTGATCAGGTGGTTGGTGGTGGTATGGAGGGTGTTGAAATAGGTGTAGTCGGTCGAATTGTAATAGTTTTGGTTGGCTATCCGCATCGGCACCGACACACCTCCATGGTAATAGATGGCATCCTTGACCAGCTCAATATCGGGTGGTACGAAGAGCACCCGGGTGATCAGGGCCGCCGGGCTCAGCCCCGTTATGCAGGTGTTGTTGGTGGTGGAATAGGGGTCGTCGGCTTCGAGGATAGGGCCTTCACCGCGGGCCATCACCGCCGTGGTGTGGTAGTTGGAGCCGTAGCCGCAGGGTGCCGACAGAAAGCCGTGGCAGTTCTTGACATTGTTCTCGGAGAGGTCGTATGCGCCATACCCATGCAACAGCCACGACGACTCAATGGCTGCAAGGCTGGCAAAGGCCCAGCAGGAGCCGCAGCCTCCCTGGTTCTTGACGGGAGTGACCAGCGACGTGCCGCCGGGACCGGCCGTACGCATATCGTAAACAGCCGGAAGCAAACGGTTTCGTGGTGGAGGCCGTTTTACGGGAAGGGAGCGAAAGCCCGGGTGATAAGGCAAAATGCCGGGAGATTCAGCATGGTCATAAGCGGGATCGGAAATGGCCCTGAGGTATTCGGGGTTCAGGGGTGCACCCGATGGCAGCCTGCGTTCCTGAGCGGCGCCTGCCAGGAAGAGACAGGAGAGAACAAAGAATGTTAATAAGCGTTTCACAAACTCCTAGCGTTGAATGACTACCTTGCTGTATGCCCTGGGTTTGTAATCGGTATCGGAGCTTATTATACAAAGATATACCCCATCCGGCAGATTTCCAAGCTGAATGGTGTTTTTTAAGTTTTCTTTAACAAATCCCTCATAGGCAATGCTTCCTTGCAGGCTCATCAGGCGCAGCCTGTATCTTTCCTTTTCATCGCCGCTGCCGGCATCGAAGAGAATGTTCAGCTCTTCGCCGGCCGGGTTCGGGTATATGTGCAGGCTTCCGCCGGCCGCCTCCCGTCCGTTATCCGGAATATCCATGGTAACCGGTGGTGGCAGCATGTTGCTGTAGAGCTCGGTTCCGCCCGAAAAATTTCCTGTGAGCAGCTCGAAATATCCGTCGTCGTTCAGGTCGGCCAGGCAGGCAGCAGAGCGGTATGCGTTCCGTATCGTAAATTCAACCGAGTCGACTTCCTTCCATAATTCATCCGAAGGGGTAAAGCTCCCTTCCAGGTTATCTTCAATATCGGTAAAAAAGAAGATGGTGCCCTGCTCCGACCCGGAAACCAGCCGCAAGCTGCCGTCTCCGGCCCGGAAGATGAAAGGTGTGCTGTAGCCGTTGTAGGAAAGGTTGTAATCGGTTACATTCACCTTGCCCAGGCTGTCGGTGACCAGCGTAAATACCGGGTTGTAGGCATCGCCGGTATTCCGGTAATAGTTCAGGTTGCCGGCCTTCTCGCCGATGATGAGGTCAGGGAGCCCGTCTTCATCAAGGTCAAAAATGAAGGGGGTGCTGTATTCGCCCACATCAATGCCCTGGTAATTGACCGCTTCAAGCTGGAAGTCGAGGGGGTTGCCAAGACAGGAGCAGTTCCTGAAGAACATCAGGGTGCCGTCGTCACGGCCCACGATCATGTCGGGATCCCCGTCGCCGTCAATATCGCCAAAAGCGGGGTAAGCCCCGCGAATGCCCATTTCGCCGATAAGCCCAAAGTCGCCTGTGACAAATTCATAAACCGGCGCTCCGGCTTCTCCCGTATTCATGAAGAGGGCGATGCGGCTTGCATATTCCGAATGGAGGATCATGTTGTTGTCGTACCATGACGACTGATAATAGCCGTAGTTGCCAATGATGAGGTCGGGAAGCCCGTTGAGGTTGATATCGGCAAAGACCGGATAGGCACCCGACCCGCAGTCGATCATGTCTTCCTGCAAAAAGCTTTTGGTGCTGAGGCGGAAGTCGGGGTATTCATTGCTCCCTTCGTTGATATACAGCCAAACGCTGTTAAAGTTTTGGGTAACGAAGGGGTTGGGGTCGAAGGGGGATATGATCAGGTCGCGCAGGCCGTTGTTGTTTACGTCGGCCATGGCCGCAACGGGCATGCTGAAAAGCCATGCAGGGTCGTCTTCGTTGGGGAAGTCTTTGTTGTAGGATACCATATATGCTTCTTCCTGTGTACCCCCGTTCATGAGGAGGAAGAGGGTGGGGTAGTCAACGTCGCCGAGGATGAGGTCGGCCAGCTGGTCGTTGTTCATGTCGGTGAGCAGCAGCGTTGAGCCCGTGTGCCGGTCGCGGGGGGTCAATTCCCGCAAAGCTTCCTCCTTTGCTCCGAAACAGGTGTCGAGGTAGAGCTCGTTCGATTCTTCGTTTTCGGCAAAATACCCCCAGCAATAAGTGCTGCGTTCGAAAAGCAGGGAGTCGGGGATCCCGTATGTTTCCATGGAAAGGTTTTTGTGCATCTCCACGAATGAGCCCAGTGCCCAGAATGTCAGGATGTCGAGGTCGCCGTCGCCGTCAATGTCATAGATGCCCGGGTAATCGGCATAGGTAACCAGGATGTTCACATAGCCGCTGCCGTACCAGGAGGTGAGGTAGGGATATGCCACGCGTTCAAAGCGCAATTCCGCCTGCGAGGTGTTTTTATACACCACAATGCCCGGGCTTTGAGGGTTATAGGTGAAGAGGTCTTCCCTGCCGTCCATGTTGTAGTCGACAAGGATCATCCAGTGGCTGAGACCGGGGAAGTACGATATGTATTCGGGGGCAAATGTATAGCTGATCTCACCGGGTATACCGTTGTTGATAAATGGCATCAGTCGGTTTCCCTGCCTGTCGAATGCCACCAGGTCCTTGATGCCGTCCATGTTCAGGTCGATCTCGCCGAACTGGCATGCATTCATGCCACCCGCAAAGGGAAAGGCGTAATTTTCGGAGGCGGGCCCCTTTACTTCCGGGGCTGCCCCCTGTCTTTGTGCCTGCAAAGGCAGCGCCAGGGCGTACAGCGCCGCGATGATCAGGATATGATGGTGGAAGGATCGCATGTGGTTATGTTTTTACACCTTCAAAGGTAACAATAAATATGACCGGTATTTTCCGGGCTTCCGGATGGTGCGAATGATATGAATGCCGCCGGGGGGAAGTGAAAGATTCATATCTTTGACAGGCAAACCAAGATGAAACCTATGGCAAAGATCCTTGTTGTTGATGATGAAAAGAGTATCCGCAACACCTTGCGTGAGATCCTGGAATATGAAAAGTACACGGTGGTGGATGCCGCCGACGGGAAAGAAGCGCTGGAGAAGACCGGGAATGATGAGTTTGACGTGATCCTTTGCGACATCAAAATGCCCGGCATGGATGGCATGGAAGTGCTTGACCACTTACTTGATACCAGTGACACGCCCGTGATCATGATCTCGGGGCACGGAAACATCGACACGGCTGTGGAAGCCATCAAGAAGGGTGCGTACGATTACATTGCCAAACCGCTTGATCTGAACCGTTTGCTGGTGACCATCCGCAATGCCATGGACCGCTCCAGTCTCATTACCGAAACCAGGAAGCTGAAGCGCAAGGTGAGTGGCACTTACGACATGGTGGGTGGGTCGGTTGCCATGGATGAGATCAGGGATTTGATCGACAGGGTGGCACCTACCGGCGCCAGGGTGCTCATCACCGGCGAGAATGGCACCGGCAAGGAGCTGGTGGCCCGCTGGCTGCATGAAAAAAGCAACAGGGCGAAGGCCCCTTTCATAGAGGTAAATTGTGCTGCAATTCCTTCGGAGCTTATTGAGAGCAAGCTTTTTGGCCATGAGAAAGGTTCCTTTACTTCGGCCATCAGGCAGCGGAAAGGCGATTTCGAGCTGGCCCACGGAGGGACGCTCTTTCTTGATGAGATCGGCGACATGAGCCTCTCGGCCCAGGCCAAGGTGTTGCGCGCCCTGCAGGAGAACAAGATCATGCGGGTGGGAGGCGAAAAGGATATCATGGTGGATGTGCGCATTATTGCCGCCACCAACAAGAACCTCAAGGAAGAAATCGACAGGGGGCGTTTCCGCGAAGATCTGTACCACCGCATCAGCGTGATCCTCATCCATGTACCTCCCCTGAGGGAAAGGCAGGAAGACATCCCTGTGCTGGCAGAGCATTTCGCCGCCGAGATCTGTGAAAGCCAGGGGAAACCGAAGAAAATCTTTACAGAAGATGCCTACAGGGAGCTGCAAAAGATCCCATGGACCGGCAACGTGCGTGAGTTGCGCAATGTGGTGGAAAGGCTGATCATCTTATGTGATAAGGAGATCACGGGCGAAGATGTGAAAAAATATGCCAGTCCGCTTGGCAAAGGATAATCCCCTATACCCCGCCGGGAGATTTTTATTTGTGGTTTTCAGGGCATCATTCCCGGCATGGTATTTGCGTAATACTTGTAAAAACAGTATCTTTGCAGAAATTCTTGCAAAAGATCAAACACAGGATAATACTTACACACCCACACTCACACCCACACACCCACTTCGGGGCTGTTCCTGGTTTTGACAGCAAGCCGGGTGGAAATGTAAGCATGCCGGGCAATGTGAAAAATCCCGTAAAAAGTATTCACAACAACAACAATTGGCGAAAATAGATTCGCACTCGCTGCCTGATCGAAGTTTAGTAGATCGGCATAATCCCGGACAAGGTCCGGGACGAGACGTTCCGCAGATGGAGTCGCCTGATTCCGGTCTGATCACGGGGCGCAAGATAATTTCAGGCTGGTCCGGCGGAGGTCCCGGCTTCCGGATGAGATAAAGGGAATAAGGTTTGGTTTGGGTGCTTCTTCCCGTGCCACTCCCGACAATCAATAAGGGGATAAGCATGTAGAAAGCATATCTGTCCCTTGTTTGGACGAGGGTTCGACTCCCTCCAGCTCCACCTTCGCCCTTCGAAGTCCCGGGAATCCGGGACGAAGAGGGGCTTTTTTTTTTCAGGGACTTCTCAGGGCTCCGGTAGACGCAGTCCACAAAAACATTAAAAAAACTGTGACGTTTTTTAAAAACGGGTATCAACAGACTGCTTAGCTCACAATTCCCAGTGGTTTGGCATTCTTCCAGACTCCACGGGTAAAATCAGGCACCATTACCGAGTTGCTCCTGTCTTTTACCGAAATTTCGCTGAGTTCCACGATCGCCGACCATGAAGCGGCGTCATACACATCCTGGTCGAGGGGCAGACCTTCGCGCAGGCACTGTATCAGCCGCCAGTCCATGATGAAATCCATGCCACCGTGTCCGCCAACCGCACGGGCCTTTTCCCCGATCTTTTTAGCCAGTGGGTGCTCGTATTCATTGATCAGTTGGTCGTATTTATCATCGTCGAGCCAGTGATGGGAGTCGGGTTCGAGGGCGATACGCCTTACAGGCCATTTCTGTGCCATGCCCCTGGTGCCGCTGATAAGGTGGATGCGGCTGTACGGCCTTGGGCTTGTGGTATCGTGTTGTACCATGATGGTCTTGCCCTGAATGGTGCTGATGAGGGTGGTGTTCATGTCGCCAAGCTCATAATGCTGCCGGGCCTCCATGGAATTGCTGCCAAAGGTGTTTCCGGCGTATAGCGACATTCCGGCCTGCTTTGTCGACATGGAAGAGAGATAATCGAAGCGGTCGCCCCTGTTGATGCCCATGATCTGTGCCACGGGTCCAAGGCCGTGGGTGGGGTAGAGGTTTCCTGTATGGCCTTCGCTCCACTTGAGCCGCCACATGCCCTGGTAGCCGTTTTCTTTTTCGAACTTGAGCCATCGCAGGTCGTGTATGTAGGCGCATTCGGCATGCATGATCTCACCGAAAACATTATTTCTGGCCATGTTCAGCGTGGCAAGCTCAAAGAAGTCGTAACAGCAGTTTTCCAGCATCATGCAATGCCGCTGGGTTTGCTCGGCCGTGTCGACAAGCTGCCAGCATTCGTCGATGGTCATGGCTGCCGGCACTTCCAGTGCCACATGCTTGCCGTGTTTCATGGCATGCACGGCGTTGGGGGTGTGGTAACGCCAGGGAGTGCAGGAATACACCAGGTCGATATCATCGCGTTCACAAAGTTTTTCCCAATGACCTTCATCATCACCGTATCCGGCTGGTTGGGGCTGTACGGCGGCTGTCACGATTTCCCTGGCACGTGCCACCCTTTCGGGGATGATGTCGCATAATGCGATGATCTTCACGCCTTCTACCTTCAGCAGCCTGCCCACGGCTTCCATGCCGCGCATACCCAGCCCGATGATGCCGATGCGTACCACCGGGAGCGGTTCGGTACGCAATCCCATCACCGACTTTTGCCCGGGTACCGGCGCAGGCGCAAAAAGCGTGCTTTCCAATTGCCTGCCAACCCTGGCAATCCCGGGTAATGCAATGCCTGCGCCTGCCAGGCCTGCTGCCATGTTTTTGAGGAAGTTCCTTCGGTTTGTCATAGGTCAGATTATTGTTTGCGGGATAAAAATAAGAAAAATCAGGGTTGCCAGCCTTATTAGGGTTGCCAACCCTAATAAGGCTGGCAACCCTTTTTTTAAACCTTCTTCATTTTCCACTTCCCGCGCCTGAACAGGATCACTGCCAAAATAGTCATCACCGTTTCTGCGCTTAGTATTGCGAAGAAAACGCCATACTCCCTGAAACCCATAAGTTGTGCCAGGGAATAGGCAAGGGGGATCTCCAGAAGCCAGAAGCAGAAAAAATTGATCCATGTTGGCGTACTGGTGTCGCCGGCTCCGTTAAAAGCCTGTATCATGACCATGCCCAGGCCGTAGGCCAGAAAACCCAGGCTGATGACCTGCAGTGCCAGGCTTCCGTGCCTTAACACCACGGGATCATCCATGAACAGTCCCATGAAATGGGAAGGCCAGATAACCAGCACCAGTCCGATCAATCCCAGCATGATCACATTCACTGCTCCGGTTATCCAGACTGAGCGTTCGGCGCGGGCGGGTTTATTCGCCCCAAGGTTTTGCCCGACCAGGGTGGCGGCGGCATTGCTGATCCCCCAGGATGGCAGGAGGGCAAAAATGATGATCCTGATGGCGATGGTGTAACCGGCCAAAACTTCATTGCCGAACACGGCAAGTATCCTGATCATGCCTATCCAGCTTGAAGTGGCAATCAGTGTTTGCATGATACCTCCGGCCGATATTCTAAGTATCTCATTAATTACCGATGGCATAATCCGGATGCTTTTCCACCCCAGCCGGATCCTGTGCCTGCCGTTAAAAAGCAGGAATAACTGGTAGCTAACAGCGATGCCCCTTCCAATGTTGGTGGCGATGGCCGCACCTGTAATACCCAGTTCAGGAAATGGTCCGAGCCCAAATATCAGGCAGGGGTCCAAAATGATGTTCAGGCCATTGGCCAGGATCAGCACCCGCATGGAAATGGCGGCATCTCCCGAACTCCTGAAAACGGCATTGATGATGAACAGGAGCATGATCACCGAATTGCCTCCGATCATCCATGCAGTATAACCCGACATCGTGGAGGCAATGTCATTGCTTATACCCATCATGCCAAGTAATTCTTCCGAAAAGAACCATCCGGCCCAGGCGATGAGCAAGGATACTCCCAGGCCTGTGATGATGGCCTGGAAAGCAACTTTCCCGGCTTCATTGTGCCGTTTTTCTCCAATCCTCCTCGATACCAGGGCCGTTGTGGCCATGCTCAGTCCCACAGCCACAGCATACACGATGGTAATCAGCGATTCGGTGATGCCAACAACAGCAACGGCATCGGAGCCAAGTTTTGAAACAAAATATATGTCAGCTACGGCAAATAATGATTCCATGACCATTTCCAGCACCATGGGAACGGAAAGCAGCAGGATGGCCCTGCCCAGACTGCCGCTGGTAAAGTCCTGCTCAGTGCCCGAAACCGACTCCCATATGTCGTGAAAAAGCCGTTTAAGCTTCATGCTTGGAAAATATGTCGGGCGAAGATACCAACACCTATTCATATATTTTCAATAAAATGGCTTCTTTATGCCAGCTTGTCAGGGTTGCCAGCCTTATTAGGGTTGCCAACCCTAATAAGGCTGGCAACCCTTTTGTCTTTTTCTTTGGCTGCCATACCCTTTTTTTTCATAAACTTGCAGCCGGATAAACTTTTGCGGGCTTTACTTGTTAAAGTTTGAAAAACCCGACCGAAATGGAGAAAAGCGATATTTCATTTTTTAAAAAGTGGTGGATATCCCTGCGCCCCTTTTCATTCCCCGCATCCACCATCCCGGTGGTATTCGGTACCGTGCTGGCGTATGTTTACGGCGGTGAGGCAATTCATACAGGCTACTTTCTGCTTGCCTTTTTTGGTATGCTCATCCTGCATTCGGGCGCCAACGTGCTGAACGATATCATTGATTTCCAGAAAGGGCTTGACAAGGTTCCGGCTCCCGTCAGTGGTGGCGTAGTGCGCAGGCTCATTACCATCCGGGAGGCGAAGGTGGCCAGCATCCTGCTGTTTTTCCTGGGGACCATGACAGGCCTGTACCTGGCATATGCTGTTGGCCCGCTTATACTGCTGATTGGCCTGCCCGGCCTTCTGATCGGTATTTTCTATTCGATCGGAGGCAGGATTGCCCTGAAATACCGTGCCCTGGGAGATCTGGCGGTGTTCCTGAACTTTGGCATCCTCGGCTCCCTCGGTGCCTGGTATGTGCAAACCGGTACGCTTTCATGGATACCCGTTATCTGGGCCATTCCCATGTCAACCCTGGTGATCGCCATCTTACACGCCAACAACTGGCGCGACATTAAATCCGACAGGGAAGGGCAGATCCGTACCATTGCTTCCATGCTTGGCGACAAGGCTTCGTTAAGGTATTACGGCTACCTGATTTTTGGCCCCTTCTTCATGGTTCTGGCTCTTATCCTCGTTCCGTATTTTCTTTTCCCTTCCATGGCCTTCATGCCCTTTACCTTTGCCATCGTGGTACTGTCGCTTCCAATGGCATTGAAGCTTTGGCAAAAGGCTCTCCGGCGCAGGCAACCCAAAAACCCCATCGACTTTGTCGCCCTTGATGGTGCCACGGCGCAGTTTAACCTGGCTTTCGGGCTCTTGTGTACAATTGCATTGGTTCTGGAGGCCGTTATCAGGAATTGGATATGAGCGTAAAAAATGCATTTTCATGGCTCAGGGGTAATCAACTGTGGTTGGTTACCCTTTTTGCTGTTGCGGCTTTTGTCTTCATGTTCACTTTTCAAAGAGCCGGAAGATTCGATTTCTGGTACTGGATGAGCAGCAACCTGGTTTTGCTGATGCTTCTGGTAATATGTTTTGACAAGGAGTATCCCGGCCTGATCAAAAAGGATTTCGGGGAGAAGACCTGGCGAAAGGCACTGGCAGGAATGCTGGCGGCAGTCATCCTGTTCCTTTTGTTTTATGCGGGCAATTATCTTATTCGGATGCTTTTTAAGGATGCAGGGGCAAGCATCAGCGATGTATATTCATTCAGGCAGGATGCTTCCCCGTTGCGTATCGGCATACTCATGTTGCTGGTGATCGGCCCCGGCGAAGAGTTCTTCTGGCGGGCATACCTGCAACGCCATTTTATGAAACGTTTCGGGCAAACGGCAGGCTTTATCCTGGCGACATTTCTCTATGCTGCCGTACATGTTGCGACGGGAAACCCGGTGCTTGTGCTGGCAGCCCTGGTGTGCGGCTTATTCTGGGGTTGGCTCTATCTCCGTTACCGGAGCATGGTCATCAATGTTGTAAGCCATACCCTGTGGGATATTGCGGTTTTTCTGATAATGCCATTCGGGCATTGATAATTTATATCCGGATTTTCGTGTCGCTTCTTTCCTGGTTCGAATATGTTGGCTTACCCGGGTCTAAACTCCTTCCTATACTGGATCGCTTGTTGCAATGTGAGTGGTGTGATCTCTAAGCTATATCTTTTTTCCTATTGCGGTAGATCTTGTTGGCAGCATATCCCAGGGCCATGGCAAGCAGTATGGCAAGTCCGCTGCCAATCGAAGCCCCGCCTCCAAAGAGGTTTCCCGAAGAACCGTGATCGGGTGGAGGGGGAGGGGAAGAAGAAGCCTGTAATTGCTGTGCTATGATCCCGATCAGCAAGAAAAGGAGAAAGGTTGTGATTTGCTTTTTCATAGGCGATTTTATTTTTGGCTGCTCCTGCTTTCACAGGAACCTGATCTTTGTCATTTTGGGTTAAAAATTCAATACCTTGTTCCTGTATATTCCCCGGCCGGTGATAATGTGTATGATATAGATGCCTGCATCGGTATCCATGTTTTCCTGCTGACTTCCATCACCGGTGAGCCTGAAGTTCAAAACCTGTCTGCCGGCCATGTCGGTGATCGTGACCATACCACTGAAACCTTCAGGGTTGTTGATAAAAAGTTTTTTTCCTGCGCAGTATGATTGAAGAGAAGATGATTCTTCCATCCCTCCTGTGCCTGTGGTATTTTTGAAACGAAGGAAAAACCGCCCGGTTCCGCTTTCAGTGATATCTGCTGTGTAAGTGCCGGTTTTCATATCTGTAAACAATCCCAGCAGGCGGTCTTCCAGAATAAGGGGCACTTCGTCAAGTTGATCCGTAATGGCCGAGAAGGTGAAGGTTCCGGTTTCGGAAATATCTATGCCAACGGGTACGATAAAGTGCTCCATATTGGAAACGGGCAGTGCCTGTAAGGCAAAATCGATGCCGTTATCGGCTACAAGCCGGGTGTAGAGTGCAATATCGGGATTCCCCTTAAATTTTCCCACATCATAGGAAGGATCAAGGCCTGTTGTCATGTTGTCGTTGAAGCCAATGGCCGTGGAATTGTATAGTTTATCTCCCTGTACCAGTAGCTCTACCGAGGGCCAGGTTTGATCCTTTTTATAGAAGTTTACGGCGGCATGAGCCCGCATACTGGTGTTGAACTGGATGTTTCCGCCTCCCGGCACCACTTTGACCATGAATGCCTGTCCGGGCTGGATATAATCCTGCGCAAGCTGGGTATAACCCGAGATGGCGGCATTGCTGATCACCTTATAGTCGTTCCTGTCGAAGGCGTATCCGGGTTGCTCATCCCAGATATAGGCAGCCTCATAATTGTCGTCGAGCAGTGCTGTATTATCAGCCAGGAATTTGCCGCTGGTTCCGGCCGAGTTGCTGATTCCCAGGGCACAGGAGAATGGATTCCCAACCAGGTTAAATCCCGCGCGTGGATCGGTACCGGTGTATGTTGCGGCATAGCTGACATCGGATGTTTCAGGGGTTCCGGTAAAATTCAGATCACCGTCGCCGCCGCGTACCAGGGCGTAACCCCTGCCGGCCACGAATTCTGTGTCGCCAAATGCTTCGGGGTTACCGGTCGAACCATAAATGATCCAGTATTTTGTGTCTTCATCCCAACGGTAAAACTGGTATACCGGGCTATTGCTGATTCCGCTGGCGGTCATGAAGGCATTGTCAATGGATTGTCCGCTTACGGGAGCCGAAACAAAATGCCAGTAATCCTGGCTCACATATCTTTCAAAATCAATATCACCGGTGGCTGTTCCTTCCACGATAAGGGATCCGGTGCCTGAAGCATCACTCAGAACGGTGAGTGTTGCAGGTCCTTTGGCATTGGCCACCGACAGGTTGCCGGTTACCGTAAGCGCTTTCCCGGCATTGATTGTGAGAGTGGCATCCGATTCCAGGCTAAGGTTATTGCAGGTAGCCGGTGTGCCGGGCCCTTCATCAACGACCGGATCATTGGCAACAAGGTCGGGGATGATGACATCATTTTCGGCCGACGGGACTCCATTGTCCCAGTTTGCAGGGTTGTTCCAGTCGTTGCTGCTGGCCCCTGTCCAGGTTATGATGGCCGGGGGAAGATTATCAAGCAGATACGCATAACCATCGTTTAAAACTCCGTCCATTCCCCAGGTTGTTGTAAAATTCCATCCGGCATTGGTAAACGTTGATTGGGTTTTCATTTCTGAGGTGAGCTTGCCTGTTCCCATCTCGGAAACGGAGATGCCACTGGATTCGGTGTCCCAGAAATTATCTTCATCAAAATAATTGGAAGAAGTTACCTTATTCCCGACCAGGCCTCCGTATTCCGAAGTCAGTCCTGTGATGTCGACCTCCCCGGCTGAGTAGCTCCTCCTGATGCCGGCATTCCAGACCTCTCCTGCCAGTCCGCCTATCATCGGGTTTGACAGGCCGCCTCCGCTGCCTGTGACATATCCCGTTGCATAGCTGTCTTCGATATAACTGTTCCAGCCCACGGCTCCGACCAGTCCTCCGATTCGTGTGCGTCCGGAAACATCCCCGCTTGCAAAACACTGTATAATGGTTGAAGTGGAATTGATATGACCAACCAGTCCGCCATGGTACATGGCTCCGGAAATGTTGTTGGCATTCACAGTTGCCGAGGAACTGCATTTTAAAAAATCGGTACGCCTGCCCCATCCTGTCAGTCCGCCCACATTTACACGGCCTTCTACGGTTCCGTTCACATGACAGTTTTCAATGTCATTATATTGTTCTGCTCTTCCGATAAGCGCTCCTACCTGGTCGTAGCCTGTAATTGTGACATTATCAAGAGTAAGGTTTTTGATTACCACCCTGGCGGAGGAAATTCCGTCGATTTCTCCGAAAAGCCCGATCTCGTTTGATCCCGGCCGGTTTATATAAAGGTTTGATATGCTGTAGCCACCGCCATCATAGGTGCCTGTAAATTTTATAGTGCTGTTTCCGATCGGCAACCATCCTGCTCCGCTGTACCAGGTTGATGTGTTACAGGCGTCAATATTAGCAGTTTGCAAATAGTGTTTGTCCCAGCGCGAAGACTCTACGGCAATCCAGTACAGATGCTGAAGCATGGATATTTGGTATGGATCGCCGCTGCTGCCGTCGCCGATAGCTGGTTCCAGTGCATTGCAGCCGTCGGGGTCAAACTCATAGGCCCCGAAGTCAACGGTTGCGGTTCCGTTGCCGTTTCCGTCAATGAGGCGGTCTATGTTCCGGAGGTCTTTGTCAAGGCCGGCCGGCACATGGCTGTTCAGGCCAGCGTCAATGCATGGGGAAGTGCATCCGCAAATAAAGTAGTTCCCGAGAATGTTGGGTGTATTGCCTGAAGTAGGGGCAAGAGGGTTCAGGAATACAGGATCTGAGGTTATGCTGTTGGTCGCATTTACCGTCCCACCTGTGGCTATGTATATATCGCCTGTGGCATTACCATAGGCTGAATAGTCAAAAGTCCCGTCACAGTCATCGCAAACCCAAAGTTCATTACCCTGCGGGCTTACACTTCCCCAAAGGATGGAGTTTTTCAGTTCAACGGATGTTCCGCCAATAATGCTGATGCCTCCACCGCGCTCACCGGCATAATTTCCACTGATGCTGGTATTGATGATCTCCGGGTTATCGGCGTTAAAGTAGGCGGCACCCCCGTGTTTTGCGGTTTTGTTTCCCGTTATCAGGGAGTTGATGATTTTGGAAGATGCATATCGGCTGTAAAAGGCTCCTGCCTGCTCTGAGGCTTCATTGCCTCTTAATATGCATGATGTAAGAATGCTGTGATGCCTGTCACTGAAAACACCTGCTCCGTATTGAGCTTCATTTTCTTCTATGGTGCAGTTGCTAAGCTGTACATCGGAGGCATCACGGTTGGCATCACTTCCGCTGTTATGGTAAATGGCGCCTCCGTACTGCGCCACATTGGAAGTGAAGGTTGAGTGGGTGATGCTGATCTTTCCCGGATTAAGGTAACTGAAGATCGCACCGCCTTTGGAAGTACTTGCGTTGACAGAGTTGCCGGTAAAATTACAGTAACTGATATCAGGACCTTCGGTATTAACCGAGGTAGAATTATACATGGCTCCGCCGCCATCATCGGAACCGGTACTGCTAACAGTATTACTGTTGAAGTCGCAATAGCTGAACACGGGTGTATTGCGGATGTTGAATACGGCGCCGCCTTTCAAAGAGGCAGTATTGGAGGTGAAGGTCGTGTAGGAAAGATCAGGGCTGCAATAGCGGCTGTTATAGATGGCACCTCCTTCATCGGCCGAGTTGTATTCAAAAACACATTCTTCGATGGTGGGACTGCTTCCGTTTGCCGATGAACTACCCTGGTTGAGCATCCCTCCGCCTCTGTTATCGGGGGCTGTGCCATCAGCCTTGCCTCCGGTTATCGTAAAGCCGTTGAGCAGGGCGGTGCCGTCCAGACCTTGATCAACATGCCTGAAGACATGATATACCTCGTCAGCGGTGCCGCTCAATATGGTTTCGTTAAGAAGGAAATCACGTTCGTTGAGATCAAAAGTGGCCGGATCTTCCGTGCCATCAAATCCCCCGTAAACCCCCACTCCGTTTTTCAGGCAAAAGGCCCGGTAATGTATACCGCTGCCACCTATTTCATTCTCAGGTACATAAGTTCCCGCTGCAACCCAGATATGCTCTCCGGAAACGGCACTGGACAATGCGGTTTCCAGCGAATTGTATGCATCGGCCCAGCTGCTTCCATCATTATTGCCAGAAGCATCATGCTTAACGTAAACAAAAGTCTGTGTTAACGCATGGCCCTGGAAAGAGATTATAATGCCCAGTGTTAGAAGGAGTTTCCATAAATAGGGGCGTCCAGTATTTTTGAGCATAGAGTATTCGTTCTTTTTCATTTCGATGGCTTTTAAAATTCCGATCAGGTGAATGAGATTTTTTTCAATCATACGTTTACTGATGGTTTATGTTATATTAAACATATCATCCATGTCTGTAAAATCTACTTATTGAACGGGCTAAAAAACATTAAATACAGGCTGAAAACAGGAATGTTGATAAGTATCAGGATACAGATACCTCTTGTATTTCTAAAAATGATAATAGTAAGGATATCAAAGAACTATATTTTGAACACAGATGATATTGACCGGATTATATTCGTTATACAGACTCAAATATAGAACATAGTTTATTGAAATCATTATGTAGGGATATCTTTTAAGTAGATCACTTATCAAATTCAGTGAATTCACCAGGGAGACCGATAAACAGTTCCGGCAGGGATGATGATTGTTATAATTCCGGACTGGTATCGTTTAGGATATCATTTGTATTCGCGAAGGCTGTTAACCCGCCAAATCCTTAAAAGTTAAATTGTATCATGGCGTTGAACCTGTTGGCGCGGCCGGATTCATTGTTGAAGTTCATCCGTTGCCCCCGGAGGTATTCGATGCCTGCTGAGAACATGGGCGAAAAATCGCATAAAAGGTTGACTGATGCATATTGCCCGTTCCGGTATTCAGCACCACTTCCTGTCGCTTTTTTCGTGTCAACCTCCGTAAATCCATAAATGGCGGTTGAATACATTTTCGGGTTCCAGTTGTACCTGAAAGCGACATAATAGCCCCAGGATCCTACGGCAGCCATTTCCGGTACATTATCCCGGTCGATGGTAACGGCATCGAGCCCGGTACCGTACAGGTCCTGAATGTATTTTGAAATACCTTTTCCATATATGAACTGAAACATAAAAGCGGCATTTTTCCCTGCCTTCAGAAGCCCGCTGAAGGCACCGCCATAGCCGGGCAATGGAAGGGTTTTTTTATTCAATGTGTCATTGAGCGACATGCTTCTCCAAATACCCCCTGCCTGCAGATGCCCGTAAGTACCGCTGTGTTTCAGCGTGAGGATGATGTCGGGGATGTATTGCGGAGCCAGGGTAAAGGGGGACGACATGCCGGCCGATACCTCAGGCATCTCAATGGCTGCAGTTATGAACAGGCTCTTTGTGAGCTTATGGCCGTAGCGTAGCATGGCTGTCCTGAAGCCAACTGCCGAATTCGGACCTTCCGGGTCGATGGTGAAGGGGATCGCTTCGAGGTCCATCAGGGTGGTCCAGGTCTGCCCGAGCAAAAACCCTCCATACTGGCCATAGGCATGACGCAGGGTAAGCAAATGACCCGGCGAATTAAAGTCGGCTTCCATGTAAATACGCAGGGGCGAACGATTCGTCTGGCCCAGTATCTCGGCAAAGATCCTCGACTGGAAGGCATCGAAAAGGATCCTTTTCTCAGCCGGTGCCGTAGTGGGTACGGCGATGTCGTAGGTGATGAAATCATGGTTGTTGAGTATGCCGTTGAAATCGAATAAACCGCTGAGATTTACGTAGCCCCCCAGTCCCAGCTGAAGGTTTCCCTGCGGAGCGTAAAGGACAAATTGTGGATGACCCGGTTCCTGCGGATGCTTGGGAATAAAGACTCTTTCAATGATGACCAGTGTCTGGTCTTGTGAATGGATGCCGGAAAGGGTCGCCGCCAGTATGAGCAGGCATACAAGTAGTTTTCTCTTCATGATCGATTTAGCCTTTTACCATACAAATATATATAAGTAAATGACGGACTGCGGAGCGAAAAAGCCGTCGTGGCTATTTTTTGATCAATGAAAGGCTTTGCTGCATATCACCGCGAATGTTGTTGAGCCTGACAAAATAAATGCCCGGCGGGAATGATTGCAGGTCAATCCTGGTACTGCCGCTGAAGCGGCCTTGTGTTTGATATCGTCCGTGAATGTCGGTAATGTTAAAGAGCCAGGGTCCGGCATCTGCCTCGAGTACAGCATGGTTCCGGGCCGGTACCGGATAAAGCCTGGCAGATAGAGGTGTTTCCGGATCGCTGATTGTGGTGTAGGTCCCGGTCATGATACCTGTGATGAAATTATCGTAATCATGTTCACCTGTCAGGATATTGCTCCCAAAAGCCAGTTCGAACTGGAACATGCCTGATACAAAGAGCTCGTCATGCTGGTTTTTAGCCACAGATTCCACCATGGCCCTTTCGCCGGAAATCTGTTCCCCCCAGGCAGGGGTGCCGTCTGAGGTGTAGCGTACGATGAAGATCTCTGCCGAGCCGCAGCAGAGTGTGTAGGGGATGGTGAGGTCATCAAAGTGAATATCCTCGAGGTAATGGCCTGTGAGGTAAACGTCATTGAACGGTCCGGCCGATAAGGCGATGAGCTGGTCGCTTCCGCCGCCCTGCCCGTGGCCGGCCCACAAAAGGTTCCCGTCAGGGCTGTATCTGGAAATGAAAACATCAACATTGAAGGCCCCCGCATCAAAAAGATAAGGTCCGATACTGAGCTGATCCGAAAAATTCCCCCCGAAACAGATATTCCCCTCCGGGTCGAACACGCCCAGTGAACGGGCAATAAGGCCGTTGCCATCGGCCTGCCTGGCAAAAAGGAGATTGCCTTCCCCGTCGAATTTTGCAAAGAATACACCCGTGGGGTTTGCCGTCGTCAGCAGGGTGTCGCCAATCTCAATGGAATAGAAATATGAGGCTGTCAGCAAAACATTGCCTTCCCCGTCGCATGAGAGTGTGTATGCCTGATCGCTTGAGGGGCCGGATCCCTGCCTGATCCAGAGCAGGCTGCCTGCCGGGTCGAGTTTGGCAAGGAAAATATCGGAACCTCCGGCCGCATAAAGGGTGGTGCCGGCAAAAGTAATGCTGTCGTAAAAATACCCGGTAAAGAACAGGTTTCCTTCCCCGTCGCTGTCGATGGCACCCAGGTAATCGGTTTTGGGGCTTCCGAAATGCTGCGCCCAGCGAAAGTCCCCTTCACTGTCATATGCCGAGATGAAAAAGTCCTGGCTCCCCAGCGACTCGAAGGTTTCGGTCCCGATAGCGGTAACACCGTAAAAAGTCCCGCCCAGATATATGCCGTCTTCGTGCACGGCAAGGTCGCTGATGTAGTCGTAATCTGTCCCGCCATCGCGGAAAACCCATTCCAAATCGCCCCCCGCTCCGTATTTAGCAACGAATATATCGGTAAAACCTGCCGAAACCACCCCGTTACCGCCAAACCCTGCGGTATCGATAAATCCTCCGGCCAAAATTATATTGCCTGCCGCATCGCATTTCACCAAACTTTTCGTTTCCCCGTAAAGGGCATGGCCCACCGGATGCACCCAGTCAAAAACCGGCTGTGACATAAGCGGTGCAACTGCCAGTGCCACCGATAAAAAAAGGAGCGTTTTTTTCATAATTTTATATATATGGATACAAAGATATATGATTTTGCCGGAAATGAAGTGTTGCAGATTTGGTCGTTATCACAAAACGAAGAGAAATTGTCCATTTCCCCGTCCCTCGTACCCCGAACCACCATTCCGCTAAAGCGGGATTCGGTCGACTACGCCTTTTCATTTCGCTTCGCTCATGAAAAGGCAGTCTCACGAATTACGCCATCCCGATTATGATCTAAAAACTCAAAACTCACTCCCTTTCACTATCTTTATCAAACAATAAGTGATCGATGGTGTTATCCTTCCAAAATTATCTTTATGGCAGGCAATGAAAGCGGGATTTCGACGGGGGAGCTTTTTCCCGTCAGGGTTGAGGACAACAGGGTGATTGCCCCGGATGTTTATGTGCTTTCTTACAGGCGCACGCACCGCTTTGTACCTGGCCAGGTGGTTGGGGTCTCGCCGGAGCGCAGCGGTGAACCGCGGCTATACAGTATCGCGAGCGGGAATGACGATGACATGATCGGGCTTCTTTACAATGTCAAGCCGGAGGGTGCAGTCACGCCTTCGCTTGCAAGGCTGAAGGCGGGTGATACGCTTTTTGTTTCCGCTCCTTTCGGGACTTTCCACGGTACCGACGGTGCGGCCACCCTCATTGCCTCGGGTACCGGCATTGCCCCGTTTGCCAGCATGCTCCGTTCGGGCCTGGAGAAAGATAAAATTCTGATCCATGGCGGCAGAACACGCGCATCCTTTTATTTTGAAGAGGAATTTATCAGACTGCTCGGTCCGGGCAGTTATATCCGTTGCTGCTCCCGGGAAACGGGGGCAGGGCTCTATCATGGCAGGTTGACAAAATACCTGGCTGAACAGCCTGCGTTGCCGCCCGGCAGAAAATACTACCTTTGCGGCCTTGCCGAAATGGTGGTGGAGACCAGGGATCTGCTCATTGAAAGGGGGATCCCCTACAATAACATTATCGCCGAAATCTATTTCTGATGGAAAAGGAATCGCTTTGCGGAAAGACAATAACAGAACTCGAGGAGGCCGTGACCGCGCTTGGACTTCCCCGCTACAATGCTGCCCAGATCTCAGACTGGCTGTATAAAAAGCAGTCCTTTGAGATCGGGGATATGAGCAACCTGTCAAAGCAGGCCAGGGAGCTTTTGTCAGAAAAATATGATGTTGGCAGGGTGCCGCCCGCCGATGTACAGCGATCATCCGACGGCACAAAGAAATACCTGTTCGAGACCGTTAAGGGGAACTACATTGAGGCGGCCTATATCCCGGAAGAAAAGCGGAACACATTATGCATCTCTGCACAGGCGGGCTGCAAGATGGGCTGCCTGTTCTGCATGACGGGGAAACAGGGTTTCCAGGCCAACCTCAGTCCGGGCGAAATCATCAACCAATTGCTCAGCCTGCCCGAAAGGGAGCAGGTCAGCAACCTGGTATTCATGGGAATGGGGGAGCCGTTCGACAATATGGACAACCTCATGAAGACCCTCGATATTCTCACTGCTTCGTGGGGCGCGGGCATCAGCCCGCGCCGCATCACGGTGTCAACCATTGGCATCATCCCGGCCATGCAGCGTTTTATTGAGGAGAGCAGTTGTCACCTGGCGGTGAGCATGCACACCCCTTTTGCCGATGAACGCGTGAGACTCATGCCCGTCGAGAACATTTACCCGATCCGTGATGTGGTGACATACCTGAAAACATACGATATAGAGCGGCAGCGAAGGATATCTTTTGAATATATCATGTTCGCGGGGCTGAACGACGGCCGCCGCCATGTAAATGAGCTGGTAAGGTTGCTGCATGGACTAAAGGCCCGCATAAACCTGATCCGTTTCCATCCGGTCCCCGGCACCCCCCTGTCGGGATCTTCCGACCAGACCATACATGAATTCCGGGATGCACTGATTGCCAAAGGCATCACAACGACCATCCGTGCCAGCAGGGGGCTCGATATTGCGGCGGCCTGCGGCCTCCTCTCGACAAAGGCATTGCTGGAGAAAGAAAAGAGGCAGCATTAAAAAAAAACCACCTTACCGGCAACGGCGCAGGCATACACCGGGCCGTGTCATAAAGCGGTTTTTCATAAACAGCAATCTTGCCTATTCTTTTCCGTGGCCGAACTTATAAACAATTCCAAGTCCGAACGTCTGCTTGAACTGCGTCCTTGGGCCGGTGTTCCCGTCCTTATCCGTGATGTTGATGTCGTGGTCGTAGATCAGGCTTGTGGTGAGCTGGGCCGACAACCATTTGTTCACGGTGAAGTTGAAATAGTTGTCCCAGTATACGTCAATGTTCTGGGGGTCTTCCAGGTAGTTTGAGAAGAGTTCCAGGTTGGTCTGGAAATCAACATTCTTCACTATGGTCACGGCATAGCTCAACTTGAGGTTAAATCCCATTTCATGGCGAAATTTGCTGCCATTTTTGATGAGCACTCCCAGGCTGTCGTATTCGGCCGGGTCCACACCGTACTCTCCCAGGTTGGCCAGGCGCTGATCGTTAATAATGGTCAGCCTGTAAGTAACAGGGGAGATGATCAGCTGGAAGTTCTCATTGGGTTTGTAGGTCAAACCTGCCCCAAGGGTGAAAAATGCCGGTGCCAGCCATTTAGAGTTGTATACGGAATCATTATCTTCCGGGAACCCTTTGTCAAACTGGGTCTTAAAACCGGCAGTCAGTGAATAATACCAGTTTTTGGCCATCTCATAACCGAGGTTGGAAGTAAAATCGAGTTTGTCATCGCTTTTCTTCCTTTTTGCATCCTTTTCCTGGTAAAAACCATAGGCCATGATCAGGTTGTTGGTCCACAACAGTTTGTCTTTCTGGTAGTCGGCATGGAAATTCAAAAGACTGTTCAAGGAGAATGAACTGACGCCTCCCGCCGACCAGTTTATCAGGGCGGTCTGTCCGAAAGTGAGTGATGCGTCACCGCCGATCTTCCAGGGCTTGACGGCTTCTTCTGTTGCTTCCTGCGCATTGACAAAAATGCCTGATGTAAATAGCAGGGCGGCCAAAATTGTAATGGGTCTCTTCATAATATTGCTGAATTGGTTTTTAATGAATGTTTCTTTAACAAATAAATGCCTGTTTGGTTTACAAAAATAACATACAATGCGGAACAATCAAATAATCAGGGCAATCCAGTCATCACTATACCTTATTTTGGATCACCACATCGATGGCACCCTGTCCGTAATCCGCCAGCCGCGCACTGTGGTTTTCCAGCCCCTCATATTCTTTCAGCTTTTGGATAATGGCATTTTTTAACACCCCGTTTCCGATGCCGTGAATAAAGGTCACCTTCCTGAAGTTGTTCTCAATGGCGCTGTTCAGGGTTTTTTCGAAGTAGCCCACCTGCAGGCGGAACATATCGTGGCTGCTCATTCCGGCTATATTGCCGGTGATCTCGCCGATATGGAGGTCGACAACGGCTTCGCCCGGACCGGTTTTGTGTTTGCCGATCAGGGTTTCCTTGTGGTGTTCCAAGGCTTTTGTTTCAAGGGGCCGGGGATCGGCGGCAGTGATCTGCTCCTTTCCTGTCACTTTTTGGCACTCTCTGAGGAAAGCCAATTTATACATGATGGCTTTTTCGCTGATCAGCCCTGATTCCCGGTAGCTCCCTTCCGACGAGAATTTCCCCGCCCTGATATGGAAAGTGCTTTGCACCGGCATGTAGGCGCCATCCTCTGAATGTATCATGATCTGAAGCATGCCGTTGTTCCAACCTGCCAGTTCATCGCGCCCGATCTGCTCAATAATGGCACTGTGCCCGGCCTCCACTGAGCCGTAATCATGCCCTGAATAGGATCCGTCATCGTTCTCAAGCATAAAATTATAAAGGATGTCGTAGCGGGTGTGGTTGATCAGGCGCAGCTCCAGGTCGCCGGTTATGAACCATTGCTGGTCGGCAGGGACAAAGGCCAGGAAAAAGCCCGGACTTTCTTCCGCCCCTGCGCGTATTTTGCCAGCCTGCATTTCCTTAATATTCCCTGCCGTTTCCCCGCCGTCACGTAAAACCGGTTCCTCAACCCTGTAATCTTCCGCGAACATCTTTGCGGCTTTGCTCTCCTGGTCCATCAGGATGATGTCGCCTGAGCTTACGGGAATCTCAAAACCATCTTCGGTGGCCACATAGACAAGGGATGCGCTGATCACCCTGCTTACCATGCCCCCGCCCTTTTCATTCAGGAATTTTACCTTATCGCCTGTCTTGAATTTCATGTTATCTTTTTGCAAAAATACTCCGAAATCCCTTCCAAAGAAACATTTCCTTCTAAAACCCTTTTCCGGAAGGTGTTTTATCGTTGCCGGGCTTTATTTAGAAAAGCGTATAAATAAGATATTCATCTGCCTTCAATGTATTTTATTCATAACTTTACCGTTGATGTTATGTTAAATAATGAGACGAGCTGCTTATATATGGCTGTTCTTAACCCTGGCTGCCCGGGCGGATGTTCTTGCTCAGATTCCCGATACGACCATTGTGTTGCCGCTTTTTGAGGTCACGGCATTTGAGTTGCCGGAAAGGTCTTATCATGTTGAACATCTCGACCGGCGCCGGATCGAGGGCCTTCCCCTCAGGGATGTGGGTGAGGCCCTGCGTGCCCTGCCAAACATAGGCGGGATCCGTAAAGGGGGCGCTGTGCTCGACCCGGTGGTGAGGGGCTTTAAATACAGCCAGCTCAATGTACAGCTTAACAGCGGGCAGAAGATCGAAGGGGGATGCCCCAACAGGATGGACCCCGCCGCAGCACATATTGATGTTGATGACATACAGTCGCTGGAGGTGATCAAAGGCCCCTTTGCCCTGCGTTACGGTCCCAATTTCGGCGGGGTTATCAACATGAAGACCATCCGGCCTGTTCCGGGGAAGGAATTCAAAATACATGCCGGCGCCGTGATGGGGTACGAGAGCAACTGGAATGGCTTTAAGCAAAGACTTTCGGTGGATGGGGGAAATAATCTCGTTTTCTTTTCCCTGTCGGGGAATATCAAAAAATACGGTGATTACGAAGATGGTTCCGGAAGAGTGGTGAAGTCATCCTTTGAACGGTCCAACTATACGGCCCGCCTGGGCGTCAGCCCATTCAGGAATAACTATCTCGTGCTGGCTTTTGACCGCTCCATGGGTAAAAACGTGATGTTCCCCGCCTTGCCCATGGATGAGCGGAGCGACAACACCACCCTGGCTTCGGCCGATTACCGTTCCACCGACATATCAACTGTTTTTCGCGAGTTTTTGTTCAAGGCCTATCTCTCTGATGTTAGCCATCTGATGGACAACAAGCAAAGGCCTTTTTCCGACACGGTGGTGGCCGTTTCCGATATTGATGCCCGCAATTATGGTTACCGCTTCGAAGGAAGGTTTGATTTCGGCGGGCACGAACTATCATTCGGCAGTGATTACGAACATATCCTCAAGGACGGGATCCGCACCAAAACCCGAATCCTCGAACCCACCATGCCCGAATCGGCCGAGAAGTTGTATAACGAAGCAGAGATAAGGAACAACGGCATTTTTGTCCTGTATCACAGGGCAACAGGGAAATGGATGTTTGATGCGGCCGTGAGGACCGACTTCAACCGCGCAAACTCCGGTAAACTCAGCCTTGTAGTGATGGGCAATGAGCTGTATGCCGATGCTGATGTGGAGTCGGCCTTTACCAACTTCAGCGCCAGTGCAGGCGCCAGGTACCATATCAGCGAAAACTTTTCCCTGAGCCTGTCGGCCGGCAGAGGGGTCCGGAGCCCCGACATGAACGAACGCTTCATCATCCTGCTGCCCATCGGGTATGATAACTATGATTACCTGGGCCAACCCGGCCTGAAACCCGAAGCCAATAACGAGGTCGACCTGGCCGCCCGGCTGACCACTCCCGCCGGATGCCTGATCGAAGGGGGCATCTTCTTTTCATACGTCACCGATTACATCACAGCCGCCCTGGTGCCCGAAAGCATTGCGAAACCACAGACCAAGGGCGTATATGGCGTTAAACGGTTCTATAATGAAGATCATGTATTCCTCCGTGGATTTGAGCTGAGCTATCGTTCGCCCGAAGATAAACGCTGGGGCGTAAAGGCACAGGCGGCATGCACAAGGGGCGTCAACCCCGAAACAGAACATTATATTATTCAGGAAGGCCAGGTCACCGGCATGGAAACGGTCAAAAATGACCCGCTTCCCGAAATTCCGCCTCTCGAAGGCACAGTGGGAGTGATCTATAGATTTTTTGAGGGGCGCCTGGTGCCGGAACTCAGCCTGCGGATGGTGGCAGAGAAAAGGGATGTCTCAAAGGCCTATGCCGAAGAGATCAGCCCGGGCTTTGCTCTGCTGAACTTTTATTTTGCATACAGGCATAATGATTATCTGAGGATCGGCGGAGGTGTGTCAAACATCATGGATAAAACCTATTACGAACACCTTAACAGGAGGCTGATCGGTGGAAGCGGCAACCTGTTTGAACCCGGCAGGGTATTTTTTGTCAACATATATTTTAATATTTAGGAAATGAGATTTGTCATACTGATAGTCATATTATCCCTGCTTACGCTTTCCTGCGGCAAAAGCCGCGAAAAGGATGTATCCTACCTGGTCACCGCTGCCATTTCGGGTTTTGAACTTAATTACAGGAACGCAGACGGGATCCTTGTGAACGAACAGGTGCAAACTGCCAGCATCGAAGACCGCTGGGAGTACTCGTTTATGGCAGACGAAGGGGATATCGTTTTCGTTTCGGCCATCTATAAAGATATCAATTCGCAGATCAACGTGCGGATACTGATCGACGGAAAAGTTTATAAGCAGGGTTCCAGCAAGTATGATACAGTCAGGTATGTAACGGTTTCCGGTACTGTGCCTTTTGAATAGATCAGCAGGTCATGATGAGGGGATTTAAACGAAAACTTATATGGTTTGCGGTGCAACCTTCCGCATTTTGCCTTTGTCTGTTTAATAAGATGAAAGCATTGAGATTCCTGCTGTTTTTCCTGCTGCTGCCATGGCTGGTGATCAATTCCTGCACCAAGAATGATGATCCGCCGCCGGTGCCGGATACCGGGAAGCTGACCATTCATTTTCACCATCACTGCGAAGGTGCCCCGCTCGAAACGGACATCAGAAAATATGTGAATGAGGCAGGCAATGAATATATGGTTAACGAGATACAGTATTTCATTTCCGATGTAAAGCTATGCCGCACCGATGGGTCGTATTATTTGATCTCGGCCTGGAAAGATATCCATTATGTCGACACCGACATCCCTTCAACCCACACATGGAATGTTTTTGACGATATCCCGGCAGGGGCATATCAAAAGCTCAGCTTTACCTTCGGGATCAGTGAAGAAAAGAATCAGTCGCTGATGTTCGTCGATCCGCCCGAATCACTCATGTTCTGGCCCCAGTATTTAGGCGGCGGGTACCATTACCTGAAACTGAACGGGAAGTGGCTGGCTGCAAACCAGATGGAACTTCCCTTCGATTTCCACCTTGGCATCGGGCAAATATATGATCCGCAATCGGGTGCCATAACAGGGTTTATCCAGAACTATTTTGAAGTAGAGGTGCCTGTGCCGGGGTTTATTATTGCAGCAGGGGAGGAGGCCGGTATCGACCTGGTGATGCATGTCGATAACTGGTTCAAAGACCCACATACATACGATCATGATGAGTGGGGGGGCGACATCATGCAGAAGCAGGCGGCGATGAAGCTGGGTTGTGAGAATGGATGGAATGTTTTTGGCTTGCCGGATTAAGCGCCCGGAATGGTATGTGATGACGTAACAGATGATAAAAAGACTGGCCACATATGGGATTGCCTTCGTGATGCTGTTTATTGCTGCCTGCAACAAACACGACGACCCTGTGCCGCTGCCCGGCCATCGGCCCACGCCTTATGTCATCGATGTGCCTTTCGGCTTTCCGAATAAGATGAACATACCTGCCGATAACCCCATGACCGTTGAAGGGGTGGAGCTGGGCCGTTATCTTTTTTATGACGGCAGGCTTTCGGGCCGCACACACCCCGATTCACTGATGAGCTGCGCCACCTGCCACCTGCAGGAACGCTCATTCGAATGCGGGATCGACCATCCCGTTTATACCGGTGGTTTTCCGCACGGGATCACGGGTATATCAACACCGCACGTGATGCTGCCCCTGGTCAACCTGGTGTGGAATGGCAATGGCTATTTGTGGAATGGCCGCCTCTCGGCCGATAATCCCAACGCCATGATGACCAACCTCGAATCACTGGTCTGGATGGGGGTGATGGCACCGCATGAGATGAACGGCGATACCAATCGCACCCGCGACCTCATTGCTTCCATCCCGGGCTACCGCGAAATGTTCAAACAGGCTTTTGGTACCGAAGAGGTTACCATGAAACGCATCAGTATGGCTGTGGCCCAGTTTGTCCGTACGCTGATCTCCGCCAATTCAAAGTTCGACCGCTATATGCGGGGCGAAGTCCAGCTAACCTCATCCGAGCTTAGTGGTTTTGTTCTTTTTACCACGGAAGAGGGAGCCGACTGCTTCCACTGCCACGGAGGCTTCGGAAATCCGCTCTTTACCACCAACCTGTTTTACAATAACGGGAAGGATACGGTATTCCCCGGCCTGGACGACCGTTTTGCCTTTACCGGCGACCCGATGGACAAGGGAGCATATAAAGCCACCACACTCAGGAATATTGAACTGACCGGACCCTATATGCACGATGGGCGTTTTGCCACTCTGGAAGAAGTGGTTGATTTCTATTCGCACGGACTGCTCTGGTCGCCCTATATCAATCCGCTTATGCACCATATCGCCAACGGCGGAACACAATTAACACCCAATGAGAAAGCAGACCTGATCGCCTTTATCAAAACGCTGCGTGATGACGAATTCCTTACCGATCCGGCCTTTGGCCCCCCTGAGAATCTGCCCTGACCCGGTCAGGGCCGGTGTTGCGTCCGGTAAAAAATTTTCCCCCTTTGTTGATTTGTCCTCTGTTAACGGATGATCAGTTTGCGTGATATCGACATATGCCCGTTATACAGGCGCAGGATATAGATCCCCGGAGGGAGGTGCTGCAAATCGATCTGTTTCCGGACAACGGATTTGCTTCCACCCTGAATATCATCCCTGTAAGCCGGGTTCCCCCCTGCGTCAAACACTGCCAGTTGCATTTCTTCTTCTGTAGCTGAAATGGTCAGCCTGAACAATCCCTGTCCGGGATTGGGCGAGATCATGAGTGCCGGCAGGCCGGCATGATGGTCGTCCGTCCCCACACTGGTAAACACGAAAACTTCCAGCGAGTCCGACATCTGCGAACCGCACTGGTTCACGGCGAGGACTTTAAGGTAGGCATAGCCGTGAAAGGAAGTGTTCCAGTTAACGGTGGCCGTATTCCCGTTGCCGGCAATGCTGCCTGCCGTGCCGGGCGACAGGAACCATTGAAAGGTTTCAGCATTGGCGCTTTGTGTTTCGTAATCTGATGATGTGGTATAATGCAGGTCCACTTCCGTCGGTCCAACCGGTGTTTCCGGCACTTCAGGGGCCGGCTGTATGAGCAGCAGCATGTCGTCGACGGCATCGCCTCCGCAGGGTGCGATGGCAAAAGCAGTCAGCGTGAGCAAAACGCTGCCGTTGGCAATATCGCCCGCTCCCGGGTTGTAAACGGCATTGAGCAGGGCCGGGTTGTCGAAACTGCCATCCCCTGCAGTGGTCCAAAGAACGGAGGCCTGATTCAGGGCTGCTCCATTCATGGTGTATGTATCGCCTTCGCAGATTTCGTCGTCGGGCCCCGCATTTGTGGTTGGCAGTTGCTGAATGATGAGCGTCATGTCGTCGCTGGCATCGCTTCCGCAGGGTGCAATGGCTTCGGCCGTAAGTGTCAGGATCGCGGAACCATTGCTGATATCACCGCTGCCGGGAGTATAGGTGGCATTGAGCAGGGTCGGGTCGTCGAAGGTGCCGTCGCCGGCACTTGTCCACAGTACCGATGTATAGTTTGAGGCCGACCCGTTGAGGGTGTAAGGATCAGATTCACAAACCTGGCCGTCGTCGCCGGCCCCGGCTCCGGGTAATTCCTGTATTTCAAGCAGCATGCTGTCGGTGGCGTCGTCATCGCAGGGAGCCACGGCAAAGGCTGTCAGGCTGAGGGTTACGGAGCCCTGGCCGATATCTCCGCTTCCCGGGCTGTAACTGGCATTGAGCAGGGTCGGATCATCGAAGGTTCCGTCGCCGGAAGTGGTCCATAGTACTGATTGCTGGTTGGCAGCAAACCCGCTAAGGGTGTAGGATGCATCTTCGCAAACCATGTCGTCGGGGCCAGCATCGGCTTCAGGCAGGGCCTGAACACTCAGAAGCATATCGTCGGTTGCATGGTCATCGCATGGCGAAACGGCAAAGGCTGTCAGGGTGAGCAGGGCAGAGCCTCCGCTGATGTCGCCGGGCCCCGGCGTATAGACGGCATTCAGCATGGCAGGGTTGTTGAAAGTGCCGTCGCCGGCGGTCGTCCATAGTACCGACTGCTGGTTCGTGGCTGAACCGGAGAGGGTATAAGGGCTGTCTTCACAGCTTGTATCATCAGGTCCCGCACTGGCTGTGGGACTGTAAATCCCGCTGATTCCCGCCAGGGCCGTGCCCAGGGAGGTGAAAACCTGGTCAAAGCCCGGGTCATAAAGCGGCTCCACACAGACAAGCTCCAGCGCTTCGCTATTGTCCCAGATGCGAAAGATGATGGGGTTTCCGTCGATGAAGCCGTCCTGCTCGGGCGTGAGCGGGTCGTCGGTACTGGCCACCATGGGAAGGGGTGTGCCCGGCAGAACCGGACCGGCCAGCGTCACGGCCCCCACACATATTTCCTGCCCTGAGCCGTTGAGGTCAAACACAGCGATCTCGTCGCCGGCTTCCAGGTCGAGGCCACCGATATCGGCAGCGTTGATAACAATGTTCATCGGCTGGTAAACGCTCTGGTATACCGGTACAAAGTGCTGCGCCCGAAGCATCGCAGGACCCGGTAACAGGAGTCCCGCGAGCAGCGGCAACATCAATCGGTTTATTACGAATGATTTCGTCATTGAACGATCATTTTTTTGGTATCGGTAAACAGCATTCCTTTGCTGCTGACCTGCAGGCGGTAATAATAGATGCCTGGCTCAAGCGTGCCGTTCCCGAACGAAACGGAATATTTCCCCCTGCTCAGGCAGGCATCTTCAAGCACCCTGATCGTCCTGCCGGAAACGTCATGGATGCTGAGCAATACCTGCCCGTCCTGGTAAAGGCCATAGGCAATGGTGGTATTCTGTGTAAAGGGGTTGGGGTGGTTCTGGCCGAGAAAAGCCATGGAAGCACCCGGGTTTTCGAAGATACCCAGTGCAGAGACCTTCAGCGCTCCGACAAAGGTGCCGAGGCCGGCAAACTTATCCTCGCCCGATATGTGGCTCACAAGGACATTTTCATAAACCATGTCATGGCTCTTATCCCAGTACCTGAACGACAAATCATTTCCGGGGGTATACCCTTCGATGGCTTCACTTGACGGATCGTCGCCCGCAGCTGTGATGACCTGCAATCCATCGTATCCCTGGTGTATCACTGCACTGCCCACTTCAACATCACCGTCGTAAACGGCAACTTCATCCCCATCTTCCACTTCAAATCCATCGCAGGAAATATTTGCAATGACAATATTCATGGGGTTGAAGGGATTGGCGCCGGAGGCGAAAAAGTGCTGTGTTTCGGGTACCGCCGGGGCGGCAAGCGGTGCAGAAGCCTTGGTGGGCTGGGTGTAGACCAGGTTGTCGTCGGTGCCAACCTTGATATAATAGCCTTCGCCCGGATCCAGGTTGACAATGGTGTTGAGCCATCCGTAGGGAGGAATATTCTGGATAAAGTTACCGGATTCATCCATCACCTTGATAAGGTTTCCGGAACTGATCAGTGGTTGCAATACGGTGATGGCATCCTGAGAGACCTTTACCGGGTATCCCATCATGTTCCAACCAGCGAAAAGGGGCACGTTAAAGGGCAGCAACACCAGGGTTCCCTGTGTGTTAAGGCTTGTATTATCGGTCACCTTAATGTAATATCCTTCCGTGTTGGCCATGTCGCCGATAAAATTCACCCATGCACCTGACAGGAACTGGATAAAATCGCCGTTTTCGTCCATCACTTTTATCAAGGTGGTATTGCTGATCAGCGGCTGAACGATGTTGAGCATGTTCATGTCGGCGGGCACAACATAGAACGACATGATATTCCAGCCCTGGGTCAGGTTGATCTGCTGGGTGACGGAAATAAATAATGTCATCTCGTCAGCATCGTCACTGGTGCAGGGGGCAACGGCCGAAGCCGTCAGTGTAAGCACCACGGATCCGTTATCAATGTCGGCGGTTCCGGGGGTATACGTGGCATTGAGCAGGGTGGCATCATCAAATGTGCCGTCGCCGGCTGTTGTCCACAATACCGATTGATGTCCCGATGCCGTTCCGGAAAGGGTATAGGAATTGCCCTCCTCAACGGTGTCGTCGGGGCCGGCATTGGCCTCCGGCAGAGCCTGTATGTCCAAGGTCATGGCATCGGAAACATTGGTGTTACAGGGTGGGATGGAAGTGGCGGTGAGGGTCAGTGTAACGGAACCGGCGGCGATGTCGCCGGCACCGGGGGTATAGGTGGCTGCCAGTAGAATGGGGTCGTCAAAGGTTCCGTCGCCGGCGGTTGTCCATTGTATGGCAAACTGGTTGTTGGCCGAACCCGACAGCAGGTAACTTTCATCTTCACAGATCTGGTCGTCGGCACCGGCATATGCTGTTGGAAGATCCTGAATGCTCAGGGTCATGTTATCCGAAGCATCTGTTCCGCAGGGGGGCATGGCAACAGCCGTGAAAGTGAGCACGACCGATCCGGCGGCGATGTCGCCGGCACCGGGCGTATAGGTGGCCCCTGCCAGGGAGGCATCATCGAAGCTGCCGTCACCGCCGGTGGTCCATAATACCGATTGCTGGTTGGTGGCTGCTCCGGAGAGTGTATAGGATCCGTTTTCGCATACATCATCGTCGGCCCCGGCGTCGGCAGTAGGTTGTCCGAAAATGTTCAGTGTCATGTCATCCGAGACATCCGAGGCACATGGCAGGATGGCGGCGGCGGTGAAGGTAAGTACAACCGATCCGCCGGCGATGTCACCGGCACCGGGCGTATAGGTGGCTCCGGTCAGGGTGGCGTTATCGAAGGTTCCGTCGCCGGCGGTTGTCCAAAGCACCGATTGCTGGTTTGAAGCGCTGCCGGTAAGAGTATGCGAACTGCCTTCACAGATATCGGCATCGGCACCGGCATTGGCGGTGGGCTGCTTCTGTATGTCAAGGGTCATGTTGTCGGAGGCTTCACCGGCGCAGGGAGCGATGGCCGTGGCGGTGAGGGTGAGCACGACCGATCCGGCAGCGATGTCTCCGGCACCGGGCGTATAGGTAGCCCCTGCCAGGGTGGCATCATCGAAGGTTCCGTCGCCGGCGGTTGTCCAGAGCACCGACTGCTGGTTCGTGGCCGAGCCCGAGAGGGTGTAGGAAC
>CAZHFC010000034.1:0-38034 GCA_964531985.1 uncultured Bacteroidales bacterium
CACAATAAGGGAAAAAAAAGAAGCTGCCTCTGTTGTTATGAGACAGCCTCTTTTTGTAGCCCCGACAAGAATCGAACTTGTATCTAAGGTTTAGGAAACCTCTATTCTATCCATTGAACTACGGGGCCCAATCGAATACCATCCGATTTTGGCGTGCAAAGATACAGCATCTGTACCTATTACGCAAGAAATCTGAAACTTGAAATCTGAATTCTGAATTCTGAAATATTGAAAATACTTCAAATTTCGTCTTTCAAATATCAGATTTCAGATTTCCACTGCTAGATAAGCCCTTTTTCGTGCTTCTCCCCGATCACCTTCAGCATGTCGACGGTCATCTCCGGCAGGGTGTACTTGGGATCCCATCCCCATTCAGCGCGGGCGGCACTGTCGTCCATGTTGTTGGGCCAGGTGTCGGCAATGGCCTTCTTCACCGGGTCGGGATCGTATTCCATCACGAAACCGGGGATATGCTTTTTGATCTCGGCGGCGATGATCTCGGGGTCGAAGCTCATGGCCGTTACGTTGAAGGCATTGCGGTGGATGAGCTTCGTGGGGTCGGCTTCCATCAGGTCGATGGCTGCATCCAGTGCATCGGGCATGTACATCATGTCGAGGAAGGTGCCGGCCGGCAAGGGGCAGGTGAACTTTTTATGCTTGATAGCTTCGTAGTAGATCTCAACGGCATAGTCGGTGGTGCCGCCACCGGGCAGGGTCACGTTGGAGATGATGCCCGGGTAACGCAGCCCGCGGGTATCCACGCCAAAACGCTTGTGGTAATAGTCGCTGAGCAGCTCGCCGGCCACCTTGGTCACCCCGTACATGGTGTTGGGGCGCTGTATGGTGTCCTGCGGGGTGTCGTCGAGCGGCGTAGTGGGCCCGAAGGCGCCGATGGAGCTCGGGAAGAAGACCGCACAGCCATGTTCACGGGCCACCTCCAGGACATTGTATACACCGTTTACCCCTACATTCCAGGCGGCCTGGGGCTTCTGCTCGGCCACGGCCGACAACAGCGCGGCCAGGTTATAGATGGTGTCGATCTTATATTTCTTCACCACCTCCACGATGCGTTCGGGCATGGTGGCATCAACCATTTCCATGGGCCCCGACTCCACCACGTCCTGAGTGGGCATGGTCTTGCGGTATCCCGCTACTACATTATTGGCGCCATAGATCTCGCGCAAACGCATGGCAAGCTCAGACCCGATCTGTCCGGCCGTTCCGATGATCAAAATGTTCTTCATATCCGTTGATTTATTGTTTTGTTATTTTATTAACACTAAGAGTTGGCAAAAATAATAAATATTTCATGCATCCGCCCCCCTTTTGGAACAGGCTTTTTTCGGATGCCGGAACCAGCCTGTTACAGGGCTTTTCCCGGCATGATATCAATGCTCCTCCTTTAATGTGTTCCGGCGGGCCGGAGAAAATTGTGGAATCCTCACATGGGATGCATCATCCTGTTAAAGCAACAGAATTTTAACCTAAATGACTTTGCCATGAAAACAAAAATGATGAATCCCCTGATCCATGCCCTCCGTGCATCCATGCTGCTGTTACCCGCCATGCTGTGCCTGACGTTATTTGCCCGGCCCGGCGGCGAAGACGACAAAAGCCTGTCGCCCTATTTTTACATACCCGGTCATGAGGCGGGCCCTGAGAGAATGGTGGTGCTTGAATCAACGGGCGCCCGGGTGCGCATTGCCGGGGTGATCGCCAATGTCGACATCACACAGGTATACAAAAATACGGGAACGCATCCGCTGGAGGCCATTTACGTGTTCCCGGCATCGACACGGGCTGCCCTTTACCGCATGAAGATGACCATCGGCGAGCGGGTGATCGAAGCCAGGATCGAAGAAAGGGCCAAAGCCCGTGAGGATTATGAACAGGCCCGCGACAAGGGCATGAATGCTTCCCTGCTCGAACAGGAACGCCCGAATGTCTTCAGCATGCATGTGGCCAACATTATGCCGGGCGACATCATAAAGGTGGAGATGAGCTATGCCGAGCTCCTCATTCCCGAAGCAGGGGTGTATGCCTTTGTGTATCCCACGGTGGTGGGCCCCCGCTATGCCGGAAACACGGAAGATATTGCCGCTGCCGGCAACTGGGTAAAAAACCCATATACCGCCGAAGGCGAAAACCCCCTTTACAGCTTTGATTTCGAAGCACGGATCAACGCGGGAATGCCCCTGCAGGAGCTGGGCTGCGCCACACACAGCATGGATATCAGCTTTGACGATCCTGCCACGGCACGGGTGAAATTAAAAGAAGGACAGGCTTTTTCGGGTAACCGGGATCTGGTTCTGCGCTACCGGCTGGCCGGGGGCAGGATCGAATCCGGATTACTCCTTTTCGAAGATGATGAAGAAAACTTTTTCCTGGCCATGGTACAGCCGCCTGCCCGCCCTTCACCGGCCCAGATGCCGCCGCGCGAATACGTTTTTATTGTTGATGTTTCGGGTTCGATGTACGGGTTTCCGCTCGATGTTTCCAAAGAACTGATGAAAAACCTGCTGGGAAACCTCAGCCCGGCCGACCGTTTCAACATCCTGCTTTTCGCGGGCGGATCAAGCCTGCTCTTTGACAAATCGGCCGAAGCAACCCCAGGCAACATCCGCATAGGCATCGAATTTATCGACAGGCAGCAGGGGGGAGGCGGTACCGAGTTGCTCCCTGCCCTCAGGAGGGCGCTGGCCCTGGAAGGGACCGAAGATTTTGCCCGGACTTTCGTCATCGTTACCGACGGATATGTGAGCGTTGAAAGGGAAGCTTTCGGCTTGATCGGGTCCAGCCTGGGCCGGGCCAACTTCTTCCCCTTCGGGATAGGATCTTCGGTTAACCGGTATATTATCGAAGGCATGGCCGCTGCCGGGAAAGGAACGCCTTTCGTGGCCGCTTCGCAGGCCGAAGCGGATGTCCTGGCAGAACAATTCAGGAAATATATTTCCGCCCCGGTACTGACAAATATTAATCTGAGCTTTGATGGTTTCGATGCCTACGATACAGAACCACTTGCTTTTGCCGATGTCTTTGCCGAAAGGCCATTGCTGATATACGGCAAATGGAAAGGCAAGCCTGCCGGGAAGATCCGGATCTCGGGAAGGAGCGGAGAAGGCTTGCATGTTCAGACCCTCGACGTGGGCGATGCTGCCTCCTCAGAAAACAATGTGGCGCTGAAATACCTGTGGGCACGTGAAAGGATCCGCAAACTCGACGACCTGGCAGCGCCGGAAAGCAATTCCGCTTCACGGGTAAACGAGGTTACCGCCCTGGGCCTGAAGTACCAGTTGCTCACAGCCTACACTTCCTTTGTTGCCATTGATAACCAGGTTAGAAATGCCGACGGGGGATTTACCACGGTCAGCCAGGCCCTGCCACTGCCACAGGGTGTGAGCAATAATGCGGTGGGCGCTGCCGGGTCATACGGATATTATGGCAGTCAGGGCGGCCGGAAATCGGGAACTGCCAGCCTGCGTGATGCGGAAAGCAGCCTGAATTACCGCATGGAATTGCCCTGCGTGCATGAGGATGCCAATCCTCCCGGTGGCCTGCCGCTGCAGGATGAAGCCGCCGTTTTTACCGGCCATCCTTCCGGAATAGAGGCCTTTTTCAGGGAACATGTTTCGCTGCCGGCATCAGAGACCGGAAAACACACCCAAGCTTATGCCTATGTTACATTCAATATTGACGAACAAGGCCGTGTAAGTGATGCAGCATTATTGTTCATAACCCATCCCGCCCTGGGAGCCGAGGCCCTCAGGCTGATCGCCCTGACCGACCGCCGCTGGAAGCCCGCACAAAAAGCCGGCAAACCCGTGCCGGTACAAATGGTGCTCAGGGTGGATTTCCCCTTGCGATAAGGAATCCTGCCCATCTGGTGCATTTACAGGTGCCGTGATAAAATTTCCGGCACCTGTTCTTTTTTTGCAATAAAAAAATATACCTTTGTGAAAAATTTCACAAAACAGTATTTTATATGAAACCAACTCATATTGAGCATATTGGAATAGCGGTGAAAAGCCTGAAGGAGGCCATCCCCTTTTATGAGGATGTGCTTGGCCTCGAATGTTACGCCATTGAAGAGGTTAAAGACCAGAAAGTGAAAACGGCTTTTTTCATGCTGGGTCAGACCAAGATCGAACTGCTCGAGTCGACCGATCCCGAAGGGCCTGTCGGCAAGTTCATAGAAAAGCGAGGTGAGGGCATCCATCACATTGCCTTTGCGGTTAAGAACCTGGAAGATCGCCTCGAAGAAGCGGCAGCAAAGGGGATACAACTGATCGACCGGAATCCGCGAAAAGGTGCCGAAGGCTTACACATCGCTTTCCTGCACCCGAAGTCGACATTTGGCGTGCTCACCGAATTCTGCGAAAATAAAGAACAGGAATAAACTATCAGGATCATACCCATGATGACTTTTGTAAACAAGATACAGCAACTGCTCAACAAGCGTGAGGAGGCCAGGCTCGGAGGAGGACAAAAGCGGATCGATGCGCAGCATCAGAAAGGAAAGTATTCTGCACGAGAGCGGATCAGCATGTTGCTCGACGAGGGAAGCTTTGAGGAATACGACATGTTTGTGAGCCACCGCAGCCACGACTTTGGCCTGGAAGAGGAACAATACCTTGCCGATGGTGTTGTTACAGGGCATGGCACCATCGACGGGCGGCTGGTATATGTATATTCCCAGGATTTTACGGTTTTCGGCGGCTCGCTGTCGGAAACCAATGCCCTGAAAGTGTGCAAGATCATGGATCAGGCCATGAAGGTGGGCGCACCGGTGATCGGCATCAACGACAGCGGCGGTGCCCGTATACAGGAGGGTGTAAGGAGCCTGGCAGGTTATGCCGAGATCTTTGAAAGGAACATCCTCGCCTCCGGCGTTATCCCCCAGATATCGGCCATTTTCGGACCCTGCGCCGGCGGCGCGGTCTATTCGCCCGCCCTTACCGACTTCATCATCATGAGCGAGAACAACAGCTATATGTTCGTGACCGGGCCCAAGGTGACCAAAACCGTGACCGGTGAAGACATTTCCATCGAAGACCTCGGCGGCGCACAGGTGCACGGGAGCAAGTCGGGAGTGGCACACTTTATTGCCGCCCATGAGGAGGAAGGGCTGCTGCTGATACGGAAACTGGTCAGCTACCTGCCTTCGAACAACCTCGAAGAACCGCCCGTGATCGAATGCAATGATCCCTTCAACAGGAAAGAGGATTTTTTGAATGAGGTGGTCCCCGAAGATCCCAACCTGCCTTACGACATGCTGGATATTATTCATTCCATCACCGACAATGGCGAATTCCTCGAAATCCAGCGCAATTATGCACGAAATATCATCACCGGCCTGGCCCGCTTTGACGGCATTACGGTGGGCATTGTGGCCAACCAGCCCAATTTCCTGGCCGGGGTGCTCGATATCAATGCCTCACGCAAGGCCGCACGTTTCGTCCGTTTTTGCGATGCCTTTAACATAGCCGTGCTGACCCTGGTGGATGTTCCCGGTTTCCTGCCGGGCAGCGGACAGGAATATGGCGGGATCATCATACACGGTGCCAAACTGATGTTTGCATACGGGGAGGCCACAGTTCCCAAGATCACCATCACCGTCAGGAAATCCTATGGAGGAGCGCACGACGTGATGAGCTCGAAACAACTGAGGGGGGATGTGAACTATGCCTGGCCCACGGCCGAAATTGCCGTGATGGGTCCTGCCGGCGCCATCGAGATACTCCATGGCAAAGCCCTGCGCACGATCAGTGATGATAAGGTGAAAGACCAAAAGATCAGGGAAATGGAAGAGGACTATAAGATGAAGTTTGCCAACCCTTATGAAGCAGCCAGGTACGGTTATATCGACGATGTGATAGAACCGCGGAATACCCGTTTCAGGGTTATCAGGGCGCTGAGGACCCTTGCTACCAAAAAAGACAGCAATCCGCCCAAAAAACACGGGAACATCCCCTTATAGGAATCATTAACGGATAGAGGAAATGAATATACTGCGGTTACAGTTCGATATTTCATCCCTTTTCCCCGAAGGGATCATCATAGCAATTGTAGGTTACATCACCGTATTTCTTGCCCTTGTGGTTTTATACCTGGTATTTACCTGGTTATCGAAAAGCATCAACTTCCGGGCAAGGAAAAAGCTGATCAGGCAGGGGCGGCTCGCCCAGGCGGAAGAAAAACAGTTATTTATTTCGGGCGATGTGGCCGCTGCCATCAGCATGGCCCTGTATCTCTTCAATGAACTGCACGATGATGAAAGCAATGTGGTTACGATCAGGAGGGTGTCGAAAACATATTCGCCATGGAGCTCAAAAATCTACAACATGCGCGAAAAACCGGGTAAGTAAAGAAAATAGTCTGGGAAATGAAACATTTTAAATTTGTCATTAAGGGTCACGACTACGAGGTGGAGGTAAAACGTTTCGAGGATTCGTTGGCCGAAATCGAGGTAAACGGCACCCTTTACGAGGTAGAAGTACAGGCCGAGAAAAGGGCTTCAAAAACCCCGACCCTGGTCAGGAAGGAAGTTCCGCGGGCCAGGGATGCCCATGTGATCAGAAAGGATGCCGCCATCCATCAGGTGAAGGCGCCTTTGCCCGGCATCATCATGCAGGTGCTGGTGAAAGATGGCGATATGGTGAAACGCGGCGATAAGCTCCTGGTTTATGAAGCCATGAAGATGGAGAATAACCTGGTGGCCGAACGCGACGGTAAAGTGAAAAACCTGAAAGTGATGCCCGGCGACAGCATCCTGCAGGATGATCTGTTACTCGAAATTGAATAATGCCATGGGAAAAAAGCGGGCTTTCACGATACTTGCACTGGTAGGCATACTGGCGGTCATCACCACGGGACTGCGACAGGCCGGTGCTTTTGAATCACCCATTACAAAGGCTCAGACGGAACTGGCCGTCAGCGGACAGGAAGAAGCGGCTGCCGTGACCCATAACCATTATTCGCCCCTGAGCGGTTTCAGAAAATTTTTGTCGTATACGGGCTTCGCCAACGCCACGCCCGGCCACATTGCCATGATCGTGGTGGGACTGTTCTTTATCTTTCTGGCTATCAGGTACGATTATGAGCCGCTTTTGCTGGTTCCTATCGGAACCGGCATCATCATTGGCAATATCCCGTTTTTCCAGAGCCCCGACATCAACCTGCAACTGGGCATATACCAGGAAGGAAGCGTATTGAATTATTTATATTACGGTGTTACGCATGGCATATATCCGCCGCTGATATTCCTGGGTATCGGTGCCATGACCGACTTTTCGTCGCTGATCTCGAATCCCCGGCTAATGTTGCTTGGTGCCGCTGCCCAGGTAGGGATCTTTTTAACCCTGCTCGGGGCATTGTCGATCGGGTTCAATCTTCCCGAGGCGGCTTCCATCGGCATCATCGGCGGCGCCGACGGGCCCACGGCCATCTTTCTCTCGTCGAAGCTGGCAAACGGTGGGGTGGTAAACGGCATACAGACTGCCAACCTGATCGGTCCGATCGCCATTGCCGCTTATTCGTACATGGCCCTGGTGCCTATTATACAACCGCCCATCATGCGATTGCTCACCAGCCGGCGCGAACGCAAGATCCGCATGAAGCCCCCGCGCTCGGTGTCGAAACTCGAAAAGATCATGTTTCCCATCATCGGACTGATACTGACCGCTTTCATATCTCCGGGAGCACTCCCCCTGCTGGGGATGTTGTTTTTTGGCAATATCCTGAAGGAGAGCGGTGTAACCAGGCGTCTGGCAGATACGGCCAGAACATCGCTGATCGACATTGTGGTGATCCTGCTTGGCCTGACCGTAGGCGCCTCCACTCAGGCCGACGTATTCCTTACCACCGAATCGCTGATGATCTTTTCGCTGGGAGCTGTTTCGTTCATGGTGGCAACGGCGGGAGGGCTGGTCTTTGCCAAGGTGATGAACCTCTTCCTGCACGGTGATAACAGGATCAACCCGCTGATCGGTGCCGCCGGCGTGTCTGCCGTACCCGACAGCGCACGGGTGGTGCAGGCCGAAGGGCTGAAATATGATCCCAAGAACCACCTGCTGATGCATGCCATGGCGCCCAATGTGGCCGGCGTGATCGGTTCGGCCGTGGCTGCCGGGATACTGATAAGTTTCCTGCTGTAACATCTCCGGATTATTCATATCTTCGGGATTGATTTAATTCCTTAAGAACATGGAAAGTTTAAGCTACAAACACTGGTGGCTGATGGCCCTGAAAGGGATCCTGGCCATCATTTTCGGGCTGATCGCCCTGTATATGCCACAGGAGGTGATCATGTCGCTGGTGATCTTCTTCGGCATTATGGCACTGGCATCCGGGTTGTTTCTTGCAATTGGGGCCATTGTGGTCAGAAATGCCAACCGCCATTGGGGCTGGTGGCTGCTCGAAGGTTTGGTCGACATCCTTTTCGGGCTGGTCATCATCGCGCATCCGCTGGCAACGGCATGGGTCTTTGTCCTGCTCATCGGCCTCTATGCCCTGGTTACCGGATTTATGCAGTTGGCCAGGGCATTTCTGAAAAAACCTTATTTCAGGTATTGGTGGCTGCTGCTTCTGAACGGGCTGCTGTCGGTCCTCATCGGACTGCTGCTCCTGTTCAATCCTTTTGAAGGAACCTTCCTGGTCGGGTATTTTATTGGTGTATATGCCCTTTTGCTTGGCATTTTCCTCCTGATGACTTCCTTCGCACTGCGAAGGTCCGGTTTGGTGTAAGGAATGGTTTTACTCCACCTGCTCATATTGTTTTGCGTTGGCGCATTTGGCCTTTGGATGGCAATTCCCGTGGGGCTGGCATATGGGTTTTCGCCTCCGGCCATCGCAGTGACCATCATAGCCGGTTCTGCCTGCAGCAGCTTTCTCGTCTGGTTTTTTGGCAACAAAGTGAAAAGTTATGTTTTGAGCAAAAGGGGGGAACGTTACCTGGGAAAGTCAAGACAGAAAATGCACCGCTACCAGAACAGATATGGTGTGATCGGCCTGGGCCTTCTGTTACCGGGGGTTTTCGGCCCCATGCTCGGCATGGCCATCGGTATTACCATTGTGAGCGATACCAAACGCCTGCTGTTATGGACCCTGGCGGGCAATGTACTGTGGAGTATACTGCTGGCCGGAATCGGGGCTTTGGGGATAACCATTTTTTAAGGCCCCGCCATGGAAATGGATGGTGCGGCGGTCCGATGAATTTTATATATTCGCACGATAAATGATACAGGCATGCTAATAATCGGGATTGCGGGCGGATCGGGTTCGGGTAAGACCACCGTGGTTAACAGGATCATGGAATTGCTTCCGGCAGAAAGTGTTTCGGTGATGGCACAGGATTCATATTACTGGGACAACGGGCATCTCCCCCCCGAAGAAAAGAAAAAGATCAACTTCGATCATCCCGACTCCATTGAATGGGGCCTCCTGGGCCGGCACATCGAAATGCTGCAGGAAGGCCACGGCGTGGATATGCCAACCTATTCCTATGTTGATTGCGCCCGTTTGCCGGAAACCATATTAATCCGGCCACGCAAGGTGGTCATCGTTGAAGGCATCCTGATCTTTGCCAACCCGGATTTGCTGTCGCGCTTCAATATCAAGGTTTTTGTGGATGCCGAGGCCGACGACCGCCTGTCGCGCATCCTGGCCAGGGATATTATTCAACGGGGCAGGAATGTACAGGATGTGCTCAGCCATTACCATAGCTATGTCAAGCCCATGCATCTTCAATTTATAGAACCTTCGAAGCGATATGCCGATATCATCATCCCCCAGGGAGGAGAGAATCATGTAGCCATCGACATACTGGCTTCGATGATCAGTTTAAAGCTTTCATAGCACCGTTGTATCTTTTGTTTCCCGGTTTATTCGGTGAAGAGCCTTTCCCGTATTTCTGTTTCGCTTAAGAATATTGATCCACCGGCCCTGATCAGGCGTTTTCCCCTGGTTTTACTGACGATCAGCAACTCTGCCTTTTTATGATCGCGCAGGATAAGGGTTCCGTAATCACCTTCGTTATGCAGCCATTTCAGGATACCGGCGGCAGCCTCCATGCCTGCCGGGCCCCTGTGTTGCCTAAGGGTATCGCGTACAGCAAGGTATCTGTATTCGGCCGGGTTTTCCGGATGTATGTCTTCAAGGTGTACCATGCCGATCAGCCTGCTGAAGGCCGGGCCGTCGATGATCGCAGCAGGGGCTTCGGGCGTGTATACGTGCCTGCTGCCATTTATGTATTCAATACAGGCCGTGGCACCGGACGGATCATGAAGTACCAGTCGGAAAGGCCATTCACCGGCAGGACCGGAATCATTGAACACCCGTGTATCCCATATGGCCAGCAAGGCTGTGTCGACAGAGGTAAAATGGTCGAGATAGAAGCGGGTCCACAGCGAGGCGGCAAGGGGAATATGTTCTTTTTCACTGCCGGGCAGGAGGCTGTTCTCCAAAAATAGCAGCGATGCCGACAGGCCGTGTTCGTTCATGCCTTCCACAACAAGGCCACCGCTTATTTCAAGATAAATGCTGTTGTATTTCGCCGTCCATTCAAAAGGCCGCCTTCTTCGTACATCATTGGCCGAAGAACGGGCCATCCCGGCAGGGCAATAAACAACATACATGCTGTCAGGAGTTCCCGGAAGGCAGGAGCGGGCCGAAACAATGCCATCAGCCCCGCTGAAAAGGATATCCGTGCCATGTCCGCCTTTCAGGTCGTTATATGAAAAGGCGACCTGTGCCGGCAACGCCTGTCCCGCAAGCAGAAAAAAGATGATAACAATACGGCTGACGGTTTGCATGTTGCAAAGTTACATATAATAGGAATAGTAAGTACCGGCCCGCATTTTCCGGCCGGAGTGAAATAATTGGCTCAATGTGGTGTTTTTGGACTTACCTTTGTCTGTTTCAGGTCTGCGGGTAGCCCCGGATGGTCCTGCATGATCATTGTTCAATTTATGTTCACTTAAAGCTGTTCTATGAAAAAATTCGGAATCATGATGCTGATGCTGGCTGCCGGCTTGTTTGCGGCGGAAAATATACAGGCGCAGGAATACCAGGCTGATGACATTCTCGGCTTATGGCTTAACGAGGATGAAGATGCCCATATTGAAGTATACAGGGAGAATGACCTGTATTACGGAAAGATCGTCTGGCTGAAGTTTCCCATTGATGATGAAACGGGAGAGCCCAAGCGCGACAAGCACAATCCCGATCCCGAACTGCGCTCCCGCCCCTCGCTCGGAATAAGGGTGTTGACGGATTTTAAATGGGATGACGACAACGAGTGGGACGATGGTGACATTTACGATCCCAAAAACGGCAAGACCTATAGTTGTTACATCATCATGAAAGACATTGACCTTCTCCGGATCAGGGGTTATATCGGGATCTCGCTGATTGGCCGCACCACTTACTGGACGCGCGTAAAGGAATGATCATCATCTTGCGGCCTTTCATACGGGCCGGTATCATGAAGGCTCTTAATTAGTGCTGCCCATGGTTTTTGGGAACCCCTGACAAGGTTCACCTATGGCAGATAAATCGCTTCAGCCCGGCCCGGAACCTCAATGCCAGGGCAGGCCTTTAATAGTTCAGGTTGTTGCAGATATCGTAGGTCAGTTCGATCTGGTGATAATAATACACCTCCTGTGTGACGTACACCTCGGTTTCTTCCCATTCGCCATCGTAATAGATACCCACTACATAGGTTTCCCCGATCTGTACGTCGCAGATGTTGGCATAGCCGTTGGTCATAAAGGTCCAGCGCCAGCACCAGTCGTTAATGTTTCTGAACCAAGCCCCTACGGTGGGCCTGATGATGATGTCGGGTTCCTCCGGACAATAGCCTGAAACGTCGAGGATCACATTGCTGAGGTTCTGGCCCGAGATCAATTCAATATAAATGATCTCCTGCGAGCACAGGTCGTTGAAATAATAGGTTTGCTGTGCCGTGTGGGTCGGGGAGCAGGGTGCTTCAAATTCGATGCTTACCGGAAGGCTGGCAGGCATAAAGGTTATCGGGTATTCTTCACCCAGGCAAGCGTATACAGGAAGCGTAAAAAGGATGTTGTTATTGCCGGATAATTCTTCCCTTACAATGGCTTCCAGATAAATGCAGTCGCAGCCATAGTCCTGGCTATTGAATATCAAAGGAGCTCCATCCCAGCACATGCTGTTCCATGCCCAGTCGAAGCCCAGCCATGCAAGCTGATTCAGGTTCAGGCTGATCATCAGGCCGTTCTTGGTATTTACGGTTACTGTCCTGTCTTCATATTTCCTTTCACCGTTGGGGGCATAATAGCTCCAGAGGCTGACCTCATCTCCGCCCAGGGCGGGCCTTCCTTCATCAGGATTGTAGGTTTGATCCGCCACACCTACCTCAAGCGTAGCTTCACCTCCTTCGAGCGTGACGATTTTATTGCCTGAGCCATCTGTCATCTCAATAATAACAAAGCCGGCACTAAAGAACATTTTGGGATCTGTTGCTCCTTCAACACTGGCGATCAATCCCCCCGGGATTGCCTGCAAGGACTCATCATCCATATTGCTGAATAAGATCAGTGTTGCCTCAACACTTCCGTTGGCCATGCTGCCATCACCGGTTTTCAGTACTGTTCCTGCCGGGATGGTCAATGAGGCCGTTTTCCCTGTTGTAGGAATGGCTGCAGTTGTTACTTGCAGGTTTTCTGTTAATATACCATTATTGGTTTGTGCAGTTGCAAGCTGCATCACCACGCCATTGGGCAGATTGTTATAGTTTACAAGCGGGATCTCCATAATAAAATGGTCTTCACGTGTTGCCACAACTGGAACACTGGTCGGAATATATCCCTGGCAGCTAAAGCTAAGGTCAAATATCACCGGATTATCCGGATCGGGTTTCACATTATATACTGCACAGCCAAAAAACCCTTCTTTCGAATGATAGATATAATCCGTATGCAGCACTCCGGTAATATCACATACATCATCTTTGTACTGTCCGTTTACCCTGATCTCTACTTCTGAATTATTGATAATTTCACCGGTTGCGGCATCAATAAACTTTAGCGACCAGGAAGTCTTAATAAGGTTATAGTCTACAATCAGTTTGGCTCCCTCGGTCGGGTCCTTGATCTTCTTACAGGCACCTGCTGCCATGGCGAAAAACAGTAGCAGTATCAGGCTGCTTTTTACGATTGTTGATGCAGTTATCTTCATGAGTTTTTATTTTCAGTGTTATGGTTTGGATCCCGTTAGAATGTTTTTATGTTCGATTCCGGAAGAATGGATTTATGGTTTTATAAGATCAGATAATCCTAAATACCAGCCTCATGGCAATCAAGGGGTAAAAAGTAATCTTTTCAAGGTTTTCCTTCATGATCTTTGCCTGTCCAGAAGAAGCCGTGGGATGCAGCATGCCGTTGGCCTCCAGCTCAACTTTCGGTTTCCCGTGATAAACGGCTCCAACATCAAAAAAGAATGAAGCCAGATGGTTCCGGTCCAAGGGCAACCCGAGCCCCAGTCCCAGGTAAGGTCCTATCTTATTCGGTGTGATGGTGATCTCAACATTCCCGATTTGTTCGGGAGTAACCTGTACCAGTCCGAAAGAGTAATTATTCTGGGGGCTTCCGTCAATGATCTGTTGGGTCATGTTATAAACCACTCCGCCGGATAAGTGAATGATGCGGCCAAAGTTCCAGTCGGCCGTCAGGCCAATGTTTCCGAAAGTAGCTGTGTAGTTGCCATAAACCTTCCAGCGTGAAATGTTGCCCGTATACACATATTGAAAATAGTTACCCGACAGGCGAATGTTAAAAGAGGGGTTAATGGCAACATCAACTTCAAGCCCCGGGCCAAAAGTGTTGACTGCCACACCGATGCCTACGATGGGGTAATCGCCCGAAGAGCCGCCGTAATAATCGTCCTGCGAATGTGCCGGCAGCATCCCCGTCAGGAGGATGCATGAAATTATCAGGATCTTTTTCATTCTTTTTGGTTTGGTTTGCAATAACAAATATAATGATTGAACAGGAGATTTCTGTATCCTTCAGAATTTTTTTTTCACAGAGGGATAAATGGAAAGATGCGAAAAAAATATTAACAACAACAGTTATAGTGACGAAGACCCCCTTGAAAGATTTGTGAAAAGCTAGCCGGGCTTTATGGAGAATATAAATCAAAGCCTTGATATAAAGGGTTTTAAATGGAAGCGCCGCTTAAGTCCGGATTGCCGGGATCAGTTGTTCAGCATTGAGCCGGGTTTCATTGATGGAGGCTGACAGGGCTCATTTCGTTAATAAAAAAATATGCTTCAAGCGGTCATTTTGTATTACATTGGTGTTGATTAAAGGGGAATGTTGAAAAAAGACAGTCAGATACCATTTTTCATCACGCTGTTGCTGTTTACGGCGGCCATGTGTTGTTCCTGTTTGCAAAGCCACGATGAAAGGATGCGTAATTTGCTGAAACAGGGGAAGGATACGCACGCTGATATGAGCCTCCGGCAGGTTCTCGACAGGGATACGCTGATCGCCCTGACGGATTATAATTCAACCAATTATTTTATTTACAGGGGTGAGCCCATGGGTTACCAGTACGAAATGCTCAGGGAATTTGCCCGGCACCTGGATGTTAACCTGAAGTTGCTGATCACAAATGATATGCACGAAGCTTTCAATTTGCTTAATGATGGGAAGGCCGATGTGATCGCCATGGGGCTGACCATTACGGGCAGCCGGCTGGATATGGTTGATTTTACCGTTCCGCAGATACAGACCCGGCAGGTACTGGTACAGCGCAAGCCCGATAACTGGCGAAAAATGCGTACATGGGATGAGATCGAGGAAAAACTGGTCAGGAACCCGCTCGAACTCGCCGGCCGGACCGTTTACGTTCAGAAGGGGACCGTATTTGCCGAGCGGCTTTCCATACTGGCACATGAAATAGGCGATACCATCCATATTGTTGAAGATGCCCTGCGTGAGACGGAGCAATTGATAACAGCCGTGGCTGCGGGGGAGATCGATTTTACCGTTTCAGATGAACATATTGCCCGTGTCAACGAAAAGTATTATCCGAACATTGATGTAAGCACACCGGTCAGCTTTCCGCAAAATGTTGCCTGGGCCGTTAAAAAAGGGAACGACAGCCTTCGCTTGGAGATCAACAAATGGACCAGGGCCTACAACAGCAGCCTGGCTTCAAGGCATATCTACAATAAGTATTTCCGGAACCCGCGTTCGGTAAATATTACCCAGAGTGAATTTCATTCGATTGGCGGAGGAAAGATATCGCAATACGATGACATAATCAGGGAGGTAAGTGCTGATCATGGCTTTGACTGGCGCCTGGTGGCATCACTGATATACCAGGAATCGCGTTTTCATCCGGAGGTTACTTCCTGGGTCGGTGCATTTGGCCTGATGCAATTGATGCCCGCCACGGCCGAGGCCTATGGCGTTGATTCCACATCATCAGTCGAAGAGCAGATCAGGGCGGGGATGAGATATATTCGGGCAATCGACAGACAATTGCCTCCCGAGATCGATCAGCCCGGGGAAAGGATCAGGTTTATCATGGCTGCCTACAATGTTGGCATCGCCCATATCTTTGATGCCCGGCGTTTGGCCGAAAAATACGGGAAAGATCCGAATGTGTGGACCAATAACGTTGACTATTTCATACTGAAAAAATCGGATCCCGTTTATTATCACGATTCAGTAGTGAAATACGGATATGCCAGGGGTGAGGAAACCTACCAGTTCGTAACCGAGATCTTCGACCGATACGAGCATTATAAAAGGGTTATTCAGGACTGAACCCGGCCCGGCAAGCAGGAAAAGCTTTTCAAAAAAGATCCTGCTCTGTGTTTTTCTGCAGGGCCGGCCGGTAAATCATTTTATAATGTTCAATGTCTGCTTCGGTAAATTGTTTCCCTGATTTTATAAATCCATGCCTGTTATAAAAGGGAATGGCTTTGAGCTGTGAATGCAGGTATATTTTTTCTCCCAGGGGGATGATGTCCTCCATGAGCTTTTTTAAGAGTATGCTGCCCAATCCCCGGTTCCGGTAATCCCTGAGTGTTGCAAACCTTTCAAGTTTGATCCCCTTGCCGCTTATCCTCCACCGGGCCGTCGATACGGGCACACCCTCAGCGAACAGCAAATAATGCATGGCCTGGTCTTCAAACTCATCGTACTCAAGTTCCGGGTCTACGCCCTGTTCTTCCACAAAAACAAGTTCCCTTATCTGATGGGCCTGCGACGCCAGGCCGGGCTGTTCAGCACTCCGGAAAGAGATGATATGTGCCATTTTGCAAAGGTATGATGATATGATGAATAAAAAAAAATGCCGGTATTTCCCGTATGACGAAGGTACTGTAAGTATTTACCCCGGCCCTGATTCTTCCGCTCTCCCCAGATATGAGTGTAACCGGAAATGTATCCTTGCGTCAAAGGAACAGAAACCGATTATAAACCTTTTAAAAACTTACTGAAATGTTAGACCTGACTCCTGTTTTAATAATGGCCATCGTTTTTGGCTTTGTTTACGGCATCGTTTCACTCGGTGTAAAGAAGAAAGAAAGGATTACCATGATCGAAAAAGGGATGGACCCTTCGGGGACTAATCCGGCAAGGCCGCTCAACTTCCTGAGTATCCGTTACGGATTGCTTTTGATTGGAGTGGCTGCGGGCATCCTGCTTGGCAATATCCTGAAGGCCACCACTTGTCTGGAAAAGGAAGTTTCCTATTTCTCGATGGTGTTCCTTTTTGGCGGACTGGCTTTGGTGATCAGTTATTTTCTCGAAAAACGCCATTCGGGGAAACAATAGGAAGCTGTTGTGTTTCCGTCCCGAGCCGGGTTTATCCGAGTTCGAATGATTCGATGATTTTGTACAGGGGCCCCTGCGGCCTGAGGATGCTTTCGAAGAGGTGAAATTCCTTCACCTCTTCTTTATGTATGGGACCTGATTGATGCAGGTCGATGAGCCTCTGAAACCCCTTCTTGTCAGTCAGGTATTTGATGCGCGCAATGGTCAGGTGGGGAACAAAATTCTGCCTGTCGGGAAGGAGTCCGATCACGGCCAACTCTTGTTTAATGTTTTCCGCCAGTGTCGTGAGCACTTCGTTTTGCCCGATGCCAAACCAGATCACACGCGGCTTGTATGAACTTCCGAAGATGCCGGTATCGCAAATATCAAGATTGAATGGCGGGATTCCGGCCGCCGGCCTTTTCAATGCCGCTGCAATGCCGCCGATATCCTGATCGGGCGTTTCTCCGAAAAATCTGAGCGTAATGTGTATGTTTTGCGGATCGACCCATTTGATGGCTTCCCCGCGCAGTGGCCGCATCAATGCATAATACTTCGCAAGAAAGGTTTCGGACGGATGCACCTTTATGGCGGCAAACAGGCGTTTCATATGTTCGCAAAGATAACGATCCCATACCGAACGGATGCGATTCTTCAGAATTCTTTCTTAATATTGTATTGCTTTTGCGATTTACTTAAACAAAAAACCGGAAGCCATGAACAAGGGAATAAAGAAAATGCAGTATGATCAGATCCTGGAACTGCTCCGCAAGGTCGATAAGGAGTCGATTTATGAAAAGGTGACCAAGGTGCCGCAAAGCGACGACCTCTATCACGATCTTGAACGTTATGTGAACCTCAAGGAATTCCGGCGGGTTTCGGTACTGGGCATCGATATATACCGTTACGGGCTCTATAAGCACCTCGAACAAACCCTGATACCCGCCCTGTTCAAGATATTGTTCGATAAGGCCATTCGGTTATGCCTTGAAAATAATCAGTTTGTTTTTCAACATTATACAAAGGAGAAGATCGAAAAATCATTCATCAGCACCGGCGACGGGGGTTTTCTGATCTTCGACACACCATTGCATGCGCTCTTTTTTGCCATCAATTTTGAAATGATGGTCAGGGCTTTCAATGCTTACCACCATTTCCCCAAGCTCAGGAACATCATCGGCAGCATTTCACTGCGCTATGCCATCACCTACGACACCATCTTCCATTTTGAGAACAACTATTATGGCAGCGCCATTATCAACAATGCACGCATACTGGAAAAAGACAGCCTCAACCGCTGCCTGCTCGACCAACGTACCTACGAATGGTTTCTGACCAATATTGACGGGATCGAAAACCTGCAAACCTATACAATATACGATATAGCCAATATTTACGAGTTCACGAAATACGACAGGAAGTTCATCAGGTCGGGCGAAAATGACATCATCAACACACGGCTTTCGCGCTACAGCGGCATTATAAATTCCGATATCCTGCGTGTCGGGCAGATACAGTCAAAGGAAATCCTGATGAACATTTTCAACCTCCACCTGCAGGTAACCCTTTACGCTTTTGCCGACGACAAGGTTGAGAGTAAGAGAAGGATCACCGTGAGCCTCGGAAACCTGAATACTTCGGGGATCTGACCTATTGCATTTTCAGAACCAGTTCCCTGTGGGATGGGTTCATCCAGACTTTCCAGAGTTCTTCAAAACTGTCCAGGCCCTTGTAATCCACATATGAAGTATTGAGCCTGAGCTCGCGGGTATAGATCAGCGAATTGCCTTTAATTTCGGTTTTCACTACGACTTTTCCAATCTCATTTTCGATTGCGGTCTCTCCGGTTGGGCTTAACAGTTCATGGCCATCGGGCAGTGAGAGGGCGTACACATATTTCTCGTTTACTGGGTAAGGAAGGCGGATGGGCAGACTGCGTCCGCTTTCAACATATGGGTATCCCCATGAATCGGTACCATTTTTGAAAAAGGGTAATTTGATGAACAGATAATCAGCGTATAACCCGTCAGCATCGGGCGAAACAAAATCAACATCGAAACGGGAGTGTGCCCTGTTTAGTTCCCTGATCACCGCACTGCTGGCACCATCTGCATATTTTTTGGCATAGGCACTGTCGGCCGACAAGGAAAAATAGGGATTAAAACCCTGCCCCAGAAAGATGTTAAGTGTTCCGGCCAGCCGGTCTTCATCAAGTCTCAGTTCGCCGGTAAAGAGAGCCTGGTTTTCCGTTTCAGGAATGTCGAAGGTTTTCAGGCTTTCAATGGCGCCGTCGAGGACGAGGAGTTTGTTGCCGGCAAGGGTAAAAGCAAGGTCTTGCGATTCTTTTCGGGTGGCGCTGAGGTAGATGTGTTCGCCTGTGCCCGGGTTTACCCTTACGGCAAAGCCTTTAATGACATAAAGGCTGCCGGTGCTTCTGTCGAAATACTTACCGGGGATGACGGCCACGGCTTCTGCCTGCAGTCCTGCCTGCCTCAGCAGGCTTGCGAGAAGGATGTTCTTTTCAGCAAGCGTTCCGCCGTTTGATTGCCAGACCTCCGCCGGTGTGCGGCAACTAAATCCGGTGTATTCCAGGGGGAGGTCCCATGTGCCGATCTCGTCAGCAACCATTTTCCGGATGGCCAGGGCCACTTCCAGGTCGCTCTTGTTCGTTTCTTTAACCAGCTCTACGGCAGCTTCCATTTCCGGTGTGGTCCGGAACCTGAATGCATCTTGTGCCACAAATGGGAAATAGGCCCTTTCCATATCTTTGGCGGTGCTGAAAAACAAACGTGGCAATTGCGTCGGGTCGGTGCCCCACAGTTGCGGGGTGGCGGGTTGTTCCCTGAAAGTAAAAGTGTAAACCTGCATCCCGTCTTCCATGCCTGTTTCGGGGGCGGTACGCATGTTTAACATTTTGTAGTGAAGGCTTTCTCCTTCCGGGATGCGGATGATGACCTGTTTTTCCCTGAGCGGAACGGTTTCGCCAATAAGGATTTCTCCCATGAAAGCCGGGAAATGACCGGCAACGGTTTTGATGCTGTAATCGAGGTAGATGGTTGCACCAACCTCAAGACCGGTATGTGTTACAACCATTTCCCTTAGGCGGTTGTATGCCGGGGCATTGGCCGCTTCGCGGGGCAGCACTTCGTTGAAGCCGTTGTCAGGCACTTCCACCCGCATGCCATCGGCCATGATGGTATAGGCTTCGTGTATGGCCAACTCCTGGCAGGCGGGATCATAAACGATAAAGGTCTCGCCAAAGAGGCGGTGGAAGCTCATATATGTCAGCAGCGTCAATTCCTTGTGCTCCCTGTATTCCATGCTTCCATCGGGATAAAGCGTGTATTCTTTCACCAATTTGTTATATACCGCATCATCCGGGCCTGAAGCTGAAGAAACCCGGCAGAAGAATAAGAACAGCACAAAAGGCAGGTATCGGATCAATGTATTCATTAGTATTGTTTTTAAAGTTAATTGAATTTCAGGATTACGGGTTCTTCCGAAAATGTTTTCTGGGCAGCCACGGCCCTGCGGAACGCATCCCAGTCGTCTTTTTCATATACCCGCTTGTTCAGGCTTATCCTGGCGCTCAGCATCACTGACCTGGCCGATTTGGCAATCTGGTATCCGCCGCGGAAGCTTGCAGGGTTTTCATCAAATTCATCGGCCGAAGGCAGGTGGACGGCTGTAACCTTTCCCGGCAGTTTAATGTTTTCACTGAGCTCTACCAGCCTTGAGCAACGGTCGCGAAATGGATAAGTTCGTTCCTCCCCGGAGATGTTAAAGTACATATGCGACATGGCACGTATGAATATTCCGGAAACGACAGTGGGGATAAAGATGATCTCTTCACTGCCAACGATGGCAAAGCCGGGGATCTCAAGATCGATCTCAATCCTGATCGGTTCTGAAAGATAGTCGTAAGGATCCCCGTAACGCATGTCCTTTATCGTCATCTGGGGGTATATCCTTTTCAGTTCCCTTTCGAGGTTGTGATCCCAGCTGTTTTTGAACGAGCGGGTGAACATGCCACGGATGGCGGCGTCGGATTGTCCTTCCGCTTCAATCACAAGTTTGCTTTCGAGGCGGCCGTCCTGGTGGATCACCGAGCTTGCATTCATCCGGAAATAGTGGTTCCCGGGCTCGCTGATGGGGGTAATGGCCAGGTCGGCGCCTTCCGGAACCCCCAGCAGGTAATGTTGCTGTTGTTCGGCGCTCGACCACAATTCCCTGAGAAACGGTACCCAGGTCGGGTCGAGAAGCTCGTACTCACCGTTTCTCAGTTTTACCACTGTAACGCTGTGGTTGAACTGGTCGGCGGGGATATAGTCGATCCTTGAACCGGCCATGGTCATGGCCGCGTATGATTCAAAACCTGCAGCCCGCAGCATGGTAACGAGCATTCCGGCCTTGTCCTTGCAAACCCCGCAACGGTCAAGGAAGGTCATCTCTCCCTTGTGCAGGGTAAATCCTTCACCTTCACCCATGGAAATGCCTGAATACCTTATCGCGTCGGCTACCCAATGCGTTAGCAGGGAAATGGAATCCATCTCGGTTTTGGCTTTGCCGGCCAGTATCTCGTCAGTCTTTTTCCTGATCTCCGGGGTAACCTCAAAACTACCGTAGTCTTCGTTCACATGGTAAAACCACAATGATTTGGCATACCAGTCGGGGCTGCTGCTGATCAGCAATTTGGTGGCTACATCGGAATATGCCACCATTCCCTGCTCGTATATCAACGGCTTGATGTCGGTTTTGGTGAAAGTATAGAGCATCTTGTCGTTTTTCAGCCAGACCGAGGGGCGCAGCTCACCGTTGTAAACCTCGTATTGTACAAGTTTATCTTCAGGCACTGCTGTCTGGTATACCTTTTCGAGCATGGGATCGCTGCTCCAGAATTCAACGATGTCGTAAAAATGCCCGCGCATGGGCGGGATGTAACGTTCATCATCATCATCGTACAGCAGGGCATAGGTAAACCCTTTTCTGAACAGGAATACTTCCAGCGCATCGCCGGGCTCAAGCCTGCCAACTTCTATCATCTTTTCACGTGCGCCCCAGTAAATGGCCCTGGCGGGTGCCGGATAGTCCAGCACAAGGCTTGTATCCAGCTCAATACGATCACCGTTCTTTTTGTGAACAATGACCTGCCTGATCTCGACATAGGCCGACAGGGAGTCGTAGCCGTAAATGATGGTGCTCAGGTCGAGGGCGCCTTTCTGAGTCAGAACTTTATAGAGGCGGTGCGTGTAAACATAGGTCAGGCCGGTTTCCATGACATCGGAATAGGTGCTGTCAAAGATGATCAGCTTGCCAGCGCCCGGATAATCGGAAGCATCGCCTGCCTTTTTGATCAATTCACCGATCGGCCCGGCATGCATAAAAAGGCCGCCAATCAGCAATGCAAAGAAAATAATGAGTCGCTTGTTCATCGTAAGTCAGGTTAAAAGGGTTGTAAAAATAACAAATATATAATGTCGGCCCCTGCCGGATAATAGGATTTCGCTATTTTTGTGGAAGAGATGGTCAGAGCCTTATCATGGTTGCCTTAAAGGATTTTTAAAAATATAATAATTCCCTGCAGGGAAAATACGATTTCGGTTAACCTAAAACCATAATATGATGAAAAGAACACTCCTGATTATATGCGCTTTCACCGCTATTTCAGTATTATTTTCATGTATCCCGAAAGATTCTGAAATATCCGGATTTGAAGGGTTTTCCTTTGCTTTTCTCCCCGACATACACCTGCAGCCCGAACGCAATGCAGTGGATGGTTTCAGGGCCGCCATTGAAAAGGTGAATGCCGGCAAGCCCGATTTTGTTATTGCCGGCGGCGATATGATCATGGATGCCCTGGGGGTATCCTATGAGCGTGCCGACAGCCTCTATACAATGTATATTGAAGAATCGGAAGCTTTTAACATGCCGGTTTACAACACCCCCGGGAATCACGAGTTTTTCGGCGTGTATGAAAAAAGCGGGGTAAGCCCCGATCATGAGGAATACGGGGCGGCCATGTATCAGAACAGGCTGGGCGATCTGTATTATTCATTCGACCATAAGGGCTGGCATTTTATGGTGCTGAATTCGGTGCAGATAACGGATGAAAACCGTTATATCGGCATGATCGACGCCGAACAGCTTGACTGGATCCGCAATGACCTGGCCGGGGTCGACAGCATAACGCCCATTGTCATCTCTACACATATTCCTTTTATCACGGTCTTCACCCAGTATCTTTATGGGAATTATGCGCCGGATTATCATGGTCTGGTTGTGGAAAACGCGCGCGAGGTGCTGGATCTGTTCGCCGGTCATAATCTGAAACTGGTTCTTCAGGGACACCTGCATTTTTATGAAAACATTGAAGTGAACGGCATTAACTTTATCACCGCCGGGGCAGTATCCGGCAAATGGTGGCAGGGTGCCAGCCACGATGTGGAGGAAGGTTTCCTGATGGTGTATATCCGCGGAGACAAGATCTTTCCCAGATATGTGGATTATGACTGGGAGGTTGAATAGGCAGCTTCTGTTTCTTCACCATATGCCCTTCAGTTCTTAAAATATCCTGTTATGAAATACCTGTTTGTTATATTGGCGGTTTTGCCTGTACAGCTTTTGTCAATCGCCGGGGAAGATGGCTGGTTAACACCCTTTGAGGCTTCCGGTGGTGCAAAGACTGCCACCTATGCGGAGGTAATGGCATACAGTAAAAAACTAGCGGAAGCTTCGTCGCTGGTTCATTATGAATCATTGGGCATCAGCGCGGCCGGCTATGAAATACCAATGCTGATCCTTAACAGGACAGCTTTGTCGCGTCCAGCCGATGTGCGTGCTTCCGGCGATGTGGTGATGCTGATACAGGGAGGAATACATCCCGGCGAAGCCGAAGGTACGGATGCCATACTCATGTTGATGCGCGATATTGCCATCAGCGGGGAATACAGATCCCTGCTTGATCATCTTACCATCATTTTTATTCCCGTATTCAATGTCGACGGCTTGAACCGTTTTGGACCATACAACCGCATCAACCAGAACGGACCCGAAGAAATGGGCTGGCGGACCAACGGGCAAAACCTTAACCTCAACCGCGATTTCCTCAAGGCCGATACGCCGGAGATGCATGCATGGCTGAAGATGTTCAACTACTGGCTTCCCGATTTTTTTATCGACTGCCATACCACCAACGGAGCCGATTATCAGTATATACTTACATATGCCATGGAAGTTTTCGGCACCATGGACCCAATGCTGACGCATTGGCAGGAAAATGAGTTTATTCCCTATGTACAGGGAAAGATGGATATTGCAGGGCACCTGATGTTCCCCTATGTCAGCTTCCGGCGCTGGCACGATCCGCGCAGCGGTTTGCGTTCGGGACCGGCACCGCCCAGGTTGTCGCAAGGCTATACCGCCCTGCAAAACAGACCGGGCCTGCTCATTGAAACGCATATGCTGAAACCCCATAGGGAAAGGACAGAAGCGACCTATGATCTCCTGCTGTTTTCGGCTATTTTCCTGAATAAAAATGCAGAAAAATTAAAGCTTTTGATCCGCGTAGCGGATGAAAGTTGCGCCGATGCCTCCTTTCGCGACCGTCCTTTTCCCATTGACTGGAAAAGAAGCGATGCCGACAGCCTTATGGTTACTTTCAGGGGGGTTGAATATGACATCATCGACAGTGAACTGACCAGCGGGAAGTGGTTCAGGTATTACCCCGATAAACCCGTTGATTATACATTACCATGGTTTAACAAATCGTTTCCATCGGTCTATACAGATCTGCCCGAAGCTTATATCATCCCCCCGCAGTGGTATGAAGTGGCCTACCGTCTTGCCATCCACGGGGTGCAGATCAGGTATCTGATGGAGGATGCCGATATCTGGGTTGAACAATACCGTTTCAGTGATGCCCGCTGGCAGTCTGCCCCCACGGAAGGAAGACATGTCATGAATCAAATCAGTTATGAGGCTTCGCGCGATACGGTCAGGTTTCGCAAGGGCTCGGCGGTTATTGACATGAACCAGCGTACGGCCCGCGTCATAGCCAATATCCTTGAACCCCATGCTCCCGATTCCTATGTTTACTGGGGTTTTTTCGATGCTATTTTCGAACAGAAGGAATATGCCGAAACCTATGTGATGGAAGTCATGGCCAGGGAAATGCTCGAATCTGACTCCCTCCTCAGGATTGAATTTGAGCGGAAGAAGGCAGAAGATCCTGAATTCAGCCGCTCACAATGGGGCATGCTCAACTGGTTCTACTCAAAAACCCCTTACTGGGATGAGATGAAAAACCTTTACCCGGTCATGAAGATCATTGAAAGGCATGACGTGGATAATCTTCCCGTCGATCATGTAAATGATTGATTTTGCCGCTTCATCCGTGCCGGGGTTTGCTGTTGTATCATTAAGTATTCCTACTCTTCCCGAATGGCCGTGTTGACCCAAACATGACTGAACCAGCACCAGCCTTTGCCGTTGAGCAGGGGGGCGGTAATGGTATAAAGTGAACGCCGGCCATTTAAGGGGCTGCGTGCAGTGATTTTTATCCTGATGTTTTCCGGGCCTTCCCTTACTTCCGTAATGCAGTTGCGGGTACCGTCGACAAAACACTGTATCCTGTCGGCATCAATACGGGATTTGGAGATAATGACTTCAAGGGCCGGGGGATTATGCATCATCACCATGTTCTGAGGGTCCTTGCCGGTCACCGGCAGGGGATGCATCTGTGCTTTTTCAATAAAACCCACTACGGTGGCAAAGGGGCCGCCCATCGGGAAACGGGGTATTTCAAAAAGCCGCTCCCGGTCGTATAATATGCCGGAATTCTGGGCGGCTGCAGCCCGGTAGCCTTCCTCCCCGAGTATCCCCGCCATCAGTTGATCGAATTCCCCGTAAGGGTATGAATAAAGTTTAGGGATCTTCCCCAGGTGCTCCACGAAAAGGCTGTGCGCCTGCAGGAGATCGTCCGTAAATGTTTTTTTTCGTTCCTCATTTTCCCTGATATTCAAAAAATGCCCGTGCGCATGGGAATGATTCCCGATGGTAATGCCCCTTTTCTGCGCATCCATGACCTGGCCCCAATTCATATAATCGGCATCGCCGGTATTGCTGGTGTTAACGAAAAGTGTGGCCGTGTAACCGAACTCTTCAAGTATGGGAAGGCCCTTCTCATAAAAGGAAAGATAGGCGTCGTCGATCGTAATAACGACTGAGCGGGCGGGAATGGATTCACCCGCTCTCATATATTCAACCAGTTCCTCCAGGTTCCAAACAGTAAAATTATTCTGTGCCAGGTAGGTAAGCTGTTCTCTGAATACGCTTGCCGGTATGTTGGTGGAAGGATAGCGGTTATCGTCGAAGCGGTGGTATACAAAACAAGCCGCATGACCTGAAGAAACAGGGTTCGGGTTGCCTGCCGGGGCCTGAAGCGAAAGCGTCAAAAACAGGGCTGGCGCAAGATGCAGAACAAGTTTTTTAAGGCCTTTCATTATATTAAATCCGGGTTTTGTTACAGGCGTTCCTCCCAAAGATAGGAATAATCGGCGGTCATTCGTAAATGAGCCCTGAGTTTTTTGCTGACAGGCCGGTCGGAACCTTGACGGTTTCTTGATCCCGGACATTAAAAAAGCCGGCCTGAATCAATGTTCGGCCGGGTTTCGTTTCGATCCGTTGTTTGAATGCGTGGCTGTGTTGCCCGGTGTATACAGAGGCCCCTCAGCCGGTCAGGCATTATCCGAGGCAAACCATTCGGAGTATGAGGTTCCGGTTTCCCAGAGCCGTATATTGTGCAATGTAATATGGGCCGGCAACAGTGGCCGGATGATATCGGCAAAGTCGGCAACCAGGTTTTCGTTCGTTGGCTGGTAATCGACCAGGATCAGTTTTTCCATGTGTTTTCGCATGCTGGCCGTGAGTTTGCTGTCGGTGTCGCTGTTGATGACCAGTGCATGGTCGAACCGTTCAACGATGTGTTTTTTAATGATGGCTTTCAGGTCCTTATAGTCCATCACCATGCCGTTTTTGGGCGAGTTTTTATTTGTCTCGGGGGTGCCGGAAACGGTCACATACAGTTTATAGGAATGACCATGGATATTCCGGCAGGGGCCATCGTAATCCTTGAGTACATGGGCCATTTCGAAATCGAACATTTTGGTGATCCTGATCTTTGCCATGGTTAGTCTTTTTTCATGAATGAAGAAACATAGCTTTTCCCGCTTTGTTCATCCTGAAGCCTGAGAACATACAGGCCGGCGGGCAGCATGCTGCAATCCACTTTTTCATATTCCTGTCCGCAGGTTTTGGAAATTACAGCTGTTCCCGCCGAATTACAGATGATGAGCCGGGTGGGTGTAAATGTGCCGTTGAGCCTGATATGCAGGGTGTTTCCTGCAGGGTTGGGATAGAGCAGGGCTTCGGGTTTTGGATTCTGCCTGTCAATGCCCGCCGATTCGCCCCAGATGTCGTATACAAAGTGAGGATGGTCGATAAAGGGGTTGCGGTTACCCTGGTAGGAGAATATTACGTTGTTACGGTTGATCTCGAAGGCATCCGGGGGATCCAGCTCATGCCAGTCGAGGAGGGTGCTGAGCCGGCCATGCTCGGGGGCCGGGGCCGTATTGACGGCATCCACCACACGCAGGTCGGGCTCGCCATTGTCACCCTCATAGCGAACGTCCATATACAGTATCATTCTGGCTACATCCCCTTTTACATCGTCACGGGGTTCCCACGTAAATTCCGTGAAATAGCAAGCTGTGGCTTCGTTATGCTGCTGACCTCCTTGGTCGAAATCCTTGTTTCCCCGGTCGGAATTGACCGAAGCATCGGCCGGCCTGATCATGTGCGCATCGGTTCCGCAGGGCGGATCGGTGTCAAAGCCGCCGTGGGACGTAGCCCAGACATGTTCGCGGTTCCAGTCGTCGGGTCCCCCGCCGAAAGTGCTTTTTGCTTGCGAACGGCCTGTATATAAAAGGATGACATTATCAGGGTTTGAAGGGTCCTCATCTGTCTCGGGGAGGATAAAATCCCGAAGGTCGCTGTATGAATATTCAACATGCCCGTCGATGATGTCGTGTAAAGCGGCTTTCAAGGCTTCACCATAAAGCCCCTGGGTCCCGTTATAATAGCCTGGCGGGATCTGTGCCCTGAGCAATGGGGAAAGCAGGAAGGCCAGGGTCAGGAAATAGATCAGTCTTTTCATTTTATCATCATCAAAATTTAAAGTAATCCGTGAAGATCCACGGCCAGCAATACGCCGAGGGCGATCAGCATGATGCCGGCAATGGTACCGGCAAAATTAATGTAAATATACCTGCCGTTCCTGATCCCAATCCTTGAACCGGCTATGGCCAGCAGGAGTGTCGCGACCGCCACAGCAACAATTATTTCGATCACCGTTACCCTGAGCATGCCAAACCCCAGGCCTGCCATGAAGGCATTCAGGGCAGTGGCGAATGAAACGGCTATCAGTTCCGGGTAACTTGATAGGTCGTAGTTTTTCTTTCCCGGCCTTACACGTATAGCAGCATAGATCAGCTTTATGCCTGTGAGCAGCAGGATGGCTTCTGCAAATGGCAGGGATAACCAGCCCAGCGAACCGGCAAAGGATTGCCCCGTCCATCCGCCCAGCCAGAACATGCCACTGTTGAAGATCATGAATGAAACGGCCATGACCAGGGTTTCGGTGAAACAAAGACATTTATAAACACCCCCGAAAAAAGCATTGTTGAAGGCTGTTAATCCCAGGGGCAAAGCCAGCAATATAATATAAAGGTATTCTGTCATCGCTTGTTTAAATGAGCGTGCTTATCAGGCGGAGCCAATGGAGGTCTGTTTCATCGAACGAATCAGCTTCTCTGCTGTCAATGTCCAGTACGCCGTATATATCACCACCGGCTTTTTTGAGCGGGATAACGATCTCTGATCTGGATCTCGGGTCGCAGGCAATATGCCCTGGAAACTTATGTACATCAGGTACAATGATGGGTTCGGCCTTGTTAATGGCTGCCCAGCAAACACCCTCGTTTTTTTTGAGCAGGATGCATGCCAGCGGACCCTGGTAGGGCCCGACAATAAGCTGGCCATTGTCAAGGAGATAAAAGCCGGTCCAGAAAAAATAATCCATCTTATGGTGAAGAAGGGCGGCAATGGTGGCCATGCGTGCCACAGCATTTTCCCTGCCTGTAAGCAGTCCTGATAATTGCTCGTAGAGGCGCTCGTAACGCTTGTTTTTCTTTTCTTTTTCCATTTTTCAGGTCTGGATTGGGGTTTGCTGGGCTGGCAGTGGCGTTTCCATTAACGGCAAAAAGCCGGCGGCCAGCGATTTTAGCCTGTATTATTATCGTTGTCAAATATAAAGGAATTTTGTCATGTTACAGACCAAACCCGGAGCTGCTGTGAGGATTTATACGGCAGCTTATGCAGCGGTTTCTTTGTTCTTCTATACCGGTTGCCGATCGTTTGAGGCTTTCCGGTCAATGTGGCTGGCGAATGGGTTAGCAGGATCAGATCCTTTCCAGTTCAACCGTAAAATGGCGCATGATGGGAGCTTCACGAATGATCCTTAAGCCAGTGGATATCTGTTCGCGCCTTTCATAAACATTATTGAGCGCGGCCGCAACATGGTCCATGTGGTTGTTTGTGTAAGTACGGCGCGGAATGGCCAGCCTGAGCATCTCAAGTTCAGGGTAACGGTTTTCGCGGGTAACCGGATCGCGGTCGGCCAGCAGGGTGCCGATTTCCACACCCCTTACCCCACCCTCAAGGTAGAGTTCTATGGCCAGCATTTGTGCAACGTATTGCTCACGGGGTACTTTGGGAAGAAACTGCCGGGCATCGACAAAGATGGCATGGCCCCCGTAGGGGGTCTGAACAGGAATACCGTAATCGGTCAGAAGCTGGCCGAGATAGGCTACCTGTCCGATGCGGCTTTCGAGGTATTCAAATTCCGTACCCTCATACAGGCCTTGTGCAAGGGCATTCATGTCGCGCCCCGACATACCGCCGTAGGTAACGTATCCTTCAAAAAGGATGTTAAAGACCGAGGCCTTTCTGTATAACTCTTCGCTGCGGAAACCGATAAAGCCTCCCATGTTCACAATCGCATCTTTCTTGCTGCTCATGGTCATCATGTCGGCAAATGAAAACATTTCCCTCACGATCTCCCTGATGCTTTTATCCTTACAGGCTTCTTCGCGCGTTTTGATGAAATAGGCGTTTTCGGCAAACCTGGCCGAATCAAAAATTAACGGGATGCCATATTCCGAAGCCATGGCTGCAACGGCGGCAATATTCTCCAGCGACACAGGCTGGCCTCCGGCCGAATTGCATGTCAGTGTCAGAATAATGAAGGGGATCTTCTCGCGCGGGTTTTCCCTGATCACCCGCTCAAGCTTGTTTAAGTCAACATTTCCCTTGAATGGATGATTATTGGTTATATCGAAAGCCTCCTTGATGGTACAGTCAACGGCCCTGGCCTTGCGAAATTCGATATGTCCCTTGGTGGTGTCGAAATGGGCATTGCCCGGAATGATATCGCCTTCGCGTACCATGACCGAAAACAGAACGTTTTCGGCAGCCCTGCCCTGGTGGGTGGGAAGGAAGTATTCATATCCCAGGATGTCGGCAATGGCTTCCTTAAGTTTATAAAAGGATGAGGCTCCGGCATAACTCTCATCACCGAGCATCATCTCCGACCATTGCCGGTCGCTCATGGCACCGGTTCCGGAATCGGTCAGCAGGTCGATGAAAACCTGATTGCTTTTGAGGTTGAAAAGGTTGTAACGCGCATCCCGTATCCAGGCCTCACGGTCCTTGCGGGAGCTCTTTCGGATGGTTTCAACCATCTTGATCTTGTATGATTCGGCATATGGCAGCTTCATAATGCAATAATTTCAAATGTTCAACAATAAGAATATAAGCCGGAATTATGCAGTATGGAAGCTGTCCCGGTCCTTGATGTTCAGGTACCGCTTAAAGGTGAGTATGTTCGGATGCCCGGCCAATTGATCAATGCCTTGATAATGCATCAAATATATAAAAATTTTATTTCCTGACTTTTTTCTTTAATTTTTTTTCAGATTCCTGCCGGGAACTTCTCCGTTCAGAATTTCCTGATTCACGAAGATGCCTGCCTGTCTGGCTGTTTCCCCGGCCAGACTGCACTTCCGGCAGGGAATGAACGGGTTGTTGTAATGAGAGCCCCGCGAAACGGAACCACTAACGAATATCTTTGTAATTTTAAGGCCGTTAAAATTGCGTCTGGAGTTTCCTGACATTGGCAAATAATAATATTTGCTGCACGGAGGCTCCATTATCCGGTTAATTAAAGTACCTACATAATGAAAAAACTATTGCCACTTGTCCTGCTTGTCTTAACGCTGGCTGCAAATGCCCAGTATAACAGGCATTTCAGAAACAAATCACTTCGTGTCGATTACACACATTCGGGAAATGCGTCGGAAGAAACATACCGGGTTGACACCATCTATCAGGAGAAATACTGGAGCGGTCCGAAAGAAAACCTCCTTGATATTTTTGATTACGGCCATTATAAATATGAAGTTTATGATGCCCTTACCAATGAATTGCTTTTTTCAAAGGGCTATTCTTCACTTTTCAGGGAATGGCAGTCGACCGGCGAGGCAAAAGAAAAACATAGATCTTTTGATGAAACCCTTGTACTGCCTTATCCCAGGAATGCGGTAAATATTGTTTTTTACAGCAGGAACAGGGATCTGGAATGGGATAAGAAGTTCATCTTTCCGTTTGATCCCAAAACATCAAAAATCAACAAGAACCGGCAGTACAGGTTCAGGAAATCAAAAGTCCATTATTCCGGGAAACCGTCCGGAAAACTCGACATTGTGATCATTGCCGAAGGATACACGGAACAGGAAATGGATAAGTTCCTTTCCGACTGCGAGCGCTTCAGGGGCTACATCCTGGGCGCCGAGCCTTATAAAGGCAGCAGCGACAGGATCAATATCTGGGCGGTACATTCTGTTTCGGAAGAGAGCGGTACCGATATTCCGGGGGAGGAAATCCTGAAAAATACCATTGCCGGCAGCAGTTTCTACACTTTCGGATCAGAACGCTATCTCACAACGGAAGACCATAAGAGTGTCAGGAACCTGGCTGCCAATGCCCCTTACGACCAGATCTTCATCCTGGTGAACCATGAAAAGTACGGCGGCGGCGGGATCTATAACTTTTACAGTATCGGCACCAGCGATAATAAAGCCGGTGATTTTCTGTTTCAGCATGAATTCGGGCATGCCTTTGCGGGCCTGGGCGATGAGTATTATTCCAGCGAGGTGGCGGTACAGGATTTTTATCCTCTTGATGTTGAACCCTGGGAACCCAATATTACCACCCTGGTGGATTTCGGTGGCAAATGGCAGAACATGCTGAGCCATTCCACGCCCGTTCCCACGCCTGCAATCCCTGAAAATGAGCAAACCATAGGCGTTTACGAAGGCGGTGGCTATGTGGCCGAAGGCGTGTATCGCCCCTACATCGACTGCACCATGAAATCCGTGATTTATGATGCCTTCTGCCCCGTATGCAAAAGAGCCATCCGGCGGATGATCGATTTTTATGCGGAATGAGGCGGATGGCGAATACCCTATACCTTATACCGGAAGACAGTAGTCAGCAAGCAGCCGAAGCGAAGCGAAGATCCCGCCGCAGACGGGGCAGCCAATAATCCCGATTTAACAATTTCTTTGTACTGAAGGTTTTGTACTTAATCCTAACTTTCATACTTTTGTGCTGTGAAACAATTAACAAGTTTTAATTGTTATAAATCAACCACTTAATCATGATTACTAAAAGACAATAAATATGCTGAAAAATCTTTCTGAGTTACGGGAGATCGTGAAAAAGGCACCCAAGAAAAAACTGGTGGTCGCTGCCGCACACGATGAACATTCGCTGGAGGCTGTTGTCAATGCCGCCAAAATGAAAATAGTTGATGCCATCCTTGTTGGCGATAAGGAAAAAATACAAAGAATTGGCGATAAGCTTGAACTCGATATTTCGAGAATGGAGATCATTGATGAACCCAATCTTGGCGAATCCGTTGCCAAAGCTGTGAAACTGGTGCATTTCGGCGATGCCGACATCCTGATGAAAGGGAATGTGGGTACGGCGGTCCTGCTGAGGGGCATACTCAACAAGGAATGGGGTTTACGCAAAAGCGAAATACTTTCGCACATTGCCCTGTTCGAGGTGCCGGCCTATCACCATAAACTGATTGCCCTCACTGATGTGGCCATGAATATCGCTCCCGACCTCAACGCCAAGGTAAATATTCTTCGCAATTCCATCGATTTTCTGCACAAGCTGGGAATCGAAGAGCCCAAAATTGCCGTGGTGGGTGCAGTAGAACTAGTTAACGAAATGATGCCGGCAACCCTCGATGCCGCCCTGCTTTCGAAAATGGCGGATCGCGGGCAGATCCCTAATTGTATAATAGACGGGCCCCTGGCTTTCGACAATGCGATCTCAGCCGAATCGGCCGAGCATAAAGGCATCAAAAGCAATGTTGCCGGTGTGGCCGACCTTCTGCTGCTTCCGGATATTGAAGCAGGCAATGTATTGTACAAGGCATTTATCTTCTTTGCCAATGCCAAGGTGGCAGCCAATGTGCTGGGGGCTTCTGCCCCTGTCGTGCTCACCTCCCGCTCCGATTCGGAAGACTCAAAGCTCGACAGCATATGCCTGGCAGCGGCCGTTCACTAAATTGACTTAACAAAAAGCCTGATTATTATGGAAAACATCCTGATCCTTGCCATCAATCCCGGATCAACTTCGACAAAGATCGCTGTTTTTAAAAACAAGGAGCAGATCTTCACAAAGAATATCCAGCACAGTAATGAGGAACTGCTGCCATACAAAAAGATCACGGACCAGTTTGAGTTCAGGAAGGATGTGATCACCCGTGTTTTGAAGGATGAGGGGATCAATATGGATGATATCCGGATCGTGATGGGCCGCGGTGGGTTGGTCAGGCCGATCCCTTCGGGCGTTTACCGGGTAAACGATAAGATGAAGCAGGATTTGATGAACAGCCCGCTGGGTGAGCATGCCAGCAACCTGGGCGGTTTGATCGCCGACCATATTGCCAGGGAACTGCCCGATGCACAAGCTTATATTGCCAATCCCGTTGTGGTGGATGAACTCGAAGAGGTCGCCCGTATTTCGGGGCATCCTCAATTCCAGCGCAGGTCGGTATTCCATGCCCTGAACCAGAAAGCTACCGCACGCCGGCATGCCGAACTGCAGAATAAGAAATACGAAGAAATCAACCTTATCGTAGCACATATTGGCGGAGGCGTTTCGGTGGGAGCGCACAGGAAGGGCAGGGTGGTTGACGTTAATCACGCCATCGGTGGAGAAGGCCCCTTTTCGCCGGAAAGAAGCGGTACCCTGCCGGTGATAGAACTGCTTAAGTACTGTTTCAGCGGGGAAAAGACTTTCGAAGAGATAAAGAAAATGCTGATCGGGCAGGGCGGCCTTACCGCCTATCTGGGCACCAACAGTGCTTATGAAGTGGAACAGATGGTGACCAAAGGCGACGAAAAGGCCACACTGATCTATGATGCCATGGCTTACCAGGTATCAAAGACCATCGGTGAAATGGCTGCGGTGCTCGAAGGCGATATCGACGGCATTCTGATCACCGGCGGCGTTGCTTATGATAAGTGGTTTTGTGAGCGCATCCGCCAGCGCGTGCATCGTTTTGCGCCTGTCTATATATATCCTGGTGAAAATGAAATGGAGGCCCTGGCCATGAATGGTTACCGGGTGATCAGGGGCGAAAACGAGGTGAAAGAGTACTAGTGGCCAAAGCAGCTATGCTGCTATGTTAGACCCGGCCGGAGCCCTTCCCGCCGGGTTTCGTATTTTCTGAAAAGGTAGAGGTATTGCAAAATGAAAAAGCCACCGATGGCACTGAAAACATGCCATAGAAAATGGGTCCCGATCGGGATAAAAGCTGCCGCCCTGGCATCCGCTTCTCGAAACATCAGCGCAAGCCCGAAAGCAACAGCGGTGAGGCCCACCGACCAGGCACCGGTATACGACATCCGAAAAAGCAGGAATGGCACGGGCAGCAGGATGGTAATACCCGTTATGGCATAGGATATGTTGATGGCTGCATGGTCGGGAATTATGGAAAAAATCAAGAAACGCACCAGGATCATCGGTATAAAGAGAACCAATACATAATACCATTTCTTCAATAGTTTATACCAGAAAAAAACGGCCAGCGAAATGGTCAGCAGCGCAGAAGGAGCGATGTCAATGAGCAGGAAAACAACCGATGTCCTGAAGCCATGGAACAATGCACTGCCGATGCCTCCCAAAGCCATCAGGGGGATGGCCCAGCTCATAAAGCCATAGGATTCGGGCGCTTTTTTGATTCTTAAATACCAGTATATTACCGGAATGAGCATGAGCAATGAAGTGAGGGCATTCCAGGGTTCGGCCAAAAACCCGATATTTCCGGTTTCGGCGTAAACGGGCCCTCCGTCGGCCAGACGCTGGTTAAACCATAAATGTTCGTTTTCGTGCATCATGCAGAAGCGGGTAAGGATTCATCAGGGCATTTATCCCGGCCCGGGATAAATGCCCTGATGGGAAATACCTGATCAGCTGCCCAGTGTGGCAACCATCACGGCCTTGATGGTATGAAGCCTGTTCTCAGCCTGGTCAAATACAATGGATGCTTCCGACTCAAATACTTCATCGTTTACCTCCATGGCTTCAACCCCGAATTTTTTATAAATCTCTTCGCCAACTTTGGTTTCACGGTTGTGGAAGCTTGGCAGGCAATGCAGGAACTTAACCTTTGGGTTGCCGGTTTTTTTGAGGAGTTCGCCGTTCACCTGGTATGGCATCATCAGCTTTATCCTTTTTTCGAATTCCGAATCGGGTTCCCCCATTGATACCCAAACGTCGGTGTATAGAAAATCGACGCCCTTTACTGCCTCACCGGCATCTTCGGTGATCATGATCTTTGCACCGGTTTCAGCGGCAATGGCCAGGCATTCCTTTACGAGGCCTTTTGAAGGATGAAATGCTTTCGGGGCAGCCGCCCTGAAATCCATGCCCATCTTGGCAGCACCTACCATGAGCGAATTGCCCATATTGTTGCGGGCATCGCCAAGGTAACAGAATGAAACCTGCTGCAAGGGCTTGTCGCTGTGCTCCATCATGGTGAGGAAGTCGGCGAGTATCTGGGTAGGGTGATATTCATTGGTCAGGCCGTTCCAAACCGGGACGCCGGCATATTTGCCCAGTTCTTCCACGATATCCTGGCCAAAGCCACGGTATTCGATACCGTCGTACATGCGCCCCAGCACCCTGGCCGTGTCTTTCATGCTTTCCTTGTTCCCGATCTGTGTGCCGGAAGGCCCGAGGTAGGATACCTGCGCACCCTGGTCGAAGGCAGCAACCTCGAATGCGCAACGTGTACGCGTCGAGGCTTTTTCAAAGATCAGGGCGATATTTTTCCCTTTTAGCCGCTGTTGTTCGGTGCCTGCATATTTTGCCTTTTTCAGGTCCAGCGAAAGATCGAGGAGAAACCTGATCTCCTGCGGAGTGAAATCAAGAAGCTTTAAAAAGTTCCGGTTCCTTAAATTGAATGCCATTGCTTTATGCTTTTAAAGTGGTGAATAATGTAAATGTTTTCCGTATTCAATGCTGCAAAATTAGATATTTTCTGATCAGCTTCTTCAAGTGGAAGCGATTATTGATGCAACTTCTCATCTTCAACCTTTGCCGTTGTCATCTGAAGCCATGCACAAGCGGATCAGTATAATATTAAACTATCTTTGCGTATGCTTCTGATCGACGATATCATGGTTTCCGACGACCTCTACCTGGTCAGTTTCCTGTGTCCGCTGCAAAAATGCCTTGGCGCCTGCTGTGTGCATGGTGATGCCGGAGCACCCCTGGAGGAAGAGGAGATATCCATGCTCGAAGATTACCTGTATGCGATCATGGAATTTATGACCCCGGAAGGCATAGAAACAGTAAAAGCGGGCGGGGTGTTTGATTACGACATCGAGGGAGCTTATGTAACGCCCCTGATCAGGCACGGCGATTGTGCCTTTATCAATTATAGCGGAGGAATTGCCTGGTGTTCCGTCGAGAAGGCCTATGAGCAAGGGAAGATCCCCTTCAGAAAACCTGTGTCATGCCATCTGTATCCGGTCAGGCTTTCGAAGGTGGGCGCGGTGGAGGCAGTAAACTACCATCATTGGAAAATATGTGATCCCGCGCTGGCGGAAGGCCGTGCCAGGTCTTTGCCGCTTTATGTTTTTATAAAAGATGCCCTGGTCAGGAAGTATGGTGATGCCTGGTATGCAAAACTGGCCCGGGAAATTGAAAAGATCACGAAAAGGAAGGACAAGCAATAAACCGGTCCATATTGAAAGCAGCTTATTGCCCGATCAAAATATATTTTGAGGCTTCATTGCCGCAGATGTCGCAGGGATCGCTCTGATGGGCTGCGTCCATTGTGTTTCCGCAACGCGGGCATACCACATAGGCTTCGGCCAGGCTGATGCCGGGGTTTTCAAGACTGGCAAGTGCCATGCTGAACAAGTCCCGGTGCTTTTCCTCGGCCTTCAGTGCCCATTCAAAAGTTTCGGTGACCTCAGGCAGTTTTTCGCTGCGGCTGATCCCGATAAAACGCGGATACATATCAAGCACTTCATAGGTTTCGGTTTCAATGGCATTTTGCAAATTATCAGTGATCTCCCCGCCGGGGAAGTCAGGCCTGATCTTTCCGAGTGTGCCCCCGTGACTCAGCAACATGGTGATCTGTCTGTCGGCATGGGCTTTCTCTGAAACGGCGGCCGCTTCAAACAGCAGGGCGATCTGCGGCTGGCTGTCGGCCAGTGCCTGTTCGGCATAATAAAGGTATTTGGCATTGGCCGTTATCTCTGCTTCAATGGCAAAAATAAGGCTCTCAAGCGATTGCAGGCCCGCATTTCCCGGCTGCCGGTTACAGGAAAAACAGAGAGCAGGCAATAAAAACAGGAGAAATAGTTTTTTTGTTATCACGATGGAAGAATTAGATCATAACTGACGGTTTTATCAAAGATACGAAGAAAATACCAGATCCGAACGGTACTCGTCTGCTTTGAAAAAAAAAGCCGGATAAAATATCCGGCAAGTCGTGAATATGAATACGGGGAAGATCAGGCGT